>CANPTO010000006.1 GCA_947577025.1 uncultured Clostridiaceae bacterium | reverse complement strand
GAGAAAGAAAAGAAATTGGAGCAAGAACAAAAAGAGCTATGGAAGAAATGGCTTTAGAGCATATCCACCCTATTAAAGCCCCCTATGGCTATATTAGAAATAGTGAAACAGGTCATTTACAAGTAGAACCTATTGAAGCACAAGTCGTTAAAGAAATATTTGAACTATGTAAGCAAGGTAATTCAAGTAGAGGAATTGCAACAGTTATGAAAGATAGCAATGCTTATTTAAAGACAGGAAAATGGACAAGTGATTGATGACAGTGTTTTGAAAATGTTAGCTAAAAAGAAAATCAATGTGGAAGTAGTTATTCTAACATCAAACAAAAGCAATATTGAAAATTTAGACATTAAAAAATTTAATAGAGAATATCCTATTTTTTAATCTTCTTTATTAAATCTTGCCATTCATTTGACCATTCTTCATTATTAGCAATAAATATTTTACTTGAAGTAGCTATTTTACAATAACTTTTTAAACATTCATAATCGAATGTAGCATCAAGTAATATTACATCTGTATCACTATTAGATAAATTTTTAATAAAAAATATCA
This sequence comes from uncultured Clostridiaceae bacterium, assembly GCA_947577025.1. Taxonomy (GTDB): domain Bacteria; phylum Bacillota; class Clostridia; order TANB77; family CAG-508; genus UMGS1663. The sequence continues at coordinate 85,063 of CANPTO010000006.1, read as the reverse complement.
TAACTTACATAATCTAAATCTACAACAATAATATCATATTTTTACATTTTTTTTCCCATACTACCATTGAAATTTATTAAGAATTCTTCTATTTTATTGAAACCTTGGTTGCTTAATTTCACATAATGTGATATACTATAATCCTCAAATGCATAATATTGCATTAGTACTTTGAAAGATTAATTATAAAGGAGAGTTCATTATGAAAAAGATTTGTTTTCTAAACAGTGGCTGTGGTAGTCACAAAGAAACCTTTCGGCGAATTTTCAAAAGTGTAGAACACGCATATATTCTTACCTCTATGCCTCATAAAGCAGATGTAATCATCGACTACTTCTGTGCAGTTACACAGCATGGCTGTGTAAAAAACATTCCCTCAGAACTTCTGTATTTATCTAAACTGAAAAAGGAAGGGGCTACTCTTATCATCTGTGGCTGTGCAGTTGACGCAATTGGCAAAGATTTTTTCTTATCACTTGGTTTTGTGGATTACGCAGTCGGCAGTCAAAACTTTCTTCAAGAGATTTTAGACATTCTAAACTTCAAATGTTCTGACCATTACTATATTGAAGATGATGAGTTTCGTTTTTTTATTGACATCTGTAATGGTTGTGCAAAGAAAAATGGCTGGTGCAGCTTTTGCAAGCAACACTACTTGAGAAAACCTGTAAAAAGCATGCAATTTGATGAGGTATGTAGACTTGCTACTGAAATTACATCTACTACTTCTGTATTTGTCATTAGCCTAGGTGCACTTAATATCTGTAATTATGGTATAGACTTTGGAGACAGAAAGCCAAAACTTCATTTGCTTATTCAAGCACTCTCTAAAATACCAACTGTTAAGTTTATAGAGTTATATAGCTTAACGGCTAGCTGTATGTATGAGGAGCTTATAGAGGAAATTGCTACAAACGATAAGATTATCTTAGTAGAATTACCTATGCAAAGTGGTAGCGACTCTGTGCTAAATGTGATGAATACAGGTGCTACGGTCAGCGAGCTTCAGATGCTTTTAGATAGACTTTCTCATAAACCAATGCGTAGCATTTTTGTTACTTCTCACCCGTATGAAACTATGGAGGATGTTCAAAAAACTATTGATTTTATTGAGAAAAATAATCTTTGGTATCCTGTGGTTACTAGCTGCAAAAGTAGTGAAGGCACTCCCACTTATCAAATGGAACAGTTAGGAGAAGAAGAATATCATGAGCATTACGATTTGATTGCTAAAACTGTTCTTAGATTGCAGGATAAGTTTTTAAATGGTTTGGTTGGCACTTTTGTCTATGGGTACCTATTTAGTCTTACTCGATATGAAAAAGATGACATGGCAAATATTAGATTGCAAGCAAAAGATTTTCGTGGTCAAGTTATTGTAAGGATTAAAAACTATTCTTCTTCGCATTATAAACCTATTCTTGATAGCGTAGAAGAAGGCAATCTTGCAAAGGCTAGGATAACATCAATTCTGTCTAATGACGCTTCTACTATTGCTTTTCTTGCAGAAGATTTGGAGGTGCTTTAAGTTATGTGGTTAACACCTGAGGATTACTTCGATTTCTCTAAGAATTGTGGAATAGTTTATTTTCAATTTGATTTGCCAAAACTGATAGATGAACTTTATAATGAAAACCAAATTATATCTGGAGTTACCTTTTGCGAGTTAAATGAAAGGTGCATGCATTATTACGATTCCCTCATTGCTTCTTGTCCTGAAAGCACACCTTTTGAACAATACCTTGACGAAAATTTGCGTTCAGATGTTGTTCTGCTTCGTAAAGTTTTGCTCAAAATTCATGAATGTTTCCTTGATGATTAGTTTTTAGCCAAAAATATTATTATGTTTTCGGCAGGCTACTTTTTTTGTAGCACAAATACTTAATCCCCATGTTACAGCATTTGCTATAACATAGGGATTTTTTTATATTCTTAGGAAAGTCATCCACGATAGTTAAGTTAGCTGTTTGAACGTTAGTGAGTTACAGATAACTTATGCGTAGTGAAACGAAGAAGGTGAGTTTCCTTAGAAGATAATTATGGAAGGATTAGATTTTCTTAGCGAAGAATGAGCTTAGAAAATTTTATTCTTGTTTTTTAATCATATAAAGAAGATATGATAATTAGAAATTCAAGTAATACTGTAAATTATAACAAAGCATTAGATAATCCAAATGTTGAAAAATTTGCTACTTTAAATGATGAAACAATACAAAGTATGAATATCAAATTCGGTGTACAAGGAAAGCTAGAAAACCCGAATATTTCTCAAGCAAGCTATGTATGGGAAGTAAAAGATGGAATGAAAATTAAAGGTACTATAAACTCAGAAGGAAAAGTTAGAAGTGTTGAGTTAGAAGCACAAGATAATGAATTTTATAACAGCAATGTAAAATTTGATAATGATATATCAACTTTAAATAGAAAGCAAAAAATAACATATGAAGAAGTTAAAGCAAAATGTGGCGAAATTGACGGAAATCCAACAAGAATATCAAATGGAAAGGCTAATACTTATGTGTGGGTAAATTCTCAATATAAATTGACTATAACGGTTGGAAGTAATGGATATGTAACTTCTGCAATATTAAATCAAAGATGAAAAATTTCATTTGACAAAAGTAAAAAATGTCTGTATAATAAAGATAGAAAATGAGAGCCACAAAGTGGTTACCACAAAAAGTAAAAAAAGTAAGTCATTGCTCGGGTAAAGCAGAATGACTTATTTTTTATTGCCTATGTAGTAAAAAACAGATGATGATTAACAAGGCAACATTTATGATAGTTACGAGATGAAAGATTTATAGAGGAGAGTAAGAGAAAAATAGCAGTAAATAAGAAAAAATTGAGAGATGCTTTACCTAAAAGTTTAAAAATGGCATACACACATGAAAGCACATCTATTTGTTTACTATATTCTGATAAAGACATAGACTTATGCAAAGAATTTGCACAAAAAGGCATAAAAGTATATTCAGGCTTAGCTTTTGATGGGTTAAATAAAAACAGTGTTAGACTTAATTTACCCGGAGAAGAAAAGATAGATGAACTAATAAATATAATAAAAAATATATAAAAAATGTCAAAAAATGTTTACATTTATCAAAAAGTTGTATACAATAGTTCTAATGAAAACAAAAGAAAACAAAAGCTGAAAGGAGCTATTAAAATATGAAAATATTAATGCTAACTTGGGAATACCCACCAAGAATAGTAGGAGGAATTGCAAGAGTAGTGCATGACCTATCAAAGAGGTTGATAAAAGATGGACATCAAGTAACAGTAGTAACATATAGGGATGGTGAAACACCATATTATGAAGACGATAAAGGTGTAAAAGTATATAGGGTAGATAACTATATGATAAGACCAAATAATTTTATAGAATGGGTAATGCAATTGAATTTTAATATGGTAGCAAAAGCAGCTGAAATAATTGCAAAAGAAGGGAAGTTTGATGTTATACATGCACATGATTGGCTAGTAGCAAATAGTGCAAAAACATTAAAACATGCATATGAAATTCCAATAGTGTCAACTATACATGCTACAGAAAGCGGAAGAAATAGTGGAATACATGATGAAACACAAAGATATATAAATGATACAGAATGGATGCTTACATATGAATCAACTGAGGTTATAGTAAACAGTAATTTTATGAAAGGTCACGTACAAAGTCTATTTGGTTTACCATTTGACAAAATAAATGTAGTACCAAATGGAATAAATATAACAAATTTTAATGGAATAGAAAGAGATTATGAATTTAGAAGACAATATGCAGCTGACAATGAAAAAATAATATTATACATGGGTCGTTTAGTATATGAAAAAGGGATACAACACTTAATTTCAGCTATGCCAAAAATATTAAATGGATATAATGATGCAAAACTTATAATAGCAGGAAAAGGTGGAATGTTAGAGGAACTAAGAGCACAAGCAGAAAGTTTAGGAATAGGAAACAAAGTATATTTTACAGGATACTTAAACTCAAAGCAAGTACAAAAAATGTATAAATGCAGTGATATAGCAGTATTTCCAAGTACATATGAGCCATTTGGAATAGTAGCATTAGAGGCAATGTTAGCAGGGGTGCCAACAGTAGTATCAGATGTAGGTGGTCTAAACGAAATAGTAGAACATAAAGTAAATGGAATGAAAAGCTATGCAGGAAATGCAAATTCAATAGCTGATTCAATATTAACATTACTATATGATCACCAATTATGTAATAATATTTCAAAAAATGCAAAAGCTATTGTAAAACAACAATATAATTGGAATAAAATAGCACAAGATACACACTTTACATATCAAAAAGCAATATGTCAAACAGTGGCAGAAAAGCAAGCAAACCAAATAGAACAAGAAAAAGCACAAAAAACCAAAAAAGCAAAAAATTCAGATAATGAAATAACAAACTTACTAGCTTTCAAAACAAAACATGCATATGCATAAGCAAAGCTTATGCGGAAGTTGGAAGTTGGAGGTTGGAAAATTAGATTTTAGTTTGTATATGGGGATATAAAGAATGAAAGATGAATGCAAACTAGAAATTGATAGAGGATTTTCAGCCAAATTGTTCAAAAGTCCAACCTCCAACTTCTAACCTCTAACATCCAATACGAAAGGAATGAAAATAATGAATGTATATGATACAGCGAACAAATTGGCAGGAGAAATAAAATCTTCAGAAGAATATAAAAAATATAAAGAGGCAAAAGAAAAGATAAATAATAAGCCAGAATTAAAGCAAAAAATAGAAGAATTTGAAAAACTTAGATTTGATATACAAGTATTAGCAGTTCAAGGAAAAGAGGCTGGGGAAGAGAAGAATAGGAAACTACAAGAAATGTACAAAATACTTATAGCAGAAAAAGAAATAAAAGAATACTTCGATTTAGAAGTGAAATTTAATGTTATGTTAGCAGATGTAAATAAAATAATTGCAGAGGCAGTACAAGATGTACTATAAAAGTCGAAAAAAGTCACAAAAGGTAATATTGTGGCTTTTTAGTTTGAGGTTGGAAGCTTGAGGTTGGAGGCTGGAAGTTGGAAAGCAGAAGTTGAAAATAAAAAATTAGGAAACACTATGAAACTTTTTAGTTTTGTAGCACAAAGTGAAAATAAAATTTAACATATTTTATTTAAAAAGAAAAATTGTGGGTGATTATTTAGCAGCGTGTGCTTGGAAAGAAATGCCCTAAAATCCAACCTACAACCTCCAACTTCTAAATAAAAAAAGGAGGAAGAATATGGAATACATATTTATTTTAATAGGATGTTTAATAACAATAGCAATATTATATTTAGCATTAGGAGTTAATATAAAAAAAGTAAAGGAATTAGCAAAAAATGAAAAATTAAATGAACTAGTAAATCGATTCCCAGAAAATGAAGAAATATGCAAAAGCATTTTAAAAAAATTGAAAAATGAAAAAGTTACAATAAAGCAAAATGAAGACAAAGAAAACAAAACAAGCTTATATGTAGCAATTTCAGATACTATATTTATTGCAAATATAAAAGATACATATACTAGAATTCAAACAATAGCACATGAATGTATACACTCTACTCAAAGTAAGAGAATGCTACTTTTCAATTTTTACTATTCAAACATCTACTTACTATATTTTGTTATTTCAATAATACTTACAATATGTAAGGTTTTCACAAACTATAACTTACAAATAATAATTTTATTGCTAATGAGTTTAATATACTATATAATTAGGTCATTTCTAGAAACAGATGCAATGACAAGAGCAAGATATATAGCAGAAGATTATATGAAAGAATATATAAAAGAAAATAAAATAGCTAACATAGAAGAAATACTAGAACTTACAAATACATATGATAAAATTAATAAAATAGGTATCCCCACATATAATTTTTTATTAATAAATAGTAGTATTATAAAAGTAATAATATATATATTAATTGTCATAATAATGTTACTTTTTTAGATAAAACTATTGAAAAAATAAAATAAAAATGTTATACTATTTACATAACTGAATATGGAACTTTACAACTATCAAATTTGGAGGTAGAAACATGAAAAAAACAGCAAATGGAAATGTAACAAAAATTTTGAGTGACACGGAAGTGCGGATAGAACTTCTCATGGTAGCATTAGGAATTATATGTGGAGTAATAGCAAAAAATTATTTTTGCTTAATACCATGGACATATCTACTAATAAGTACCATAACAGAAAAGTATGGAAAGAGATGCATATTTAAGAAAACAGTATCATATATGGAAAGCTATTGGCTGTTTTGTGTACTAATGATAGTCCTAATGTTATTTGTATGTATATTGTCATGGAAATATTTTATTATACCTATGCTGATTTGCATTCCGCAAGCTATTTTATGGGGAGAATATGTTAGGGCAAATAAATTAAATTAGCTGTAAATAAAAACAGGAGTATAACTACTCCTGTTTTTATTTACAAATCTTTACTAACACTAGCATATTTCTTTAATTTTTCTTGTACCAAATAATTTATAGAACCAGCAGGGAATTTGCCATTTGAATCTTTCTTGCCAGCAGGTACTCCAGTTAATATTTCAATACCTTCATCAATAGTAGAAATAGCATAAATATGAAATTTACCATTTTTTACATCTTCAATTATTTCATCAGAAAGGCTCAAATTGTTAACATTTTGAATAGGCATTATAACACCATTAGAACCATCTAAACCACGCAATTTACATACTTGGTAAAAACCTTCTATTTTATCATTAACTCCGCCAATAGGTTGGATTTCACCTTTTTGATTTACAGAGCCAGTTACAGCTAAGCTTTGATTAATTGGCATTCCAGATAAACTTGAAAGTATAGCATATAATTCTGTACTTGAAGCACTATCACCATCTACACCATTATATAATTGCTCAAAACATATACTTGCTGTAAGTGATAGGGGAACTTCTTGTGCAAACATTTCACCCAAATAACCAGTTAAAATTAGTACACCTTTTGAATGTGAAGAACCTGAAAGTTCAACTTCTCTTTCTATATTTACAACACCAGTCTTACCGTAAATATGTGTTAGCAGTTATTTTTACAGGTTTCCCAAAAGTATAATCTCCAATAGTCATTATTGTTAAACCATTAATTTGACCTTTTCTTGACCCTTTAGTATCAATTAAAAGGGTATTTTGTTCAATCATTTCCATATATCTAGAATCATATTTTTTAACTCTTTCAATTCTTTCTTTTAAAGCAATATCAATATATTCTGATGTTACTACTTTTTTTCTATCCATTTTAGCCCAAGTGGCAGCTTCACCAATAACTTGACCAATATCAGTAAACCTTGTAGATATTTTATCTCTATCATCAGCGATTTTTGAAGCATATTCTACAATTTTAGCAACAGCGCCTCTATCTAAATGAGGGAGTTCTTCTTGCTCACAAAAACCATGAATAAATTTTGCAAGTTTATTCACATTTTCAGTTGTAATAGGAGCATTTTCTTCAAATTCGACTTTTATTTTAAATAATTTTCTAAAATCACTATCCATAGCTAAAAGAGATTGATAAATTTGGTCATTTCCTACAATTAAAACTTTAATATCTAATGGAATAGGTTCAGGTTTTAGTGAAACCATAACCATTGAAGAACGCTGATCTGCTGCATTTTCTATAGAGATTTCCTTAATACGAAGAGCTTTTTTTAATGCTTCATAACAAATTCCATTTGCTATTAAGTCTTTTGCTTGAAATATAATATACCCACCATTTGCAATATGAAGAAGCCCAGGTTTTAACATAGTATAATCAGTTTTTAAAGAACCATAATAGTTTTCATATTCTAATTTACCAAATATATTGTGGTAAGAATAATTTGAATCCATAATAACTGGAGAACCTTCTAAATTACTATTATCTACAAATAAGTTAACACGGTAGTTAAGCCATGGCTTAGGTGGTTCTTTAACAGGCCCTTGAGTAGGCGTAGCTGAACTTTCTTCACCCACAAAAATTGAAATATTTTTTAATATATCTTGTTTAACATCTGTAAGGAATTTATTAATTTTTTTATTTCTTTTGTACTTATTTTTTATATAATTAATATGTGAGTTAACAGTAAGTAGGGCAATGTTTGCCTGCCACTCTTCAATTTTTTTATCAGAAGCTCTTTCAATTTCTTTTATTTTACCAATAGCTTCCATTACTTGCTCTTGAACAATTACAGACTTTTCTTCAAATTGCTTTTTAATATTATCATCTAATTTTTCGAATTCTTCCTCTTCAATTGTTTTACCATCAATAATAGGCATCATATAAATACCATTTTGAGCAGATTTAACTTGGAAACCATGTTTTTCAGATTCTTCATTTAATTTATCTAATAGGTATGACCTTTTTTCTTCAAATTCCTGTTTAATTAGAGTTTTCTCTTTTTCGAAATCATCATTATTAAAAGTATTTTTAATATCCTTGCGAATATCTTTAATAAATAAATTCATATTTTCTTCAAACTCTTTACCTTGACCTGCTGGAAGAGAAACTGCAATAGGCTCATTAGGGTTTTCAAAATTATAAATATAACACCAATCAGAAGGAACTTTTTTCTTTTTAGAAATTTTATCTAAATAGTTTTTGGCATACATAGTTTTACCAACACCACTAGGCCCCTCTAAATAAATGTTATAACCTTTAACATCAACATTAACACCAAACTCTAAAGCCCTAATACCTCTATCTTGACCAATACCTGAGTCAATTCCCTCAAGCTCAGAAGTATCCTCAAACTTAAATACATCTGGGTTACATATCCTTTTTAAATCTTTGTAAGATAATTCATTTTTTTTCATTTGTTTTTTCTCCTTTAATTTTTATATATTAATTTAATACATTGTAGGGGCGATTTTAATCGCCCGTGGCCCAAAAGAAATGACTTAAACAAAATAAATTTAAGCCGATTCTTCGAAGAGCGGGCGATTGACTAACGCATAACTTATCTGTAACTCACTAACGTTCGAACAGCTAAGAAAAAATCACCCCTACATAACATTTAAATTTATAAATATTTTAATAAATGTATAGAATTATTATAATTTCAATGTCATTAAAATTGCATTATCTACACCACAATAATATTTCTTTCTCAAACCAACCTGCTCAAAACCAAATTGTTCATATAAATGAATAGCAGGCTTATTATTTTCATTTACTTCTAATGTAATACTAGTGCAGTTCTTTTCCTTTGCAACATTAATTAGTTCATTTAAAATAAACTTACCCAATCCCATATTTCTTTTATCTTTTTTAGTTACAATATTCATAACATCAGCTGTATCCAAAATAATTTTAATTCCGCCATAGCAAATAATTTCATCATCATAACGAGCTACTAAATAACTAGAGTTATTATTTACAATTTCTTCTTTAAATATTTCATAACTCCAAAAATTATCAAAATTTTCGGCCAAATTTTCTTTAATTTCATCCAAATCCGAAACATTCATATTATAAATTTGCATCTTGCTTAAATCAAACATAACATTTTCTCCCATTGTAGAGGCATCGTTTGAGGAAATACTTCGAAGGAAATGACACCACTGTGTCCTTTTGTTCCTAATTCTCACCTTCTAAAGCCCTTTCAGCCTGTGATTTCCTTAAATACAATGGAGAAAGAGAATTAGAATTTCCATAAAATCCTTTATTGTATTTATTAAAACCAGCTATTCCAATACTAACTGAAGTTTGTTTATTAAGTTCATCTTCTACAAATAATGAATTAGGAAATTTTTCTAAAATTAAATCTTTATGATAAACAGCACCATCACCAACAAATAAAATAGTAGATGAAGAATATTTGTTTAAAAGATTTAATATTTCATTAATATTTTTAGCACATAAATCCTCTAATTGAATGAATTCATTATTAAAAATACCACAATAAACATTATCATTTTTAGCATCAATTAAAGAACATACAATAGTTGAAGTACTTCGACTATTTGAACCCAAAGTGTTATAAGCTAAGGACTCTAATGAACTAACAGAAGTAACAGGCACATTAGTAACATCACAAAAGGCTTTAACAGTAGAAACACCAATACGCACTCCTGTAAAGGAGCCAGGTCCAACACAGCAGGTAAATAAATCAAAATCAGTAAGATTTATATTTAATTCATTTAAAATATTATCAATTATAGGCATTAGTTTTTGTGAATGTGTAAGGCTATCATCAATATTCTTTTCAATAATTACATTATTATCTTCTAAAACAGCAACAGAGCATATTTTAGAAGAAGTATCAATACTTAAAATTTTCAAAATAATTCCCTCTTTTCTTAGTCAATATTCTACATTAATATACAAAGTTTGTAAACATTTTTTTATAAAGAAAAGATTACAATAATATTACAAATGTTACACAAATATTATTTTTACATTACATTATAGCAATTCGTTGAAAATGTAGGTAAAATATGGTATTTTAGTATAGTACAAAAAAGGAGAAATATTATGGATATAGAAAATATAAATCAAGAGCTATTAAATACTCTTTCTATAAAAGAAAAGTCTAATTTAATTGGTAGACTGGAGAGAAACTTAAGAATACAAAAAATACTATATGAAGATGCAAAAAAGAAACACACAAATGATTATGAAAGATAGTTGGAGGCATCCTAAATGGATAAAAATAATACAAATGAACTTACAATAGTAAGGATAAGCATAATAGATAGAATTAAAAATTTCTTCAAAAAGTTATTTTCTAAAAAAGAGAAAGTAGAAAACGTAGAAGTGCAAGAAAATAAAAAGGAAAACACTTTTATTAATAATATAAAAATACAAGAAGATGATGAAGAAAAAAGGTTATTAAAACTTCAAGCATTAATCGCAGATGATATAGTAACAGAAGAAGAACTACCAGAAGAAGATGTAAAAGCTCTGCACAAGCTATATGATAAGCAAATATTGCAGTTAAAAAAAGAAATAGATGATTATAGAGAGAAAATATTAAAACTTAGAATGAATATAAATGAGTAAAAAACAAAATTATTTCAAAAAATGTAAGAAAAACACAAAAAGTGATTTGAAAAAATGTAGTAAACTATGCAAAAGTCGTTTGACTTTTGCAATTTTTTATAATATAATAAATATATAATTCTAAATTTGAGGTGATAATTATGTTCAGATATAAAATGAATGAATTAATAAAATGGAAAGAATCAAAAGATAGAAAACCATTAATAATAAGAGGAGCAAGGCAAGTTGGAAAAACATGGTTAATGAGAGAATTCGGAAAAAACTATTATGAAAAGTGTGCATATATTAATTTTGATGAAAATAAAAGAATGGAAGGACTGTTTTCAAATGGGTTTGATATAGAAAGAATTATTCAAGGTTTGAAAATAGAATCAGGTGTAAATATAGAGCCAGAAAACACATTAATCATTTTTGATGAAGTACAAGAAACACCTAAAGCATTAACTGCATTAAAATATTTTTATGAAAATGCAAATCAGTATCATATAGTAGCAGCGGGTTCACTATTAGGAGTTGCAATGCATGAAGGCACATCATTTCCAGTAGGGAAAGTAGACTTTATTGATTTATATCCGTTAAATTTTTATGAATTTTTAGATGCTTTAGGAGAAAAAGAAATTTTAAAATTAATAAAAAATAATGATATGAGCTTAATAACAGTATTTAAAGAAACAATAAAAGATTACTTAAAACAATACTTATATATAGGCGGAATGCCAGAGGTTGTATATTCATATAGCCAAAATAGAGATTTTTATGAAGTACGAAACAAACAAAATAGGTTATTAGAGGCATATGAGCAAGACTTTTCAAAACATGCTCCTAATAATATAGTACCGCGAATAAGACAATTATGGAATAACATACCTACACAACTAGCAAAGGAAAATAAGAAATTTATATATGGACTAATAAAACAAGGAGCTAGAGCAAAAGAATATGAATTAGCACTATCGTGGTTAATAGATTGTGGTTTAGTATATCAAATAAACAGAGTGAAAGATTGCAAAATACCGTTATCAGCATATCAAGATTTTAATGCTTTTAAACTATATGTATTAGATGTTGGGTTGCTATGTGCAATGGCTAAAATTGATAGTAAAACAATAATCGAAGGAAATGAAATATTTGTAGAATTTAAAGGTTCACTTGCAGAACAATTCGTACTAACTGAAATAAAAGCAAATATAGATACACCAATATTCTATTGGTCAGCAGAAAAGGGAACATCAGAGTTGGACTATATTATACAACTAAATAATAACAATATACCAATAGAAGTAAAAGCTAATGAAAATTTACAAGCAAAGAGTTTAAAAGTATTTGTAAATAAATACAATACAAAGATAAATGTAAGAACATCTATGTCAGATTACAGAAAAGAAGATTGGTTAATAAACATACCATTATATTTAATAGGAAATATAAATAAAGTAATAGAAGTACTATAAACGGTGCTTCTATTGCTTTAATTGTAGCTTGTTTACTTTAAAAATTAAATGGTTGTTTTGTCGTACTAATAGAACCTTTGTCAAAAGCCTTGAAAATTATAGTTACATAATATATAGTATAATAACCTTTTACCTAAAGGTAGAAAGGAGGGACTTCCATTGAGGAGGATACAGAAGATAATTGCCTTAATTATAGTGTTGTACATATTAAAAGGCAAGAATAAGATTTTCTAAGTGGCAAAGCCACATAAGAAAATCTAATTCTTCCATAATTATATTCTAAGAAAATTTATCGCTATCGCGGATAATTTTTCTAAGAATATAAAAAAATTCAACGATTAAGGGAAAAGACCGTTGTGCTAGCAACGGTCTTTTTTTATTTCCATGAGAAGATTTATTGTATAAATCTTTAAGATTATATATATAATACTATAATTTCCAATATATGTCAATGAAATTTTAGAAAAAATATAAAAATTATCTCAAATGCTATATTTTCTCAATATGCAATTCCCTATAATCAGGATTATCATCACTTTTCCTAAAAGTAATTTTAGTATAGTTTTTAGGAAGGATACTTTCAATAATTTCGCCCCATTCAATAAGGCAAATACCATTTTCAAAATATTCTTCTCCACCAATAGCATAAAACTCATCAACATCATCTAAACGATAAACATCAAAATGATAAATATTCATATTCTCAGAATGGTGTTCATTTACAACAGTAAAAGTAGGGCTAGAAATTTCATCACCAACACCAAAAAATTCAAGAACTCCTTGAGTAAACTTAGTTTTACCGAGAGCCAAGTTCACCGCTTAAAACCACAATATCACCGCTTCTTTAAATTCTTAGCAAAATCTTTTGCAAAATTAATTGTATCTTGTTCACTTTTTGAAATAAATGTCTCCATATAAAAACTCCTCTTATTAATTAATATTTCTATTTTATAGTAAAACGAAGATATTGTAAATAAATATATGAAAAAAATTTTATAATACTACAATGACAAATATATACAAAAATTCTTGCAAAAATGAAAAAAATATGATAACATAATTAATATAATTTTATAATCTCCCAAAAGCAATATTAGGAGTTTTAATAGATAGCTATTAACGAGCAATATGAAAAGTCAATTGACAGGAGGAAGAAAAATATGATTAAAAAGTTTTTAAATGTATTCAAAACTGATAAGAATAAACTTACAATGGAGGAATTACGAATTTGCAAAAAAGCACTAAATATATCTATGATAGTATTTGTTATATCAATGATAATTATGGGTATATGTATAATATTTGCTTCTAAAGGAATTACTTTGGGATATACAGGAGTAATTGTAGCTGCAATATTGTGTATATGCTTAGTAGTTATCGCTTTTAATGGAAACATATATAATGATATACAAAAATTAGAAAATGCAAAAAATAATGAATTGAAAGCAAAAAATATAATAGCTCTAATAAAAGAAGGCAAATTCGATGAAGTATACTGTAAAGATAAAGATATAAATAAGCTTTTATTCGATATGAGCTTGGTAAAAAGAAATATTGAAATAAGCATAAACGAAGGCAATATAATAATAAGAACAGCTGATGGAATAGAAATTCCACTTAAAGTAGAAAACGTCAATGCTTATTTCGGAATGTATTAAAATGTACTATAGGGAGAAATCTCCCTATATTTTTATGTTGCAAATGTATGATAAAATATAAAAACAAATTTACACAAAATTCACATCCATTTCATTGACAATTAAAAATATCTAAAATATAATACAAAGATGGGAATTTTAAGTTGTCAATAGGGACGGAGCTTTTTGACAGTTTTTTTGTCAAAGGGGACAGTCCTTATTAACAAGAAAATTAAAAAGAGTGTCCCTAGTGACAAAATTATTGTCAAAAAGCTCCGTCCCTATTGATAACCATTGACAGAAAGGAAAATATAAAATGTTTAAAATATTAAAAAATCTAAAAAAATCAGCACTATCAGTTGCAATAATTGTATTACTTTTGTGTGTGCAAGCATGGGCAGATTTAACTCTTCCAGATTATACCTCTAAAATAGTTAATATAGGTATACAACAAGGAGGAATTGAAAACTCTGCGCCAGAGGTAATTCGTAAAAGTCAAATGAATAATCTTCTAATGTTTACAAAAGATGATGAGAATATTTTAAGTAAATATACATTAATTTCAAAGAATTCTTTAGATGAAAAAGAATTTAATAAGTATGTAAAAAAGTATCCAGCGCTAGAAAGTGAAGATTTATACATAATAAATGAATTAAGCAAAGACGAATTAAATGAGTTAGGAATATTAATGGCAAAACCACTTATGATCCTTTCAAATGTAACTAATGAGCAAACAGCAGAGAAGATAAAAGAACAGTTAATAAATAGTATGCAAGGAATGCAAGAGTATGATGGTAAAGAATTAGAAAATATAAGCGGGTCGCTTGACAAAGCGGCGACCCCTATAAAGGACACAAATACAGAAGAGCAAACTGGGGCAGAAAATGGTATAGAGCAAATAGCACAAGAAATAAATGGAGATAATCTACCAATTCCCCCAGCAATAATGAACCAAATGAGCCTATTAGAACTATTAGGTGCAATGCCACAAGACCAGTTTGACGTTATGTTCGAAAAGATAGAAGAAAGCCTAAATGGAATGAATGACTCAATTTTAGCACAAGCAGCAATAGGTAGCGTAAAAGAAGAATACAAAGCTATAGGAATGAATACAGACAGAATTCAAAATAACTATATATTTATATCAGGACTTCAAATGCTAGGAATTGCATTAATTAGTATGATATCAGCAATTGTAATTATGCTATTATCTTCTAGAGTAGCAGCTAATTTAGGAAGAACTTTAAGAGATAAAGTATTCAAAAAAGTAATGAATTTCTCTACAAAAGAATTTAGAGAGTTTTCAACAGCGTCATTAATAACAAGAAGTACAAACGATATTCAACAAATACAAGGTTTAATTTCTATGCTATTTAGAGTAGTTGTATATGCACCAATTATAGGAGTAGGTGGCTTTTTAAGAGTACTTGCTAACAGTGACACATCTATGGCATGGATTATAGGTTTTGCTATTTTATGTGTTATAGGAGTTGTATTAACACTATTTACAGTAGCAATGCCAAAATTTAAAATATTACAAGAATTAGTAGATAAACTAAACTTAGTATCAAGAGAAATATTAACGGGTCTTCCAGTAATAAGAGCATTTAATACAAGTAAAAGAGAAGAAGAACGTTTTGATAAATCGAATACAGACCTAATGAAAGCAAACATATTTGTAAACCGAGCCATGAGTATAATGATGCCAGCATTAATGTTTGTAATGAACTCTATAATGCTACTTATAATATGGGTAGGAGGCCACAAAGTTGATGAAGGTATAATGCAAGTTGGAGATATGATGGCATTTATACAATATACAATGCAAATAGTAATGAGTTTCCTAATGATTTCAATGATATCAATTATGCTACCACGTGCAGCAGTATCAGCAAAACGTATTAACGAAGTATTAGAAAAAGACTTAAGCATAGATAATAAAGAAAAAATAAAAAGATTTAAAGAAGATAAAAAAGGTTTAGTAGAATTTAAAAATGTATGTTTTAGATATCCAGATGCAGATGAAGAAATGCTAACAGATATAAACTTTACAGCAAAACCAGGTGAAACAACAGCAATAATAGGAAGTACAGGAAGCGGAAAGTCAACAATAGTAAACTTACTACCACGTTTTTATGATGTAACCAGAGGAGAACTTCTAATAGATGGCACAAACATAAAGGATGTACCTATAAAAGAACTAAGGAAAAAAATAGGTTTTGTACCTCAAAAAGGAATACTATTTTCAGGAACAATAAAATCAAATATAAAATATGGAAAACCTGAAATGAGTGACGAAGATATGATAAAAGCAGCTAAAATAGCACAAGCAGAAGAATTTATTTTAGCAAAAGAAGAAAAATACGACTCTCCTATTGCACAAGGAGGAAATAATGTATCAGGAGGTCAAAAACAACGTTTATCAATAGCAAGAGCAATTGCAATATCACCAGAAATATTAGTATTTGACGATAGTTTTTCAGCATTAGACTTAAAAACAGATAAGGCACTAAGGGACGCTTTAGCAAAAGAAGTAAAAGGGAAAACAGTAATAATAGTAGCACAGCGTATTAGTACAATAATGAATGCAGAGCAAATAGTAGTATTAGAAGAAGGAAAAGTAGTAGGAAAAGGAACACATGAAGAATTAATGAAAACATGTGAAACATATAAACAAATAGCAATTTCACAATTATCAGAAGAAGAACTAAATGGAAATAACAGTAAGGAGGTGGACTAAGTATGCCAGGACCAATGGGCGGACCTCGGAAGGGGACACGCAGGAAAAACAGTAGAAAAAGCAAAAGATTTTAAAGGAACTACAAAAAAATTAATAAAAGACTATTTATCAAAATATAAAATAGCAGTAGCAGTTGTAATAATATTTGCAATAGGAAGTACAATATTTTCAATAGTAGGACCAAAAATATTAGGAAATGCAACAACAGAAATATTTAATGGTTTAGTAAGCAAATTATCAGGAGGAGAAGGAATAAACTTTGGTAAAATAGGGGCAATACTTTTAAGTCTGCTTACCCTATACCTAATAAGTGCGTTATTCTCACTAGTGCAAGGTTTTACAATGACAGGGGTATCACAAAGACTAACTTATAATTTACGTAATGACCTAGCTAAAAAAATAAACAAATTACCAATGAGTTACTTTGACAAAAAAACAAAAGGAGAAGTTCTATCAATTGTTACAAACGATATAGACACAGTCTCACAAAACTTAAACCAAAGTATTACACAAATAATAACAGCAATATGTACATTAATAGGAATATTAATAATGATGCTATCAATAAGTGTAGAAATGACACTTATATCATTACTAATATTACCAGTTACAGTAGTAATAGTAAAAATAATAGTAGAAAAGTCACAAAAATACTTTAAAAAACAACAAGACTACTTAGGCCACGTAAATGGTCAAGTAGAAGAGGTATATGGTGGTCACACAATAGTAAAAGCCTTTGGAGGAGAAGAAAAAGCCTTAGAAGAATTTAGAAAAGCAAATAATGAATTATATTCTTCAGCATGGAAATCTCAATTCCTATCAGGCCTAATACACCCAATAATGAACTTTATAGGAAATGTAGGATATGTAGCGGTGGCTATATTAGGTGGGTATTTAGCAATACAAGGAAAAATTACAGTAGGAAACATACAATCATTTATACAATATAACAAACAATTCACACAGCCAATAAACCAAATAGCACAAGTATCAAGTATGTTACAAGCAATGGTCGCAGCAGCAGAAAGAGTATTTGAATTTTTAGAACAGCCAGAAGAAGCAAAAGATATAGAAAGTCCAAAATCTATAAAAGGTCTAAAAGGAAATGTAACATTTGATCACGTACAATTTGGTTATGATAAAGACAAAATAATAATAAACGATTTTAGCGCAAAAATTAAAGACGGACAAAAAATAGCAATAGTAGGACCAACAGGAGCAGGAAAAACCACAATGGTAAAACTATTAATGCGTTTTTATGACGTAAACAAAGGTGCAATATTAGTAGATGGAATAAATATAAAAGACTTTAAACGAGAAGACCTAAGAAAAATGTTCGGAATGGTACTTCAAGACACATGGTTATTTGGAGGAAGTATAAAAGAAAATATACGTTACAGTAAGCCAGATGCTACAGACACAGAAGTAATAGAAGCAGCAAAAGCAGCACACGTACACCACTTCATAAAAACACTGCCACAGGCATATGACATGATACTAGACGAAGAAACAAGTAATATATCAGCAGGTCAAAAACAATTGCTAACAATAGCAAGAGTAATACTAGCCGACCCAGAAATACTAATATTAGATGAAGCAACAAGTTCGATAGACACAAGAACAGAATTACAAATACAATCAGCAATGGATAACCTAATGAAAGGCAGAACTAGTTTCATAATAGCCCACCGTCTATCAACAATAAAAAATGCCGACCTAATACTAGTAATGAACCATGGAGATATAGTAGAACAAGGCTCACACGAAGAACTACTACAAAAAGGCGGATTCTACGCAGACTTATACAATAGCCAGTTCGAAGAAATAGAAGAGGAACGCTAGGGACGGTCCTTGCTTAGCTTCTTAGAATTTTCGTCCAGTGGACGGAAAGCTCTTAGAAGGTAAGTATGCGAATTTATAGAATTGCTTTGTAGTTTTCACTATTTAGCAATTCTTAAATTCACTTCCGTTCCGAAATCGGAACGCTTGGGACGGACCTTTAACCAAAGGAGATTTTTGGGACGCATCCAAAAATTTCTTAGTATTTAATAGAAAAATATTTCTTTATAGTGGGTAGCACTTTTGTCAACCTAGTCTTTAATGAATTTTTTTCTATACAAAATATATTAAAAACAATTGAATAACCCAATCTCTACCAAAAGTCGATTGAATATTTTACTAAATAGTTATAAAATAACATCAAGGAGTGATACAAAATGGATAATATAAAATTTGGTAAATTCATACAAGAACTTAGAAAAGAAAAAAATATGACACAAAGGGAATTAGCAGAAAAACTAAATTTAACAGATAAAGCAATATCGAAATGGGAAAGAGGAATTGGGTTCCCAGATATAGCTATGCTAAAACCACTATCTGAAATATTTAATGTTAGTATTATAGAACTTTTAAATGGACAAAGAGAAAATGTAAAGGAAATAGACCTAGATTCAAGAATACTAACAATACTAAATCAAAAAGAAAAAGAAAAAAATACAAAAGTAGGAAAGGTTATAGGTATAAGCTCTACTATAATTGTAGTATTAATTATAATACTATATATATTAGTATTTTCAAAAGGTGAGCTCAAAACATGGAACCCAATAAGAGCAGCAGTTGGATATATAGAAGTTGTGTTTTTAGGGAAAGAATATGTAGAAGTAGGAAATATTCCAACAAAAACAATTTATGCGAATGGTAATTTTAATATAGAAGAATATATGGAAAAAAGAGGATATGAAAATGTAGGAGGAATAAAAACAGGAGATAATTTTTACGTAAAAGGAGAAAAACGTGTATTGGTAGAACGTTGGGCTGTAAGAGGTGTAGCAGTTTATGAATGGCATAAGGAGACATATTGCAGTAAAGAAAAAATAGAAGAACTAAGAAAAGAATATAAAGAAGTAAAAGAACGAGAAAAAATGCATGCATTGAATGATAATAATCAAAAAGTAAATGGAATCCAAGGTACAGAGATAAATGAGCCAAGTATAGAAATACCTTTAAATATTATAATGCCAACAAATTCAATATAATAATAAAATAATTTATAAAAAAATTATAGATTTTATATCATATAAGTCTATGATTTTTTTGTTTCTTATGATATTATGGCCATAATAAAATATAAAAAAGGAGAACAAAAATGGAAAAATTAGAAGTAACATTAGAAAAAGAAAACAATGACTATTTTAGAAAATGGATTATAGAAGAATGGAAACATCACAATACAGTAGATCCAATATATCAATTAAGAATTATAAAACCAGAAGAACTAACTTTTGAAGAAAATGAAGAATATTATAAAATTATGTTTAATAATGAAATGGTTGGTTTTATAGGAACAAAGAATTATCCGAAAGAACTATATTTATATAGATTTTATATAGATGAAAAATATAGAAATAAGGGAATAGGAACAATAGCATTAAATCAAATAATAGGTATGGCAAAAAAACAAGATAAAGATATGTCATTAGAAGTAATGGGAGAAAATATAGCAAGAGACTTATATGAAAGACTAGGTTTTAAAACTCATTATAGAAGAATGGTATTAAAAATAAATGATGATATATTCCTAAAATAATTCTTAAAAATCAAATAGATTGGAGTAAAATAATGTCTATACTAAAACCACAAAAAATACTATTAGAAAATTTAAATAAAATAGAAAATTTAATAGTAGAAATACAAAAAGATGATGAAATTGAAAATATTCTTATTGAAGACTATAAAAAAGAAGAAATAGAACTTACAGATATAACAATAAAAAGAGCAATAATAAACAATGCAGAAATTATAAATAGTAATTTAGAAAAAAATACTTTTATAGATATACAGTTTAACAATTGCAATTTTTCAAATACTTCTTTTGATAATTGTAGTTTTATAAGATGTGAATTTAATAACTGCAAATTAACAGGATGTAACTTTATTGAAAGTGGCTTATATGATATAGGCTTTATAGATACAAATATGAATTATACTAATATATCAATGTCAAGTATGAAAAATATTCTATTTAAAAATACAATGCTAAGAAATAGCTGTTTTAATGAAAATGAAACAAAGAATATAATATTAAAAGAAGCGGACTTAACAAGAGCACAATTTTTCAAAACAAGCCTAAAGGCAGTAGATTTATCAGATAGCATAATTGAAGGGGTAGCAGTATCAATAGAAGATATAAAAGGAGCAATAATAAATGAGTTTCAATCATTAGATTTAATCTATTTGTTAGGAATAAAAGTAAAAGAGATATAGATTAGAGAAAAGGAGGCAAAATAATGGAAGAATTAATAGATGTGCTAGATGAAAATGGAAATAGAATAGGAGAAATTTTAACAAAAGAACAAATACATAAGAAAGGATTATGCCATAAAATAGTTGTAATTACAATTATAGATGCAAAAGGATATATATTGATGCAACAACGTTCAAAAAGCAAAGCAGTGAATCCAGAAAAATGGGATGTGACAGTAGCAGGGCATGTGTCAAGTGGAGAAACTTCTAAACAAGCAGCAGTAAGAGAAATTTTAGAAGAAGTAGGAATAAGTATAAATGAAAAAGAACTTGAACATATACTAACATATAGAGATATAGAAAAAATAAAAGAAAATTATATTGATAATCAAATTTACGATTGTTATATTGTAAAAAAAGAAAAAATAGAATTAAATGATATAAAAATACAAGAAAGTGAAGTTGAACAAGTAAAATTATGTAATTTAAAAGAATTTAATGAAATTGTATTAAATGAAAATATAATGAAAAGAGACGAACTCTATAAGAAAATTATAAAATATTTAAAATAATTATAGAGGAGGAATAAATATGAAAATAGGAATAGATATAGATGATACGATGGCAGATACATTTGAATATTTGATGCCATATATAGCAGAATTTTTTAATGTAGATATAAAATATTTGAAAGAAAACAATATTTCATATAGTAATCTGCCAAAAGAAATGAAAGAAAGAGAACTTGAATTTGCAAAAAAATATTATGATAAAGTTATTCCTAATACACCTTTCAAACCAAATGTTGCAGAATATATTGATAAAATAAAAGATTTAGGACATAAAATAATAGTTATTACAGCAAGAGACAAAACATTATATACAGATGAATATAAAACAACGACTGAAGAATTGAAAAACAATAATATTCAATATGATAAATTAGTTTGTGATTTTGATAAAGCAAAGGTTTGCAAAAATGAAAAAATAGATTTATTTATAGATGATTCCATAGCAAATTGTAGCAAAGTCAAAGAACTAGGAATTGAAACTATATTATTTAATAGTAAAAGTAATATAGGAGATAAGAATAGTTTTTATAGAGTTAATGACTGGAAAGAAATATATGAAAAAATAAAAAATTTATAGCTAAAATATTTATAGAGTAATACTAAAAATTCATATAATTAATGAAAACTACTTTATAATTTGAATATAAAAAATTTAGAAAGTTTGAAAATTCTACGAAATCATTGACAAAATGAATAAAAAAATAGTATAATAAATATACTAAAAGAAGTAATATTGCAAAATATTATGAAGAGGAAACCCCTAGCCTAATGCTTGAAAATAGTATTAAAGTAGGGTATATTTAAAGAGGAAACCCCTAGCCTATAAGTAGGGTAAAAAAGTAAGAGTGAGGGCTTTAAAAAGAGGCTCTCACTTTGTAATATTTTAGAGGAGTAATTAATGAACAATTTAAGATTATATAAAATTGATATTGAGTATATCAAATATTTATATTTTTTTGACAATAGAATACAATATAATCCAAATCAGCCAGATGAATATACTAAGAAAAGACCATATTTAGGTATTGTATTACAAGTAGATAACTTTGACTATTTTGTACCATTAGAGCATCCAAGATTAAGTCATCAAAAAATGAAAAATAATATATATATTTTAAAAATACATAACGGAAAATATGGAATATTAGGATTTAATAATATGATACCAGTAAGTAAAGAAGCACTTATTGATTTTGATATAAATAGAGAAAATCCATCATATAAACAAATATTAATAAGTCAATATCGTTTTTGTAATAAACATATTTATGAAATACAAGAAAGAGCAAAGACAACATATGAAAAAAGTCAAGCAAATGGATTCTTTAAGAAAGTATGTTGTAATTTTAAATTATTAGAAGAACAGTGTAAAAAATATAAAAATAGTTAACTACTTTTTAATTTGTTATAAAAAATTAAAATCTGATATAATTCATTCAATAGAAATGTTACAAAAATATAATAATCTAAGGGAGAGAAAATATGTCATTAATAAATGTAAATAATTTAACATTTGGCTATGAAGGAAGTATAAATAATGTATTTGAAAATGTATCATTTAACATAGATACAGACTGGAAACTAGGGCTAATAGGTAGAAATGGCAAGGGAAAAACCACTTTTTTAAAACTATTATTAGGTGAGTATGAATACAAAGGAATAATATCAAAAAATGTAGAATTTGATTACTTCCCTTTTGAAGTAAAAAATAAAGAAAAAATGGCAATAGAAGTGGTTAATGAAATTGCACCGAATGTAGAAGACTGGGAAATCATAAAAGAATTAAACTTACTAAACACAAATGCAGAAATTCTTTATAGAAATTTTTGCTTGTTAAGTGGTGGAGAACAAATAAAAATACTTTTAATAAGTTTATTTCTAAAAGGAGAAAACTTTTTATTTATAGATGAACCCACAAATCATTTAGATAGTGAAACAAAAGAAAATTTAGTAGAATACTTAAAAAACAAAAGAAGTTTCATATTAGTGTCACATGATAGGGATTTTCTAGATAAAGTAGTAGACCATATTATTTCTATAAACAATACAAATATAGATATACAAAAGGGAAACTTCACTTCATGGAAGGAAAATAAAGAAGCTCAAGATAACTTTGAGCAAACTCAAAATGAAAGATTAACAAAAGATATAAATAGGTTAGAAAAAGCCTCAAAAAATACAGCAAAATGGTCAGACAAAATAGAAAAAACTAAATATAATAATAAATCTAGCGAATTTGTAGATAGAGGATATATAGGACATCAATCCGCAAAAATGATGAAAAAAGCTAAAGTAATGGAAAAAAGAATTGAAAAAACAATACAGCAAAAATCTACATTATTACACAATATAGAAAAAGCAGATGCTTTAAAAATAACACCATTAGAAAGTAGAAAAAGCCCATTAATAGTAGCTAATAATTTGCAAATAGAATATAACAAAAAAACTATATTTGATAAAGTATCATTTGAAATAGAAAACGGAGATAGAATTGCAATAACAGGCAAAAACGGTGCAGGAAAATCAAGCATACTAAAACTTATACTAGGAGAAAAAATAAACTATACAGGAAATTTTAAAAAAGTAAATGACATAAAAATATCATATGTATCACAAAGCACAGAACACCTAAAAGGAACACTAAAAGAATATGCAAGGCAGAGCAAAATAGAAGAAAGCATATTTAAAGCAATGCTATCAAAAATGGGTTTTACAAATTCAGAATTTGAAAGCGACATAAGCAAAATGAGTGAAGGACAAAAGAAAAAAGTACTAATAGCAAAAAGCATATCAGAACCCGCAAACATTTATATATGGGACGAGCCACTAAACTACATAGATATTCTAACAAGAATACAAATAGAAGAAGCAATACTAAAATATAAACCAACACTTATATTTGTAGAACATGACGAAGCATTTGTGAAAAAAGTAGCAACGAAAGTGATACGTTTGAAAAAATATGAAAAATAGTTGCATTTTTATGTAAAGTATGCTATTATATAATATATAGGAAAATTTTGTTCCCAAAGATACTTAAAAAAATCGGAGGGAAATCCTCCGAACATAGTGAAGAGGAGGAAAAGAAATGAGAGCTAACGAAATGTTTGAAGAATTAGTACATGATTGTTTGGAGATATCAGTAGCTCTTAACAAAGAAGCTATAACTAATGGAATGAGTGATAGAATTCAACTGTTAAGCGGTTATTTGGATAGTATAAAAATTTCACAAGGAAATTTAATTTTCCAGATGCCTTTTCTACACAAAGTTCCAGCAAACGACAAAATGAAAATTGCAGTATTGGTAACAAAGTACACATGTACATTAAAAGATCTTGCATCCGAAATATTTGACGAAAGAAGAAACTATGAAGTAAGCAAGATTTTTCATATGGTAACTAAAATGTATGAAAAATTTGAAAAGATCATTTTAGAAGAACTGGAGTAGTTAGTTTTACAAAATAAAGCGGGGAAATCCTCGCTTTATTTGTGTTTTATAACTTTAATTTTTCTATAATTATTGTAAGTGACGGTTATAAAAAAATAGAAAAACCACAAAAAGTATTGACATAATGAATAAAATGGTTATATAATAAATACAATAGTAGTGGATATTTAATATCTACTATAATTAAAAAATGTGAGTCGCAACCCTATTTGCGTCGAATAAATGGATAGGTGAAAAAATGTGAACCGCAACCCTGCTTGCGAGATATAAATGTGCAGGTGAAAAAATGTTAATTATAGTAAAGTATGGGGTCTATAAAATTAATTTAGATCCCATATTTCCATAAAAAGGAGTAAAAACAATGTTAATAGAAGATGGAAAATTTTATTTTATAAAAGATGAGTTCTTTGATGTGTTTAAAAAATATAAACTAATGGAAAATAAAGAGAATGGTAATAAAAGACCTTGTTATTTTTGTTTTAAAGACAGAAAAGATAAAAATATAATATGGTTCGTTCCAATATCAACTAAATATGAAAAATATAAAAAAATTTATGACAATAAAAAATTAAAAGTTGGAAATCGACCAGTTTATAATTTCGTTTTTGGAAATGTACTAGGAAAAAAGGCAGTATTTTTAATACAAAATATATTTCCAATAACAGAAAAATATATAGCTGAAAAGTACATAAATTCAAATATAGATGTAGAAATTCCAGAAATAGTAAGAAATGAGATTATAACTATTGCATTAAGAGTAGTAAGACTTGCAGAAGAAGGGATAAATGTTCCGTTTTATAATATAATTGAAATGAAAAACATACTATTAGAAGAAAACCACATAAAATAAAGAAGATACTATTTCTTTTTGCGTGGTAAAATGTATGAAAAATTTGAAAAAATGCATTTTAGAAGAACTTGACTAGTTAGTTTTACACAATAAAGCGGGGAAATCCTCGCTTTATTTACATTTGACAAATATCGAAAAACAATAAAAAAGTATTGACAAACAAAAATAAATAATATATACTAACCACAACAAAAGGAGGAAAAATAATGAAAATATTAGGAGAAAAAAGTTTATCATCAAAGGTAGAACATGGGTTAGAAGCAGTATTTATAATAATAGCATTAATAGACTTTGTAGTATTAGCAATACTAATAACAGTAACAATATCAGAATTTTCAAGGTATAACATAACTAATATATTACAGCCAATATCACTTACATTAGCACTTGGAGTATTCTTAGCAACAGGTATAGTAGCACTATATATAATTTCAAAATTTATAAAAATATTTAGAAACCTAAAAGAAAACAAATTATTTGATAATAACAATAGTAATCATTTAAATAAAATATCTATTTCATCAATTATAATAGGAATATTATATTTTGTTATAATGGTTAGCCTAATGTATTATATAAAATCATTAGCAATTAATATAGAAGTAACAATACTATGTTCATTACTTTTAGGAACATTCTCTATAGCGTTCATACTTTTGGGAATAGGAATAAAAATACTAAACGAAATATACAAAAAAGCAATAGAGTATAAAGAAGAAAATGATTTAGTAGTTTAAAATAGTTACAATTTACAAACTAAAAGATATTTTTTGATGTAGGGGCGATTAGTAATCGCCCGCAGACCTCAAAGAATAAACTTCTATGGTTCTTCGAAGAAATTACCATATTAAATAAAAATATAGCAAAGCCTTTGGAGCACGGGCGATTACTAATCGCCCCTACATCTTAAAATATATTTATCTGTAAATTATAAAACAAGGAGGAATGATAAAAATGCCAATAATAGTTAACGTAGATGTAATGCTCGCAAAAAGAAAAATGTCATCAGGTGAACTTGCAGAAAAAGTTGGAATTACTCCTGCAAATCTTTCAATACTAAAAACAAATAAAGCAAAAGCAATAAGGTTTTCAACACTAGAAAAAATATGTGAAGTTCTAGAATGTAAGCCAGGAGATATATTAGATTATAAAAAAGGAGAATAATTATTATGGAAATTATAGGAAGTATAGGGGTAGCCATAAGTCAATCAATTTTATTTTATGGCAAAGAAATAGGAATTTCAATGATTATATTTGAAGCAATATTAAATGGAATATTGCTATATATAATAAATAGAAAAAATAAAATAATAAATAAAAACGGTTTATTATTGTTAATACCAATAATATTACTAAGTAGTACATATTTCATATTTGCAAGTAAAGTATTTTATGTGTCAAACATAATTATAATAATTGTGCTTAATATACTAATGTATGCAATTACAATAAATAAAAAAGGATACTTTAGTAAACATTTATATACAGCATTTAGAATATCAGTAGACTCATTAGAAACAGTAAATGAAGTAATTGATTATACAAAAGAAAATGCAAAGTCACATATAAAAGATAGTAATGGGATAAGGAAAGTAGATATAAAAAAATTAACAACATCTATACTAATAGTACTCGCAGTAGTAGGAGTAGTAATAATATTACTAGCTTCAGCAGATAGTATATTTGCTGGGATGTTTTCAGGAATAGGAAAAATAATAACAAACTTAAATATAAAAAATATAGTAAACACAATAATAAGACTTGCAATAATATTAGCAGTATACTTTTTAGTATTAAGCTTCATATTAAAACTGCAAAATCAAAAACATAAAGAGCCAAAAGAAATAGGAAATATAAGCGATAAATATGAGTTTACACTAAAATTACTTTTAATAGCATTAAACCTTGTGTATGTAGTATTTTGCTACATACAAATAAGTTCACTATTTTTAGCAAGAATAAATGTAAACATAGACTATGCAACATATGCAAGAACAGGTTTCTTCCAGCTAATGTTTGTATCATTCATTAACTTTGCAATAATATTACTATCAAACAAATTTAATAGTAAAAAAGAAAAGATAATAAAAGTATTAAACATATTTTTAGTAATATTTACAATAATTATAGTACTATCTTCTATGTTTAGAATGTATATGTATGAAATGGAATATGGTTTAACCTACCTAAGAACCTTTGTATATATAATATTACTAACCGAACTTGCAATATTTGTACCAACAACAATATACATATTTAATGAAAAATTTGATTTTATAAAAATAGCATTTATAATAGTGTTAAGTGTATATTGCGTAATAAACTTTATAAATATAGAAAAAATAATAATAAGCAAAAACATAAGTAGAAAGACTACTAAGGTACCTACTGACTATGTATATATACAAAAAATAGCAACCGAGGATAGCTATAAAATGCTAGAAGAAAAATTAAAAGAAAATATAGAAAACGACAAAAAAGTAAAAATAGAAAAGGCATTATTGCATATTATAAATAATAATAAAGAAATGAAATGGCAAGAATTTAATATATCAAGGTGGAAAGTAAAACAAAAAAATGTTAATAAAGAAGAACTAACAAAGCAAATAGAAGAACAGATAAATCAAATACAAGAAGAAAATGAAAAATTAAAAGAAGCTAAACGTTACTTATATGATGAGAGCATAAGTGAAAATGAAAGATATACAGTAGAAGTACTGGATCAATTTCCAGGAATGCAAGTATGGGCTATTACGAAAATAACTGATAAAGGAACAAAAGCTACAGAAGTAAATAAACTTACAATAACAGCAGCAAGCAAAATAAAATTCTATGAAAATGGTTTAGGTTTTTTAGAAAATCCAGAAACAATATACTGTGCAAAAGCAGACTTACTAGTAACATACGATTCAGGAAAAACATTCACAAAAATAAACTTCCCAAAAGGAGAATTCACACTATCAGATCCAGAAGGAGAAGAATGGCAAAACTGCTACGACTATTTCTACTTGCCAACAAAAGAAAGCGACGGAACACTAACAGTATTAGCCTCAGGAGGATATGAAGGTGGCTACAACCATGGACTAACAAGGGCAAAATATGAATCAAAAGACAATGGTCATACATGGCAATTTGTAGGGGAAATTTATAAAGAAGAAACCGTACAATAATATAACAACTCAGGCATGAGACAAAAAATATATAAAACAGATAGTTAGCATTGCTAATTATCTGTTTTTATGATAATATGCTAATGAAACAATATAATCAAAAAATAAAATAGTAATATATAGGAGAAAAATATATGGAAAACAAATTAAAAATAATAGTAGAAAATTGCCCACAAAATCATAAATGCCCCGCAGTTCAAGTTTGCCCAGTGGGAGCATTAACACAAAAAGAATTTGAAGCACCAAAAATAAACCATGATAAATGTATAAAATGTGGTAAATGTTCAAAATTTTGTCCAAAGAAAGCGTTAGTATTATAATATGAAAACTTAAAATATATTAAAGGAGAAACATTATATGAAGGAAGTAATACCAACTAAAGTAGCAAGAGGAATTATTGCAAATATATTAATAGAAAGAAGTAATAAAATAGATAAAGCATGTAGAGAATTGATGGAGCAAGATTTAAAAGAAAACGATGCTGTTTCCGAATATTCTCAAAGTATAGGTTGGGAAGCATGTGCAATAAGAGTGTTAGCAGATGATATTTTAGCAGGAGAAATATCTATAAAAGAAGCAATAAAAGATATTCTAGATCCAGATGAAATACAAGAGGCTAAAGCGAGATGCGAAGAGTGGATAAAGGAATCACAGAAAGATGAAACAGAAAGATAAAGATATGTTTATATAATAACAGATATATAAATTTATTAATTATAGAAATAAGGAAAAAATAATATGCTAGGTGTAGAAATAAAAACAGAAATCAAATCAAGGTGTGGAATTGATTGTAGTGAATGTAGGTTTATGAAAGAAAAAGTATGTAATGGATGCATAAATATAAAGAAACCATTTTGGGCTGATACATGTGCAGTTAAAGAATGTTGTGAAAGTAAAAAGATTGAATGTTGTGGTAAATGTGAAGAATTTGCTTGTAATTTATTGGAATCATTTGCTTATGATAAAGAAAACGGAGACAATGGACTACGTATAGAAAATTGTAAAAATTGGTGTACAGAAAAGCAATAGAAGAAAACAAAAAATAGTATCATAGTTATATCAGTATATATAACTAAATACTGACAATAATACTAATATATGATATAACTTACAAAATAGAAAGGAAAGGAGAAATATGTTAATTTAAAAACTAACATATGTTAAGAAAAATGGAAGAAATACAAGTAACAGATTCTATAAAATACATAGGTGTAAACGACAAAGACCTAGACTTATTCGAAAGCCAATATATAATACCAAATGGAATATCATACAATTCATATATAATAAAAGATGAAAAAATAGTAGTTATGGACACAGTAGATAAAAGAAAGCAAGAAGAATGGTGGAACAACCTAGAAAGAAAGCTGAATGGAAAACAAGTAGACTATTTAGTAGTATCACACCTAGAGCCAGACCATTCAGCAAGTATAAAAATGCTAACAGAAAAATATCCAAAAATGAAAATAGTAGGAAATGCACTAACTTTCAAAATGTTACCACAATTTTTTGAAATAGATTTAACGAATAAACAAGTTTTAGTAAAAGAAGGAGATACACTAAACTTAGGAAAACACACACTAAAATTCTATATGGCACCAATGGTACACTGGCCAGAAGTAATGGTAACATATGAAGAAACAGAAAAAATACTATTTACAGCAGACGCCTTTGGAAAATTTGGAAGCTTAGATACAAAAGAAGACTGGACCTGTGAAGCAAGAAGATACTACTTTAATATAGTAGGAAAATACGGAATGCAAGTACAAGCATTACTAAAAAAACTAGCAAATTTAGAAATAAGAACAATATGCCCACTACATGGACCAATATTAAAAGAAAACTTAAGCTACTACATTAATAAATATGATATATGGAGTAGTTATAAACCAGAAGATGAAGGAATATTAATAGCATATAACTCAATACATGGAAATACAAAAAAAGCAGTAGAAAGGCTACAAGAAATATTAATAGAAGCGGGAGCAAAAAAAGTAATAACATCAGACTTAGCAAGACAAGACATGGCAGAAGTAATAGAAGACGCCTTCAGATACGACAAAATGATACTAGCCTGCCCAACATATGATGCAGGACTATTCCCATTCATGGAAAAATTCTTAAGACACCTAAAACACAAAAACTACCAAAACAGAACAGTAGCAATAATAGAAAATGGTTCATGGGCACCAGCTGCAGCAAAAAATATGCAAGAACTATTAGAGCAAATGAAAGAAATAAAAATAATAGAGCCAATAATTCATATAAAAACAACAATGAGTATAGAAAACGAAGAAGAAATGAAAAAGCTTGCACAAAATATGCTAAAAATGTAAGGGAGGTGAAGGATAAATGAAATACGAATGTACAGTATGCGGATATATATATGACGAAGAAGTAGAAAAAGTAAAATTTGAAGACCTACCAGAAGACTGGGTATGCCCATTATGTGGAGTAGGGAAAGATATGTTTGTAAAAGTGGAAGAATAAAAATTCAAAAAAATATTAAATTTATATTGACATAATGAATAAAATAGTATTATAATAAATATACTAGAAGGGTAATCGCTAGATTACTAATAGGAAGTTCTAACCTAAAAAAGAACGTTATGAAATTAGGTAAAGCTCAAGCCTTATAAATGAGCTGTTATGAAATTAGGTAAAGCTCAGCCTTACAAATGAGCTGTTTTAAATTAGGGGGGTACAATATAAAATGTACTCTCTTTTTTATTCTATAATAGAAAGAGGAAATAAATGCAAGAACTATTATTTTACACGATTGATGAAAATTATATTAAATACTTAAGTAAATATGAAAAACATGTGAGTTATAATAAAAGTCAAACAATTTACATAAGTTGACTTTGAAGTAGAAATTTGGTACAATAATACTATAGTTACAGTAGTCATAAACCAAATCTTAATTATTTTAAGGAGGTAATAAAATGATAAAGGTAGAAACATTAAAAAGTCAGGGGTTCTTTAATATGGGAATCAATGAACAAATTGCATGTTTAAAAGAAAATGGATTTTTCAATTTAAGTAATCAAGAAAGAATAGAATTCTTGGAAACAGCAGGGTTATTTTATCTAGATATAAATGATGACCCAGAGAATCTCCCTCTGAAGCCAGAAGATGTTGATTATTTAAAGAAAGATCCAAAGAATGCAAAAAAGAATCAGATTATGAATGTTTGGAAAGAAACATTTACCAACAATGCTTTAAGGCGGAGAAGTCTAGCAATTGATGGTATAGACGGAATAGAGAATGTAGTAAATGTAAAATCTGGTGCAATAGTAACAGTAAATCATTTCAATCCTTTTGATACATTTGCATTAGAAAGAGTTTTAAAATATGGTGGAGTAAAAAGAAAGATATATAAAGTAATAAGAGAAGGAAACTACACAAACTTCCCCGGAAAGTTCGGCTTATACTTTAAACATGACAACACTTTACCATTAAGTCAAGTACCAGAAACAATGGAAATGTTTGAAAAAGCAGTAAAAGAAATACTTGAGAAAGGAGACTTTATAATAGTTTGTCCAGAGCAGAGTATGTGGCTTAATTATAAACAGCCAAAGCCGTTAAAGTATGGAGCTTTTAAATGGGCAACACTGAATAATGTTCCAATTATTCCTACATTTATTACAATGCGGGATAAAGACAGCACAGACGGCGATGAAAATGTACTACAAGCATATACTATAAACATTGGAAAACATATTTATCCCAGTAAGGAATTATCTCCAAAAGAGAACATACGCAAAATGAGAGATTTAAACTATGCATTTTGCAAAGAAACGTATGAGAGATATTATGAAATTCCAGTAAAATATAGGACAATAGAGCATGAAAATATACCGAGTTATGTTTCTACAACGCTTAAGGACATTAAATAGTAAAATTAAGTAAAAGAAAAAGATAAGTTATAGAACCCTTAAAGTACTATAACTTATCTTTTTTAATCTCAAAAATATACCAAAAAATCCTAATAACACTTGAAATAAAGCCAAAAAAATGTTATACTAAAAAGGTAAAAAATACCAATAAAAGAAGGAAAAAATAAATGGAAAATCACATAAAACAAGAACTACAAAAAGAGAAAAAAGCATACATAACACTAGAAGAAATAGAAAAAATGATAAAACAACCAATAACATATAATGAATTAGTAAATATTATAAAACAGCTTATTAATGATGGAATTTTAAAAAACGTTCGGAAAACATAAAAACGGAAAAATTCCATCACTTTTTTTAAAATACAAAATAATAAAAGAAAAACAAACAGAAGAAAACTATAAACAAGAAATACAAACCCTATGTAATTTACTAAACATAGAAGAATACTTAAAAAAAACACACATATATGAAAAACATCGAGAAATATTATTACCCTTAAACACATTTCTAATAAAAAACAAAGAAAAACTACAAACCTCCATATCAAAAAATGAAAGAGCCTACCAAATATGGAACGACGAAAAAATGCTAGATAGTACCCTATGTAAAAGCATAATAAAACTAAATAACCTAGAACAAAAACTAAACTACTATTTAACCCCAGAGCCATTTTTTGACTACATACATACCAAAAAAGAAGAAATGAACATACTAATAATAGAAAACAAAGACACATGGTATACAATGCGAAAAATAATGAACGAAATAAAAGAAGAATACTATATGCTAGAAACACCAATAGATGGACTTCTATATGGAGAAGGAAACAAAATTACAAAACAAAACGCATTAGAAGAATATGAAAAACAAATAATAGGAAGAAAATGCAAATTTCTATACTGGGGAGACTTAGACTATACAGGAATAGAAATGTACGAAAGAACAGTAACACAAAACAAAAATGTAACAATAAGCCTATTTACAAAAATATATGAAACAATGCTACAAATAAAAGAAATAGAACAATTAGGAAAAATAAAAAACAACCAAAACGAAAATATTACACTTGAAATATTTCTAAGCTCTTTTACAAATACATATAAAGAAAAAATAAAAGAAATATTAAAAAACAAAAAATACATACCACAAGAAATAATAAATGCAGAAATAATAAAAAAAATAGGAAAAGGAAAAAAATAAAATGCAAGAATATTTAAAAGGTTTTGAAAAACGTATGGAGTTTTTTGCAATAGTAGAATCAATAGCAAAAAGAAGAAACAGAACAGACAGAATAGAAAACTTATTTGAAAATAGTGAACTAGACAATATAATAATGTCAGTACTAGTACATATTATGGAAATAACACTAACAGAAGAACAAGAATGCACACTAGAAAGTATAATACAATTTGTAAAAACAATATTACCACAATATAACAAAAAAGTATCAATTTCAGAAGCAGAAGAAATAACAAGATACATAGTAAAAGACATTCTTCAAAACAAAGGAACTGCACGAAAATACAAAATAATGAACTATGAAAAAGGCTATAAAGAAATAACAGTACGCTTAGTAAGCGACAAAATAAATGAAAATAACAAAATAGTATATGAACTAACAAAACAAGGGTATGACTTCTTATTTAGAACAAAAGAAGTAGAAGACGAACTAGGCTTTCAAATAGAAGAAATAAAACTAAAAATGCTAATAAAAAAGAAAAATTATCAAGGAGCAATAAGCAAAAGTAGAGAAATAATTCAAAGGCTAAGAAGTAGACAAACCCAATTTTCACAATTTGAAGAAAAACTAAAATCAAACATAAATGAAATATCAAGTGACGAATACGAAAAAATGGTAAACGAAGCAAATGACTTAATACAAGAAGAATACGAAGAAATGAAACAAATAGACGACCTAATAACAAAAGCAAAACAACACTTAGAACAAGAAGAAAAAAAGCATAATGAATTAGACGAAAACATAAAAAAAGCAAAAAGAGAAGTACTTTTAATATCACAAAATGTAAAAAGTGCACTAAGATATCAAAGGCAAATACTAATACAAGTGCAAAAACTAAAAAAATTATACTTGCAAATACTAGAAGACACAATGAGCTTTAGCCAAAAGAAAAGATACAACATAGAAGAAGAAATACTAAAACCACTAGAGAGAATAGAAAATATAAAAGATATAAACAACATATATGAAAAACTAGTAAACCCACTATACTTAAGCTCAATGAAAAAAAGGTTAAACATAAGCCTATTATACGATAGCCAATCAAAAATAAAAGAAGCCCAAGAAGAATACAAAAGACAGGAAGAAGAAATGGAAGACAACCAAAAGCAAAAAGAAGAAATACAAAGAAGAAACGAAATACATGTGCAAATAATAGAAGAACTATTAGAATATGCAAAAGAGCAAAAAAATGAATTTACATTTTCAGAATGGTTTAATACCCTAAGTGAAGAACAAAAGGAAACATATGCCGAAAACAAACGAATATTTTTAATAATACTAAAACTATTTGAAGTAGAAACAATATCAATTTCAGAATTTTTAAAAGAAGAGCTAGTAAGTCAAAACTGTAATGGAGAATTTGACCTATCATACTGTCTATACAGAATATTAATAGAAAAAAGAAAAACATATACATATGATACATTAAAAATAGAAAAACTAGAAAACATATTCAAATACACCACGCAAAAAGAAGAACTAAAAGAAACAATAGAAATAAATGATGTAAAATTTATAGTAATAGGAGGATAAAATATTGGAAGAAGCACTAAAAATATATAAAACACTACTAGAACAAGGAGAAATAAGTAAGCAAAAAGATAAAGACCTATTTAGCACTTATATAGAAAACCCAGAAATAAAAGAAATACTAGAAAAATTTGAAAGAGAGCTAGACTTCAAAATAGTAGAAACACCAAGAACACTATACTTAGTAGCAAACATAGAAAATAAAATACTAAGTTTTTCATTAAGAGAAATAAGAGAAACAATAAGGTCAGATGCAAAGCTAATAGAAACATTCCTGCTATGCTATATAATAATGTTTATACTATACCTATTCTATGGAGGAAAAAATGCAGACCCAAAACAAGCCGACTTTTTACAACTAAAAGATATAATCACAGCCTTAGACGAAAGGTTTGAAAAAGCAGACCAAGACACAAAAGACCTATTACAAGAAGACTATTCAATAAACTTCCAAAACATAGCAGATGAATGGAAATCAAAAGTAGTAGACGGACCAACAAGAAACACAAGAAAATACATGGTAAAAAAAGCATGTGACATATTAGAAAAAGAAAAATTAGTATTCTACCCAAATGGAGAAAAAGAACTAGAAATAAGACCAGAAGAAAAGTTGGACAACCTAATGAGGTATTACTACTTATTAGAAGACAGAATAAAAGAAATAAACCAAATATTCAGGATAGGAGATGATAAAAATGCCTAAAATAAACAGAATAAGAATAGCCAATATACAATATGATAAAAAAATAATAAAAGACCTAATGTTAAACTGTTACAGTGGAGAAAATGTACTACTAAACCTAGCAAATGGAGGAGGGAAAAGTGTACTAGTACAACTAATGGGTCAACCAATAATGCCAGAAAGTAAAATACATGGAAGAGAAGTATATAGCTATTTATCACCAGACCAACCATCTTACATCCTAATAGAATGGAAATTAGATAACACCGAAAAGACATACTTATTAACAGGAATAGTAATGAGCAAACAACTTTCAAGTGATGATATGAACAAAACAAAATACTTCACATTCATAAATGAATATAAAAAAAGTAACGAATTTGATATAAAAAATATTCCATTTATAGAAAAACAAGAAAACGTAACAATATATAAATCATTTGAGACAGCAAACAAATTAATAAATGAAAATAAAAATATAGAAAGCCTAAGAACATTTGGAAGACAAGATCAAAGAGAATACCGAAAAAAGCTTGCAGAATATGGAATATTTGCAAATGAATGGAAGCTACTATCAAAAATAAATGAAAATGAAGGAGGAGTAGACGAACTATTCAAAGACTGTAAAACCTCAGATAGCCTAGTAAATAAATGGATACTAAAAACAATATCAGACAGTAACGAAGCAGAAGGAAAAGAACTAAGAGAAATGTTTGTAAGCCTAATGCAAGAAATAATAGAAAAAGAAAGCAATATAAAAGAAAAAGAAACATTAGAAAAATTTAAAAAAGAAATACAAGAATATGAAGAAGTAGTAAAAGACTTAACTGAGAAACTAAATGAAGAAAAAGAAGTAGAAATAAATATAAACAATATGTACTTAAACTTGCAAAAACTAAGCCAAGAAAACCAACAAAAAATAGAACAAATAGAAAATCAAATACTGCAAAATGAAAAAGACTTACAACAAATAGACTATGAAGAAATATCAGAAGAATACTATAAAAAGCAAAGTGACCTAGAAGCAATAAGAGAAGAAAAAGACAAAAAACAAGAAGAACTAGAAATACAAAAACAAAATTTAGAAAAAGCAAAATATGAATACAAACTTCAAAAAGTAGCATATATACATGAAAAGGAAAAAGAAGCAACAGCAAAAATACAAGCATTAGAACAAGCAAGAACAAATTTGCAAAACAAAAATGGCACAGATAATGAAATAATACAAATAGAATATAATTTACAAGAACAATACAAAAAAGAAGAACAAAAACTACAAGAAAGCCTAAATAAAATAGAACAAGAAAATAAACAAATAAAAGAAAATATATCAAAATGGAAAATACAAAAAGAACAAACACAAAAAAACATAGCCGAATACTCAAATAAAATAGGAAGCATACAGCAAAAAATAGAACAATTTAAGCAAGAAGAAAAAAATGTATTTCAAAAAATGAACATAATGTTAACCAGAAACCTATTAAATGAGCTAGAAGAAAAAGAAGTTCAAAAAATAAATGAAAGCCTAGAAAAACAGGAGCAAGACTTAAAAACTAAAATACAAGAAAATGAAGAACAAATACAGCTATTAAGTAAAAATATAAAAGAAGCAAATGAAAAACAAGAAGAAAACAACGAAAAAATAGAAGAACTAACAAGTAAGCATACGCAAAAAAATATACAATATAAAGAATTTTTAGAAAAAGAAGAAGAAATAAAACAAATACTAAAATATCATAGAATAGAAGAAAGTATATATCAAAAACAAGTATATGAACCTATAATTAAAGAAAAATACTTAGAAAATAAAAGAAAATTAGAAGAACAAATAAATAAAATAAACAAAGTAAAAGAAACACTAACAGACCTACAAGAAGGAAGATTGCACAACTCAAAACAAATAAGAGAAATATTAGAAAAGGAAAATATAGAATACATAACAGGAGAAGAATACTTAAAAAAGCAACAAGAAAAATATCAAAAAGAATTACTAGAAAAAAATCCAATATTGCCATATTGTTATATAGTAACAAAAGAAGACTTAGAAAAAATAAAAAAATTAGACATAAAAGAAGAAACAAACAAAATAGCACCAATTATAACATATGAAAATATAGATAAAGTAATGCAAAAAGAAAAGCAAATAATAAAAGTAGAAGAAATATATTTGCTAAGCTTGTATCATAAAGAATGTTTTTCAGAAAATGCAAACCAATATAAAGAAAAGTTAGAAGAACAACTAGAAAACTACAAAATCAGAAAAGAAGATACAGAAAAACAAGTAAACAAAATAAAAAATCATTTAGAAATAGTAAGTGCATTTAATTACGAAGAAAAAGACAAAAAAGAAATAGAAGAGGAAAAACTAAGCTTAGAAAGACAAATAAAAGATAAAAAAGAAGAAAACCAAAACCACAAAGAAAATAAAGAAAAATGGGAACAAGAAATAGAAAACAAAAAATATGAAAATCAAGAAAAATCAGAACAACTAAAAGAAAACAAACAGCAAAAAGAAGACTTTTTAAAATATATAGAAAATAACACTTACTATATGGAAAATGAAAAAGAAAAGCAGAACTGTGAAAATCAGATAGAAACAAATACAAAAGAAAATGAAAACATAGAAAATAAAATAGAAGAAGCGGATAAAAAAAGCAAAGAAAATGTAGTAAATAAAAGTAGTTTAACACATAAATTAGAAGAAATAACTGAAAAACAAATAAAAATACCAAAAAGAGAAGAAGGAACTTTATTAAATATATCTATAGAAGAACTAGAAGCTAAGTATGAAATTTTAAACAATGAATATAAGCAAAACATGGATGAAATAAATAAAGAGTTAGCAAACTGGAATAAAATAAAAGAAGAAAAAGCAAAAGAAAGACAAAAAGACTATGGAGATTTAAGAGAAGAAGATTATATATCTATCATATATTCAGAAGAAATGGAAGACCTGGCCAAAGAGAAGAAAGAAGAAGAGGAAAACGAACTAGAAGAAGTAAGAAAAATAGCAGATAACAAAATAAATAGCTATATAAGAATAGAAACACAATTTCAAGAAACAAATAATAATTTGAAAAAGATAGGAAAAGAAGAACCTATAAGTGCAAGTCAAATAAAAGGAAACTATGAAAAAAGAAGAGAAAATATAAAAGAAGCAAACCAAGAAGGTAGGAAAAATCAAAAAGAATATATGGAAAAAAATAAAAAAATCACATATCAAATAAACGAAATTGCAAGAAAAATAGATATAAAAAATATAGAGCAAGAACTTCAAAAAATAGAGCTAGAAAAAGTAGATTTGCAAGAACTACTAAGTAAATATACACAGCTAAAAAAAGAAAATCAAACAAATAAAGATATAAGCTATAGAAAAAATTTAGAAATAAACAATAATTACAAAAACAAACATAGAATAATAAACACATTTTTAGAAAACGTAAAAATACAAGATGGACAAGCAGGAACTTTTGAAACATACTATCACATATACGAAAAAATAGGACAATCTGTAGAAAAACTAACAGAATATATAGCAATAGTAAATTTATCACTACAAAATATAGAAAAAGACAAGAAAAACATACTAGAACATGCAATAAAACAAGGAAAAATGCTATATGAAGAAATGAAAAAGATATCAGAATCCTCAAGAATAAAAATAGGAGAAAGATATGTACAAATACTAAAAATAGACATACCACAAGAACTAAAAGACTATGTAGAAAAAAGGATAGAAAACCACATAGAAACTTGCATACAAGACTTACGTGAGGAATGTAAAAGTACAGAAGATATAACAAAGACAATAGAAAGTAAAGTAATGACACAATTATCAGACCGTAAGTTACTAAACCTAACATTAGACATAGAAACAATAAAAGTAAAACTATACAAATTTGACATAGAAAACAAAAATAGTGGTTTAAGGCAATGGGAAGAAGTAATAGTAGAAAACTCAGGCGGGCAAAAATTTATAGCATGTTTCGCACTACTATCAGCACTAACCCAATACACCAGAAAAAAAGAGCTAGAAAATATGGGAGAAGACGAAAAAGCAGAGACCTCAAAAGTATTCATATTAGATAACCCATTCGGAAAAACCTCATCAAAACACCTATTAGAGCCAATGTTAGAAATATCAAAAAGGTTTAACACCCAAATGATATGCCTATCAGACCTAAGCCAAAGTTCAATAACAGACAAATTCACCCTAATATACCAATTAGCACTAAGAAGTAGTAAATACACCAATAACAGCTTCTTAAACATAGAAGACGCACGAATAAATGGAGACGTAGCAGTAGATACATCGTTAGAGCAAGTGTATTTAAGAAGTAATGTGGAGCAATTAAATCTTTTTGAGTAAATAAATATGAATTAAAAAATATAGAATATCTTACCACTTTGATGGTGAAATATTCTATATTTTATTATAAAATTGAGCATCTGTCTAAAGTAGTATTTTTGTCCTTCCATTCCTTTGCAGTCATTCCAAATAATGCAACATTTAAAATATCAGCTTCATTAGCATATACATATATTTTTTGCTTTTCAGTTAGTGTAGGTATAATATTTTCTTTTATACTATTAGTATGTATCCTATAATTTGTTTTCGCAAGCTCTCTTCTAACTGACCAATCAATTTTATTTTGCTAACTTTCATTTTGTTTTAATCTTTCAAATTCTGTAATTAAATATAATTTAAATTCTACATTTAGCCAACTTGCAAATTCAAAAGCAATATCAGGATGTGCAAATGTTCCTACACTATATTTTCCACTACTTGGAATTATTCCAATTGCATTAAAATCTTTCTTCCAACGATTTGGTGTCATAGTAAAACGATTATAACCAACTTCATCAATTTTAATTCTGTGTGATTCCACGGAATTAAAATTTTCATTATGCAATTCTTCCCAAAGATTATAAAAATCAAATGAATTTTTATTTGACATCCAGTTTCGTATAACTCCAGATGGATCATTTTCATTTTGATATTTGGCTAAATCTGTTAAAGATATATAATCTAGATTGCCTACTCTCATAACTCTTATTTGCCTATTATTTACATTCATTTGTGTCTGTACAAGTTCTTTACTCATAATATCACTTCCAATCTCTGTAAATTTTTTATACATTATGAAACAGTTGTTTGATAATATCAAGTAAAAAATTAAATATAAATTAATTCTTTAAAAATTAGCCCAAAAACTATATCCTTTACTAGCTTACTTCCAATTTTATTTCTCCAAAACCATATTATACTGACCACCCATTCTAAAGAAATTTTAAAAAATCTATGATATAAAATATTAAAAAGCGAGGTATAAAAAATGAGTGAAAAGTTATATGAAACATTAAAAATAACAGACCTAAAAGACATGTTAACTAAAACGAAACAACAATATAAAAATAGACCAGCATACAAAATAAAAATATCAGAAGGAAAATATAAAATATATACACATGAAGAAATACGAGAAATTGTAGATGCATTAGGAACAGCATTAATAGATATTGGCCTTAAAGGAAAAAGAATAGCAGTAATTGGAGAAAACAGACTAGAATGGGAAATTGCTTACTTATCAGTAGTATGCGGAACAGGAGTAGTAGTACCATTAGATAAATCATTACCAGAAAATGAACTATCGTCATTAATACAAAGAGCAGAAGTAGAAGCAATATTTTATTCAGAAAAATATGAAGAAACAATAAAGAAAATAAAATATAGTACAAAAAACAAACTAAAACACCTAATTTCAATGGATAGAAAAATAAGCACACAAGGAATATACTCACAAGAAGAACTAATACAAAAAGGCCATACACTAATAAAAAATAAAGATACAAGCTTTATAAATGCGAAAATAAATCCAGAAGAAATGAGTATAATGCTATTCACATCAGGAACAACATCAAATTCAAAAGTAGTAGCACTTTCACACAAAAATATATGTTCAAACTTAATGGATATAGGAAGTATATTAGATGTAAATGAAGAAGATACAATACTTTCAGTATTACCAGACCACCATGTATTTGAATGTACAGTAGGGTTCTTATTCTCATTATATAAAGGTTCTCAAATAGCCTTTTGTGATGGAATAAGGCATATTATAGAAAACTTAAATGAATACGAAGTAACAGTAATGGCATGTGTACCAGGAATATATGAAAGACTATTTATGGCAATTAGAAGAAGCTTAGAGAAAAAAGGAAAATTACAAGAAATACTAGAAAAAGAAGAAAAATATAAAAATTCTACAATGGAAGAAAGAAAAAAAGCCTTTAATGAAATACATGAAATGCTAGGAGGAAAAATAAAACTATTTATAAGTGGAGCAGCAGCACTAGATAAAAAAATAGAAGAAAAATATAGGCTATTAGGAATAAACCTAGTGCAAGGATATGGCTTAACAGAAACATCTCCAGTTATAGGAATTGGAACAAATAAAGAATATAGAATAGGAAGTATAGGAAAAGCTGTTCCAAGTGTTAAAGCAAAGGTAGTAGATGCAGACAAAGAAGGGGTTGGAGAACTAATAGTAAAAGGCCCAAACATAATGTTAGGATATTATAATGACAAAAAAGCCACAAAAGAAGCAATAAGAAATGGATGGTTTTATACAGGAGACTTAGCAAAAATAGATGAAGACGGTTACATATTCATAAAAGGAAGAAAAAAGAGTGTAATAGTTCTAAAAAATGGGAAAAACATATTCCCAGAAGAAATGGAAAACTTAGTAAACAAAATAGAAGGAGTAAAAGAATCATTTATATTTGGAAAAAGCCAATCAGAAGACAAAGAAAATATAAAAATAAATGTCAAAATTGTATATGACAGAAAAATAATACAAGAAACATATAAAGTAAAAACAGAAGAACAAATATATAATGTATTATTTGAAAAAGTAAAAGAAATAAATAAAAAAATGCCACCATATAAAGCGATAAGAGGGATAATATTAACAGAAAAGCCACTAATAAAAACATCAACAAATAAAATAAAAAGGCAAGCAAACTTAGATATGATAGAACAATAAATTAGTAAAATTAGAACTAATTTAAAACATAATAGGAGGAAAAACAAAATGAAAATAGGATTTTTGTTTCCAGGTCAAGGAAGCCAAAAAGTAGGGATGGGGAAAGACTTATACGAGGCTTATGAAGAAGTAAGAAAAATATATGACGAAGTTTCAAAAATAACAGGAATTAATATAAAACAAATATCATTTG
This sequence comes from uncultured Clostridiaceae bacterium, assembly GCA_947577025.1. Taxonomy (GTDB): domain Bacteria; phylum Bacillota; class Clostridia; order TANB77; family CAG-508; genus UMGS1663. Next base: position 41,326 of record CANPTO010000006.1, on the reverse strand, counting down.
AAGGACCAGAAGAAAAGCTAAACGAAACCCAAAACACACAACTAGCAATACTAACACAAAGTCTAGCAATACTAGAAATACTACATAAAAATGGAATAACACCACAAATGTCAGCAGGCTTAAGCCTAGGAGAATACACAGCATTAATAGAAGCAAAAGCAATATCATTTAAAGAAGGAGTAAAGCTTGTACAAAAAAGAGGCGAAATAATGCACAATTTAACCCCAGAAGGAAACTGGAAAATGGCAGCAATTATAGGGTTAGGAAATAAAGAAGTAGAAGAAGTATGTAGTAAAGTACAAAGTGGTTTCGTAGTACCTGCAAACTACAATACAATAGGTCAAACAGTAATATCAGGCGAAGAAGAAGCAGTAAAAGAAGCGGAAGAAATAGCACAAGAAATGGGAGCAAAAAAAGTAATGCTACTAAATACAGCAGGACCATTTCACACCGAAAAACTATCAAAATGTTCAGAGGCACTAAAGAAAGAATTAGAAAAAGTAACAATAAACACAAAAACAAATACAAAAGTAATAAAAAATATAGACGGAAAACCATACGAAGAAACAGACAACATCAAAACCATACTAGCAAAACACATAACAAGCCCAGTAAGGTTTGACAAAGTACTACAAACAATGCTTGCAAAGCGGAATAGACACATTCATAGAAATAGGTCCAGGAAAAACCCTATCAGGCTTTCTAAAAAGAATGCCCACACCAAACAACACAAACATAATAAACATAAACAACACAGAAACCTTAGAAAAAGCAATAAGAGAAGTAGCATTGGGGACAGTTCGTAATCGGAAACAAGGCAGAAGAGTAGCATTGGGGACGGTTCGTAATCGGAAACAAGATAGAGAAGAACCACAAGCCAAAAAAACGAAATAATCTGGCTAGATTAGGAACTGTCCCCAACGCGGAAACCCAAACCACAAACCAAAAAAGAAAGGAAACCAAAAAAATGAAAAAAACCGCATTAATAACAGGAGCAACCCGAGGAATAGGCAGACAAATAGCAATAACACTTGCACAAGCAGGCTATGATATAGCCATAAATTACAGAAAAGAAAACGAAGAACTAAAAAACACAAAACAAGAAATAGAACAAACAGGAGCAAAATGTTTAAGCCTTCAAGGAGATGTATCAAACTATGAAGACTGCGAAAAAATAGCAAAACAAATAATAGAAGAATATGGAAAAATAGATGTACTAGTAAACAATGCAGGAATCACAAAAGACACGCTACTAATGAGAATGAAAAAAGAAGACTTTGAAGACGTAATAAATGTAAACTTAGTAGGAACATATAACATGACAAAAAACATCATCCCATACATGATGAAAAACCGCACTGGAAGAATTATAAACATATCATCAGTAGTAGGAATAAGCGGAAACGCAGGGCAAGCAAACTATGCAGCCTCAAAAGCAGGAATAATAGGCTTCACAAAAAGTCTAGCAAAAGAAGTAGGCTCAAGAAACATACTAGTAAATAGCATAGCACCAGGCTTCATAGAAACAGCAATGACAGATGTGTTAAAAGAAGAAATAAAAGAAGAAATAGCAAAAACAATACCACTAAAAAGAATGGGTCAGGCACAAGACGTAGCAAACGTAGTAAAATTTCTAGCCTCAGAAGAAAGCTCATACATAACGGGGCAAGTTATTCATGTAGATGGTGGAATGTTAATGTAAAAACAAAATAGCCTTGGGGACGCTTCGTAATCGGAAACAAGGCAGAAGAGTAGCTTTGGGGACGGTTCGTAATCGGAAACAAGATAGAGAAGCACTTTAAGTAACAAACAAAAATAATCTGGCTAGATTAGGAACTGTCCCCAATGCGGAAAACAGAAGTCAATCCAGCTAGATTATGAACAGCTTTAAATAGCGAAAACCAATAAACAAAATAGAACAGGAGGAAAAACAAATGGAAAGAAGAGTAGTAATAACAGGACTTGGAGCAATAACTCCAATAGGAAAAGACACCCAAGAAACTTGGAAAGGAATAAAAAACAAAAAATGTGGAATAGACAATATTTCATTATTCGACACAACTAATTTTAAAACAAAATTAGCAGCAGAAGTAAAAGAATATAATCCACTAAACTATTTTGAACCAAAACAAGCCAAAAGATTAGATAAATCTTCACAATTTGCAATAATAGCAGCAAGAGAAGCAGTAAAAGATAGCAAAATAAATACTGAAAACACAGACTTTGAAAGAGTAGGAACATATGTAAGCTCAGGAATAGGCGGGCTAAAAACAATACAAGACCAATGTGAAATAAACACACTAAAAGGCAACAACAGAGTATCACCAATGTTCATACCAATGTCAATAGCAAATATGCCAGCAGGAAATATAGCAATAGAATTTGGCTTCAAAGGAGAATCAATGGCAATAGTAACAGCATGCAGTTCATCAACACAAGCAATAGGAGAAGCATACAAAACAATAAAATTAGGAGCAGAAGACGTAATAATAGCAGGAGGAGCAGAAGCCTCAATATGTGAAGTAGGAATAGCAGGATTTGAAAACATGAAAGCACTATCAAATGCAACTGACAAAAACAGAGCGAGCATACCATTTGACAAAGAAAGAAATGGATTTGTAATGGGAGAAGGCGCAGGAATATTAGTATTAGAAGAACTAGAACACGCCAAAAAAAGAAATGCCAAAATATATGCAGAACTAGTAGGATTTGGCTCTAGTACAGACGCATACCACATAACCTCACCATGTCCAGAAGGAGAAGGCGGAGCAAAAGCAATGACAAGAGCAATGGAAGACGCCAAACTAAAACCAGAAGAAATAGACTACATAAATGCACATGGAACCTCAACACATCTAAACGATAGTATAGAAACAAAAGCAATAAAAAAAGCACTAGGAGAAGCAAGTAAAACCGTAAAAGTAAGTTCAACCAAAGGAAACGTAGGCCACTTACTAGGAGCAGCTGGAGGAGTAGAAGCAGTAATAAGCATAAAAGCAATACAAGAAAAACTAATACCCCCAACAATAAACTACAAAGAAAAAGACGAAGAATGCGACCTAGACATAGTACCAAATGAACCACAAAACCAAGAAATAAAAACCGCAATGTCAAACTCCCTAGGCTTTGGCGGTCACAACAGCACAATAATATTCAAAAAATACGAACAATAGGCAGACAGTAGCTTGGAGGACTAGCTTTGGGGACGGTTCGTAATCGGAAACAAGATAGAGAAGAACCACAAGCAAAAAAGACATAATAATCTGGCTAGATTAGGAACTGTCCCCAAAGCGGAAATCCAAACCACAAACCCCAAACCACAAACCAAAAAAGAAAGGAAAAAACAAAAATGGACTACAACGAAATAAAAAAACTAATAACCGACATAGGCGAATCAAAAGTAGACGAAGTAAACCTAGAATTTCCAGATGGAATAAAAATAAGCGTAAAAAAGAACAATCAAATTGTTAAAGAAATAATAAAAGAACAACCAACTGAAATACTAGAAAAGAAACAACAAACAGTAGAGACACAACCAACAACCGAAACAGACGAGAACTATAAAATAGTAAAATCACCAATGGTAGGAACATTCTACCTAAAACCATCACCAACAGAAAAGCCATATGTAGAAGTAGGTCAAAGCGTAAAAAAAGGGGAAACACTATGTATAATAGAAGCAATGAAGCTAATGAATGAAATAGAATCAGAATATGCAGGAGAAATAGTAGAAATATTAGTAAAAGACGGAGAAACAGTAGAATATGGTACAGAATTATTTAAAATAAAATAAAAGTACGATAAGCTACTTCCTGCTGTATTACACAACTGAAAACAAGTTTAAAATAGCACTTAGCTATTAAAGTTGATGATATTATATCATAAAGTTAACAGAAAGTAAACAATAAAATATAAAAAAGATAATGGAGAGTATTTAATACAATTTACAGTAACACTATTAAAGTCCGCTCCCAGCAAGTAATATATTTTATTTTCTCCATTTCGCCCTCCAAGACCGCGATCTGCGGGCTGCCTAAGACTTCATTACAAAAATAAAATATATTACTTACTTCGCGCTAGTGTAGAGATAAAGGCTGAAATAGTAAATTTCCAACTTCCAACCTCCATTAAAGAAAGGAAACAAAAAATGTTAAATAAAGAACAAATAAAACAAATAATTCCCCAAAGAGAACCATTCCTAATGATAGACGAAGTGGAAGAATGCATACCAGGGGAAAGCTGTATAGCATATAAATACGTAAAAGAAGAAGAATGGTATTTCAAAGGTCACTTCCCAGGAAACCCAATAATGCCAGGAGTATTAATAGCAGAAAGCTTGGCACAAACAGGAGCAGTTAGTATTTTAGGAATGGAAGAAAACAAAGGAAAAAATGCACTATTTGGTGGAATAGATAAAATGAAATTCAAAAAACAAGTAGTTCCAGGAGATACCCTAAAACTAGAAGTAAAAATAATAAAAAGAAAAGGTCCAATAGGAATAGGAGAAGGAATAGCAACAGTAGATGGAAAACTAGCAGCTAAAGGAGAATTTACATTTGCTGTTATCGGATAGAACAAAAGTGGATTTTCCACGCCCCCTACATTTGAAATTAATTTTTACTACTCAAAAAGTAAACTAAAATAATTGATAAAAGGAAGTGAAAAAAATTGAACAAAATTCTAATTGCAAATCGTGGAGAAATTGCAGTTCGTATTATAAGAGCATGTAAAGAAATGAACATAAAAACAGTAGCAGTATATTCCGAAATAGACAAAAATGCTCTACATACAAAGCTAGCAGATGAAGCAATATGCATAGGGCCAGCAAACCCAAAGCAAAGTTACTTAAACATAAAAAACATAATAGAAGCCGCAAGAATAACAAAAGCAGACAGTATTCACCCAGGCTTTGGTTTCTTATCAGAAAATGCAAACTTTGCAAAAATCTGTGAAGAATCAAATATAAAATTTATTGGACCAACATCTAGGGTCATAAACCTATTAGGAAATAAATCAAACAGTAAAGAACTAATGAAAAAAGAAGATGTACCAGTAATACCAGGCTCAGAAGGAAGCATTACAGGCTTAAAAGAAGCACTAAAAATTGCCGAAAAAATAGGTTACCCAGTTATGCTAAAAGCATCAGCAGGTGGAGGCGGAAAAGGTATTAGAGTTGTAAATAACGAAAAAGAAATGGAAATGAGTTACAACATAGTAAAGCAAGAAGCCAAAAACTCTTTTAATGATGATGAAATATACATAGAAAAGTACATAAGAAACCCAAGGCACGTAGAAATTCAAATAATGGCAGATGAATATGGAAATGTTGTACATTTAGGAGAAAGAGACTGTACAATACAAAGAAATCATCAAAAAATAATAGAAGAAACACCATCAAGTGTAGTAGATGAAAAATTAAGAAACAAAATGGGGCAAGCTGCAATAAAAGCTGCAAAAGCAGCAGGCTACACAAGCCTTGGAACAGTAGAATTTTTAGTAGACATTAACAAAGACTTCTACTTCATGGAAATGAATACAAGAATACAAGTAGAACACCCAATAACAGAAGAAAGGACAGGAATAGACCTAGTAAAAGAACAAATAAGAATAGCAGCAGGAGAAAAACTAAAATATAAGCAAAAAGAAATTGAATTTAGAGGACACGTAATAGAATGTAGAATAAATGCCGAAAATCCAGCTAAAAACTTTATGCCAAGCCCAGGAAAAATAGGAGAAATAAACCTTCCAGGAGGAAATGGAGTAAGGATAGACACAGCAATATATAGTGGCTATGTAATACCACCAAACTATGACTCGATGATTGCAAAAATAATAACACATGGAACAAGTAGAAATGAAGCAATAAGTAAAATGAAAAGAGCACTTGAAGAACTAGTAGTAGATGGAATAGAAACAAATAGAGACTTCCTATTTGAAATAATAAGAAACCCAGACTTCATAAGAGGAAGTTTTGATACATCATTTATAGAAAAACAAATATTAAAAAAGGATGAATAGACTATGATTGTTGATAAAATAAAAAAAAGAGAAACAAAAAATGTTATAAACAAAAAAACAAACATTGATATTCCAGTAGGAAAATGGGTAAAATGTGATTTCTGTAAAGAAATATTATATAAGGAAATAGTAAGAAACAACCTAAATATATGCCCAAACTGTAATCATTACTTTAGAATGCATATAGATAGAAGGCTAGAACTAATAGTTGATAAAGGAACATACGAAAAATTTAATATAAACATAGAAACAACAAACCCATTAAATATAGAAGACTACCCAAAAAAGCTAAAAGCGTTAAGAGAAAAAACAGGTCTAAATGAAGCAGTAAGCTGTGGAATGCGGAAAAATAAATGGAGAAAAAGCAGTTATATGTATAATGGACAGTGGATTTTTAATGGGAAGTATGGGAGCAGTAGTAGGGGAAAAACTAACATATAGTATAGAACAAGCAATAAAAGAAAAATTACCACTCATAATATTCTCAGTATCAGGAGGGGCAAGAATGCAAGAAGGAATAATATCACTAATGCAAATGGCAAAAGTAACATCAGCACTAACAAAGCTAGACAAAGCAGGTCTACTATACATATCAGTACTAACAGACCCAACCTATGGAGGAGTTACAGCCTCATTTGCAAGTTTAGGAGATATAATATTAGCAGAGCCAGGAGCAATGATAGGATTTGCCGGGCAAAGAGTAATAAAGCAAACAATAGGAGAAGAACTACCCCAAGGTTTCCAAACCGCAGAATTTCTACTAGAACACGGATTCATCGACAAAATAGTAGAAAGAAAAGACCTAAAAAATACCATATCACAACTCATAAAAATGCACAAACCAAGTAGCGTTGGGGTCAGTTTGTAATCGAAAAGAGGGCAGAAAAGTAGCTATTTAGGACTGTCCCTGAATGGGTGCAGAAAAAACAAGAGAGGGTAGCTTTGGGGACGGTTCGTAATCGGAAACAAGATAGAGAAGTACTTTAAGTAACAAACAAAAATAATCTGGCTAGATTAGGAACTGTCCCCAATGCGGAAACCCAAAAATACATAAAACAATCCACTTCCTGCATGCATATATATTAAAATAAAAAAAGCCAAGGGTTAATAACCCTCAGCAGGTGTAAAAGTAATTGCAGTGTAAGTATGTTTCCGATTATCAGATAATGAATAATTACTTTGATAATGAAAACTAACAATTTTGTAATTCATATCATCCAATACAGCAGTTACAGTTCTTTTATGATAGCGTTTAGTTACTCTTACCTCATAAGTAACAATGCTTTTAGAACCAACAAATATCTGGCAACCTATTAATTCGGCAATAAAATTAGCTTTAGCGTGTTGCCGTTTCTGAGAATAAGACTTAAATAAATTAAAAGCTGTTACCAAATTAAAACTATTATTAACTGAATTAATCATAAAATATACCTCCTATTAAGGAATTGAATTTTCAAACAACAGTTTCTATAAGTAAAATTATAACATAAATTAACATAAAAGTAAAGAAAAGGAGAAAAAATGAAAGAAAAAGCCCTATCCGCTTGGGATAAAGTAGAAATAGCAAGAAATCCCAAAAGAAAAACATCAATAGAATATATAGAAAAAATATTCGATAACTTCATAGAATTACATGGAGACAGAAACTTCAAAGATGATAAAGCAATAATATGTGGATTAGCCACAATAGGAAAACAAAACTATACAATAATAGCCCAGCAAAAGGGAAGAACCACAAAAGAAAACATAGAAAGAAACTTTGGAATGCCAAACCCAGAAAGTTACCGAAAAGGTATAAGGTTTATGAAACAAGCAGAAAAGTTTCGGAAGACCAGTAATAACATTTATAGACACAAAAGGAGCATACCCAGGAATAGAAGCAGAAGAAAGAGGGCAACGGAGAAGCAATAGCAAAATCAATGTTTGAAATGGCAAAACTAAAAGTTCCAATAATAGCAATAGTAATAGGAGAAGGCTCAAGTGGAGGAGCTTTAGCAATAGGAGTAGCAAATAAAGTATTAATGATGGAAAACGCAGTATACTCAATACTATCACCAGAAGGCTATAGTAGTATATTGTGGAAAGACTCAAGCAAATATAAAGAAGCAGCCGAAAAAATGAAGCTAACCGCAAAAGACCTATATGACTTAAAAGTAATAGACAAAATAATAAAAGAGCCACTAGAAATTACAGAAGAAGACTTTGATAAAATCACAAAAAACATAAGAAAAGAAATAACAAGTGAGGTAAAAGCATTAAAACAATTAAATGAAGACGAAATAGTAGAAAATAGATACGAAAAATTTAGAAAAATACAAGGATTTAAACAAATTTAATACTTGACAGTTTTAAATCAGAGTAGCCACTTGCTTGTTTTGTATATATTTTATAAGTGCTTCAAGCCTATAAAAATTATAAACAAAGAGCAAGCGACGTGATGAGCATAAAAAGTGTCAGTTAGTAAATGAATAAGGAGGAGAAAAATGTTACTTAAAGATAAACAAATTTTAATAATAGGAATAAGAAACAAATGGAGTATATCCTATGGAATAGCAAAATCAGCCTATGAAAATGGAGCAAAACTAATATTTACATATATGGGCGAAGAAAATAAAGAAAAAATAGAAGAATTAACAAAAGAATTTGAAGGAAGAAAATGCTATGTTCTAAATGGGGCATCAGAAGATGAAATAGTAGAAGAAACCTTCAAAAAAATAAAAGAAGAAAATGGAAAACTAGATGGCATTGTACATGCAGTAGCCCACGCAAATACAGAAGATTTGCATAATGATTTCATATATACAAGTAAAGAAGGATATAGCCACGCAGTAGATGTTAGTAGTTACTCATTTGTATTAGTAGCAAGAAAAGCAAAAGAATTAGAAATGTTAAACGAAAATGCACATTTAGTAACTTTAACATATCATGGTTCAACCAAAGTGCTAGATGGCTATAATGTTATGGGAGTAGCAAAAGCAGCACTAGAAACAAGTGTAAGATATTTAGCCCAAAACCTAGGAAAAGAAGGGCACAGAGTAAATGCAATATCAGCAGGACCAATAAAAACACTATCAGCAAAAGGAATAAAAGACTTTTCAAAAATAATAACAATAGTAGAAGAAAAAGCACCATTACACCAAAATGTAACAACAACAGAAGTAGGAAATGTAGCAACATTTTTACTAAGCAATATGTCAAACAGTATAACAGGTCAAGTTATATATGCGGATAATGGCTACAATATAATGGGAGTTTAAAGGAGGTGAGAAAGATGTCAGAACAAGAAATTTACGAAAAATTAAAAAAGATAATAGTAGAACAATTAGGCACAAGTGAAGAAAGTATAGCAATGGAAGCAACATTTGTAGATGACCTATCAGCAGATTCTTTAGATATAGTAGAATTAATAATGAGCTTAGAAGAAGAATTTGACTTAGAAATACCAGACAGCGAAGCAGAAAAAATAGTTACAGTTGGAGATGTTGTTAAATACATACAAGAACACAAATAAAGCTCACATTACATATGAAAGAAATAAAAAATAAATATTCATTAAATACCTCCCAAAAAGTGTATTACACTATTTTGGGAGGTATTTATAAAACAAATAATATTATACAGGAAATGCTTGTGTTTTAGCAAGTTTATGATTTCTGTATTGTGGGTCATCAGTAACTTCTTTTAAAATATTAATAAATGTTGGCAAGTTTACAATACTTGTCTTATCAGTAAGTTCAATTTCCATCAAAGCATAATCAGTAGAAAAATTAAAAATGTCAAGTTCAAAATATTGAGCTTTGTAAACAAAGCAAGCCCGTTTTTTAACAATAGGGCTAAGAGAAGAATCAATCTGAGAAAGATAACGTAAATAGTCTTTTTCAGAAATTTTCTTTTCAACTTCTGGACGTTCAATGCCAGAAGTTTCCTGCTTTTCTGTAATATAATATGAAAAGTTACCATTTTGACCACGCTGACGAATTCTACGTTCTTTTCCATTTGAAGAAGTAAGGTATGTTTGAACAATATCTACAGTTGTAATGTCAACATATTTAGAAAGAACATTTAAATCTGGCTTTTGTACTAAATACTTACGTTCAATTTCAATTGGAACAGGCTCCCCAAGAGCTGAATAAACTTCATTCATAAGTCTTGACATTTTTCTCTTAAAATCAGTAGAGTTATCAATAACTCGTAAATGAGTGTGACCAGTCCAATTAGCAATTCCTTTTCTATCTAATTGCCTTGCCTGCTCAGGGGTTTCTGTTCTAGCAACATTATTTTCTAAAGTATAGAATTCTTCAGCACCATCAGCAGCAGTAACAAGATGAAATACTGCATCATATCTATCTCGTGCAGAGACTTCATTCATACCAAACTGATAAAGAAGAGTTTGAAACTCACCAGGTGTCATATAACTTTTATTATCAATAATACCACGATCATGTAGAATTACAATGTCATTTGATGGAATATACAAGTTAGCAGTATTACGATAAAGTTTTTCTTTAAATAATTGTTTCTCCAAAAGAACATGTTGAAAATCCAAATTACTTAAAGAATTTCCAAAAGGTCTAATTCCAGTAGGAATAAGTTCAGTTGCTGTTTCAGGAACAACTAAAACATAATAACCCCGGTTTCCAAGTTCCTGCTCAATAATAGACAAACCAGAAGTTTTACCACCAGAAGGCCCACCTGTAAGAACAAAAGAATGAATTCGTTTCATAATTAATATACCTCCTCAAAATTTTAAAAAGATTAATTACAATATTAACGCTATAAGTATATAATGTATTATGTAAAATGCCAAGCAAATATAATAAATTAGAGATTTTTGGAAAGTTTTGAACACGTCCCAAATCTTTCCAAAAATCTCTAAATACCCTACAAAGAAATAGTATTATAAATACTAGCAATATCGCCAGTTTGTTCACCTGTAGCAACAATAATCGGATAATAATTATTTTTAGCCATCCACTCATAAACTTCATAAGAATGATTACAACTCATAGTATAAGCATCTTTTAAAAATTGACGTAAAGTAGGGTTAGTAGCCTCCATAGAAGCTATAGCATATTCCTTACCAGCTCTTTTTAAAGTTAAGAAATATGATAAAGCAATTTCCCTATCAGTCAAAGTAGTAACATTAGTATTTACAGTAATAGGCTCAGCATGTTTAGAACTATTAACATCTTCAGCAAAAATAGAAGTATTAAGCTCAGGAACATTAAGTTTTCCAGAAGCACTATCCACATTTTTAACAAACTCTACTTTTCTATTATAATCCTCCACATGAATAGGAAAATGATTACAAAGTAAAGCTTTTAATTCTTCATTAGTAACCTGATTTTTAAATAAAGACATACAAGTAATAGTATTAACACAACTAGTAATTAGTTCATTTAAATAACTTAATTCACATATAGTTAATTTCATAAAAACACCTCCAGATTTTTTTAATAGGATAACCAGAATGTAAAAATGTATACAAGAATAAAAGCACAGAAAAAGAACTTTCTTTAAATAAAATTTTTTGAAAATTGAAAAAACTAATAATATTAAAGTATAAAGATATTTAACTAAAATATGTAATTAGTAAAAAACAAATAACTACTAAGAAAACAAAAAAACAATAAAAGCTATTGCAAGTTTCCATAAAACATGACATACTTTTAAAGTAATATGTTTTAAAAAATTTATTTTAAATAAAATAATAAAAGGAGGATAGAATTTCACAAGTAACTTAAAAACCAAGCAAACAATATAGGAGGATTTCAGAATGGAAAAAGTAGGTAAGTTAGTTGTAAGTGTTCTTTCAGTAGTATTAATGTGCGCACTATATTGGTTTATGGCTTCCGCCATTATCAATTGCATATGCCAGCGGTTTTCTATTCATAGGTTTATGTGTAATTATACTAATATCCAATATTGCCATGTGGGTTTCTGACTTTGGAATAGCGGGTGTTATAGCCTTTTTAGGATTTGCAATTTTACTAATTTTATGGATAGGGGGAGCCTTTTTTGGAAGTTCTGTATTCAATGCAACAGTAAAACAGCAACAAATTGGAGAAGTAGAAAAAGTAGAATATTCAGAAATGATAAAACAGATAGACACTTCTCAAATTCCAATTGTAGACGAAGCATTGGCAAAGAAGCAAGCTGACAAGAAGATTGGCGAAGATATTGCCTTAGGGTCTAGAGTATACTTAGGAAATGCAGCAATTCAGGAGGTAAATGGAGAAATTATGTATGTAGTACCTCTTGAGCATTCTGGATATTTCAAATGGAATAAGAATAGAACCATACCAGGCTATATTACAGTTTCTGCTTCAAACCCCAACAAAGTAAATTTTATAACAGAGTTAGATGGCGAAAAGATTAATATTCGTTACCAGAAGTCAGCTTATTTTAGCTATGACTTAACACGCCATATAAGGAATCAAGGATTTAAAAACGTTGGATTAACAGAGTATACATTTGAAATTAATGACTCTGGACGTCCATATTGGGTAGTAACAACATATGAAAATAAAACAATATTTGGAACCGAAGAGGCAACTGGAGTGGTAGTAGTAGATGCACAAACAGGTGAAACAAGCTGGTATTCAGTAGAAGATACGCCAGATTGGGTAGATATTATTCAGCCACAGGCATTTATTGAAAACCAAATAGACAATTGGGGAAAACTGATACACGGTTTTGGGAATACTATATTTGGAAACACAGAAATGACAAAGAAAACAGATCTTATATTAACTGTGTATGTAGAAGGAGATTGCTACTATTTCACAGGAATGACGAGTGTAGGAACAGATGAATCTAGTGTAGGTTTCATTATGGTAAATACCCGAAACAAATATGCACAAATAGCATATTTAAATGGTGCAACAGAAAGTGCAGCAATGAAATCGGCAGAAGGATTGGTATCAGACTTTGGTTATACATCGACAGAGCCATTACCATTAAATATTAATGGAATTCCTACATATGTTATGGGACTTAAAGATCAAGAAGGGCTATTAAAAGCATATGCAATGGTAAATATTGAGAATTATAGTATAGCAGCCAAAGGAGCTAGTTTGTCTGAGGCAAACAGAGCATATATCCAAGCAGTTGCAAGAAATAGTACTACACATGTAGTAGCTTCCGATGAAGCATATGGATATACTTATAAAGGCAAAGTTCAGCGGATCTCAAATGTAGTAGAAGACGGCTCAACTTACTATTATTTGGTAGTAGAAGGAGAAGAAGAGAAAATCTTCACAGCTTCGTATATGGTTTCAGAAGAACTGGCAGTTACTCGTGATGGTGATACTGTAAAAATTACTTATGTAGATGACAAAAATGGGACAGTAGACATCGTAACATTTGATAATGTTGCATTTGCTACCCCTGTTTCCGAAGCACAGGAAAAACGAAATGAACTCGATGAAGGTACTTCAGCATATGATGCAGAAGATAGCCAAATGATTGAAGTAAATCCTGATGTAACTGAAGACACCTGGAACAGCCTTTCAGATGAAGAAAAGGCGAAGATATTACAGGAGTATCAGAATAATAATTAAAAATTTTATCCAAAAAACTGAGTGTACAATGTGCACTCAGTTTTTGTTTAAGAAATTTAGTAAATACTTAATTGAAGTAGATTCATTTTTATGATATTATATAAAAGAAAAATTTAAATTAATACAATATATAAGCTTTTGCAACCAAATAAAACACTACAATGTTAAAATCAGTTGACAAATTTCCAACTAAAATTGATAGAAATTGGCCAAAGAAATATATATAATTTTAAATAAAGGGAGGATGAAAATAATGAATTTAGGAGAAAGATTATTTGAATTAAGAAAAGCAAAAAGTTTAACACAAGATGAGGTTGCAGAAAAATTAAATGTAACTAGGCAAACTGTTTCAAAATGGGAAACAAACCAAAGTACACCAGACTTTGATAAAATAGTTCCAATAAGCGAATTATTCGAAATAGGTGTAGAAGAACTGCTAACAGGAAAAAAAGAAGAAAAGCAGAAGAAGGAGGAAGTACAAGAAGAAAAAGTAATTACTAAACAAGAGGCAAAAGAAAAATCAGCAAAAGTAGTAAGTGGTTCTATTTTTATATACATTTTAGCAGTAGCTTTAATAATGATATTAGTTCCAGTAAAACATGTAAACCCAATAGTAGCAAGTTCAATATTCCTAATATTAATAGGTTGGGCAACAGCAAGAATAATAAAAAACTATATGTCAATGCCAAAATTTGAAAAAACAAAAGAAGAAAAGAAAGAAGAAAAAATAATAAAACAAATAAATGGAATAATAGGCTCAATTTGTGTAGCACTATATTTCATAATAAGCTTTACAACAATGGCATGGCATGTAACATGGGTAATATTTATAATAAATGGTTTAATATGCCAAGCTGTAAAATTAATATTTATGTTAAAAGGAGATGAAAAAGATGAATAGTAAAACACCAATTATATGTTTATTAATACTACTTTCTATATTAATATTCATTTTAGTAATGTTTTTAGTAGTAAATTTAACAGGGGGAAAAGGTAAAATAATAAATATTGGTTCTAAAAGCAATAAAATAATATATGACAAAACCTTTAGCTTAGAGGAAATAAAAAATATAGAAATAAAACAAGATGCAGGAGATATTACATTCAAAGAAACTTCAAACGATAATATTACAGTAACAGCTTATGGAGAAGAAGAGAAAGATGTAGAAATTACGTTAGAAGGAAACAAATTAATAGTAGATTATACAAAAAGAAACAAATTCATATTTTTTAATTTTGGAAATATAAAAAATGATATTATAATAAATATTCCTTCTAGCTATCATAATACAATAAAAATAAACAATAACTTAGGAAACTGCTATATAAACAATTTACCAAATGCAACAATAAATGTAGACTGTGACGCAGGAAATGTAGAAATAGGCAAAATAAAAAATGCAAATATAAAATGTGATTTAGGAAATATAAAAGTAGAAGAAATACTAAATAAATGCGACATAAAAGTTGACTCAGGAAACGTAGAAATACAAAAACTTATAATAAACGAAAATTCTAAAATAAAAGCAGACTTAGGAAATATAGATATAAAAGAAACAAACGAAGTATACATAGAATCAAAAGTAAACTTAGGAAAAGCAAATATAAGTAAAAATAATAGAAACTCAGAAATTACATTACAACTAGAATGTGATTGTGGAAATATAAATGTAGGAAAATAAAAATATATTAATAATTTGTAAACTTGTTTAAGAACATGTATATATAATAAAATAGAAATATATTATATATAACAACAAATACTAAGCAAAACAAAATAATTAAAAATAACCTTATATATAAGTAATAACTTTGATAATAATAAGTAAAAGTTATTACTTTTTTTACATAAATAACTATATCTGCTTGCAATGTTATGTAAAATGTTATATAATATAAGCAATATTGTTTATATTTAGCATAAACAAACATTACCAAAAAACTTAAATAAGCGAAATTTGAAAGGAGTATTTTAATATGAACACATCATTACCTATTTACAACTACATGAATGAAATCACAGAGGCTATCAAGAACCATGCTGTAACAATTATTACAGCTGAAACAGGCTCTGGAAAGTCAACACAGGTACCACAGTATGCATATAATGCTGGGTATGATGTTGTTGTTACCGAACCTCGGCGTATGGCAGCTTGGTCATTAGCAGAAAGAGTGGCAGAAGAGATGGAAACTACGTTAGGTGAAATAGTAGGTTTCAGAACAGCACTCGAGAGAAAGGACTCTAAAAACACATCAGTGCTTTATTGTACAGATGGCTTAGAGTTAGTTCGGTCTCTTACAGACACCAAGAACAAGCCAAAAGTGTTAGTAATAGATGAAGTTCACGAGTGGAACTCAAATATTGAAACACTTGTAGGCTGGTCTAAGAAGAAGATACAGGAGGGCTGGTGTACCAAAGTAGTTATTATGAGTGCAACTCTGGAAAAGGAGAACTTGGAAGAATACTTTGGAGAAGATGTATATTCTCTTGAAGTACCTGGAAGATTATATCCAGTAAGCTTTGAAGAAAGAAGTGAAGAAAGTCTAATTCCAGCTATTACTGAAATGGTTTTAGAAGGACGTAATACATTAGTATTTGTTCCAGGAAAAAAAGAAATTGCAGAAGTGATTAAGAAACTTTCTTCTATCAATGTAAAAGCAAAAGTGCTTCCATTACATGGTGAACTGGATTCAGAAGAGCAGAAGAAGTGCTTTTATAGTTATTCTGTTCCCAAGGTAATTGTAGCCACCAATGTAGCACAGACTTCGATAACAATTCCAGATATTGACGCAGTTGCAGACACAGGAAAAGAAAGACACTTAGAAACATATAATGGTATTCAGGGATTATTCTTAAGAGACACAAGCAAGGCAGACTGCATGCAAAGAAAAGGCCGTGCAGGAAGAACAAAGGAAGGTAAATACATTCTTTGCTCAAATACTTACTTTGAAGAAAGAAAAGAATTCTCGGTACCTGAAATTCAAAGATGTCTTTTAGAGCAGACAGTACTGCGCTTAGCAACTATTGGAATTGACGCAGTAGAATTTCCATTCTTCCATCAGCCAAGAATAGAAGAACTTGTAAGAGCAAAAGAAATGCTTATAAACTTAGGTGCACTTAAAGAAGATAACACAGTAACTCCCATTGGCTACAAGATGGCTAAAATGCCAGTAGGCGTGCAGTCAGCAAGAATGATTATTGAAGCTGAGAAATATGGTGTTACAGAAGAAGTAATTAAAATTGCATCTATTGTTGAAATCGGAACTTTGCTTAGCAGTAACCAAAGGCAAATTGGAATAGACTCAGAAGGAGATCCTATCTATGGGAAACAAGGCTCATATGATAATTTTACTCGTGAAAGAGAAAGTGACCTATTAGCAGAGCTGGATGTATGGAATGAGCTTCAAAAAATGGGGTTTGTAAAATTCGACGAGTTAGGCATTAACAAAAAAGCTTTCTTCCAAATTAAAGAGCACATCAAAAGAATGCATGAAGCATTAAAAGGAGTTGTAGAAATAACATCTTCAGACGACCGAAAGGCAATAAAGATGGCATGCATGGCAGGAATGATTAACCATGTATACAAAGATACTGGTTATGGATATGTAAATGGAGATGGAATTTACAGAAACTTAGATCGAAAAAGTTGCTTAAGCTCAAGTAATCCAAGTTTAGTAGTTGGAAAGCCGAGAATTATTGAGTTTAAAGACTCATATGGCAGAAAGAGAACCATGGACTTGGTTACAATAGTAACAAAAGTAAGTGCAGAGGAATTAAAAGAAATAGCACCTCAGTTTATTACAGAAGAGGAGACAGATAGTTATTATTCTTCTTATGAGGACGCTGTTAAAGTAACAAAGGTAACATATTTTAAAGATATTCAAATTGCAGAAGATACCAAAACTGTTCCAAATCATCCAGAGTATGAAAGGCTAAAAGCTGATTATGAAAGTAGCAATAGAAGTACTTACTACGAAGAAAGAAGGCAAAAAACAATAGAGATTGACGGAAAAACCTTTGACGTAAACTATGGCTGGAAGGAAGCCTCAATAACTGTAGATAAGTATACATTGTATCATTCAAATACTAAAAGAATAACTTTAGATGATGGAACACAGGTAACATTTAATTACTATGGAGACTCTTGGCATGGATACAATGGAAATACTATGGCAGACTTAAGAAACAAAGTAGAACGTGCAAGAGTAAAAGAAGCATGGGATAGAGCCAAAAGATATATTCCTGAATTAGAATCTTTTGACATTTCGTCTGCATTAAAATGCATTCCTTACATGGGAAAGCGAGAAATAACAATTGGTAATGGTGGATATGGTCAGCCAATTTATGGTTTTGGATGTATTACACTGCTGAAAAACAATTCTCTGAAATTAGAATTAATTGAAGATGAAGAAAAGGCAGTAGAAAATACAAAAGAAACTGTAGAATTTCTGTATGGGAAGTACATCAAAGAGAATTATTCAGAAAAGAAATTCAAATTTATTAAAGGTGTAAAAGGCCTGTCCAAAAAAGAACAAAAAGTAAAGGAGGAATTTGACTCCTATGTACGAGAGCTATTAGAAGGATTGGATATCAGTAACATTGAAGAAAGAATTTCCGACTTAGAAGAACTCTACAATGTAATGATTGAAGATTTGAAAATAGCATAAGTACCAGAAATGCTAAAGAAACTGCAGACGATTGTCTGCGGTTTTTTTAACTTTTAAATAGAAAAAATCTAATTTTAAATTGTAGGGGCGAGCGTCGCTCGTCCGTGTAGCAAAGCCACTTTCTTATTGTATAGGAAAAAATAATTTAAATTGAAATAATATTAGTATGGCTAAACTATTTCCTTGCAAATAATTAAACAACATATAATAATATACAAAGAAAATGTAATAAATTTCCTAAAAATATAAATATATGGAAAACAGAATGAATATACTTATGCTTTTTTCCAACTCCATATAAAACAGCTCCAATTGTATAAATAATACCACCAAGAAGTAAAAGTACAAAACCAGGAATAGTTAATAAATTAGGCAATATATTAATTTTAACAATAATACACCATCCCATTAAAAGGTAGCAAACCATAGAAAGGACCTTATACTTTTTAATATCGATAGAATTAAAAATAACACCTAATATAGCAGCAAGCCAAATAATAGCAAGAATAGAATAACCAGTTATAGGGTTATATTCTCTTAATGTACATAAACAAAAAGGAGTATATGAGCCAGCTATTAAAATAAAAATAGAACAATGGTCTAAAATTTGGAAAATTTTTTTAGACTTAAGTTTAGGACTAAGCCCATGATATATACTAGACATTGAGTAAAGTAAAATCATAGAAAAACCAAAAATAATACCACTAACAATACCATAAACATTATGATGCTTACCTGCAAAAATGGGTACCAATATAATACCAATAACCCCCAAAGCACCACCAACAATATGAGTAACCATATTAAAAATTTCTTCACCTTTTGTATAAGAAGGTAAAACTCTATCTATTAATTTTGTTCTTTTCAAATAAATCAACACCTTTATAAATTTCTATATGGAAAAATATACCATATGAAATATTAAGTGTCAAATAACTGACTAACTATTCAGTATAAAAAAAGGTTAAAAATATTGAAAAATTATGTAGAATATAGTATAATATAATTGTAGCAATCAAATATTGAGAATTTATAGGAGGATTTAGGATGACAACACAGGTGAGAGAACTTGTAGCGGAGATGGAAGGCGTTACTAAAGAAGACATTGGAAGAAAAGTTAAATCTGAAAGTATATCTGCGTTTCGGCATGGAGAAATTGCTGAAGTTATAGGCTGGGGATTGGACATCGAAAAAAAGAGGCCAGTATACTTTATAAGATTTAATAACAATGAATGTGATACCATTCCTGCTGGAAAGTACTTTAAGGATAGTGGATTTGAATTTACTGACTAATTCCAAAAATTCGTACAATTAAACGAACAAACCCGTATTTTACTATTAATAGTGAAATACGGGTTATATTTTTTGTATAAAAAATAATAATGAAGAAAGATAAAAGGAAAATAAACACAAAAAAGTTACAAAGCGTTAATATATGTTTAACAAATGTAATATATAATCCATATAACCTAATTAAGGAGGGATAGAATGGAAAGTATATTAAAAAGAGAAAATGAGGTGCTCAAAAATAATGAATTAATAAAAATAGAAAAAGAATATGATGAATTTGAAATAATTATGCTAATTTACCAAAAAGCTTTAAATAGTATAGTTGAAAAGTTTACAAATTTAAAAAGAGTATTGAATGAATATTATAATTATGAAGTAATAACAAATGTAACATCAAGAATAAAAAGTCCAGAAAGTATAGCTGGGAAAATGAAAAAGAAAAAAATAGAAATTAATTATGAAAATATGATTCAAAACATTAATGATATTGCAGGAATAAGAATAGTTTGTAATTATAAAGAAGATATTTATAAAATAAGAAACATTATAGCAAATCAAAAAGACATAAAAATATTAAAAGAAAAAGATTATATAAAAAAGGCAAAAAAGAGTGGCTATTCAGCTTACCATGTAATAATAGAAGTACCAGTTAAAATAAAAGAAGAGACAATACATATAAAAGTAGAAATACAAATAAGAACAGCACTAATGGACTTCTGGGCAAGCACAGAGCATAAAGTAAAATACAAACCAAAAAAGAAATTATCGAATATAGATAGTTTTAAACTATACATTTATGCAAAAATAATAAATATAATAAATGACAAAATGTTCAAAATATATAAAAAGCAAAATACGAATATTAAAGAAATAACAATAAATAGTAAATAAAAATAAAAAGCTATAACATTTCAAATAATTAAATAATTATTTGAAACGTTATGGCAAAAATTATTAATAAATTAATTTTGCTGTTCAATTTTTAACTCTTCAATTCTAGAAAAAAGCCCAAATACTATAGATAGTACAAATGAAACCTCAACAATGATAATTGTAGGAAAAAATGATTTAAAAGCAATTGCTATTAAAATGCTTGAAAAACATGTTATAGTAAATAATAAGAAAAGAAAAAGAAAAATGTGGTATTTCAATTGTGTTTTCTTTAGAATGCCACAAAATGTAAAAAATAATGCAAAAAATAAAGTGGCAAACATTATAAGAAAAAGAAATGAAAAACTAAAGGTTAATTTAATAATATAGCAATTAAAAAATAGCACATATAAAAGTGCACATATGAAAGCTAATACTAAACATATTAAACACCAAATTTTACTCCGTCTAATCATAATAAACCTCCTATAATAAAATTTTATTAATAGTTACTAACAAGCCATTTAGCTTAAGATGATAATGATTTTACCATAAGACTATTAAAAAGTAAATAAATATTCTAAAACAACTTGAAAATTATGTAAAATAAGAGTATAATGAAAAATAGGTAATACCATGTATAAAAAATCTTATACAGTAATGAATATTACTAAGTAGCACTAAAAACAAACATTTATAAGAGAGTATAAGGAGGAAAAATTATGTTTTTCAATGGTAATGTTTTTTCAGGGAGCCAAGTAATTATTAATGGACGGGTTATAAACGGAGGAGAAACAGTCAAACTTAAAAAATACGATGAAAAAAAGTCAGAAGAAGTAAAAGGTGATATGAAGAAGTTGAGCATTGAGTCAACATTTGCTGATGTTAACATATATGCTTCGAAGTCTTCTAAGGTTGAAGCACATTTATATGGAGAAGCATCGCTGGATAGAGACATAAAAATTGATGTTCAATGCAAGGGTAATGAAATTTTAGTTGTAACTAAATACAATGGAAATTGTTATGGCGGTAAATTATATTTAGATATTACAATGCCATATAAAACATTTAAAGAGATAGTTACAATAGGTTCCTCAGCAGACATTACCTTAAATGATGGGATTTCAACTGAAAGAATTAAGATACGTACATCATCAGGAGATGTTATCTTAAATCAAGGCGTTTGGGCTAAAAACATTAAGGTACAAACATCATCAGGAGATGTTAAATTAAATGAAGGTGTTTCAGCTCAATATATTGAAGTGAAAACATCTTCAGGAGATATAGAGACCAATGCAATATTTACCACAGCAGATATTTCGGCAACAAGTGGAGATATCAATCTTTATATTGATGCAGATAATGACATTGATGTAGATGTTTCAGCAACAAGTGGAGACATATCAGCTAAGTTTGATAACATTGGTCATATTAATTTATCAACAAGGGCGATGAGTGGAGATGTTAAAAACCGCCACAAAGGAGGCAACTTTGGATACACTGCAAATGTAGAAATTTCTACTATGAGAGGTGATATAAAAATTAAATAAATACCAAAATGTAATAATAATTTTGCAATCTGTGCTATTTTTTATAGTACAGATTGTTTTTTTCTATACTACACTAGCAAAGTATTCTATTTTAAGAAAACTATAAAATTAAAAGAATATAAAAATATCTATAATTTAATTTATTCAAACAGCCAATAGAAGTCTATAAAATATAAATGTTATACCATATAAAAAAGTAAACAAACAAATAGAAAAAAATATAAAAGCATTGCAGGCTATATGTCTTTATGATATTATTTAGGTATAAAAATTCTATAAAGGGGGAAATTAGAAAATGAAAAAAGGGAACAAAACAATAAAAGTAGTATTAGGTGCAATATTTGCAATTATAATAAGTGCCTGCATTATAATTCAAGTTGTTATATCAAATGAGAATAAAAAACTTGAAAAAGAAAGTAAAAAGTATGAAACACTAACTACGCAAACTAAAAGTGGAGAGCAAATAGAAACTGAATATATTCATATAGAAGAAAACGAATTCTATGTAAAAATTCCAAAAACTTTTAAACAATTAGACTATGAAACAATAAATAAAAAATATAATGGAGATGTACCAAACATAGTATTTTCAAATGACGAAACAACTGTAAATATTGCAATAAGCATAACACAAAATGAAATGAAAAATGAACAAATAGAAACTTACAAAGAATATATGGAAAAAATACTAAAAAACAATAGTGAAATAATAAGCTCAAACTATTACAAAGAAGAAAAACATAATATTGGTCAAATAAAATTAATGTCACAAGCAGTAGATACAAAAATATATAATAATATGATATTTTTCTCATATAATGACAAATTAGTAATAATAGCATTTAACTGTACAGAAGATCTAAAAGAAGAATGGCAAAACGTTGGAGATTTCATAACAAATTCACTATTCTTTAAAAACAATTAAAAAAGTAAAGATTTGGTAAAGATTTGGGACGTGTCAAAAACTTTACAACTCTTTCGAAATCTTTCTAAAAAGAAATAAGAACCTATAATACAAGGAGGAAAAATATGATTACAAAACAATTAGAAAATATAATAGAAAAATATAAAATAACACAGACAGATAATATAATATATGGTACAAATATACCAATGCCAAATGCTGTAATACCAACACCTTGGAAAACATATATAAAATTTGACCAAACAGAGTACTACTTTTTTCTATTTAACGAAAAAGGGATAACAATATACCCTACAAACGGAGAAACTTACGCTATTATACCATGGGAAGAGATAGAAGACTTCAAAATAAGCCATATATTTATACTAGGAAAAATGACAATAAAAACAAAGCAAGCAAAACTTAATTTTCAAATAAACAGGTTTGTATTTGGTTGCCCTTGGATAAAAAAGAATACTATGTATTTAGAAGGGAATAATTATTTTTATAAAAAGTAAATAAAAGGAAGAGTAAAATGACTGAAAAAGAAAAGATGTTAGCAGAACAAATATATAATGCAAATTATGACGAAGAATTAATAAAAGAAAGAAATATAGCAAAAGACAAATGCTATGAATACAATAATATAAAACCTTCAAAAACTGAAGAAAGAAAAAATTTAATGAAAACAATACTAGGAAAAACAGCAAAAAACTTTCTAATAGAACAGCCATTTATATGTGATTATGGCTACAATATAGAAATAGGAGAAAACTTTTATTCAAACCATAATTTAACTATTTTAGATGGAAATAAGGTGGAATTTGGAGATAATGTATTTATAGCACCAAATTGCAGTTTTTATACAGCTACACACCCATTAGACTACAAACAAAGAAATGAAGGATTAGAATATGCAAAACCTATAAAAGTAGGCAATAATGTATGGATTGGAGGAAATGTAGTAGTACTTCCAGGAGTAACAATAGGAGATAATGTTGTAATAGGAGCAGGAAGCATAGTAAATAAAAGTATTCCACCCAATAGTGTAGCAGTTGGAAACCCTTGCAAAGTAATAAAACGAATGTAGAAGTTTTTATTATGAGTGAATATATAAGAATTTAATAAATACAAATATTTAATAATCATTTTACAATCTGTGTTATAAAAAAATAGCACAGATTGTTTTTTGACTTTTACTATATAATTAGTAAATGACCTTATTAGGGAATAAATTTCCATTGAAAATCAAAAAGAAAAATGTTAACATAAGCTTAAAGGATGTGGTGTTTTGAGAATATTAAAAAAGTATGGTAATAATTTATTACTTAAAGAACTAAAAGGAAGTTACAAATTTTTTATTAAAGAAAGTAAATTAAATGAGAACAGCAAAGGATATGGGCTAATTAGAGATAAGGACATGTATGCAAACAATATTGCAAGTATTGCATCTGTTGGATATGGACTTGCAGCATTGGTAATAGGAGTAGAACGAAAATGGATTAGTCATGAAAAGGCATATAAAAGAGCAAATAAAACCTTAGATACATTTTTAAACCATGTAGAAGGAAAAAATGGCTTTTACTACCATTTTGTAAATATGGATACAGCAAAAAGAGAATGGAATTGTGAAATATCAATAATAGATACTGCAATTTTCATATGTGGAGCAATATGTGCAGGAGAATTTTTTGAAGGAGAAGTTAAACAAAAAGCGGAAGAACTGTATAAAAGAATTAATTGGGAATGGTATAGAAATAAAGAAACTAATTATTTTTATATGGGGTATAAACCAGAAGAAGGCTTTTGGGGGCATTGGGATATGTATGCAGAACAACTAATGTTATATGTACTTGGAGCAGGCTCACCAACATTTCCTATAAACAAAACAATGTATGATGATATAAGAAAAGAAAAGGAAAGTTATGAAGGAATAGAAGATATTGTTTATACATATTGCGGAACATTATTTACATATCAGTTTTCACATGCATGGATAGATTTTAGAAATAAAGTAGATGAGGAGGGAATTAGCTGGTTTGACAACTCTATAAAAGCCACTATTGCAAATAGAGAATATTGTATAAAAAATAGTAAAAAATTTAAAACCTTTGGAGAAAATTCATGGGGGTTAACTGCATGTGTTGGACCAAAAGGATATAGTGGTGGATATGGAGCAAAACCAAGTTTAGCAAATTTAGATAAAGAAAATGATGGAACAATATCTCCTTGTGGAAGCGCAGGCTCAATAGTTTTTACACCAGAACTAAGTATAAAAGCATTAGAAAATTTTTATAATAATTACCCAAAACTATGGTGCAAATATGGTTTCAAAGATGCCTATAATTTAGAAAATGGAGAGTGGTATTCAAAAGAAGTAATAGGAATAGATAAAGGAATATCAATGCTAATGATAGAAAATTATTTGACAGGAACAATATGGGAGTACTTTATGAAAAATGAGAATATACAAAAAGGGTTAAATATTTTAGGAATAAAAAACAACGAAAAGCAATATGAAAAGATATAGTTAGGGGCAAGTTTATGAAAGATAGAGAAATTATAGAGCTACTAAATAAAATGACTGTAGATGAAAAATAGGACAAATGGTGCAAAAAGCAAATAGTTAGCCTTGCTAATTATTTGCTTTTATGCTAATATAAATATGAAATAAGTATATAGTGAAAGGAAGAAAAAACTTTGAAAAATATAAAAATAACAAGA
This sequence comes from uncultured Clostridiaceae bacterium, assembly GCA_947577025.1. Lineage (GTDB taxonomy): Bacteria > Bacillota > Clostridia > TANB77 > CAG-508 > UMGS1663. The sequence goes on along the minus strand of CANPTO010000006.1, from coordinate 15,740 downwards.
AAAATAACACAAGGAATGTATGTACTAACAACAAAAGAAGGAGGCTGTATAGTAGATGCAGTATCACAAGTAAGTGGAGGGGATGAACCATTAATATCAGTAGCTGTAATGAAAAGCAACTATACAAACGAATTATTAAAGAAAAATAATAAATTTTCATTATCAATATTAAGTAAAGATGTAAATCCAGAAATAATAAAAACTTTTGGTTTCAACACTGGAAGAAAAATAAATAAATTTGAAAATACCAAAACAACCAAAATAGAAGAAATAGATGTTATAAATGACTCTATAGGATATATGGTATGTGAAATAGTTGACTTTATAGAAAATGATACACATACACTATTTATAGGAAAAGTAATAGAAGCAGATGTATTTGAAGAAAAAGAGCCAATGAGTTATGGGTACTACCAAGAACATAAAGAAGAGCTATTAAAAGTTACAACGCAAAAAGGAAAAACAGCATGGGTATGCTCAGTATGTGGATACATATATTATGCAGAAGAATTACCAGAAGACTTTAGGTGCCCTATATGTAAGGTAGGAAAAGAGTATTTTAAAAAGCAATAATAGAATTGTACATAATTAATGAAAAACATTGTACTTGAGATTAATAATCACAATTACTTCGAAGAGCTTACTTAAAAATAGCTTTTATAGTAATTCTTTGTAGCCATGGGATGTTAATAATCTCACCTACAACATACTTATTATTTATATAGTAATTTGATTAATAAAAAACAAGAATAAAATATTCTAAGGAAACTCACCTACTCACGTAGATGACTTTCCTTAGAATATAAAAAATTAAGGAGGAGGTAATGAAAATGGAAGAAAAATTTCAAGAATATTTAGCTAAATTAACATGTAGAGGGTGTTATAACCATTGCCCATTAAATAGACCTAACTGTGGAAGAAGCAGAATTTTTATAAAAGAAGCAGAAGAAAAATTTGAACAAGAAATGAAGAAATCTGAGAAATAAAAGTTTGCGAAATAGAAAGAAAGTTGGAAAACTTATATGGAAGAAATAATAAATATACCAGAATTTTTAGAAGAAATGTTAAATCAGCAATATGGAGAAAAATTAACTACAGAGATAATACGAGGGTATAAAAATAAAAGACCAGTTACTTTTAGAGTAAACACTTTGAAAACAAATATAGCAGAAATAGAAAATAAATTAAAAGAAAAACAAATTGAATTTGAAAATGTACCATGGAGCAAAGAAGCATTTATAATAAAAAATAGCACTGAAAAAGAAATACAAAATATGCAAATGTATATAAATGGAGAAATATATCTTCAAAGTTTATCATCAATGCTACCCACAATTATATTATGTCCGCAGGAAAATAATGACATATTAGATATGGCAGCAGCGCCAGGAGGAAAAACAACACAAATAGCAGCACTAACGCAAAATAAGGCCCATATTACAGCATGTGAAATGAACAACATTAGAATAGAAAAGCTAAAATATAATATAGAAAAACAAGGAGTAACCTCAGTATATATAATGCAAACAGATAGCAGAAGAATTGATGACTTTTTTTCATTTGACCAAATTTTATTAGATGCGCCATGTTCACGGAAGCGGAACTCTAAATATAAATGATGCAAAAATAGAAAAAACATTTACAAAGAAATTGATAGAAAAAGTAACTATTTCCCAATTGCAATTATTAAAAAAAGCAATAAAATTATTAAAGCCAGGACATGAAATGATATATTCAACATGTTCGATACTTTCATGTGAAAATGAAGAAATATTAGAAAAAGCTTTGAAAGGAACTACTGCAAAAATAGTACCAATCGAATTTAACGGGATAGAACAATTACCATTATTACCAACAAAAATACAAGGAACACTTTGTATAAAACCTACTGAAAATTATGAAGGATTTTTTATAGCCAAAATACGAAAGTAAAATTAGACTACTAATTTAGAATAAAAAATAAGACATTATTATTAGCATTTTAATAGATATACAAATATTCTAAATAAAATATAATACTTACATTTGAAATCGTTTTTTCCTATACTATAACAAAAATACAAAATTCCTAAAAGAATTTTGTAAAAAATATTTGAAATTTGCAAAAAAATGTGATATTTTAAAAAATAAGAAAATAAAAAAATAAGGAGAGAAAAACGAAATGGAAAGAGAAGTAAACGAAGAAAAAAGAAACAAATTTATAGAAAACGCAGGAAAAAGAGTAAATAATGTACTACATGACATACAAATATTAGAGCCAATGGCAAGAAGTAATACATATGACTTTACAAAACAAGACATAGAAGAAATGTTTAATGCAATGGAAGAAACACTAAAAGAAGCAAAAGAAGAATTTTACAAAAAATTTGAAGAAAAACAAAAAGCAGCAAAAAAAGTATTTACATTTGGAAGTAAAACAATAGCTACACCAGTAAACATAGAACCAGAAGATCAAGAAGAAATAAAACAAGTACAAGAAGAGATGGTAGAAGAAACCACTGAAGAAATACAAACAAATGAATAAAAATTATAATAAAAACTAATTATAAAATTAATACATAAATAATTAAAATAGAGTAAATTTAACAACACAATGTGAAATTTATTCTATCTTTATGTTTTAGAAAAATATTTTATTTTAAGTAAAAAGTAGGCAATTAGTAATTGCAAACATGTTGAATCCATTTTTCTTATAGTATAGGAAAAATGGATTTCAAATTGTAAGGCAAGCTATTAGCTTGTATCAGAGGCAAATCTTCTCTATTAAAAAAATATAATTAAAAATAAAATTTATTAAAAATTATTCAATTTCAGTTATTTTTAAATTAAATTTATCCTCAAAAACCTTTTTCTTAGCAATATATTCTTTAGTCTTAAAACCTTTAACATCAATAACTTCAGTAGAATTATCCTTATGAAAAATAATAAAATCAGCCTTATACTTAAGCCCAGGAGCCAAAATAAAAGTAGGTTGTAAACAAAAACCATTAATTTCTTTAGCTTGCAGTCTAAGTTTTAATTCGCAATAATAATCAGCTTCTTTTTTGCTATCAAAAGTATGACCATCAATAGAAACTTTATTAGCTCTATACTTACTTTTGCTTATTTTTTTACCATCCGAATAATTTTTATAATCCTCAACACTCCAATGTTCCATAAAAAATCTCCTTAATAAATTTTAACAAACTAATTATAAGCAAAAAATAAAAAAAGTGCAAGAATAATATTGCAAAATGAAAAGACAAATGATAGAATAAAAGAAGTTTAAAAGGGAGTAGCTTATAAACTACTAATCAACAATCGCGAAACAAAAAATCTGGTTAGTAACCTATATGGTAAGCAAGACTTTTAAAGAAGTAAGGTGCATTCAAAATGTAAAAAATTCTTTAAAAGTCTATTTTTTGTATATAATAAATATAAAGGAGAGGGTCATTTTGGAAAAAGGATGGTTTAATAAAAATATAGAAGAGACATGTGAAGAGCTAGAAACGAATATAAAAACAGGACTTCAAGAGAATCAAATAGAAGAAAAAAGAAACAAATATGGCGAAAACAAGTTAGAAGAAAAGAAAAAGAAAAGTATAGTAGTAAAATTCTTAGAACAATTTAAAGACTTCATGATAATAGTACTAATAATAGCAGCACTTGTATCAGGAGGAGTTGGGATAGCACAGAAAGAAGGAATAACAGACACAATAATTATATTAATAGTAGTAATAGTAAATGCAATAATAGGAGTAGCACAAGAAAACAAAGCAGAAAAATCATTAGAAGCCTTGCAAAAACTAAGTAGCCATAGTGCAAAAGTTATAAGAAAAGGAATGCAAACTGTAATTGCCTCAAGTAAGCTAGTTCCAGGGGATATAGTAGTTTTAGAAACAGGAGACTATGTACCAGCAGACTTAAGACTAGTAGAAGCAGTAAACCTAAAGTCGCAAGAAGCTTCATTAACAGGTGAATCGTTACCTGTAGAAAAAGATACTAGAGTAATAGAAGAAAAGGAAATAGGCATAGGAGACAGAAGCAACATGCTATTTTCCTCAAGTTTAATAACATATGGAAGAGGAAAAGGAATTGTTGTAGAAACAGGAATGAATACTGAGGTAGGTAAAATAGCAGGAATTTTAAGTGAAACTGGCGAAGTAGAAACACCACTTCAAAGAAAGCTAAATCAACTAGGAAAAACACTAGGAATAGTAGCACTAGTAATTTGTGCAATAATATTTGTAATAGGAATACTATATGGTAAAAACCCAATAGATATGTTTATGACAGCAGTAAGTTTAGCAGTAGCAGCAATACCAGAAGGTTTGGCGGCAGTATCAACTATTGTTTTAGCAATAGGCGTGCAAAAAATGGTTAAGAAAAATGCAATAGTAAAAAAACTACCAGCGGTAGAAACACTAGGAAGTGCTACAGTAATATGCTCAGATAAAACAGGAACACTAACACAAAATAAAATGACAGTACAAAAAATATATACAGATAATGAACTAATGGATATGGAAACACTAGAAAAGGCAGAAACAGACATAACAAAAATAGCAGACCTAGAAAGATTAGTTCATATAGCAATGCTTTGTAATGACACAAAAATAACAACAAACAACACTTTAGCAGGAGACCCAACAGAAACAGCATTAGTAGACATGGGCTTTAAACTAGCATTTGAGCCATCAATATATGAACAATTTGAAAGAGTAGAAGAACTACCATTTGATTCAGAAAGAAAGCTAATGACAACAGTTCACCAAATAGGAAATAAATATTTAGTATACACAAAAGGTGGAGTAGATGAACTTTTAAATAGATGTAACTCATATATAATAGATGGAAAAATACAAGAAAATATAAATGAATATAAAAAGCAAATAGAACAAAAAAATGAAGAAATGGCAAAAGAAGCATTAAGAGTGTTAGCTTTTGGATATAAAGAATTAGACCATAAACCAACAAAAGAAGAAATGAAAAACATAGAAACAGACCTAATATATGTAGGAATGGCAGGAATGATAGACCCACCAAGAGAAGAAGCAAAAAAAGCAGTCGAAAAATGTAAAAAAGCAGGAATAAAAACTGTAATGATTACAGGAGACCATAAAATAACAGCAATAGCAATAGCAAAAAAATTAGGAATACTAGAAAAAGAAGAAGAAGCAATAACAGGTAACGAACTTGAAAAAATGACTGATGAAGAGTTAGAGCAAAATGTAAGAAAATACAGTGTATATGCAAGAGTAAGCCCAGAACACAAAGTAAGAATAGTAAAAGCATGGCAAAAAAATGGGGAAGTAGTTGCAATGACAGGAGATGGAGTAAATGACAGCCCAGCCTTAAAAACAGCAGACATAGGTTGCTCAATGGGAATGGTAGGAACAGATGTAGCAAAAGAAGCATCAGACGTAATATTGACAGACGATAACTTTGCAACAGTAGTATCAGCAGTAGAGGAAGGAAGACGTATATATGATAACATACTAAAAGCAATTCAATTCTTGCTATCAAGTAATGTAGGCGAAATAGTGGTATTATTTATAGCAATACTAATAACACCATGGCTTGGAAAAACATTTGAAATAGATATAAACCTAATAGAAGTATTACTTCCTGTGCACATTTTATGGATAAACCTAGTAACAGACTCACTTCCGGCGCTAGCACTAGCATTTGACCCAGCAGAAAAAGACATAATGGAAAGAAAACCAATAAATAGCAAAAAAGGAATATTCACAAAAGGAATGACATTTAGAGTAGTATATCAAGGTGTAATGATAGGTGTGCTTACACTAGTTGCCTTTATAATAGGCTTAGCAACTCCAGAAGAAAGCTTGCCAACAATGCTAGAATACGAAGGAAAAATAATATCAGTAGTAGAAGTATCAAACATAAACGAACTAATTCAAAATGGAGCACAATTTGTATCAAAAGAAAAAGTAAAAGTAGAAATAGGCCAGGCAATGGCATTTACAGTATTAGCGCTATCAGAACTAGTACACGTATTTAATATAAGAAACAACAAAAAATCAATATTTAAAACAGGAATAATTAGCAATAAAAAGTTATTACTAGCAATAGCAGTATCTGCATTACTAATGTTAATAATACTATTTATACCAGCATTAAGGCATATATTTAGTATACCAATACTTCCAATAGGAAATGTAATAGAAGTAATAGCTCTAGTATTTGCACCATTAGTAATAGTAGAAATATTCAAATTACTAAAAATAAATACGGCAAAAGATGAATAAAAATACAATTAGCAAACCACCCAATTTGGTGGTTTGTTAATTATTATGTATTCTAGGTAAAAATGTCCACGATAAAGCATATGTTTCCTTAGAATATAGTTATGTAACAATTAGATTTTCCCTTTTTCAAAAAAATATAAGAAAATAAAAAAAAAAGGTTGCACAAATCAACATAATGTGGTAATATATAAATGTGGTAACAATTAAATATTTATTAATACACCTTTACAAGGAGGACACACTATGACAGTTAAAACAACCAAAAACGTAAACGTAAGAAGCAGAATGAGCATTAAGACAGTGACAAGAGATCGGCTTCCAATGTGCTGGCTCTGTGAGGGAAAAGAGTACACCTTGGTAGCTAAAGGCGGAAAGGCGGTTGAACGTAAGTTGCCTTATGTACCAGTAAAGTATGCTGATGCATTGAGAGAAGCTGGCATTGGCTGCAACGTTGTTACAGTACCGAATAAGTACGAAGCAGACAAAGACTATGAAATCTGCGAATACTATGATCCTGAAGTGTACGAGAAAGAGGAGCTTCCTGTATACACTAAGCTACAGGGAAGCGAAGACAGTTACATTTTCACAGGCGAGATTTCTGTGCACGATGCATTAACAAACGAAACGATCAAGCGGGCAAACGCACTGAAAAGTGAGGTTCGGTATATAACTGCTAAGCAGGATCTTGATGGTAAAATGGGCATCGTGAAGTACATAAATTTTGATACGAAAGAAATTGACTTAAATGGTAAAGATGGCGGAAGGATCAAGATGTTGCAGGCATACCATGTTGAGACTGCTGAAGACGGTACAGAAGTACGCAAGCCCACTAAACTTTATGGACTATTTGATATGGAGCAGGTGGAAAACAATCTCTGCATTCAGGTAGTTGCTGAAGAGGGCAAAGTCAGAGGAACAGTAATTGGCAATAAAGGCAAGAACAAGCAGGATTGGGAGTTCATGCTGGGTGATGGAAGAAGGATTATCTTTGTATAATAAGATGTATTTAAGAAAAAACAAAATAGCAAGTTGTAATAACTTGCTATTTTGTTTTTTGATTTAAATATATTTCCTTCTTATCTAAATATTCTAAAAAACTACTATCAGTACTAAAATTAAATTTCAATTTATAACTAGTAAGCATTTGATATTTTTGATGGAACTTTTTATTGACCTCATTTATTCCATATTTACCATCACCAATAATAGGAAAACCTATATGGGCAAGGTGGGCACGTATTTGGTGAGTTCTACCTGTTTCTAAATTAATATCTAAAATACAAGTATTATTTTCCTTATTCTCACTTATTATTCTGTAGGAAGTAATAATTTTTTGGTATCCTTTTTTAAATTCATCAGATATATAAACTAAAGATTTTTTTGTATCTTTAAATAAATAAGCTTCAAGTCTTTCTTGTTTTTTCTTAGGAATGCCATATACGGTTGCAATATAATGTTTTTCAATTTCTTTATTTTTAAATTTATCAAGTAAAATATTTAAAGCTTGTTCATTTTTAGCAAATAAAACAAGTCCTTCAGTATTTCTATCTAACCTATGGCAAGGTTTAACAAATCCGTTTATATATTCTTTGCATAAAGAAGTTAATGAAATTCCATTATTAGTAATATTTGTAACTTCAATACCAACAGGTTTATTTATTACAAGTATATTGTCATCTTCAAAAATAATATCAAGAGCAATATTATTCAAATACAGTAAGTTATCTGTAATAAAAACCTTAATTTCATCACCAGTATGAATTTCTACATCATCATTAATTCTAACATTATTAAGCCTAATATCCTTTTTTCTTAAAGCCTTAAATAAAGTATTTCTTTTTAATAAAGGAAATTTGTTTAATAAATATGTACTTATTTTTTTATTATTATATTTTTCTTCAACATTTAAAATTTGCATAAATTATTCATTTAACCTTTCTACTATTTAATGTTTATTTAGCTTATCTTCTATAATTATAAAAGATTTAATAAAAAAAAGCAAATTTTTAGCATCTCTACTAAAGTCCATCCGAATTTTCATAAAAAAACAAAAAGTAAATTTTTAAAAAAATAATTGCAATTTAAAAATATATATGTTAGAATACTATATGTCAAGAAAAAACAAAGGAGAGGGTATAAAAATGGTAGTATTGAGAAACATAGTATTAGTAATATATTTAATAGTTTGTATAGCACTAATAATAGTAGCAACTATGCAAACAAAGGATAATGATGGTGCTTCAGGAACAATTACAGGTTCTTCAACAAATAATTTTTATGAAAAAAATAAAGGTAGAACAAAAGAAGGAAGAATAAAAAAATTAACAATAACACTAGGAATAGCATTTGTAGTGTTAGCAATTGTGTTAGGAATATTATATGTAGTATAATGTGTAATTGAATAAAAATGTAGGGGCTTAATCGGTAAGGACTACCCGTTAGAATTACCGAATTATGCCCTTTTTAGTTAATATTGATGTATTATACTATGGGTTATGCCTAAGGTTGAGAACGCTACGATAATATATTAAAAATGGAATTTGTACTATTCAAAAAAGGAGATTAACTATGGAAGATAAAGAAAAATTAATTTTAGATTTTATGTCAGAAGAAAGCTATGTGCCTATGAAGGCTAAAGAAATAGCTAGTATTTTGTGTGTTCCTAAAACAGAGTATTCAAGTTTTAGTGAAGTACTTAAAAAATTAGAAGAAGAATATAAAATTCAGAAAAATAGAAAATCTAAATATAGTTTAATTGATTCTAATAGATATATAACAGGTGTTTTTAGAGCAAATGAAAAAGGTTTTGGTTTTGTAAAAATCCAAGGAAGGGAAGAGGAAATATACATTTCTAAAAATCATACAAAAAATGCTCTAAATGGTGATACTGTTCTTATAGAAATATTAGAAAGCGAAAAAGAAAGTGGTCATAGTATAGAAGGTAGAATTATTAAAATATTAACTAGAGACAAAGATACAGTTGTAGGTGTTTTTGTAAATAGTAGAAACTATGGCTTTGTTGTTCCAGACGATAGAAGACTAGGAACTGACATTTTTATATCTAAAAAGAATTTCGGGAAAGCACGTAATGACAGTAAAGTATTAGTAAAAATAACTAAATATCCAGAAAACGGGAAAAATGCAGAAGGCAAAATAATAGAGGTATTAGGAAATATTAATGAAGCAGGTGTTGATATGCTATCATTAATTAAAGACTACAAACTACCATATGAATTTCAAGAAGCAGTCATAGAAGAAGCAAAAAGCTATAAAGAAGAGGATATTGAGGAAGATATTAAAGGCAGATTAGACTTACGTGATAAAGAAATTTTTACAATAGATGGGGAAGATGCAAAAGACTTAGATGATGCAGTTAATGTAAAAAAATTAGAAAATGGTAATTATGAATTAGGAGTTCATATAGCAGATGTAAGCCACTATGTAAAAGAAGGCTCTAAGTTAGATAAAGAAGCTATTATAAGAGGAACAAGTATATATATGCTAGACAGAGTGATACCAATGCTTCCACGAGAACTTTCAAATGGAATTTGTAGTTTAAACCAAAAGAAAGATAGACTAACACTTTCAGTTATAATGGAAATTAATAAAGAAGGACAAGTTGTATCATCTGAAATTAAAAAAAGTGTTATAAAAGTTACTAGAAGAATGAGTTATAATGAAATTGCTACTATTTTAAAATATGTAAATAATGATAAAGAAGAAAAAGAAAGTGCAAATAATGAAAAAAGCAAAGAAAAAATAGAAAATGCAAACGAAGCAAAAGAAAAAATAAGCAAATTAGAAAAAGACTTAAAACTATTAAAAGAATGCAAACCATATTTTGAACATTTTAAACAAATGGAAGAGCTTGCAAAAATATTAAAACAAAGAAGAGAAAAACAAGGAAGCTTAAATTTAGATATTCCAGAAACAAAAATAGTTTTAGATAAAGATGGATTTGCAATAGATGTAAAAAAATATGAACTCACATTTGCAAATGAAATAATAGAACAATTTATGCTTACAGCAAATGAAACAGTTGCTGAAACTTTCTACTGGCTAGAAGCACCATTTATATATAGGGTACATGAAGAACCAGATGAAGATAAAATTTTAGAATTAAACAAATTCCTATATAATTTTGGTTATAAAATTAAAGGAAGCAAAGAGAATATCCATCCAAAAGCATTTGCAGAAGTATTAGAAGATATAAAAGGAAAAGAAGAAGAAAGAGTAATATCTACTTTAATATTAAGAACATTAAAAGTAGCAAGATATGAAAGTGAAAATAAAGGGCACTTTGGAATAGCAAGTAAATATTACTGTCATTTTACTTCACCAATAAGAAGATATCCAGATTTATTTATCCATAGAGTAATTTCAAAGTATCTATCAGATAACTACAATGTAAGCGAAGAAACACTTGAAAAATATAATGAACAAGCAACAGGCTATGCAAATCAATCATCAGAAAGAGAAAAAGTAGCACAAAAAGTAGAAAGAGATAGCATAGATATTAAAAAGGCCGAATTCATGCAAGACAAAATAGGGGAAGAATTTGAAGGAATAGTATCAAGCATAACATCATTTGGAATGTTTGTAGAACTAGAAAGTACAGTAGAAGGACTAATAAGATTTGAAAACTTAGGAGACGAATATTTTATATATGACGAAAACAGAAAAACTTTAACAGGAGAAAAAACAAAAAAGGCATATAAAATAGGAGATAAAGTAAAAATAAGAGTAATTCATGCAGATAAAATAACAAGGCAAATTGATTTTGAAATAGTTTAAATAAAGGATCTAGAAGGTGCTGTAAAAAAAGGAAAGATTTGGGACGCGTTCAAAACTTTCCTTTTTTATTTAAAGTTAAAAAATAATGTAAAAAGATAAAAGGAAAGTTTTGAACGCGTCCCAAATCTTTCCTTTTTTTACAGCACCTTCATGTCACATATGTCTCTTCATATACAACTCATCATCTTTTTTCTTCAAATCTTGACGTTTATCGTAAAGTTTTTTACCAATTCCAATACCAAGTTCAACCTTCACAAAACTACCTCTAAAATATAAACTAATAGGAACTAAAGTATAACCTTTTTGTTTAATTAAGCCAACCAACTTCCTAATCTCATTTTTATTTAAAAGCAACTTTCTATCTCTCAAAGGGTCTTTGTTAAAAATATTACCATGTTCATATGGGCTAATATGCATAGAATGAATAAAAACTTCCCCATTTTGAATACTAGCATAGCTATCCTTCAAATTAACCCTACCATTCCTAATAGATTTAATCTCTGTTCCAGTTAAAACGATTCCAGCCTCAATAGTATCAGTAATACTATAATTATGCCTAGCAACAGGATTTTTAGCAATTAAATTAGACATATTTCGCACCTCTTCATTAATAAATATATTCATATTATAACACATAAGAAGAAAATAAACAACACGTTAGTGACACTCTTTGTCTCTTTAAGGAAAGATTTGGACGCGTCCCAAAACTTTCCTTTTTTCTTGCTAAAAAATAATAGTAATGATATAATACGAAAAAAGAAAAATGTATTTGTATATCATATTATGAAGGGAATTTATAGAATGGAAAAAATTGATAAAATTATAGAACAAATTAAACAAAATAAATGGATACATTATGCCATAATTGTAATAATAGGTATTATTTTAAGTCTTCCATTAAGTCAAATACAAATTAGAGAAACTCATGATGGCTTTTTACACTTATTACGAATGATAGGAACTAAAAATAGCCTTTCAATAGGAGAAATTCCACCAATAGTAGCACCTTATTTCTGCAAAGGAGGGGGCTATGCAATGAACCTATTCTACAATCCGCTAGTTACATATATACCACTTTTAATAAAATTATTTACACCAAGTTATGCAATAGCCTTAAAAGTATTTGCTAGTATATGTATTACTTTATCAGGAATAACAATGTACAAATTTGTACATGAGGTAACTAAGAAAAGAACTATAGCAATATTTTCAGCAATAATATATTTAATAGCGCCATATAAGCTAGGAGATGTATATAAAAGATTTGCAATAGGAGAATTTGCTTCATTTATATTTATGCCACTATTATTTATAGGAATGTATAATTTATTTAATCAGGATAGAAAAAAACACTACTATATAGCAATAGGAACAATAGGACTAATACTTACTCATACAATAACAACATTTTATACAGCAATATTTTGCATGATATACATAATATTTAATATGCAAAAACTAAAACAAAAAGAAATAATAAAGAAGATATTAATAAATACAGCATTTATTATACTAATAACAATGTTTTTCACAATGCCAATGTTAGAGGCGATGAAAAGTACAGAATATGCAATATTTGATAGTAAAATAATGAGCACAAATGGAGATTATGTATATGAAAATACATTAAATATAGGAGAGCTATTCAAAGATATAGGAGAAGAAAATCAAACGACATATATAATAGGTGTACCAATATTTGTACTTATGTGCTTAACAATATTTACATATAAAAATGTAGACAAAAAATACAAAGACTTTTTTATAATATCATTATTGTTTTCATTTATAGCATTATATGCCTCAACGAAATATTGTCCATGGCTAATATTTCCAGACTTTTTATGCAAGTTACAATATCCATGGAGAATGCTAGGATTCTTTAATTTTTTTAGTGCATTTGTAGTAGGAGTAAATATATATGTATTATTAAAAACACTATTTACAAAAGACATAACCAGAACAATAGTAATAACACTATTAACTATAATAATGGTATTGTATACAGTGCCAATATTATTACAATATAAAACACTTGATCCACTAAAAGATGAAATACAAGAAACAAATGTGATAGAAAATCCATATATACATCACTTTAGCATAAATAGAGAATATTTGCCAGTAAAGGCAATTCTAGTACAACGAACATATCTGCAAGAAAAAGAAGATAGAATGTATATATTAGAAGGAAGTGCGCAAATAGAAGAAGAAAATAAACAAAATTTGAGTAGTAGTGCAATATTAAAAGATGTTACTAAAGGTACAATAATTGAATTTCCATTTTTTTATTATCCAGGTTATAAAGTAATATTAGAAGATAATACAAAATTGGAAGCGATAGAAACAGAGAATGGATTTGTGGGTTGTAAGATAACGCAAGATATGGAAAAAACAAAAATAAAGGTAGAATATAAGGGAACGGTTGTTACGTATGTTTCATATATAGTATCTTTGGTGTTTGCTATAATATTTATAGTGTATTGCTATAAAGAAAATAAAAAAAGATAGGTGTAGTGTTAAAATATCCGCTCCCAGGAGGTTTGATTTATTTTTTAAATATTTAACTTAAAATTTTAGATATCCAACTTCCAACCTCCAAAATTGAACTTCCAATTTCATAAAAAACAAGAATAAAATTTTCTAAGCTCATTACACAGTATATCATATCTGTAATTCCCTACGGTCAAACAGCTATGAAATCTTCGCTAAGAAAATCTAATTCTTCCATAACTATCTTCTAAGGAAACTCACCTTCTTCGTTTCACTACGCATAAGTTATTTGTAACTCACTAACGTTCGAACAGCTAACTTAACTTACGTGGATGACTTTCCTAAGAATATAAAAAAGGAGAAAAAATGCAGAAAATTAAAGATTTATTAAAAGATGAAAAATATTTTGCAATATTAATAATACTAATAGCAAGCATGATAGCATGTTTACCACTAATTAACAAAAATATTGACATGACATATGATGATGGAATACAACACATATGCAGGTTAATGGGAACATATCAATCCCTGCAAGAAGGACAAACAAAAATAATGTCAAACTTCTGTAATGGTTTCGGATACTCATGGAATATTTTTTATAGTCCATTAACAGCATTTGTACCACTAATATTTAAATTAATAGGTGTTTCATATGTAGTATGCATAAAATTATTTATGTTTTTAGTAGTATTTCTATCAGGGTACTTTATGTATATATTTGTAAAAGAAGCAACCCAGAGTAGTAAAATAGGAATAATAGCTAGTATAATTTATATTTTAGCGCCATATAGGCTAACTGATATGTACATAAGAAATGCATTAGCAGAGCTTACATCATTTGTATTCTTACCATTAGTATTTATGGGGTTGTATAATATATTTAATAAAAAAGAAAACAATGAAGAAATGCAAAATGAAAAGTTAAAACAAAAAAAGATTTTTATGTACAACAAAAAGGGTATCACATTAGCAATAGGAGCAATAGGTTTAATATTAACACATACAGTAATAACAATGTATACAGCAATATTTGCATTAATATATGTACTAATAAATATAAAAAAATTAAAAGAAAAAGAAGTTATAAATACATTAATTATAAATATCTTTTTAATTTTAATAATAACATCATTCTTTTGGGTACCATTACTAGAGCATAAAATGAATGCAGAATATGAAGTATTTAAACCAGGAAGGATGGAAAGAACAGAAGTACTAATAGCATATAAACTAGATTTTTATAGATTATTTTTTACAAAAAGCACAGACTACATGATATATGAAATAGGCATAATAACAATAATAAGTTTATTTTTAACACCGATTGCAATAAAGAAAATAAAAGAAAAAGAATATTACAAATTGTATATATTTATGCTAATATCAGGAATAATAAGTGCAATAATGACATTAAAAGTATTTCCATTTGAATATATGCCAAGAGTGTTAAAAATGATTCAATTTACATTTAGACTATTAGAGTTTTCAAGCTTTTTCTTTAGTATAGTAGCAGCTATAAATATATGTACTTTAAGCAAAAAAATTGAAGTAAAAGAAATAATAATATTATTACTAGCAATAACAATATTAACAATTCCACTAAAAAGTCATTTACAAACATTAGAAAACTATGACGAATCAAAACTATGGCCAGCAGTGGAAGTAAATGAAAATACTGGGAGAGTACACGCAGGATTAGCAAGCTTTGAATACTTACCAACAAAAGCGTTTGAAAACAGAAGTTATATAGAAACAAGAGGACAAAATGTAATAGTATTAAATGAAAATAGTTCTTGCCAAATAGAAAATGAAGTAAAAAATGGAGCTAAAATGAGTTTTGATGTTAAATATGTATTAGAAGAAACACGGAATAGAACTGCCATATATATATTATTTAGGTTATAATGTAACACTAAAAACAGGAAATGAAGAAATAAAACTACAAACCTTTGAAACAGATAATGGCTTTGTAGGAGTAAATGTTCCAATATTAGAGGAAGGAAAAATACAAGTTAAATACACAGGAACATGGCTAATGAATGTATCTAATTTTGTATCATTAGTTGGGGTATGCATATTTGTAGGAATATCTTTAAAAAAATTATTATATATCGAGTGCTATAATGAATATCCACCTAGTGAATATAAATAAGAGTAATCAAAAAGGGGCTGTAAAAAAAGGAAAGATTTGGGACGCGT
>CANPTO010000005.1 GCA_947577025.1 uncultured Clostridiaceae bacterium | reverse complement strand
TTGTAGGAGTAAATTCTGCAAAAGAAATAGCAGATAGAATTAGTAATAGTGAATTGTATTTGTATGAAGATTATGGACACGCAGTTTATGAAGAAGCAAAAGACTTTAATGAAAAAGTTTTAAACTATCTAAAGAGATAAATTACAAGTTATGGAGGAATAAGAAATGAGAGAAATAAACCCAGAACAAACTACAAGAGCAAAGGCTTATGAATTATGGATGAAAGCACCTAATCCTATGGTAACATTTTTTAAAACTTTAGATGTAACACCACTTGTTAATAAAAGCAAGAAAAGTAAATTAAAATTTAATATGTTATTAGATTATTGTATTGGAAAATCAGCTTCAACTATTAAAGAATTTTATATACTTCCAGTAGGAGATAAGTTAATTCAATATGATACGATTGCAGTCAATACTATTGTAAAAAATAAAGATGGAGAAGTAAGTTCGTGTGATATATTATATACATATGATTTAGATAAATATAATGCAGACTATTTAAAATATACACAACAAGTAGCTCAAACTTGTAATGATAGAGATTTAACTGATAGTATGGTAATTGGTACATCTGCTATTATAGATACAGAACTTGATGGAGCAGTTGGAATGAATAGTGGAATTTTTAATAACCCATTTATATTATGGGGAAAATATAAAAAGAAATTTTTAAAATATTATCTTACAATTTCATTTCAATATCATCATACTCAAATGGATGGAGCTCACGCAGGTAAATTTCTAGCAAATTTACAAGAGGAAATTTATAATTTTAAATAAACAAATTACAATTTTGTAGTTTGAAAGACTTATAGTAAGTTATTGTTGAGATATTAGGAATTAGAAAATCTAATATCTCTATATTTTTAATTTTTTTTAGAAAACTTGTAACCTTTTTTGAAAAAATGTTACTATGTATATGAAAGTTAGCTAACAAAATAAAAAGGAGATTTAGATCTAAATTGAAAAAAGAAATTTTAAATAATTATCTAATAAATGGAAAACTGGATATAGACAGAATACTAGATGATTTTTATAACTATGTTTATATAATAGTAAAAAATGGAGTCAGTGTATCTATAACAGATGAAGATATAGAAGAAATAATATCAGATGTATTTGTGGCTATATGGAAAAATAGCAGTAATTTATTAAAAACAATAGAAATAAAACCATATCTGGCAGGAATAGCTAAGAATGTTATAAAGAATAAGTATAGAAATACAGAATTAAATTTTTCTATATCAGATTATGAAGAAAATTTAGTTGATACTTGTAATATTGAAAAAATCGCAGAAGAAAATGAACAGAACAAAGTTGTGTTAGATACTTTAAAGACAGTAAAAAAAGAAGAATATACAATATTTATAATGTTTTATTATGAAGCAAAATCAGTAAAAGAAATAGCAAAAGTATTAAATTTATCTACAAGCAATGTTAAGACTATACTTCATAGAGTTAGGAAAATCATAAAAAGAAATTTAGAAGATGGAGGTTATGGCTATGGAAAATAATGATTTAAAAGAAAGAGTACGAAAAAATGTAAAAGAGAAAATAGCTGTATTAAACTATCGGAGAGGAGTTTGTTATGAAAAATAAAAAAAGTAAAAAAATAATTTATACAATAACTTCTAGTGCAGCAGTATTTGTTTTGGGATTTGGAATTATTTTAGGAACAAATAGGCTTAATAATAATCAAGTACAAAATGATACTCATTATGGAATTTCAGATTTACAAGATATTAAAAATAATAAAGAATCATTAAAAACAGAATTAAATATATACAGAGTATCAAGTTTAATAAGTTCAGATATGGATGTAAAAATTGATAATTATAATCAAAAAATGCCACAAGAAATTTGGAAAGAAATTTTAGAAGAATTTAAAGTAACAAATGGAATTAGTTATGAAGATTTTACAAATAAGATTCCAGAAAAATTTATGTATTGTAACTTCTATACAATTTCTACAAGAGGATATAAAGATAATAACTTATTTAATGAATATCGTAAACATGATTATGTATTTGAATATAGAAAAGATAATGATGGAGAAATAATTATAGCTCTTTGCAAAGAAGAAGAACCTTTGAGAGATTACTTTTTTGAATTTAAAGGTAAAAAATCAAAAATAGGAAATACTGAATTAGAAATATCACAGTATAATAACAAATATATGGCTACTTTTAAATTTGATAATGTTTATTATGATATAGAAACCACAAATATAACAGAAAATGAATTATTAGAATTATTACAGTCAATACTTACAGAAAATACTAATAAAAATACACCAGCAGAGGATAAAGATGTAGGTGTAAAAGAACAAACAAATGAAGATATAAATACAGATTATCCAGAATATTATGGAGGAAAATATGTAGATAATAATGGAAATAACGTTATATGGATCTGTGAAGATAATACAACGAATAGAAAAGAAATCTGCAAATTTTTAGGAATAATAGAAAGTAAAACAACTTTTAAAACGGCAAAGTATTCATATAACTATTTAGAGGAACTACAAAATAAAATAAGTAAAAAAATGATAGATAAGGAATTTACTTTTGTAACAAAATCAGCAGTAATGGAAGATAATAATAATATAAAAGTTACTGTAATAAGTAATAATGAAAGTGATTTGAACAAAATAAAAACACTAGATACAATAGGGGGAGCTATTGATATTGAGTACAATACAAATAGTAGTGTAAAAAAAGATTTGCTAGTTGAAAAAAAATAAGGTTATAATAAAAATGGATAATTTAGTTGTTTGCTAATTATCTATTTTTTATGGTATAATTATCTCGAAAAATTACAAGTTGTAGAGGAGATATATTTTATGAAAGTAATAGTAGATGAGAAATTGTATGATGAAATATGGAATAGAATTCAAAAAGAATATAACTTTTATCCATCTGTAAATAAAAAAAATGATTCTTTTGAATTTAATATTGAAAATATATGCTATCAATTAAATTCTTATTGGTCTGCTGAGCAAGAAAAAATAGTAAATGATATATTCAAAGAATTAAGTAATGATGATTTATATGCATTAGATTGGCAACATGATTGTTTTGAATATAATCCTAATGAGAATATTGAATTAGGCTATCATTATTATGATAAGGATAGAGAAGTGGAAGTATATTTTCCAAGTTATTATCCAGATGGAGATTATCATATGTTTTTAAGTAAAGATTGGAGTTATGGTATGTTTGGACATCCATGGAGAAATGAAATATATATTTTTGGTAAAAAAATAATAAACGAATTTAAAAATAAAGAAAAGGAGTTAAATATAACAAAATTGTAATACAAATTACAAGTCATAGAGCAGATAGTTAGTTGATAATTATCTGCTTTTATGATAATATAAGTAAAAAATAGTAGATTTTATGGGAGAAAAATTTATAAATGAAAAATAAAAAATTAATAATCATAATATTTATAGTTGTAGCTGCAATGATATTTATAGGCTCTTGGATATATTCAAATACAGGTTTAAAAGGATTTGAAAAGGAAATTTCTAACTTTGCATTACCAGAAAACATTGAAAAAATTGCAATAAAAAGTGCGATAGGAGATTCAGGAGGAAATGGAAATTATTCAACATATCGTGTTGTTTTAATAGTAAAAACCGAAATGACTATAAAGGAATTAAAACAAGAATTTGAAAATATGAATTTAAAATTTTCAAATTATTATAAAAACAGAGATAATACACCTATTTTTTATATCACTCATTGCGAAAGTAATGTATTTAAATCATCAAGAGAGTTTTCACTAACTTTTAATGAATTGGCAAAAATTGAAGATTATAGTAATTACTATTTTATAGAATTTATTGAGTAAAAATATTTAAACAAAACTAAAAATTATAGAGAGGAACACAAGATGAAAAAGAAACTTATAATACATATAACTATATGTATTATATTAATTTTAATAATAGTGATAATGCTATATAAACTAAGTATTATACCACATAAACAATATACTAATGCTAATTTTAATATAAAAACATATACTAGCAGTATTGATAAAGATAATGATGGAATAGATGACCAAACTGATATATTGAATAATGTAAAAAAATATATACAAACAAAACCAAAATATCAAAGTAAATATTATAACACAGGTTATCCTAATGATGAATATGGAGTATGTACAGATGTTGTAGGATTTGGACTTAAAGATGCAGGTTATAACTTGATGGAGTTAGTCAATGAAGATATTATAAACAATAAAGAAAACTATAATGTCGAACAAATAGATAAAAACATTGATTTTAGAAGGGTACGAAACTTAAATGTATATTTTAAAAATAATAATATAACTCTTACAACAGATTTATCAAAAATAGAAGAATGGCAAGGTGGAGATATAATAGTCTTTAAAGACCATATAGGAATAATATCAGATAAAAGGAACAAAAGAGGTATACCATTTTTAATACATCATGAAAATCCTATGCAGATAAATTATGAAGAAGATGTATTAGAACTATATGATAAAGACTATATTATAGGACATTATAGAATCAGTTAAATAATTTATAAAAACGAGCGATTGATAAATTATGATAGGCTACTAAAAAATATAATATAGAAATAAGGTGATGACAAGTGGAATTAGAGGAAATAACAGAATTTATTGATAACAAAATAAGAAAAGATAGTAATAAGGTTATAATAAGTTTCTTTGAACTTAAAGTCAAAAGAGGGTTAACAAATGAAAGATTACTTTCAACAATGAATTTAATGGCTATAAAATTAAACAATATGGGATATAAAGTTTATAGAACAGGGCAGAAATATATTTATGAAAATAAAGAACATATAATAGAAAGCAATGTGTTACTTGTAGCAATAAAATAATTTCTTAGAGTATTTAATTTTTTATTGAATGCTCTTTCTTTTTTTATGTAATTATGATAGAATTGCACATAGATAAGGGGAGAAAATTAAATGAATTTACTAAATAAATGCACTACAAAAGAAATAAAATTATTAGAAAATATCGGAATAAATGTTAAAGATAAAGAATACACAAATGAAGAATTAAGAAGATATGAATGCCAAATTGAAGATTTTATTATGAGTCATAGCACTAAAAATGGAGATATTAGTAAATTAAGTAATCAGTATAATAGTATTTTAAATATTTTAGTAAAAGGAAACTAGTAATATGCCAAGAACATAGGAGAAATATTTTATGTATAAAGATGAAGAAAAAAGTATAATGAATTGTTTAAGTAATTTAGATAAAGATAGTATAATTGAACTTATTTGGAATAAAAAGATTGACATAGTATGTGAAATCGATACATTTTATGAATCAGATAATGGACTAGATATAGATAAAAAAGAATATGAGGAGTTTTATGCATGTGTATTAAAAGTGATTAAAATAAAATATATTGAGCAGAAATTTGTAGAAGAAATTAAACTTAAAGATAAGCAACTAGAAGAAAATGAACTATTTGAAATTAACTATCATAATGAGCCAGATGTAATAAAAAATAAGAATGGACTAGTTATTTGGAAAAAGAGTTTATAAAGTTACTTCTATATGTAAACGTGAAAATTATAAAAGTGTAACAAATATAATATATATTTGTAAAATGCTTTGGAGGTAAGAAGAATGTTAATACAAAAAGAAATAAATAAAACTAATTATATTGATGCAAGAGTTACTAAAATGGAATGTAATTATTTTGCTGATGAAGTTAGCATAAGTTTTGATAATGATGAAAAGGAAACAAATATTATATTTACTGGATGCTATGAAGTTAACTTTAAACATATAAAAGAATATGCTAAAGAAAAACCAATAAAGGATTATACAGTTCAACAAATACCATATTTTATCCAAAATATAGATGTTAAAGAAAAAGATGATTATTATACTATAAAAATAAATATGCATCCGATGTATGTAGATATACAATGCAAGGATATTGATATAGTAAAACATATAAAAATAGATATAAATATGAATTAGAGCAGTACATAATTAGATTACTTTTTAATATGCAATAAAGGAGTAAAAGTATGAAGCATAAATGTCCATGTTGTGAAAATAGCACTTTATTAGAAAAATCGACAGGAACTCATCAAATATGTCCTATATGTAAATGGGAAGATGATGAGATTCAATATTATAATCCAGATTATAAAGGCGGAGCAAATAAAGAAAGTTTAAATGAAGCAAGAAGAAGATATAGAGAACAACAAAAGAAAGAATAAGATAAAACTAAGCAAATTAATGATGTTACTTGAATAGCTAAAAGTATTGGATAGAATATAAAAAAAGAAAAGGTGTTAAAAAATGAAAGAAGAAATTATGAAAAATTTAATTGTTGGAAATTTCTCTAAAGTAGATGAACTATTAAAAGGGATAGGATTAGCAGAATTAGAGACACTTTTTATAGATAAGTTATGTTATGAATATAGAGATTTATCAACATATACATATATAAATTACAGAATTTCTAAAGCTAAACAATCAGAATTAGTAAGATTACATATAATAGCTTGTGCTATACTAATAATTTATTTTGCGTATGTTGAAGGGGCATATTCTTCTGGATTATATCACGCTAAAAAAGCAGTAGAATTAGAACCAAATAATGTTGAATGTCTTGAGTTGCTATTAAGTTTTTATGGATTACCTGAACAACTAATGGACAGAGAAAAAGCGAAGAAAATTGCTAAAAAAATAATAAAAATCAAAAAAACATCTATATCAGCAAAAAATATTTTAGAATTAGAATAAATAAAATATATGATAAATAATTAACAAAGATTAGGGGACTTTCTACAGCCTACCTAAGATTATAGGATTTTTAAATAATAACTGAGGTAATGATATGTTGAAACATCAATTTGCTATAGCAAGTAATAATATTGAAGAAGAAAAAATAACCATATGGATAAATAGTAATTATATCATAAATAAAATAAATGTAGACGATGATTTTATACAAAAATTTTCAAAAGAATTAGATAATTTACAAACAATATGGGTTACATCTAGTAAAAGTAGAAAAATAAATAATAATCTAAATTATTATGGGATAACTATAATACCAAATGAAGAAATAGGAAAATTTTTTAATATAGTAAAGGAAACGAAAGATAGTAAAATTTTAAAAGAATTAACTAACTTATTAAGAAATAAAAAAGAAAATGATGTACTTATACATTTTGGAATTTAAACCATAGTAAAAGGAGAGATAAAGTGATTAGTTTAGTTGATTTTATAGAAAAACAAAAATGTTTAGAAGAATTTAATACTAAGATGTATAATTTGGCAGATTTTTATGAAAAACTAAAAAAATTAAAAGATGAAAGTTTTAAAACTGACGATTTTGTATTAATTCCATACTATATACAAAATAAAAAACGATTAGAATTATATTATTGTGAACTTAATATTCGAGTTGTGGAAAGGATAGATAGAGAAAAACTTTTATTGAATAAGACTGGAAAAAGAGATATTAATGAAATTCAAAATGACGTTATAAAAAGATATGAAATGTGTTGCATAGAAATATTAAATAATGAAATATCAAAAGAAAATATATTAAAATACATTCGGATATATATTTTCAAATAAAGATATTGAAGAGAATGCAAAAAATGCTTTTGGAGAATTTGAGAGAGAAAAAATATTTTTTGAAATCTATTAATTGAAATTGGTTAAGCTCATGATTTATGGAAAACTATGCCAGTTAATATATAAGCCATAATCAAACTAACATTTTTGGAGAAGAACAATGAATATTAAAAATAAAAATGAAATACTGAATAAATTAGAAATGATGAAAGATAAAAACAATTATAATAATTCAGATATAACATTTCTAGAAGAATTAATCCAAATAGGGGATGCAGAAATAAGATATGAAGTTGCAGAAGTATTATCAGGAAAAAATGAAATAGAAATAAATAAAATATTCTTAGAACTATTAAATGACGAAAACGAGCTAGTAAGGATTAATGCAAGTGATTCAGTATATAATTGTACATCTAACCAAATAATAGACAAACTGAAAGATATAATTTTAAATGATAAATATTTAGTAAGAGGATATGCTATACTATCTATTTGTGATATTGCAAACAAATGCGAAAGAAAAGAAGAAATTTTAAATTTTATAGAAAGTAGATTAAAAGTTGAAAAGAGCAAATGGGTAAAAGCTACTATTTATAGTTCTTTATACTTGTTGAACAATGAAAATAAGTATATTATATTACTTTTGAATTTATTAGATGAAAGTAATTATAAAATTAGATGTATGGTATTAAATCGTATATCCGAATTATTAAATAAAAAAAATTATTTGATTGTAAAAGAAAAACTAGAAAATAGAATGAAAGTAGAAGATTCTGTTGCAGTAAGAAGTTCTATTATAAATATACTAAACAAGAATCAAAACAAAAAGAAAGAAGAACTATTTTAGAAACGTATGATACAAATTTAATAAGGATAGGTGATTAAATGTATAGCTATAAAATAACCAAATATTGCTTAAAAAATAAAACAGAAAAAAATTGTTTTGATGAGTGGACATCTATTAGTGATATAGGTAAAAAATATAATGGAAAAAAGTTTTTATATGAAGATTACATTAAAATTGAAGATAGCTATATTAAGGTAATATCAATGTTTATAAATCTTAATAATATAACGTATGTAACCATAGATGAATTAGAAAAGCACACATCAAATAAGGAAATATATGATGAATATGATATACAAATTGAAGCTTTAATTAATAAAGTACAAAATAAAATGCAAATAAATATATGTGATATTGATTTATTGGCAAGGGCAATATTAAGAGAAAAAATGTGGGCAAAGCTATATGCAGAGGAAGAATTATATATTCATTTTGGATATGATTACTATATGTATATAGGTAGCAAATTAGAGCCTAAAGAGGAAATTGAACATATAAATAAATTAGGTTTAGAAATAGAAAAAATGGATTCTCCATATAGTATAAAATAATCATTATTCATGAGGATTGCATTTTATATATTGTATATTTTAAACTTAACTAAATCATAGGAGGTATTTACGAATGAACGAAATAGAAACATATAGGGCAATGCAACTTTTTTTAGAAAAGATTTACAATAGGACATCTTCAGAAGATATAGGCTCATTGCTAGGTGATATGATTATACTAGAAGATGGAAAAACAGCAGATAGTGCTATATGGAATGACTGGATAGATGCAATAAGAAAAGTTAAAGATGAAGGAATAAAATAAACTATGATGAATGTATGATAGCATACCATAAAAAGATTTAGAGAATAGTGTTTTAAATATAAAAGAAAACTAAAAATAGCATTCACAAAAGAGAAATATACTAATTTAATAAAATAGGGGAATGTTATGGAAAAGAAGATATACAAAGAAATAAACAAAACTGAAACAGAAACAACAATAAATGTATTATATAAAGAAAAGACTCTATCAGTATACACAAATAAAGTAAATTTGCAAAAACAATTATACAGGGTGTTAGGAGAACCCACACAAGAATATATAAAAGGTAAAAGTATAATAGCAAGTAGATGGGATATTTCATTAGATGAAAAGAGTAAAATATCACAAATGATGTTAAAAGCTAATATATTTGAGTTATAAAATAGATAAAATTTATAAAAAAATGAAATGAATTTATAAACTTAAACTATCTACTAAGTAAAACAAGCTTGAAAAATAAAAGGAGAAAAGTATGAATAAAAGAATAAAGATTACAATGATAGTTATAATTTTATTAATATTAATAATAGGAACAATTATTATAGTAAGTTATAATAAAAATTATAAAAAGCATAATGATTATGATACATCAGATTTAGACAATTTACCAAAAGAAATTAGTCTTGAATATGCAATAAAAGAAGGATATTTTGTTATTAATAATGTAGATAATAAAATTTATAATAAAGATATTTTAGATAACTTCATTAAAAATACAGAATTTAATTCTAAATTTAGAGTAGCAAGCAAGATAAAAATAGCAGTATATAATACTGATGGATATCCTACAATATATGAAATAGAATATAATGAAAAAGGTTATATTTTAACAACAGATGCAACTAGAAATAATATTATTCCAAGAGAGATAACTATAAATGATAATATTCCAAGTAAATTTTATGGAATTACATTAATAGAGCATTCTGAATTTAATGCAATGAGCATATCTTTAGCATTATATGCACAAATACAGTATGATAATACAAATATTAAACCATATGAAGAAATTGAAATTGCAAGATATCCATTAGATTCTAAAATAGTAAATAGAGAAATAAATCCTAATGAAGTAACTACTATTGATATTGAAAAAGGACTTATACTAGAAGGAGAAAGTCAAAATAAAATAACTCTTAATCAAGAAGAAATATATGATATGTTTGAAATAATTAATAGTTTAAATTTTACAAAAGAAACTTGCGATGGTATTCCTAATTATTGTATAAAAATAAATAGTAGAGAAAAAGAAAACTATAAAAATTATGGAATCGAAGTATATTCAAATGCATATCATATTACATCAGTTCAAAAAGGAGAGGCAATAGTACCAAAAGAGCAAGCAGAAAAATTAAGCAAAATATTAAATAAATATTATAAATAATATTAAAGAGTGGCAAAAGCCACTTTTTTCTGTTAGTAAATAAAAATATGATAAAATTTATAAAAAATGAAATGAATTTATAAACTTAAACTATCTAATAAGTAAATCAAGCTTGAAAAATAAAAGGAGAAGTTATGGAAGAATTAGTTGCAAAAGCTAAATGTGGTAATGAAATAGCATTCACAGAACTTATGTTACAAATGAAAGGTGAACTTTATAAAATTGCTAAAATTAGACTAAAAAATGATGATGATGTATTTGATGCTATTCAAGAAACAATGTTATTAGCATACAAGTCATTAAAAAAACTAAAATATAATCAATATTTTAAAACATGGGTTATAAAAATATTAATTAATGAATGCAATAAATTTTATAAAAGTAGAGATAGTAAAAAAGAATGTTCATATGAAATTTTAGAAAATGAAATAACTAGTCAAGATAATGCAGAAGAAAAAATAAATTTTAATTTTATTTGTAATAAATTAAATAAAGAAGAAGGTACAATTATTCTTTTATATTATATGGAAAAATATACAGATAAAGAAATTGGCAAAATAATGAATATAAAAGAAAGCACAATAAGAACTAAAAGAACGAGGGCAAAAGATAAAATAAGAAAAATTTATAAAGAATATGGGAGGATATAGATATGGATGAGTTAGATAGAAAATTATTTAATGATTTATCAGAGCAAGTTGAAATTCCTATTAGATGTGAATATGTTATAAAAAATGCATTAAAAAATGGGAAAAGAAAGAATAAAAATACAATAAAAAATACTGTTTTAGTAGCAGCAAGAACTTGTGGAGTAATATTTCTAACATCAGGAATAGTATTTGCTACTACAAAAATATATGAAAATGTATGGAAAGAGCCTGAAAAAGTTGATAGCTTTTATGGAGATAATTATGAATATAATGAAAATGAACTGTATGGAATAGGGCATTCAAAAAACATTGATATAAGTAAACAAAATGCTATTACAAAAGAGACAGCAAAAATAAGATTTGAAGAGATATTAAAAAAATTTGGTTATGAAAACGAAAAAATTATCTCAATAGAATTGGCTGATAACCCTTCAGATGATAGTTTATTTTATAGGGCAACAACAGAAAATAAATTTTTAATAGATATAGATGCAAAAGACACTAGAAATTTTAAAATATTTACTGATATTGCATATAAAGATATTGAGGATTGTAGAGGAACGCAGGAAGAAGTAGAAACAGTAGTCGAAGAAATATGTAAAAAGTATGGATATGATTTATCAAAATATAGTCATAAAGAAGTAAGCTTTAATATATCTCAAAGTGCCTTTGAAAATAAGTTACAAAAACATATAAGTACAGAATATAGTCCAGAAGATGCGAATATGTGGAGGGTTAAATATAATACAGAGTACAATGGTGTTGTTAATGAATCAGAAGAAATATCAGTTGGAATAGTACCAGGAATAAACCAATTAGAACATTTTATATATACAGATAAAGCACCAGAAAATACAGATATAATAATAGATAAAGAAAAGGCAAAAGAAATAGCAATAGTAAAAGAAAAACAATTAAATATTGGATATAATATTAAAGATATTAACATTGAGTTAGATATAGTAGGAATAAATGGTAATGCATATTTAAGAGAAAATAACTTTGAACATTATTATGAGTCAGTAACTACTGAAAATTATCCATTAAATAAACTTTTATATTATCGTGTAGAAGAAAAAATAAGACAAGTATGGAGAGTTAAATTAAAATTTGAACAAACAAATAATTCTAAATATAACGAAGATAGTTTTACATATTTTATAGACACAGCTACTGGAGAAGTTGTTGGTGGAGAGTAAAAAATACTAGAAAGCAGATAAATAGTTGTGAATTATCTGCTTTTATGATATTATGAAAAAAAGGAGATTAGAATATATGAATAATAAGAAAAGTATAGTAATCATAACAATAATGGCAATAGTTTTATTACTAATTGTTACAACAATTATATTAGCAAATAACAAAACAAATTGGATAACAGACCACGACTTTTTATACTCTAAAGCAATAGATTATATAGTAAGTGAGCGAAAAGAAAAAAGTTATGATAATAACAAAGAAGACTACCAAGTTTTTACAGATTATAAAGGATTTGGAATAAGTGTAAATGAAAGAAAAAATGAAAAATATGCATATATGTATATTTTAGAAGAATGTTACTACACCAAACATGAAAAAATTCGTAGTGATGTAGGAAGTTGTATACCATATAAATTTACTTTTAATGAAAATAATGAAGTTATAAATTATGAAGTACCTAAGGATGGTAGTGAACATACAAAATCCATAAAGAAAATTTTTCCAAATGATATAGAAAATAAAGTATTATCTTATATATTTGATGGTACAAAAT
Organism: uncultured Clostridiaceae bacterium; assembly: GCA_947577025.1. Classification (GTDB taxonomy): domain Bacteria; phylum Bacillota; class Clostridia; order TANB77; family CAG-508; genus UMGS1663. Next base: position 84,731 of record CANPTO010000005.1, on the reverse strand, counting down.
TAAAAAGTAATGTAAAAGAACATTATTCTTACTTAGCATCTACAGATATTGTACACACAGATTACGAAGAAGAACCAATTATTGTTTGTGGAATGTATGGAGGCTATACAAGTAAAGCTGAGGCAAATACCATTAAAGGGAAATACATAGATGGATATGGAGATGTATATGAATATACAATTCCATGTAATGAAAATGAAGAACTTTCAATAAACATTGATGAAATTACATCAAATGAAATATCAAAATATGTAGGAAAAAAAATTAATACTATTTCAAAAGAAGACATAGCCGAGATAAAAAACAACCTAGCAAATATAGAAGATGAGTATGAAAATATAGGAATATGGGCTGAAGATGCACCACTATCATTTGTTAAAGTTAAATATGTTAAAAAGAATAATCTTCTAGTAGTTGATTATGATAAAGCAGAATTTACAGACTTAATTAAATCTACAAATGAAATGAACATATCAGAAACAGGCAAAAAGATAATTAGTATATTGAATAAATATAATTTAGTTTATAACTATGAATAAGTTTTATAAAAAGTAGCAGAAATTACTGCTATTTTTATTTACCCATTGACATTTTTAATACCTAGATATACAATATATAAAAATACATAGATAAACTATGCATAAAGGAGGGGGAAAATGAAGGTAAGTAAAGAATTATTAAAAGGAAGTACAACAATGCTTATATTAGAAATGCTAAAAAGTGAGAATATGTATGGCTATCAAATGATAAAAAAACTAAGTGAAAAATCGCAAAATATATTTGAACTAAAAGAAGGAACATTATATCCAATATTACATTCCTTAGAGGAAGAAAATTTCATTACATCATATTGGGATGAAAGTACAGCAAAAAAAAGGAAGTATTATGCTATTACTGAAAAAGGAAAAAAACAATTAAAAGAAAGAAAAGAAGAATGGAAAATATTTAGTAATGGAATAAATAAAGTATTAGGAGGTGTTTCATTTGCAAATTAAAGAATTTTTAAATAATGTATGTGAGCAAATAAAATACAAACCTATCAGAAATGAAATATCAGAAGAATTAGAAAATCATATTAAAGAGGCTAAGGAGAATTATATACAGGAAGGAATAAAAGAAATAGAAGCGGAAGAAAAAGCAATAAATCAAATGGGAAAAGCAGAAGAAATAGGAAAAAAGCTAAATAAAATACATAAACCCAAATTAGACTGGAAACTACTAATAATGGTAGTTATTACACTAGCATTTGGATTTTTAGTAGCATTTACTAGAGCTATAAAATACGAAATAATTAGTTTTGGTGGAGACATTAGAGCTATAATAGTATTTGCCATTTGTACAGTAATAGGTCTATTATTAAGTATAGGAATTTATTTTTTTGATTATAGAAAACTACAAAAAAATTCTAAATATTTATATATACTAGCAACTGCTATTATAATTCTTTCAATAATATTTAGCACAAATACTTATGGAAGAGTATATTTGAATTTTGGAATAGCAAGAGTTTCTCCTGCTATATTTACTATGCCACTTTATATAATAGCATTTGTAGGTTTCATACAAAATTTGAAAAAACAAAGCAAAATAAAAATAGTAATAGAAGAAAAAGAGTTTAATATAAGCCTTTTAAAAATAATAATAGTTTTAAGTATAATTTCAATAATATTATTTTTAGCAGTAGACTATATAACATCAGCTATTATATTAGCACTTACTTATTTGGTAATAAGTACAATAAAGTTATTGCAATTAAAAGAAAATAGAAGGAAATATATAACTACATTGTGGAGCATACCTACAATATTAATAATATTAATAACATGTTTATTAATTAATAGTAATGGAATGTTTAGAATGAATAGAATAATTGGCTCATTTTATCCAGAAACAGATCCAACTGGAGCAGGCTGGCAAGGAATGTTACAAAAACAAGTTATAAATTCAGCAAAACTAATAGGAGAAGCAGATATGGAGCTAGCAATAGAAGATAACCTAACTAAAGAGGACTATTTAAGAATATTTGATGATGGAACAAACTTTGCTTTCATTTCTATACTTGCACATTATGGTTGGATAATCAGTATAGGAATGGTGATGACGATTATATTACTAAATACCAAACTAATTATAAATTCAATAAAAATAAAAGATGAATATGGAAAACTATTAATAGTAGGAATAGCAACTACATTTATATTACAAAGCATATTTAATTTATTAATGAATTTAAATTTAGGAATAAAAGCGGATTTTAACATACCACTTATTTCGTACAGTGGAATAAGTTTAATAATTAACATGATGAGTTTAGCAGTTACATTTTCAGTATATAGAAGAAAAGATGTTATATTAAATATAGAAAAGCAAATTGTATAATCTTTAATAAGAGTAGATATTTTTATTGATAAAATTCTACTCTTATGTTATATATAATATATAATGCTATTAAATAACCAACAAAAATAATATAAAAAACTGTCTAAATTATAGAAAGGTTAAATTGGTGATAAAAAATGAATAAGAAAAAGGTAATAATAATTTTAGTATTGATTGCTATATTAATAATATTAGTAAGTGCAATGTTATTTTCAAGTTTAGGCAGAGAAATAATAGAATATTTACATTATAAAATTAAAGTACCAAAAGAAATTGTTACATTAGAAGAACAAGACAATATAAAAATAACTTATACATACAGGTGGCAAGAGGAAAGTTTTGATATAGCTGTAAAGGATAAAGAATTAATAAAACTAATAAGAGATAATATATCAAATAAGAAATTAAATAATTATTCTGGACAAATCGGTTTAGCAGTTATGGGAGAATATTGTGTTGATTTAGGCAATAATATAAAATTTAAATTTGATAGTTACGATGATGATGGATTTGTTATGATGTTTAATAAAGATACTCAATTTTTAACAAAAATAAATCCAGACATATTAAGAAAAGTAGTAGATATAGTTGATGTAAAACTTACTGAAAATGTAGCTATATTTAAAACAGATAAAATAACTATTACTAATAATGAAGATAAGCAAATAAACATAGAAAGAAAAACCGCAATAGAATATATTTTAAACCAATGTAAAGATGTTTATACGAAGGAAATGGATTACGAAATGTCAATGGTAGCACCTGATTATAAAATAAATTTTAATAATGGAGTAGAAATATTTAAATATAAACAAAATGATAGAGGTTTTTTACTAAAAGATGGAATATTATATGAAGCATATGGAATAGAAGGTTTGGATACAATTTTAGAAAATACATTTGATAATATCGAAGAAAAAGAGCAAATGTTTAACACAAATAAAATAACAATAATAAGCCCTAATAAAGAAGTAGAAATAACAGATGAATCAACTATTGAAAAAATAACAACTCCAATAGTATACTCAAAAATACAAGAAAAAGGATGGCTAGATGATTATAACATAACAGAAGAATATAATAATGGAATAAAGATAAAAATAAATGATTATGAATTTCTAATACCTGGTAAGGTTGGCTCAGTAACAATAGGAAACAGATATATTATTTCAACAGATAAAAGAATAAGCCTTTGTTTTCCATTACAAGACTTAGAACAATATGCAAATGAATTGTTAGGAAATAAATTTGAAAAAACAACAGGATTAGTTACTATTGAAGTTCCAAGTAATGATTAATTTGTTTTAAAAGATAATTAAATAATATTAAGAACTAGAACAAAACGTTAATACTTTTATTGACGTTTTGTATATTTTTATAAACTAGTAAGTATATAAAATTTCATTTTCCATAATCAAATTACCATTCATAAATTCTTGGCATTTTTCTTCTAATAATTTAAAATCGCAGCATCTTTCAATTAGGTAAGTAGTTGCTTTCTTTTGAATAATTAAAAAATATAAATTTTTAGCCCTTTTGTTTATTCTTTCTTTGTTTTTCTCTATCCAGTCCATTTGCATATACAACATCTTCCTATATTTTATATCCTTAATACTTCTAATATTTATTTCTTGCAAACAACTTTTAGGAATAGGAATCATATTGTTTAAATTAATACCACCTAATTTCCCATTATCTATTTTTAAAAAGTCTTGAGCATTTTTCATTGTTAAGTGTTTTGGTTTGGGAGAAGTAAGTGGAGCAAAAAAGTTCTTTCCATTAACACATAACAAAGTTCCTATAAATGGTCTATTTTCCTTTTCGTTTTTTACAAATGGAATTTTAGGTTCATAATAATGTAAATAATTACAATAATTTGCATCAGCTGTATATACTTTCATTTTTCCTCCTGTATCTAAAATTTGTTCTTAATTCTCACTCGACATATCTTCTATAACATTTCTTATGTTTTTAGCAAATTCTATATTAAAATCATTATAGAAAGAATTTGTTTTAAAACATATAAATAAACCATCTATTTTATTATTATGAAATATAGGGAAAATTAGTTGAGTACGATATAAAGCTTTATCATTTTTAAATATTTCTGGAAGAAGATTTTTATCAAAATTATTATCTTCTTTAATATATGTTTGCAACAAAGTATCATCAAATTGATTAAATTTAGATAACTTTTTTATAATTTTAGTAAGTTTTTTACTAATCGTTTTACTTAAATAATTTTCTTCACTAATAGGATTAAAATTACTACTTAGCTGCGATGTATTTACATATATTATATTAGTTAAATCAGTAATAATAAATCCAGATTCTAGATTTTGGGTAGAATTATATAAATATTCTAAAAGTTTATTAGATAATTTCATAGAAACCTCCTTTATGATAGAAATTAACTTTCTATTTCTATTATACTATAAAAATCAACATAAGTCCACCTGTTTATGCTCATATGCGAATAAATCATACTAGTATTAATTAATAATAAAAATAATTATAATTAAAATACTCATAAATGAGCATGAGGAGGTTAATATATGAGTGCAATAGATAGGTTATATGAAATAGATAATAAAGCAATTAAAAAGTCCATAAATATAGAAGATACTTTATATTCAGAACTTTTAAAATTATCGAAAAAGAAATATGATGCAACAATTAGTGAACTTATTAATGTTAGTATTGAAGATTTTATTGAGAAAAATTCTCCATATTATTATGAAAAACCAAAAAGAGAAACTGTAACATATAGAAGTATAATGCTTAGAAAGAAAAATTTTGAAGCATTAAATAGTATGCATAGAAAAACAGGAATATCTGTTACTAGACTATTGAATGCATCTGTAAAAGATTTTTTGGAAAATATAAAATAAAACGTACAAGCCTTTCAGTTTTATTCTGAAAGGCTTGCTTATGTTTCATATAATTAAATTAATATATCAATAATAATTTTATAAATATATCTACAGTCATCTTTGTTTAAACTAGAAATAATTCTATTAATTTTATCTTGAGTAGTATTTGTTTTATTAGTTCCATGTAATATATCATCACTTGATATTCCAAATTTTGAATATAAAACTAATAAAATATTTTGAGATATGTATGTTCTTCCAAGTTTTATATTTGCCAAAGTAGATTCTGAAATATCTAATAGCTCAGCAAACTTTTCTCTTGTATATCCTAAATTCTCACGTATTTCTCTTATTCTTAAACCAATTTTTACATTAGTATCGTTAGAAAGTTTATAATTCAATAATTGCACCCCATTTCCATATATAATTTTAAGTTAAACAATATAATCTATACATAGAAAATTTTACAGAAAAATATGTAAAATATTACATTAAAGACCTACAAAACGTATATAAATAAACAAAATGTAATTTATAAAAAACAAAAACGACAAAAATTGACATAAAATAAGCAGATAATTCGACATAAAATATTCGTCTATTATAGTAAAATAATGAGGGATTTTACCTAAAAGAAGGGGTATTTTAAATACTAAGGATATAAAAATAAAAAACATAAGAATAATAAAATACAAATTGCTTATTGGTAAAATTCATAAATAAATATAAATTAAAAAATAATAGGAGGTGAATTTAAATAAGACTATAAAAGGAACAGCTTCTGATTTTTTTAAGAAAAAACACAAAATAGAATCAAGAGAAGAAAGAATTAAAGAGGATTTAGAGGATGAATATGTAACAGAAATGTTAGATAGTGTCCTTTTGTGCAAAAATGCAAAAAATGGAGAATATGTTTTTGAAAATGAAGTTTTAAGGAAAGCAATAGAATCATTGACCGAAAATGAAAGGTCAGTGGTTCTATTTTTCTTTTTTAAAGACTTAAAACCTGAATTAATAAGCGAAAAATTAAATATTATTCAAAATACAATTTATATTATAAGAAAAAGAGCATTAAAGAAATTAAAAGATTATATGGAGGAGAACAAAAATGGAATATAAAAATATTTATGAACAAGGAATAAAAGCAAAAGAAGGAAATAAGAAAGCTTTACAATACATATTAAAATTTAAAGAAGGCTATATAAAGTTAATGGCTAGAGGTAATGAAGACTGCTACCAAGAAATAATAGAAAAGGTAATAAAAGGAATAAAAAATTATGATTTTTGAATTATTATAGACTTATAGATTAAAATACTATATAATACAATTATCTTCCTTGCGAAAGGGGGTGAACATCTAATGACATCTTTTGATCTTATTTGGTTATTAATTCAAGAATTGTTGAAAAACAAGAATGAAGAAAGCCAAGAAAACAACAAGAATGATTAGGAAACTAATCGGGAGTGGTCTAGCCAACCACTTCTTTTTTTATGCATAAAAAAAGATATGTGTAGCCAACACATATCGAACATCTTATAATCTTTTGATCTCTAACTTATAAGTTAAATATAGTATACAATATTTATTTTTATTTGTCAATCAATTTTGAAAAATTGAATACTATATATACTTATTATATGAAAAAAATAAAAAAATATAAAAAAATTTTAAAAAAAGTAATGATTTTTAAAATTAAATTCTTATTTCTAATATGAAGGGCAAAAAAAGATACAGCCAAAAAAGGAGGGAATAAGAATGGAAGAAATGAAAAAAAGTAGGACAAACTTAATTAGTTTAGAAACTGCAATTAAGTATGCACAAGCATCAGTATATGCATTAAAACACTCTGCAAATGAAATAACAGCCAAAAATATTTCAGAAGAAATGAAAATGCATTATGAAAGATATGACGAAAAAATGATAGGAACATTAGTAAAAGCATATATTCAGGAGGAAAAGAAAAAATGATTAAATATTTAATTTTTTCAGTAATTTCTTTTTTACTTGGAATATTTGCAAGAGAAATTATTGAATTTTATGAAAAAAAGAAAAGAACTAAAAAGGTTAAACCTTTGAGTAAACAAAATTTTATGAAGGCAATGAAAGATTTAGAAATTAAGTAGAGTTTTTAGGCTCTATTAGTTTCTTCATGTAAAAAAATTGTAATACAAAAGTCAACCAAAAATTGGATGAATGGTAGGTATATCAATGGATAAGAAAGATAAAATTTTAAAACTTTACTATGATGAGAATTTAAAAATGGTAGAAATTGCAAATAGAATTGGTGTAAGCAAACAGTATGTATCAAAAATAATAAAAAAAGATGATAGATATCAATATAAAAAAGAAAAATTAAAACAAGAAAGTAAAATAAGAAAAAAGCAATATACAAATCGAAAAGTAAAAGAACTCAGAGAAGAAAAAAATAGAATAGAGGCAGAAGTAAAACAAAAACATCTTCAAGCTACAAGAGAATTATCAAGTGGATATCCTATAATAAACAACAGAGCTTTTAGAAAATGGAATGCATCAGCGTATAAATATAATAAAAGAAAAGATTGCTTTGAATTTGATAAAAAATTAATAAGAAGTTATGCCATTCCTAAATATGTAAAATAATTTAAATCATAGTAAAATAAAATATGCATATATTTTAAAAGGTGATAAACATGGAAGTATATAGAGAATTTGCAACAAAAGAAAAAAATATGCAAGAAACCATGAAGGAAATAATAACACGATATTTAATAGAAAACTCTTGCAACATATTTCAAACAGAGTTAGAATCAGACAAACTAGGAATAAACAATTCTATTATTAATTAAGCATCGAAAGGAGAAATAAAAATGGTAGGTGCAAATAATAGAACTATGCTTGAATTTAATAATGACCCTATTTATGCAGGGGTAAATACAGAAAATATATTATATAGGGTTGGAATTTATTTAAGATTATCAAGAGATGACGAAGGTGCAGGAGATTCAGAAAGTATTATAAATCAACGAGAATTTTTAAGTAAATATGTAAAAAGTCAAAGTAATTGGATACTTGTAGACATATATATTGATGATGGATATACAGGAACAAATTTTAATAGACCTGATTTTATAAGAATGAAAAATGATATTGAATCAGGAAAAATAAATTTAGTTATAACAAAAGACTTATCAAGACTAGGAAGAGATTATATAGATACAGGATATTATTTAGAAAAGTATTTCCCAGCCAAAAGAGTTAGATATATAGCAGTAAATGATGGAATTGATACATTTGAAAAAAATAATGGAAATAATGATATGGGAGCATTTAAGTCTGTAGTAAATGATATGTATGCAAAAGATATCTCAAAAAAAGTACGAACAGCAAAGAAAACAAAAGCAGAAAAAGGAGAGTTTATTGGTGCTTTTGCACCATATGGTTATAAAAAACATCCTAATGATATTACAAAGTTAGTAATAGATGAAGAAGTTTCAGATGTAGTTAGATTTATATTTACAGAATATAACAAAGGGAGTGGGTTATCATATATAGCAAGAAGATTAAATGAAAAGCAAATAGAGTGCCCATCTATATATAAACAAAGAACTTGTAAATTCCATTGCAAAACTCTTACAGGCTTATGGGGACATGAAACAGTAAAAAGTATATTGACAAATAGAGTATACATAGGAGAACTTATTCAAAGAAAAGGTGAAATGGTAAGTTATAAAGTAAAAAAGTACATTCAATTACCTAAAAGTGAACATATTATAAAAGAAAATGCTCATGAAGCAATAATAAGTAAAGAAGAATTTAACTTGACACAAAGTATATTAAAAGCAAAAATGCATAAAACACATGATAGACAATTTACAGATCACTTATTATCAGGAATATTATATTGTCCTAGATGTGGTAATAAGTATAGATATCAAAAACAAAATGGATTAAAAGATGATATGGTAGCAGTATGTAGCTTATATAATAGATATGGAAAAGAATATTGTTCAAGAGTAGCAATAAGAGAAAGTAAATTAAATAAAGCAGTAAAAGACGATTTAAAATCTATGGCTAAACAAAAATTAGATAATGACAAAATAATAAAATTAGATGAAGTAAACAATATAAGAAAAGAAAAAACTAAAATAAGTAAATCTAAATTTGATTATGAAAAAAGAATAAATGAAATAAATAGAATTATAAAATCTACATATGAAGATAAAGTAAATGGAGTTTTATCATCTGAAGAATTTAACTTAATGATAGACGATTACAGAAGAGAAAAAGAAACATTAATACAAAAAGCTAAGTTTTTAGAAGAACAATTAAATTCCTATGAGAATACAAAAGAAGATGAATTAACAAAAATAATAAAAAGTATAACTAATTTTGAAAATATAGATAAAAAGACAATTATGAGCTTAATTGATAAAATAGAAATAATAGATTCAGAGAGTATAAAGATATATTATAAATTCTCTGAATAAAAAAATCTATCTCAATGGCAATGGGGACTGGGAAGCAGATGATATTGATAAAATATTAGAAACACTTTCCAAACACAACTGTAAAATTACATTTTTCATGGTAGGAGATTTCGTTAAAAAATACCCAGATGCTGTAAAAAAAGTCCATGAAGCAGGGCATGAAATACGGAAATCATTCAGATACACATCCACATGTAAATAATTTAAGCTTAGAAAAAAATAGAGAACAGATATCAAATTGTAGAGAGAAAATAGAAAGTATAACTGGAAAAAAGACAACACTTTATAGAGGACCATATGGAGAATATAATGATACAGTTATAAATGCAGCAAAATCTCAAAATCATAATACTATACAATGGAATTTAGATACATTAGATTATTCTGGTTTAACAGGAGAAGAAATGTGGAAAAGACTAGAAAGTAAATTAGCCTCAGGAAGTATTATACTAAGTCATAATGGAACAAAACACACAGCAGATAGCTTAGATATGCTTCTTACTAATATAGAAAATAAAGGCTTCAAAGTAGTAACAGTTTCAGAATTAATTTATAAAGAAAATTATTATATAGATGTGAATGGAACACAAAGATTACAAAAGTGAGAAATTTGAAAAATTGTAGAGTACTATATTATAAAATAACATGAATAAGTAAAAAGTAGAAAAATGTTACATGTGAATAGTTTTTTATATAGAAATCTTTGAGGAGATTTTCTTAAAAAACATTATATAGTAAAAAAAATTATGTAAAATCATTTACAAATGTAGAAAAATATACATAACTATTAACTTTTTTTGATTTTATAGAAGGATAACTATCCTAATAATAAGGAGGGCTAACATGAAAACTACAGTTAAATTAGCTATAACTATTGATGACAAAGAATTAGAGAAGATGCTAAAAAATTAGTATTCGTTTTTTTTATCAAAAGTGGGAAGATTTAGAACGCATCAGAAACTTTCGAAATCTTCCTAAAATTAAAAAAAATTAGAAAAAATGTGTAAAAAAATAATAAGAACATTTATAGTAAATAGTTCTAAATTTTTAAGTAGTATTACTTAATATACACTTACGAAAAATTTTGTAAACAAATAGTAAATATTGAATAAGAAAAAGCAAAAAAGGCAATAATACTAATATATGGATAAAAAGGGGAATCAAGTTATGCCATTTATTGGGGTTATTGCAGATGAAAAAAGTGAGAACTTCATAAGAAGACAAATAGTTGAAAAACTAAAATTAAGAGAAAGCTCAGTTCTATTTATAAAAGAAAAAAGTATAGAAAATATTAAAAATATAAAATTTGAAACTATAATAATAGCCAGAAAGTTCAAAAATATGGAAATCTTAAAGAAGATGCTATTAAATACTAACTATTTAGTAATTAATACAGATAGAATAAAAAGTATAGAAATATTTAAAGAATATAATTTGAAAATATTTACTTTTGGGTTTAATTCTAAGGCAATAGTTACAGCTTCTTCTGTCACAGAGGAAGGAGTTTTAATTTGTATAAGAAGGGAATTTGAAAGTATAAGTGGCGAGATTATTGAACCACAAGAAATAAAGGTAAGCAGTCAAGAGGATGCAGAAAATATTATGGCAGTGGCTGGTACTTTATTAATATATGGGGTAGATATTTAGAATATGTAGGGGCTAATATCTAAAAGGAATACCTCTTTGGGAATATCGAATTTCGCCCTTGGATAATTTTAATATTGATATAAATTTTAAATATACGTTTAGGACGTAATTTGGTAAATTCTCTCAGGTATTCCTAACCGATTAAGCCCCTACAGTAATTAAAAATTATTTAAGGGTTTTAAATTGTAATAATAAAAATAAACAAATTTAACTTTTTATGTAGACAAAAATAAAAAAACGTAGTATAATAGTTTTTGTAAGGAAAAATATTCTAAAAGAGGAACAATATGAATAAAATACGAAGAGAGAAACAAAAGTAAGAGGAGGAAAATAAGTTGGATACAAATTATTCAGATAATAATCAACTAGTATTAGTTGGGAAAGTAACAAGCGATAAAAGATTTAGTCATGAAATATATGGAGAGAAATTTTACATATTTGATTTAAGTGTACCACGTTTAAGTGGAAATGCAGATATTATACCAATAACAATATCTGAAAGACTATTAATAGAAGAAAGTTTAGAAATAGGAAAAAACGCAATAATAGAAGGACAATTCAGATCATACAATAGTTATGAAAATGAAAGAAATAAATTAGTACTTACAGTTTTTGCAAAAGAAATAAAATTTGCAAGTCAAGAAGATGAAGAATTTAAACCAAGCAAAGAAAACATATCAAATGAAGTTACACTAACAGGTTATATTTGTAAAAAGCCAATATATAGAAAAACACCATTTGGTAGAGAAATAGCAGATTTATTACTAGCAGTAAACAGAGCATATAATAAATCAGACTATATACCATGTATAGCATGGGGAAGAAATGCGAGATTTTGTGAAAACGTACCAGTAGGAACAGAAGTAAGAATAGTAGGAAGAGTACAATCAAGACAATACGAGAAAAAATATGAAGATGGAAGAGTAGAAACAAAAGTAGCCTACGAAGTATCAATAGCAAGCCTAGAAGTAATAGACGAAGCAGGAAACGTAAGTGAAGCAGAAGAACTACAAGAAAACAAAGAAGCTATATAATAAAAATAAAGAAAGTAAAGGTCCATGTGCTAACAACTATGTTGGTATGTGGGCTTTTAAACTAGATAACATTGGGACGATAGCTTTGGGGACGGTTCGTAATCGGAAACAAGATAGAGTAGAACCTCAAGTAACAAAAAATAATAATCTGGCTAGATTAGGAACTGTCCCCAATGCGGAAAAAAGTAGAATAATAAAAGGAGAAACAATGAAACTACCAAATAATAGAACAATAGCAGACTGTTGGTTACCAACATTTGAAAATGTAGCAATAGAATTTATAATAGATAGTTTAGGTAAAATACTATGTAGCGACGAAATACCAAATTTCAAGTTCGAATTTAGAGAAAAAGAAGCAATAGAATTTATAGAAAATATAATGAAACAATATACAAATAGCTTTAAAGATAGTGAATATAAAGAAGAAATACAAGCAAGATATGAAAGAATATTTGATATAATAAAACAAAAAACAAATGAAAATAGTGAACAACCAGTAATGGTAGTAAAAGACTATAAAAAATTCTTTGAATATCTAAGGCAAGCATATGAAAGACACATAGAATTATATTTTCAAAGAATGAAAGATTCAACAGGCTTTAAAAGTTGGGAAAAGAATAACTTTTTTGAACTAATTTGGCTACGTGCTACACCACAAGATTTCAATAACCCAGAAGAATTCTTGAAAAAACAAGCAGAAATGATAAAAGATACAACTTTTGAAAAATATGATAAAGAAACATATTTAGGAAAACTAGAATGTTTAAATAATCATATAATCACTATAAAAAATGGAATAGCAAGAACATGGGATGAAAACTTTAGACAAATGGAAATAACAATTTATGATAAAGAACATTATACTAATAAAGAACTTTGGAACAGACCACACTATTCACTTCCAGTAATAAGGTATGGAATATATGAAAAAGACGGTAGAAAAATATGTACTATAGGTTCAATTCAAAACAAGAAAAATAGTTCAGATGAAGAAAGTTTAAAGAAAAAAATAGATAGAGAAAAATACAAAGTAAATAAAGATATAACAGAAGAAGACATTTACAAAGTAGAGCCAAAAAATATAATAGCTTTAAGTGTATTCATAAATCTTTTACATAAAGAAGGAATAACTGATATAGAAGTACCAAGTATGTATGTTTTAGACCATGAATATCACAGAAAAATGAATAAATACTTACTAAAAGAATTTAAACAAGAATGGACAGAAGTAGATTTTTGGGACATAGAAGAAAGGCAAAAAAGAGAAAAATATCCAGAAGAATATAAAAAAGCATTCAAGGAATTCTCAAGAACTTTTGGAAAACAAGACTTAATTAGCGAAATAAAAACAGAAAGACAATTATTAACAGCAAGAAGATTAATTAAACACTACCAAAAAGCTAATATAACAGCATATCCAGAAGAAGTAGACAACTATATGCATATGCAAATACCAGTAGTAGAAGATGAAAGCCAAATAAATGGAGACTTATTAAAAGAATTCTATAATTTAGTACAAACATTAGACTTAGAAAAGCAAGAATATAAAGAAAATCAAGAGATACCAACAGTAGTACATGATAATGAAGTGGACAATGAATGGATAGAAGAATTTTTTAGTTTATAACTATAAATGTCGTGGGTTAGGGATAGTTCCTATCCCACGATATTTGACAAAAATTAGAAATATGTTATAATAATACAAAATAATAAGTAGAAAGTACTCAAAAATAATTATAAGGAGGAAAAATAAATGAAAGATTCAGAAATAATGAAACGGATAGAAGAATTAAATGAAATTTTAAAACCACTTTATATTTTAGAAAAAGAGAAAGAAAAAATACAAAGAGAGTGCAAACACAGCATAGTAATTTTAGCAGATGATGATAATTGTTGTTCAATAGATGCAATATGTATGTTTTGTGGAAGAAAATTTGAAACTAATCGAGAATTGTATGGAGAACGGTCAATTATAGATATTAGTGAATATTGGTTTCATTTTGGAAAAGATTATGTATTATCAGATGTGAAAAGACTATATGATAAAATTATATGTTCAACCCCTGATTTATCTTCTTGCGAAATTGCTAAGAAAATAAATGAAGGTCTAAAAGAAAAATATGGTGAAACAATAAAGAAATTAGAAGAAATAGCAAAAGAAGTACGAGAAGAGATGGGAATTATTAGTTAGAGATATACAAATCTTTCAAAAATAAAGAATATTTTACCAGTAAATTGGTAGAATATTCTTTATTTTGAATAATTGTAACTTTAAAAAATTAACTACAAAACAGATTAGATTTTTGAAAAACTAAAAATAGTTGAAAAATAAATAAAAATATAGTAAAATAAACAATAAATTAAAAAGAAGAAAGAGATTTGGGGTTAGGGTGTCCAACCTCCAACTTCCAACCTCCAACTTCCAACTAAGAAAGCGAGAAATAAAAATGTTAGAAATAATAAAAGATACCCTAATAGATGGAGTGCGCCTGCTTCCATTTCTATTTATTACATATTTAATAATGGAATACTTAGAACACAAAACAGGGAAAAAAACAAAAAATATAATACAAAAATCAGGAAAATTAGGACCTTTATGGGGAGGTATTTTAGGAATATTTCCACAATGTGGTTTTTCAGCAGCTGCAAGTAATTTATATGCTGGAAGAGTAATTACATTAGGAACATTAATTGCAATATTCTTATCAACCTCAGACGAAATGCTTCCAGTGCTAATTTCTGAAAATGCGCCAATAGGCTTAATACTAAAAATACTTGCAATAAAGCTAGTTATAGGAATTATAGCAGGTTTTGCTATAGATTTCATAGGACAAGCTATAAATAAAAAGAAAAAGCAAGTAGAAAATAGAGCAGAAGAAATTGAAGAAGAAATAGGTCATATATGTGAGCATGAACATTGCCATTGTGAAGAAGGTGGAATAATAAAATCTTCAATAACACATACACTAAACATATTTCTATTTATTATAATAATAACATTTATACTAAATGTAATAATACACTTCTTTGGAGAAGAAAACCTATCAAACTTAATACTAAATATGCCTGTAATAGGACCAACAATAGCAGGAATAGTAGGACTGATCCCAAACTGTGCAGGTTCTGTAATACTAACACAGCTATATTTAGAAAATGTAATAAGCATAGGCTCAATGATAGGAGGTTTACTAGTAGGTTCAGGAATTGGAATTTTAATATTATTTAGAGTAAATAAAAATGTAAAAGAGAATTTAAAAATATTAGGGTTATTATATACAATTGGAGTAGTTTGCGGAATTGTGATAGATTTAATTTTATAAAATAACTCCAAAAGGACCAGATTATAATGGGGGTAAGTATTTATTAAACTTACCTCATTATAACCTGATCCTTTTGGAGTAAATCTTTCCTTTTTTTACAGCCCCTTTTATATTCCTAATATATCCTTAGCTCTCTTTACATCTTCACTGCCAGCAGTTCTAAATCCTTCTAAAGGATACCTCAAATCAAGTTGCTCCCACTTAAACTTACCTAAATCATGATAAGGAAGAATTTCTACTTTTTCTACTGTTTTTAAACTAGAAATAAGATTTTTAAGTTCAAGCAAATCTTGCTCATCATCAGTAATTCCAGGTACTAAAACTTGCCTAATCCATAGAGGTTTATTATTGTCACTTAAATATTTTGCAAAGATAAGTTCTTTTCTATTTGAAACACCAGTTAATTCTATACATTTTTCATCATTTATACATTTAATATCTAATAAAAATAAATCTGTTAAATCGATTAATTTTTTTATATCATCTGTTATATTGAAAGAGCCAGAAGTATCAATACAAGTATGAATGTTATGTTCTTTTAATTTAGTAAATAACTCTATTAAAAATTTAGCCTGAAGAAGAGGTTCACCACCACTAATAGTAACACCGCCATTAGGCATAATATAATTTTTAAATCTTAAAATTTTCTCCAATATTTCATCTACTGAATATTCTTGTCCACCATGAATATCCCAAGTATCTCTATTTTGACAATATTTACATTTTAAAGAGCAACCTTGCATAAAAATAACAAAGCGAACCCCTGGCCCATCAACTGCTCCTAAACTTTCAAATGAATGAATTCGTGCTTTCATAATCTCCTCCTAATAAAGTATAGATTAATTTTACTATAAAAAAATACAAAATTCAACAAAAATAAAAATAAATATTGACAATTAAAAACAAATGTTCTATAATAAATAAAACTTTGAAATAGGATGTGATAATTATGAATGAAGAAAATAATATTGCGCCAGTAAACGAAGAATTAAATGTAGTAGAATATGAAACAGAGAATATTAGAAATTTGATTTATACAATTAGAGGAAAGCAAGTAATGTTAGATAGTGATGTAGCGAGATTATATCATTATCCAACTAAAAGAATAAACGAAGCAGTAAGAAGAAATCAAGAAAGATTTCCAGAAAATTTTTGCTTTCAATTATCAGAAAATGAAGTAGAAAGTATGTGGTCGCAATTTGCGACCGCCTCAGAAAAAATAGAAAATATGTGGTCACAATCTGTGACCACATCAAAAGCATTAGATAACAAATTTAGAAATAAAAAGTATTTACCATATGCTTTTACAGAACAAGGAATAGCTATGTTATCTGGATTACTAAAAAATGATATAGCCATTCAAGTAAGTATAAACATTATGAATGCATTCGTAGAAATGCGAAAGTTTATACTAAATAATGGACAAGTATTTGAAAGGCTAACAAATGTAGAATACAAAATGCTAGAACATGACAAGAAGTTTGACGAAGTATTTAATGAACTACAAAAGAATAAAGACGAAGAATTTAAACAACAAATTTTCTTTAATGGCCAAATATATGATAGCTATAGTTTAATAATAGACATCATAAAAACAGCCCAAGAAAAAATATTAATTATAGATAATTACATAGATGACACAATATTAAAAATGCTTGCAAAGAAAAATAAAAATGTAGAAGTGGTGATATTAACATCAGAGAAAAGCAATATATCAAAACTAGATATGCAAAAATTCAATAAAGAATATCCTACTCTAAAATTAGCGAAAACAAATAAATTCCACGATAGATTTATGATAATAGATAATAAAGAACTATACCACATAGGAGCCTGACTAAAAGACCTAGGCAAGAAATGTTTTGCAATTTCTAAAATAGAAGATAGGGAATATTTAAAGAAAATAAGCAAAATGGGTTGATATTATAAAAAAAAATTATGTTAATATATAATATGAATTTTATAGAAAAATCTCCTGTATGCAATATTTAGCAGGTTAATATAGATAATAGTAACTTATTAACAATACAAAACCAAATGGTAGGAGGTAAAAAATATGGAAAAAAACAATATTTATGACACAGATGGTTTCGTAACTTATTGGCAAGTAGAGGAAGCAAAAGATGAAAAAATGTTAGCAGCTTGCGAAAAGGCAGTAGAGGTAGTTTTAGCTCATGACTGGCATGATATGCACTATGGAGAGTGGGTTTTGACTCCTAGTGCAAGGTTTGAAGTTGAAGAAACTGATTTTGAAGATTGCACAGTTTTAATTTTAAATGATGAAGGAGAGATCTTTTGTAGATTTGCAGGGAAATTTTCAAAAGAGAGTTTATTCAATGATTTTGAGATTGAATTACATTCGCATCCGAAAATAGGAGAATTAAAACAGTATTCAGCCGAAGCATATCTTAAAGATAAGTATTCTAAAAAATAATAAAAATTGAATATTATCATAAAGAAGTAATTATCATGGAGGAAAAAAGCTTAAGAAAGAACGGATTAAGAAAGTGATAAAACTTACAATAGGATATGCAATAGTAGCAATAGTAATGAAATATTTATGTCCTATTTCATTTGATATTGTAATGGCAACTTTCTTTTATTTTTTAGGGGCATTTGCCATATGCACTTTGTGAAGATTAAAATTTATGAGCCAAAAAATACCAAGACTTCAGTTTGAAGTCTTGGTATTTTTTAAAATTTCTCATGTATAGTTCTATTAATAACATCTAATTGTTGTTCTCTAGTTAATTTTATAAAGTTTACTGCATAACCAGATACACGAATTGTTAGTTGTGGGTATTTTTCTGGGTGTTCCATTGCGTCTTCTAGTAAGGCCCTATCAAATACGTTAACATTTATGTGGTGTCCAGTTTGTTTAAAGTATCCATCTAATAAACTTACTAAGTTATCTACTTGTGTATCTAACTCTTTTCCAAGTGTTCCTGGTGTAATTGAGAATGTGTATGATATTCCATCTTCTGAATATTCATATGGTAATTTTGCAATTGTGTTCATTACGGCAACTGCTCCATTTGTATCTCTACCATGTAATGGGTTTGCACCTGGTCCAAAAGGAACTCCAGCTCTTCTTCCATCTGGTGTATTTCCTGTTGCTTTTCCATAAACTACGTTTGATGTAATAGTAAGTACTGATAATGTATGTTTTGAATTTCTATAAGTAACATGTTTTTGTAACTTACGTAAAAATGTTTTTACAACCTCTACTGCAATTTCATCTACACGGTCATCATCATTTCCGTATTTTGGGAAATCTCCTTCTATTTCATAGTCTACTGCTAAGCCTGTTTCATCACGAATAACTTTTACTTTTGCATATTTTATTGCAGAAAGTGAATCTGCTACTACTGAAAGTCCAGCAATTCCACATGCCATTGTTCTTAATATTTCTTTATCATGTAGAGCCATCTCTAATGCTTCATATGAATATTTGTCATGCATATAGTGAATAGCATTTAATGCTTTAATATAAATTTTTGCTACATAATCCATCATGTTATCAAATTTTTCAGCAACTTCTTCATAATTTAAGTATTCTGAAGTTATAGGTTCAAACTTAGGTGTAATTTGTTTTCCGCTGTTTTCATCTCTACCACCATTAATAGCATATAGTAAAGCTTTTGCTAAGTTTGCTCTTGCACCAAAGAATTGCATTTGTTTACCAATTTTCATAGCAGATACACAGCAAGCAATTCCATAGTCATCTCCAACAGTAGTTCTCATTAAGTCATCATTTTCGTATTGAATAGAAGAAGTTTGAATTGATATTTTTGATGTGTATTTTTTGAAGTTTTCTGGTAAATCTTTTGACCATAAAACTGTTAAGTTTGGTTCTGGAGCAGGTCCTAGGTTAACTAATGTATGAAGAACTCTGTAAGAGTTTTTAGTAACTAAAGTTCTTCCATCAACTCCCATACCACCAATGCTTTCTGTTACCCAAACAGGGTCTCCGCTAAATAGTTCATTATATTCTGGAGCACGTAAGAAACGAATCATACGTAATTTCATAACAAAGTGATCCATTAATTCTTGTGCTTCTTCCTCAGTTAAACTTCCATTTTTTAAATCTCTTTCAATATAAATATCTAAGAAAGTAGAAGTTCTACCTAAACTCATAGCAGCACCATTTTGGTCTTTTGTTGCAGCTAAGTAGCCAAAGTATAACCATTGAACAGCTTCTTTAGCATTTGAAGCTGGAACTGATATGTCGAAACCATATTTTGCAGCCATTTTCTTTAAATCTTCTAATGCAATAATTTGGTCATGAATTTCTTCACGTTCGCGAATTACATTTTCAGTAAATTCATCTACATCTAATACTTCTAAATCTTTCTTTTTCTCACTAATTAAAGCGTCCACTCCATATAAAGCGATACGTCTGTAATCACCAATAATTCTTCCACGTCCATATCCATCAGGAAGACCTGTTATTAAGTGTGAGCTTCTAGCAAGCCTAATGTCAGGTGTATATACACTAAATACACCATCATTATGAGTTCTTCTTAAATTATTATAAATGTAGTCAGTTTCCTCATCTACCTTATAACCATAAGATTCACAAGATTTTTCAACTATTTTAATACCACCATTTGGCATAATTGCTCTCTTTAGTGGTGCGTCTGTTTGAAGACCTACTATTTGTTCTAATTCTTTATTAATATAACCAGCATCATATGCATTTACGCTAGAAGGAGTTTTGGTATCAACATCTAATACACCATTTTCTCTTTCTTTTTTATAAAGTTCTAAAACTTCATTCCATAGTTTATTTGTTCTTTCAGTAGCATTTGCTAAAAAAGAATCATCACCTTCATATGGAGTGTAGTTTGCCTGAATGAAACCTCTAACATCAATTTCTTTAGTCCATTCGCCAATTTTATTAAAATTTTCCCACTCTTTAAAATTCATGGATAAAAACCTCCTTTAAATATTATTCTATCATTTTTAATACTAACATAGTTTAGTTTAATTTTCAATAATTTTCAGATTAAAATTTGTACTCACTTTTTACACTGATACAATTCACCGCTACTAAATAATTTAGTGGGCTTATATCTAATAGGAATACCTGCAAGGATTTACATAAGTTACGCCCTAAACGTATATTTAAAATTAATATAAATGTTTAAATTATCTAAGGACGAAATTGGTTATTCCCAAAGAGGTGTCACCTACCAATTTGGTCCCTTATAGAAATAAAATACCTTAAAACTGTAAATAGTAACTTTACATTTAATAAAATTTTGTAAATTTTTATTATGATTTATAAAATAAATATTAGAAAACTATAAAAATTTATAAAAAAATGATTAAAAGTTTACAATTATGTTGATTTGTAGTATAATAGCAACATCATAGTTTATAAATAACATCATAATTGATAATAAAAAAGGAGGGTAGAGGTTGTCTAAAACAAAATATTAAAAAATGGCAAAAGGAGGATGACATATGAAATTCTTAAACAAAGTATTAGAAATGTTAAATAAAAAAGATGAACAGGTAGAACCAGAAAGTAAAGGAGTACAAGGACGGGAATACATTTTAGATGTGTGTGCATTGCACTCAAATGAAACTATGCAAATTATAGAAAAAGCATCGAAAATAATACTTCTTACAGGTACTATAAAGGAGCTGGATGATCATAAAGATGCTAAAGGAATTTTAGGAAATAATATAAGAAAAGTTGGACGAGAGAGCAGAATAGACCAAAATGGGGAGAAATACCAATGTGTAGCAGGTTACGAAAAAAAGATTAATAAAAAACAAAAATACCAATGTATAAATGGATATACAAAATATAAATATCAAGATGATAATATTATTGATTATTGTAAAGAACATAAAGGCATTATAATTCTTACATGTGATAACAACTTATGTAATACAGCAAAAGCTTATAATATTCCATACATTTTCCCAAAAAGAACGATAGAAAATAAGAAGACATCCACAAACAGTGAAAGCAGTAATAAACAAGAGGCAATAACAGAGCAAGAGAAAACTGCCAAAGTAAAAAATACATCAGTAAACATACATGGTACTGAATATATAAATGGAAATTTATATATTGATAGTAAAGAAACAGGAAAAGTTAATTTAGTACTTAGAAACGGAAATGTAATAAATGATAACTCTAATGATAAAATAAAACTTGAAATAGGAGACTATGTTATAAAACTAAAGAAGAGAAATGAGAGAGTTATAATTGTAAAGTACAAAATAGAAAATATAGCAGCATCTTTTTATGCAGCAGAAATAGGAAGTGCAAATGTAAATTTAGATACAATAAAGGATTTAACAAATAAGTTTCCAAAAGAAGTAATGAAAAATGCAGGGAATTTGTTACAGCCAAAAGAAAAACATAGTGGCAATGGACCACGAATTTACTTTCAGCATAGATGGATAAATGTAGAAAAAAATAGAGACAGCTTTGTGTATATAAATGTGGAACGACAGGGAAAATCAATAAAAACTCAGCATTATGCAGAGGGAGATTTACTGTATATATCAAAATACAATAAAAAGCAAAATAATTTAGAAATATACGTTTATAGGATAATAAAAAAAGAAAATGAATATTCAGCACAAGAGATAAACCAGTACAAAATATGGCTAGTAAATGAAATATATAACATTAAAATGTCAGAAGAAATACAAGAGCAGATACGCATGTTTTTTGTAAAATATGCAAGATATTAGTTTTAGGCAAAATCTATTAATGCACAGGAACGATATTCCTGTGCATTTTTTTAAGTGTGACATCATGTCTCTTCAGCTAAAAATATAGATAATTTCAAATATTCTCCTCTAAAATAGAACCGTAAAATTTTATAAGCTAGTTTTAGTTGTTTAGAAGAACACTTTTTAAGTAGAGAATTAAACTCAGAATTTAGATACATTTCAGAACTATTAGAAGTTCCATTAAGTATTTTACCTTCAGATATATTTAAAATTTCACATATTTGAGATAATCGTTCTAAATTAATATGAATTTTTCCAGTCTCAACTTTACTAAGATAAGCTATAGAAACTCCCATTTTTTCTACTAATTGCTCTTGAGTTAGACCTTTTTCCTTTCTAGCTTGTTTTAAACGTTTTCCTATAATACTAAAATCTATTGCCATTATTACCACCATTCCCTTTATATATGCTATGTGAAATTTAACAATACAAAATTGTTATAAACAATTAACCTTTTAGTAAATATAGCATGAATATGGTAAAGTTTACAGATAGCTATAGGTCAATATAGAACTATAGTTTAATAATTAAAAAATTTTTATTTAATATATTTTAATGTAATTCCATTAAATCCTCCCAATACTTTTTAGGCATATATTGCATTTGAAGCTTTGAGTTAGTTCGCTCTTTAATAGCAATTGTCTTAAAAAATATTGTCCATAATTCTTGATATTTTTTTTCGTTTTCTGAAATATCTGGTACAGTAAGTAAAGAGCTATCAATAATTTTATATTCTTTAGTATTATATAAAAATGCAATATTTCTATTTTTGTCATGTATAATAAAATTTTGAGTAGGTAATCTTCGTATAAAATGTTGACCTAAATTTTCTATTATATTATTATCTGGATGAATAGATGCATAAAATAAATTGTTACCAATTTCAGAAAATCGAAGTAGACCTTTAAAACGATGAGCTTCCCCTAACATTCTTTTACGCATTGAACATACTGCAAAAACAAAATCTAATGAGAGCATAGTATCTATTTTAGGACCAATTACAAAGCCATTTAAAATATATTTTAATATGTTTAGTTCTTTGTCGTTACCATCTGAAAGAAAAGCATAATAACTATTATATAAAGTATTATAAGAGATGCTTTTATGAATTCCATCAAAAATTCTTTTGGCTTTTATATTATCTGTTTTAATTTCTTCTATGGTATCTAGAAAATTAATTTCTAATCTATTTTTAGAAACAATCCTTAAAGGGATTACTTTTTTTATATAACAATCGAAAACCATACTAAGCAGACCTTCAAAAGTACCATCATATACATATGTTTTATTTATAATATTCCAGTTAAACATTTTTGTTTGTCCTCCTTTGTGGGTAAAAGTTTATTAAAATTATAAGAAAGTTCTTGTGCCTTAGGCAAAGTATCAAAAAGTGAAGTTTGCACATAACTTGATTGATGTGTGGATAATCTTTCTAAAAAAAGTAAATTTTCAGAAATAAAGTTCTGATTAAAACTTTTTATAGGGTCAAAATATTTTCCATCACATGTAATAAAATAACGAGCACGTTTAAGCACAATTCCAAGTTTTTTTAAGTTCTCAAAGTTTAAATTAAATTCTCTTCTAGCAGTAATAATACGTTTAGCGGAAATAACACCAATACCAGGAACTTTTAAAAGTGTATTGTAGTCTGCCTTATTTATTTCAACAGGGAAGTTTTCCAAATGACGAAGAGCCCAGTCACACTTAGGGTCTAACAATGTATGAAAATTAGGGTGACTTTCATCTAATAAATCATCAATTTTAAAACCATAAAAGCGTAAAAGCCAATCTGCTTGGTATAACCTATTTTCACGAAGAAGAGGAGGGACATCCAATGTAGGCAAGTTTTTATCATTATTAACAGAAACATAAGCTGAGTAATATACACGTTTTAAATTTAGGCTATTATATAAACTTTCAGATAGCTTCATAATTTTTAAATCTGTTTCAGGAGTTGCACCTACAATTAACTGAGTTGTTTGCCCAGCAGGTACAAATTTTTCTTTATATATTGACTTTTCTTGTTTAGAAATTGCAATATTTTTGGAAATATACTTCATTGGAGTAACAATACCAGCCTTTTCTTTTTGAGGAGCTAGTAATTTTAAACTATCATTAGAAGGAAGCTCAATATTAATACTAGTTCTATCAACCAAAACACCTAATTTATCAATAAGTTCCTTACTTGAACCGTGGAATAGTTTTTACATGAATGTAGCCGATTAAATTTATATTCTTCTCTTAAAATAAATACAGTTTCGTATAACCTTTCCATAGTAAAATCTGGATTTTTTATAACAGCAGAACTTAAAAATAACCCTTCTATATAATTACGCTTATAAAACTGAATTGTTAAATCAGCAATTTCCCTTGGGGTAAAAGTAGCTCTTTTAACAGTATTGCTGCACCTATTAATACAATACTTGCAATCATAAATACAAGCGTTACTCATCAAAATTTTAAGAAGAGAAATACACCTGCCATCTGCCCCCCAACTATGACAAATGCCAGAAACATCTCCATTTCCAATGCCACCTTTTGTATTTGCACGTCTGCTTCCTGAAGAACTACAAGAAGCATCATATTTAGCAGAATCTGCAAGTATTGTAAGTTTTTCTAAAATATCCATAAAATTCACCTTTCTTTTTATATATGTAGTGCAGAACGTAGTAATCCACCAAACAACTCGACTTTTGTTCTTGGATAGGAAATACTATGGAACTTTTGCTTTCGCTAACCAAAAGTGAAAATAAATAGCTTTTATTTTCAAAAGAAAAATCTATTTTTAGAATACATTTCACGTTGTAGGGAACTACTAAAGGATGAGCTATGTGGCAAAGATACTTTTGAACTATGACAAAAACAAAGTTCTATAAAACGCTCAAACGTTTGTATAAATAATATAACATAATTAATTTGAAATGTCAAACAAAAATTCGCAAAAATATTGACTTTTTTATTTTTATACAATATAATACTAATGATGGAGGAAAAATAAATGATTTATAAATATAACAAACTAGTAAGAGATAAAATACCACAAAATATAGAAGCATTAGGTAAGAAATGCCATTATTATGTGTTAAATGAGGAAGAATATAAAAAAGAATTAGATAAGAAATTATTAGAAGAAGCAAATGAATTTATAGCAGACCATAGCCCAGAAGAAATGGCAGACTTAATAGAAGTAGTAGAAGCGATTAAGAAGAGTCATAACTTAAAAAACGAAGAAATAGAAAAGATACGCTTAGAGAAGAAAGATAAAAAAGGTGGTTTTGAAGAAAAAGCATATTTGGTAGAAGTTGAAGAAGAAAATAATAATGAAATAGAAGACAAAAATAAAGAAAACAAACAACAAGCATTATGGGAAAAATTACAAGAAACAGATAGTTTAAGAGAGGTTCAACAATATATAAAAGCAGTAAATACAGTAAGAGGTTTTGAAGACCAACCTATTGAAGAAAGAATGTTACTACTAACAGAAGAAATAGGAGAACTTGCAAAATCAATAAGAAAAAATGCAACAAATATGAGTACAGATGTAAACAAGCAATATAGCTATGACTCAATAGAAAGCGAAGTATCAGACTGTTTATATGTACTAGCTTCAGTGTGCAATAGGTTAGATATAGATATGTTTAAATGTCTAAAAGAAAAGGAAAAAGAAAATATACATAGAGTGTGGAAAAAATAGAGAGGAAAATAATAAATGAAGAAACTTAATATAGTATTAGTTTATAATAAAGAAGAAAATAAAATACTTATGTGTAAAAGAGAAAAAAACTATATAAAGGAAAGTTTAATTTAGTTGGAGGAAAAGTAGAACAAAATGAAAATGAATTAAACGCAGCATATAGAGAATTGCGCGAAGAAACAGGAATAACAAAAGAAGATATACAGCTAACTCATTTAATGAATTTTCAATATAAAATGTCAAATATAGAACTAGAAGTATATGTAGGTAAATTAAATAAAAATGTAGAATTAGTAGAAGAAGTTAATAAATTATATTGGATAGATAAAAATGAGAACTTTTTTGATACTGATAAATATGCAGGAGAAGGTAATATAGGGCATATTGTAGAGCAAATACAATTTTATAAAGATAGAATATTTTACAATTAATAGAAAGGTAAAGAAAAAATGAAAATAAACATAGTTATGGTAGAACCAGAAATACCACAAAATACAGGGAATATAGCAAGAACATGTGCAGCCACAGGAGCAAAATTACATTTAGTAGAACCATTAGGTTTTGAAATAACAGATAAAACCTTAAAAAGAGCAGGTTTAGATTACTGGGACAAACTAGAAATAGAAAACCACAAATCTTTTGAAGCCTTTTTAGAAAAATATAAACCAGAAGAAAATAACATGTTTTTTGTAACAACAAAAGGTCAAACCTGTTATTCAGATGCAAATTATTCTAATTTAGATGAAGTATTCTTACTATTTGGAAAAGAAACGAAAGGTCTTCCAGAAGATATTTTGCAAAAATACATAGAAAAAACAATAAGAATACCAATGATTTCAACATTAAGAAGCCTAAATTTATCAAATTCAGTAGCAATTGTGGTATATGAAGTGTTAAAGCAAAACCAGTTTGATAAGTTAGAAGAAACTAGCCAGTATTTTAATTAAAATGACAAGCAAATTATTAAATTATGTTATAAATTAAATAATGAAAAATATGAAAGAGAAAAATATGGAAATAGAAATCATACCAGATATGAATTTATTAAGTATGTAGAATAATATTTTAAAAATTATAGATTTGGAGAAGTTTATGCAAAATAATAACATAAAAACAAAACTAATAGAAATAGTGAAAGATGTAGAAGAAGCGTTTAATGAATATTTTGATGTATTTAGTAAATTTAATATAGAAGGCAAGCCTTATATAATAGGAGGTTTTTTAAGGAATATATTACTAGATAGATCTACTAAAGATTTAGACATAATTGTATTAAACGGTAATAAAGAAAATATATTAGAAAATATAAGGAAAAATAATTTGGAATATAAAATAAATAATTTTAATGGATATAAAATATTATATAATGGCAAAGAAATTGACATTTGGGATGTAAATAATTTAATAGATGGAATAGAGTATAATATAGAAGCATTATTTTATGATATAAAGGAAAAAAAGTTTATAGATTTAGGCTTCACAGACTCAATAGAAAATAATAGATTAATAGAAATTAATGAAAAAAATCGCTCAAATAAATACATACAAAGAAGAGATAAAATATGCAAAGAATGGAATACATTAAAAAAATGTTTACTAAAAGATAGATATATGGAAGAAGAATTAGAAAGGTAAATTAAATAGCTAGTTGATTATTTTAAATATCTTTGTTATTATATAATTAAATAAACACGAAAGGAAGAGATAATATGGGATTAATAAAGGCAGGTAGTGAAGCTACAAGAACCACTTTAGCAGACCAATGGAAGGAGTACTTTTATTGTGATAGCTTAGAAGCAAACGTTTTAGTAGTAAAAGGAAAAAAGAGAATAACAGAAGGAAGCTCTAATACAAAAGGAACAGACAATATAATTTCAAATGGTTCAGTCATTGCAGTAAATGAAGGACAATGTATGATAATTGTAGAACAAGGAAAAGTAGTAGACATTTGTGCTGAAGCAGGGGAATATATATATAATAACGAAACAGAGCCAAGTATTTTTGTAGGAGGCTTAGGAAAAGGAATAGTAAATACATTTAAAACAATGGGCAAACGTTTTACAACTGGAGGTGGAGCTGCAAATGACCAAAGAATATACTATTTTAACACAAAAGAAATAGTTGGAAATAAATATGGAACACCAAACCCAGTACCTTTTAGGGTGGTAGACAAAAATATAGGTTTAGATGTAGATATAGCTATTCGTTGTAATGGAGAATACTCATACAAAATAGCAGATCCAATGTTATTTTATACTAATGTATGTGGAAATGTACAAGATAAATATATAAAAGAAACAATAGAGAGCCAATTAAAAACAGAACTTTTAACAGCACTCCAACCAGCATTTGCAAAAGTATCAGAGATGGGAATAAGGTACAGTAGTCTTCCAGGACATACAATGGAATTTGCAGAAGCATTAAATGAAGTATTATCACGTAAATGGCAAGAAACAAGAGGAATAGAAATTGTTTCAATAGGAGTTAATTCAGTAAATGCATCAGAAGAAGATGAAGAAATGATAAAAGAACTTCAAAGAAGAGCAGTTATAGGAAACCCAAAAATGGCAGCAGCAACACTAGTAGAAGCACAAGCAGAAGCAATGAAAAATGCAGCATCAAATACAGCTACAGGTCCAATGTTTGCATTTGCAGGAATGAATATGGCAAGTAAAGCAGGTGGAATAGATGCAAATACTCTATTTGCAATGGAGCAAGAATCAAATGAAACCAAAAATACAAATGATGTGGAAGCTCTTGTATCTTCAAAAGAAGAGCAAAAAGTAGAAAGTAAGCAACAAGATTTAAAAGAATGGACATGTAAATGTGGAGTAAAAAATTCAGGAAAATTCTGTACAGAATGTGGAAGCAAAAAGCCAGCAACATACAAATGTGATAAATGTGGTTGGGAACCAAAAGACAAAACAGCTAAGCCAAAATTCTGTGCAAATTGTGGAGATGTATTTGACGAAAATGATGAAAAATAATAAAGTAGAAAAAATAATAGAACTTAATCAAAAGATAGACAGTATTACTATGAAAACAACTTCTTGCTTCAGATTTAGAGAGAAACAGAGCTTAAATAATTAGGATAAAAAAGTAATTGAATATTATGAAGAAATTTTAAATTTAATTATAGAAATAGCAAAACAAGAAAAAATTAAAGACATTGAAATAATTGATAAAAAACATTTTAAAGCAGTAAATACAGCATATATGCTAATAGAAGATTATATATCAGTATTAAATTTTTACAGAAATATCGATAAAGATATTTCGAAAAAAGAAATTGAAGTTATTAATCTGATAGAGGAAAACTTAAAATTAGAAGATGACTTTGAAAATAGAAACAAAATAGAATTAGCAAACTGTTATTTTGATATTGGCAATGAAAATAAAGCTAGAAAATTAATACTAGAATTTATAAAAAATAATCCTGATGAAGATGAAGCATATATGTGTATGCAAAATTGGTATATGTATGATAAACCAGATATTAATAAATTAGCAGAAGTAATAGATTTAGCAGAAGAAAATAAACATATATTAATTACAGATTTTGGTTATGATAGGTTAGTTGAATTTTACGATAATATAGGGGATACTAAAAACAAGCAAAAATATCAAGAATTCTATGATAAATGGAAAAGTAAAAGAGATACAATAGAATTTTAGAATAGATATATCTATATTTACCACACATGTGGAATGTTGCTCGGTGCTATATCTAAAAGATTTGATACGATAGTTGAATTTACTGCTTTTGAGGATTTTATTAGTTTTGAGAGAAAAGGCAAAAATAAGGTTAAAAGAGTTGAAAATAATAAAATTAAGGTAACGATAGAAGTTGAGATGGTGTGCGGAGCAGTATAATTTAATAATGAAAAATAAATGAATGTTTGGAGATAAAACTTAAATTGGAAGTCTTTGGTAAAAGGCTTTCTTTTTTTGCTTTTTTATGATAATATAGGTAAAACAAGAATATAGTGGAGGAAAAATGAAGAATACATTAGAATATTTTGAAGATATAATGAAAATTCCAAGAGAATCAGGAAAAGAAGAGAAAATTGCTGAATATCTTGTCAACTATGCTAAAAAGAATAATATAGAATATAGTTTAGGAAAATATAATACTGTATTTTTAAAGAAAAATAATAACTCAAATAAGACTATAATATTGCAAGCACATTCAGACATGGTATGTGTATCAAATGATGAATATGATTTTGAAAATAGAGGAATACCTTTTTATAAAGATGGAGATTATTATAAATCTAAAAATACATCTTTGGGTGCAGATGATGGTATTGGAATTGCAATTATTCTTGCTATTTTACAAGAAAATGAAAATATGCCTAATATTGAGGTAATGATAACAACTCAAGAAGAAACAACAATGTTAGGTGCTAGTAATTTTGATTATAGCTTACTTAATGGGAAAACTTTAATTAGTTTAGATGGTATAAAGGAAGCCGATATAGAATCTTCTAGTGCAGGGATGTGTTCGATTACTATAAGTAAAGAAATATTGAATGAAGAAAGTAATGATATTAAGTACAAATTGAACATATCAGGATTGATGGGAGGACATTCTGGAGATGATATACATAAAGATAGATGTAATGCAGTTAAATTAGGGTTTAATATCATTTCTAAACTAAAATGTACAGGATTATATCATGTCGATATTGGTGAAAAAGATAATGTAATACCTAATAATGGTGTTATAGTTTTTAGTAGTAATTTTGATTTAGATAAGATAAATGAAACACTAAAAGGCTTATCTTATAATTTATCAAGAGATGATAATAATTTAAAGTTGAGTGTAGTACAATGTAATCAAAATTTAAAAAAAATAAGCAATTATAATGAAATAATTAATTTTATAAATGAGTTAGATGATGGATTAATAGAAAGATTTAAAGAAGATAATTTTCCTTTATTATCTTCTAATATTGGAAAAATAAATATACTTGATAATAAGATTATTATTAAAATGAGTGTAAGAAGTTCTGATGAGTATAAAGAAGAAAAGCAACTAGATAGAATAAAAGGATTGTGTAATAAGTACAATTTGATGTTTAATTTAGATGTAAAAAAACCTTTCTTTCCATATAAAGAAAAGTCATATATAAGAGAATTACTAGCAAATACATATAAAGAATTATATAATAGAGAAACAACTGTTAAAAAAATTCATGCTTGTATGGAAGGTGGAATAATATCAAGTAATATAGATAATTTAGATATTTGTACGATTGCTCCAACAATTGATAATTGCCATAGTGTAAATGAACGAGTTAGTATCTCATCAACTATAAGAGTTTATAATTGGCTAAAAGAAACTTTGATAAAGTATAATAAAGATTATTAAAAACATTGAATAAGGAGGAAACCATGCTAAATAAAAATGATATATTTCCTATTGGAATAGGAACATGGAAAATTGATTATGAAAATATAGAAAATGATATAAAAGGATTAAGATATTCTTATGAAAAAGGACAAAACTACTTATCATTATATATGCTATATAATGGTGGTGCAGTTGTAAGAAGTTTAAAGAATTATGTTAATTCAATGGCTAGAGATAAAGTTTTTATAAATGTTAATATAGAGCCAACAATAGAAAAATTCGAAGATATAGAAAAACAGTTGAATGAATATTTGGAAATACTAAATATAAAATATGTAGATAATTTACAATTGCATACTCCAAAAGCTACAAAATTACCATTAATAGACACATATAATGAAATGAAAAGGTTAGTTAATACAGGAAAAGTTAGGTGTTTAGGAATAAGTAACTGTAATCTAGAGCAATTGAAAGAAGTAAATGAAAAAGTAAAAATAGACTTTTTTGAGGGAGTATACAATTTAGAATGTAAAATTAATGAGAATATAGGGATTTTAGATTATTGCAAAGAAAATGATATTACTTTTATTGCATATCAAGCATTAAGAAGAAATAGAACAGCAAAGAGAAACTATCCATTATTATTAGAATTATCAGAAAAATACAATAAGACTCAAAATCAAGTTATTCTTAATTGGATTATAAAAGAAAAAGGAATAAAACCAATAATAAAATGTACTAATATTAGAAGAATAAATGAAAATTTAGAATCATTAGAATTTGAAATGGAAAAAGTAGATTATGAAAGGTTAAACAATTTTAGAAATGAAGAATTTGATAATATAAAAATAGATTGGAGTTATACAGGAGAGGGAATAACAATAGACCAGTTAGCAAACCAATTTGAATAAAGTTAAAAATAAAGAGGTGAAAAAATGAAATTACCTACAAGTATAGAAAATATACTAAATGAGAACATTGTAGAAAATGCAAGATTAGAATTAAAGAAAAGTTGGAATCCAGAGCCAATATTACATACAATCTGTGCATTTGCAAACGATATAGATAACTGGGGTGGAGGATATATCTTAATTGGTATTGAAGAAGAAAATGGTAGACCTAAAATGCCAATAACAGGACTTGAATTATCTGAAATAGATAAAATTCAAAAGGAATTATTAGCAAAATGTAAGCTAATTCAACCATCATATACACCAATAGTAGATGTTGCACAATATAAAGGAAAAAATATATTAGTAGTATGGTGTTTTGGAGGACAGACAAGACCATATAAATGTCCAACAACATTAGATAAAGACTTTTCAAAAGGTTATTCATATTATATAAGGAAAATGTCAAGTACAGTAAAAGCAACAGAAACAGAACAAACAGAACTATATGATATGGCAAGAACAATACCTTTTGATGATAGAATGAATCATGAAGCAGAAATTAGAGATTTAAAATTGCCACTAATTCAAAATTATCTATATGAAATCAAAAGTGACTTACTAAAAGAATCTGAAACAATGGATTTTATGGATTTATGCAAAAGTATGAGAATAGTAGATGGAACACCAGAATATATGAAACCACTAAATGTTGGTTTAATGTTCTTTAATGATGAACCACAAAAATTTTTCCCATATTCACAAATAGAAGTGGTAGATTTAAGAAATGGTCCAGAAGGCGATGATATGACAGAGCAAATATTTAAAGGACCAATAGATAGTATGATAAAGAGTGCTTTAACATATATTAAAAACACTGTTATTGTAGAAAAGATTTTAAAGATAGATGGACAAGCAGAAGCGGTAAGATTTTTTAATTATCCATATCAGGCAATAGAAGAAGCATTAGTAAATGCAGTTTATCATAGGCGGATATGATGTAAGAGAGCCAGTAGAAGTAAGAATAATGGAAAATAGAATTCATATTGTAAGCTATCCAGGACCAGATCGTTCAATAAGCGAAAAATCAATTGAGGATAAAAATATGATAGCAAGAAAATATAGAAATCGTAGAATTGGAGAATTTCTAAAAGAGTTAAAATTGACAGAAGGTAGAAATACAGGTGTTCCAAAAATAAAAAGAGCATTAAAAAATAATGGTTCAAAAGAACCATTATTTGAAACAAATGAAACAAGAGATTATTTTATTACAACAATATTTATGCATGATGGATTTGAAAATGAAATTTTAAATAAAATAAAAACAAGCGATAAAACAAGCGATAAAACAAGCGATAAAATTTTAAACTATTTAAAACAAAATGAATTTATAACAACAGATATAGCAAGTGAATTATTAAATTTATCATCACAAAGAACCAGAGCAATTTTATCAAAAATGGCAAAAGAAGAAATGATTATAGCAGAAGGTGCAAATAGGAATAGAAAATATAAACTAAATGTAAAATAGAAGATATAATAAAATAAACGGAGTAATTGTAATGGGAAAATTAAAACAGAAATTGAAAGATACAATGAATACTAAATATCAACAATTATTTAATGAGTTATATACATGTTCAGATATATTAAAAAAATCATTATTAATGTTACTTATGATATTTATAATAGATTATTTAAATATTTTTACAAAATTAATAGATAGAAAAGAATTTATATTCTTATATGGTATTGCAGTAGTATTGATATTAATAAAAATATTTGAATTTAAACCTTGGAATTTATACAAATTGCAAACAGTAAATTATGTAGATTCTTTTTTAGTCAGTTCAATAATTTCACTATTTTGTTATGACATTGTAATTTATATATATAGTAGCGGAATGTCATTAAAAATAATCATATGTTCTACAATAATAATTATACTATCTATGTTAGAATTAAATCGAGTGAGAAAAATTAATAAAATAAAAAACAAAGAAATAGATACTAATGTATATGATTTAAAAGATTTATATGATGGAAATATAAACAAAGAAAACAATAATTTGATACTTATAAAAGAAAAAGAGGTAGATTATGATTTATTAGAAAGGGGACATATCATTAATAAATTATATGAATTAGTGTCGCATTGTTACAATGGAGAAAAATTTGTATTAGCATTACAAGGAAAATGGGGAAGTGGTAAAACCACAATAATTAATAATTTAAAAAAGATTATAAAAAAGGAAAAAAATATAATTGTTATTGATGACTTTGATCCTTGGTCTTATGAAGATGAAAAAGCAATGTTTAGAGGAATGTTTGATTCCATTATGAATAAAATAGGAATTAATTTTAGTATAAAAGATATAAGTGATTTTTTAAGAACTTATATGAATACAATATTTAATGTTACAAAATATGAAAGCACATATAATATTATAAGAAAATATTATACTGATTACGATAAGAACAATAAATTGAAGAAAATTATAAATGCATATCTAAAGAATAATAACAAAAAAATACTATTTATAATTGATAATATTGAAAGAGCAGATAAAAATAATATTATATTCCTATTTAAACTAATAAACAATATATTAAATTTTAATAATACAATTTATTTATTATCTTTTGATGATGAAAGGATGAAAAAAATATTTGAAAAAGATTTAAATATTGATTATGAATATTTGAAGAAGATAATTCAACTAGAAATAAAAATTCCAAAAGTACATGAATCTGTTATGTATAACATCGTGAATAAATGTATGAGAAATTTAATGTCTTTATATGGAATGAATCCTTATGAAAAAGAATGCGAAAAAGTCATAAGTCTGTTAGCGAGTTATATTACCGATTTAAGAGAACTAAAAATATATCTAAATTCTGTAATCAGCTTTAATTATAAATTAAATAATTATTTGAATTTTCAAGATACATTACTATTGGAATTAATAAAAGGTAATGATATAGAATTATATGAAGAAATATGGCGAAATAAGCAATATTTTATTTCAGAAGATACACATATGTTTAGTGAATTATATACTTTAGATACAAGAGGATTTAATAATAAGGCAAAAGAATATTTTGATAATTTATTTAGTATTAATAATAAAAAACACAAAGAGTATGAAGAAATACTATCT
Source organism: uncultured Clostridiaceae bacterium (assembly GCA_947577025.1). GTDB lineage: Bacteria > Bacillota > Clostridia > TANB77 > CAG-508 > UMGS1663. The sequence goes on along the minus strand of CANPTO010000005.1, from coordinate 49,148 downwards.
TTAATGTTTCCTTATGTAGAAAATTATAAAAAAGATAGATCTATAAAACCAGAATATGGCAGTTATATGATAGGACAGAACAATAATGGAGACTACAAGACAAATGTAAAAAGTAAAAGAATATTTAATGCTAGATATTTCGATTTGTATTTTTCACAATGTGATAATGAATTTACAAACATTAATAAAAATATAGAAGAATTTATAAGAATAATTAATAGTGTCAATGATATGAAAGTAGTAGAAGAAAAATTCATAGATTTAATGAACTTATATTCCAATTGGATACAGAAGTATACTTTTGAAACTCTAGAATATTATGTAAGTGAGATAAATAAAGATAAAAAGATTGTACTATTAAAAATTATGTATAAACATTTGAAAGAATATAATGATGCTATGCTATTTTTAGGGTTAAGTGCTTTACAAAGAATATATATAATTATGTCTGAAATAATTATAGAAATCTCTCAAAAAGAATTTGAAGAATTTTTAGAGGTAATAGGAAATGATTATTCAAAGGTATATTGTATTAAGGAATTAAAGTATTGGATAGAAAATAATAAAAATCATTTGAAAGAAGAATATGATCAAAAATTAGATAGATTGAACATAGTAGGAAAAAAATTAGTTGAAAATATAATTAATAATAATATAAATATATTAGATGAAAAGTATTATATAGAGAAAAATTTATGGGGAATTTATCATGAAACGAAAGAAAGTAAAAAAGAGAGAAAAGAATATATAAAAAACATTCTGAATAAAGAAAATATTTTTAGATTTTTAAATGATATGCTTGGTAGATCAGTAGGTAGTGGCTATGGATATAGTGTGAGAAAAGGAAATATAGAAGAATTTTCTAGTATAGATGAAGTTGATAATATTTTAAAAAGTATTGAAAGAGAACTTACTGAGGATGAAAAATTATTATTGAATATATATGAACAAAGCAGAACTATTCCAGATGATAAACATGCAATATTTCTTAATGAAGATAAGAAATTTATCGTCTAATCCTCTACCAATATTATAATGTGCATTATAAAAATAACTCAAGGTTAAATGCATGTGCTATTGCACAACCTTGACTTATTTTTAAAAGCACATTGTTTTTCAATTAAGAGGAGTTAAGGATAGGTATATTTAATCAAGTAGACATAAACACTATTAAAACTCAAAATACCTCATTAGAAATGAGGGCAGGAAAGCGGTATTAACATATCGCATATACACATTGAAGGACAAGCCTTCAAGAGTTAATAAAGAAACAGAAATTTTAAGCAAATATGATGCAGAAATTCACCGAGTGAACTGGCTCAACCCTGCTATTCTAATACCAAAGTTCACTAAGTGAATATGAAAAAAGTAAAAAGTTTTCAAGTACACTTAGTGAACTTTTGTTATATTTTTCTAGTACACCAAGTGAACTTGTAGTTTTAGATTATTCAAGTATTAGTTCACTTAGTGTACTTATTAAAAATTATATTAGAAATAGAAAATATCTTAAAAGAAAATACTACAGAAACAATGGTAAGTAAATTAGAAAATAACAAAGAAAAAATAAACAAGAAACTTGCTAATCTATTAGAGTTAAATTTAGAAGGAAAAATCAATAAAGAGCAATATACAGAAAAATTTGATAACTTAAATGTAGAATTACTTAAAATAGAACAAAAAATAGAAAACCTACTAAAAGAAACAAACAGAACAGAAAGTATTAAACTAAGATTAAACAAGTTTAAAAGTTTATTTAAAAATATAGATATAATGCCGAAATTTGATAAAGATATATTTGAATGTTTAATGAATAAAGTAGTAATAGGAGAAACATTAGAAGATGGAACAATAAATCCATATACAATAAGATTTATTTGTAAAAATGGAACAGAAATAAATTGCAAAGATAGATTTACTGCTATGAGCGATAAACAACATTCAAATAATACTGCAACCAAAGAGAAACAACACACGTGGAATGCGTGGCAGTGCTACAATTAAAACAAGACAGCTAATACTTGATTTTGATATTGTTTCAGAGATTATAGCTTTTGAAGAAAAAGGCAGATTTGGAAAAGAAAAACATCAAAATTTGGGTGTGAAAGTTAAAGTAATTGCTTAAGTGGTAAGTGGAAACACATAAATTTATTCTCAGAAAATTGAGCAAAGTGTTTGAAATACTGGAAAATTTACGATTGTATCTACTGTAAGCATAACAGGTATAGGTTGTGCTGGTAAGTAGATACAAAGAAATGTTAAGTATTTCAAGTGTTAGAGGAAATTTATTAAAATAAGTTATAGAGAATCTTTATAAAATTAGGTGTCAGTAGATATGTGCTGATGTCTATTTTTTTATAGGTCAAAATTTTAGGATTTTTTGACTTATAAAATTATGTAGGTCAAAAATATTGAAAAATTTGCCCCATACATTTGCGAAAAAATTTTAATCTCCAATAAAAATAATATCAAGAGTAAATAAACTCGTTATCACTCGCTCTTGACATTATTTCTATTGGAGATTTTGTGGCAATTAAGCAAATGTAAGAATAAATATGTTTTGCAAATATTGGTAAAACACTATGAAAAAATGTAAAGTTGTGATATAAATAAAGAAAAAATTAATAGGAGATGATGAAACTATGTTTAATATAAATCATGTTGCAATAAGTGTAACAAATGTTGAAAAGAGTATAGAATTTTATAAAAAGTTTGGATTTAAAGAGTTTAAATCTTGGAAAGCAGAAGATGAAAGTATAAAAATAAATATGTTAAAACTAAATAATACAGTTTTAGAAATATTTTGTTATAAGGAATATACAGACTTACCAGAAACAGCAAAGGCAACAGTAACAGATTTGCCAATACTAGGAACAAAGCATTTTGCATTAGGAGTACAAAATATTGAACAAGCAAAAGAATTTGTATTACAAAATAGCATTTGTGAAAGTGTAGATATAAAGATAGGGAGACTAGGAAAATCATATTTCTTTATTAATGATCCAGACGGAATTTTAGTAGAGATAATTGAAAATGATTAGCAAATTGTTTTTCTATAAATCAAAAAGATAAAGTAACGTTAGGGAGGATCAATATAATTATGAAAATTACATTAATTCGTCATGCAGAAAGTGTTTATAATGAGAAAAGATTACTACAAGGGCAAGTTGATTGTGAATTGAGTAAAAAAGGTTTAAAAGATACTAAGGAAAAATCAAGAAATTTTCCATCTGATTTTGATATTTGCTTTTGCTCTACATTAAAAAGAACAAAGCAAACTGCTGAAATCTTAGTTCCTTATTTAAATAAAATTTATGATGAAAGAATAATTGAAAGAGGACTTGGTGATTGGGAGAATACTCCTAATACTGATGAAAAACAATTTTTAATGCATAATAAAGCAGTTCCACCAAATGGAGAAACATTTGAAAAATTTGATAATCGTATTTTAGACTTTTTAGAAATGTTAAAAAATGATTATAATAACGAAAAGATTCTAATTGTTACACATGGAGGAGTTATATATGCAATTCATAGAATACTTGGATTAAAAGTTAGAGCAATAGAAAATTTAGAAATGGTAACAGTTAATTTTTGATATATATTAGAAAGATAAATCAATTAAATTGTAAGCAAGAAATATAGGTATTTAAAGTAGGAGTAAGAAATGAAAAGAGATAACATAGTAAGTAATATAGAGGAAAAAGATTTAGAACAATTACAACAAATATTAAAGAATGTTTTTTATAATAATATAAGCTATGAGAAGATGAAAAATTTATATAAAAAATCCCAAAATAATAAAGATATTCATATATTAGGCTATTATATAAATGATAATTTAGTAGGAACAGTAACTTTAAATATCTTAACATTGCCATCAGGAAAAGAGGCAACTATATGGGATTTAGCAATAAAAGAAGAATATAGAAGATTAGGAATTGCAACAAAACTAATGAATAAAGCTGAAGAAATAGCAAAACAAGAAGATATATCAAGAATATGGTTATTTAGTGGCTTTCATAGAAAATGTGCACATGAATTATATAGAAAACTAGGATATGACGAAAATAGAGATAAAGCATTTGTAAAACAAATATAATAAAAAATAAGGAGAATGTAATTAATTGAAAATAGGAATAGATATAGACAATACAATGGCAGACACATTTGACTATTTAATGCCATATATAGCAGAATTTTTTGATGTAGATATAAAATATTTAAAAGATAGAAATATTTCATATAGTAATTTGCCAAAAGAGATGAAAGAGCGAGAACTCGAATTTGCAAGAAAATATTATGATAAAGTTATTCCAAACACACCGTTCAAACCAAAAGTTGCGGAATATATTGATAAAATTAGAGCTTTAGGTCACGAAATAATAGTTATTACAGCAAGGGACAAAACATTATATGCAGATGAATATAAAACTACTGTTGAAGAATTAAAAAACAATAATATTCACTATGATAAATTGATTTGTGATTTTGATAAAGCAAAGATTTGTAAAATTGAGCAGATAGATTTGTTTATAGATGATTCTATAGCAAACTGTAAAAAAGTCAATGAATTAGGAATTGAAACTATATTATTTAGTAGTAAAGGTAATATAAATGATAAAACAGATTTATATAGAGTTGATAGTTGGAAAAATATATATGAAAAAGTAAAAGAAAAACGGAGTTTAGATATGATATTATATGCAACAAAACAAACAATAAAAGAATTAAATATACCAATGCCAAATGAATTATCAGCATTCAATAATATAATGGCAAACAAAGTAATTGAAGAGCAATCGGGTGATGAATTATTAGAGTGGGGATTGAAATTATTTTATTTTGATGGTAGAAAATGTATACAAGCTGTAAATTTTGCAAGTAAGTTAGCATTATTTTTATTTGATATAAAAAATGAAGAAATAAAATGGATTGCTAATGGCATTGCAATATATTTAAATGAGTTATATAGAAAAGATAAAAACATGTTAAAATTATTAGAAAAATTATATGCCGATTATCCAACTTGTGCCTTTGAAAAATTAACCAATAAAAGTATTATTGCATCACTTAATCATAATCAATTTCAATATGCAGATGATGGATATAGATTTTATGAATATATAAATAAGAATGTATTAAATTCAGTAAAAATAAACAAAGACTTTAATTGGAATTATTTGACTACTAAAAATGTAAATGGAAAAAAGGAATATATTTATCCAGCTGAATATTTTAGAGAGTTGCTTATTAATAGATATAGAGGATAATAGAGTGGAAGGTGAAAAGAAAATTATAATAAAGAAATGCACTACTAATGATGTTAATGATATATACAATATTCAAAAAATTGTAATAGATAATTTTAAAGAAGAAGAAAAAGGTTACTTTTTGCCCTTTAAAAAAGAAACATACTTATTCACGTAGATGAAAAAGAAAACATTTTAGATGTTAAATATAAATTAAAAGATAACGAATAGCTATATTATTAAAAATTAAGAAAGAGAGTAAATATGATAAGAAATATAATATTTGATATAGGTGGAGTGTTGCTTGACTACAATCCAAAAACGTATTTAGACAAACTAAATATAGAAGATAGTAAAAGAAAAGAATTAAACGATATAATTTTTCATAATCAGAAATGGAAAGATTGCTTAAATGGGTTTATAACTAATAGTGAATTAATAGAATATTTAGTTAAGGAAAATCAAAAATATAAAAGTGAAATAGAACAGATACTTAGCAAAGAAAATTTAAAATATATGTTACCGCCAAAACAAGAAATGATAGAATACTATAAAAGTTTAAAACAAAAGCGATATAAAATATATTTATGTTCAAATATAACAAAAGATACTTATAACTACATTAAGGATAGTTTTGAAATAATACAAGTAGCAGATGGAGGAGTATTTTCTTGTTTTGAAAATATAAGTAAGCCTAATGTTAAAATATATAAAAAGTTAATTGAAAAATATAAATTAGATATAGAAAAATCAATTTTAATAGATGATACTAAAAGAAATATAATAAGTGCTAATGATATTGGGTTAAAGGGAATATTATTCAATAATATTGAAGATATAAAGGAAATTTTGAAATAAAGGTAGAAAAATATGATTAGTTATAAATGGTGTAAAGGAATAGTTCCAAAAGATATAGAAATAAAACAAGTTTATGGAATTGTATTTAATGAAGATGGAAATATATTTTTAAGAATAGATGATGGATTATATAAACTAACAGGTGGAAAACCAGAATTGGAAGATAAATCCATAGAAGATACATTAAAAAGAGAATTTATAGAAGAGGCAAATATAACATTAAAAAATATTCATCTGTTAGGTTATCAATTAGTAGAAGATAACAGAGTTAAACCATATGCACAAGTAAGAATGATTGCTCAAATTGATAAAATATTTGAAAATAGGGCTGATTTAGATAATGGAAAACTGTATGAAAGAGTTTTCAAAACTCCTAAAGAAACCATTAACTTATTAAATTGGGGAGATGTTGGAAAAGAACAAATAGAAGATGCAGTAAAATTAGCAAAGAAAGAAAATATAATAAATAAGGAGTGTTAAAAATGCAAGAAAATTATTTTATAATACATGGAAGTTTTTGAAGTCCATTTGGAAATTGGTTTAGTTGGTTACAAGATCTTATATCAACAGATGGAAAACAAGTATATGTACCACTATTTCCAATAGGAGTAGGGTATCAAAATTATGAAAATTGGAGTAAACTACTTAAATACTATTTAGATTTAGGCTTAATAAATGAAAACACAACAATAATAGCACATAGTATTGCACCAGTGTTTATATCAAAGTTTTTAACTGAAAATAAAGTAAAAAAGCTAATATTTGTATGTGGATTTAATAATTATTTAGGAATAAATGAAGAATATGATAAAGTAAATAAATCAATGTATTTTGATAATTTAGAAGATGTAAAACAATATGCGAATGAAATTATTTGTTTTTATTCAGACAACGACCCATATGTAAAATATGAAATAGAAAAAGATTTTGCAGATAAAATTTCTACAGAACAAATTTTAATACCAAATGCAGGACATATTAATAGTGAAAGTGGATATGACACATTTGAAGATATAGTAAGTTACTTATAAAAGTTATATTACGAAAAAAGCGAAAAATTCGTAATATAAAAATCTTTATTACGAAAAATTGCTAATTTTCGTAATATGGGAATTAAATATGTCGGAAACTTTCGTAAATTATTTGGTATTTACGAAGGTTTCCGACAAGTAAATATAAATACTTGATATAAAATTTAAGAGTAAGTATTTTTAATATTTTGCCGTTATAGTTCGTAAATCGAATAAAATTTACGAATTAAAACGGCAATTTTTTAGATATTAGTGTATTTAAATTGAAAGTGGGCATATTATATAATAAACAATATTTTTTATGCGTTATTATTGCATAAAAAATAAAAATATGATATACTAATAATAAATTGGAGGTTTTATTATGATAACAAGTTTAAAATTTAATAATTGTTTTGCTTTTAATAATGCTATAGAAATGAGTTTAAAAGCAGATATGAGAACAAAAAAGTTTTCATCAAATGTAACTAATATAAATGATAACCTAAATATATTAAAATCCGCAGCTATTTATGGTCCAAACAATACAGGAAAAACTACTTTAATAAACTGTATTAAAGCAATTAAAGGAACTTTACTAAATAAGGAAATTCACTTAGATTCAAATATATTTACAGACAGTAACATTTGCGAAGAAGCTATTTCATTTATATATGATAACAAAGAGTATTTATATGAATATAAATTTGATGATAAAAAAATGATGTATATATATGAAAAAATGTGTGAGATAGTTAAAGACCAATATAATAATGAAAAAGAAGAACTAATATTTTTAAAAGATACAATTAATGAAAAATATGAATGTCCACAAGATGAAGAATTAGCAAAAGTATTAAATATAGCTTCTAATAACAATATTTTAATATATACAGTACAAATTGAAAAATTCCCAATACTAGAGAAAATAAAAACCATATTAACAGGTATAGCAAATAGTATTGAAATAGTAGATATGAATAAAATACCAAATTCAAAAACAATACAAATGTTAAAAAATAAAGATGATGAAACAAAAAAAGTCGTTGAGTTTATTAAAAATGCCGATTTGTATTTGGAAGATTATATGTATATTGAAGACTTAAATGTAGAGATAGATGGAAAAGTTGTAGATGAGAAAATCCTAAAAAACCAAAACTTTATGGATCAAATCAAAATAGTATCAGTTTATAAAGGGCAAGCAGTACCAAGCATTATATTTGATTCATTAGGAACAAGAAAATTAGCAGCTCTTGCAAGTTATGTAATAGAAGCAATTGAACAAGGCAAAACATTAGTAATTGATGAATTAGATAGTAGTTTGCATTTTAAAATTACAAGAGCAATAATTAGTATGTTTAATAATGAAATAAATAAAAATGCACAATTAATAGCTACTCTTCATGATATAAGTTTATTAGATTGTAAAAGAATGTTTAGAAAAGAGCAAATATGGTTTACAGACAAAGATGAAAATGGAACAGATTTATATTCACTAAAAGAATTTAGTTATGCAGAAAATGGAGTAAGAGATACATCAAATATACAAGAAAAATATATTAAAGGTGAATTTGGAGCAATACCTGAACCAGACTTAATATCTACCTTATTGGAGGTGGATAATGAGGAAATATAAAGGAAAAAAGATATGTATTATATGTGAAGGATATGAAGAATTGGATTATATTGAAACTTTAAAAAGTAAAGCAGTATTTTCCGACAAATATGATTTTATTACAGTAAATGCAAAATCAATAAATACAATAATAGCAAGATACCAAGAAAAATATCAATCAGATTCATATTCTTTGGTTTTAATATTCTGTGATACAGATAAAGGACCATCAGAAAAATATAAAGAAATAAAACAAAAGATAAATGATTTTCATGGAGAAGAGGTAGCAGATGACATTGTAATATTTGGAAATCCATGTACAATGCAAATAATACTTTCACATTTTGCAGAAATAAAATTAACAAGCCAAAGTAAAGCTATAAATAGTAAATATATAAAAGAGTATGTTGGCATTGATAACTATAAAGCTACAGATGAGCAAAGAAAAGAATTATTTAGCAAAATTAAAAGAAGCAATTATGAAAAAATGAAAGAAAATGTAGCTAAGTTATCAACAGATGACAATATAACTTCTAGCACCAATATATTGAAGTTTGTTGAACACTTTGAAGGTGATGATGAAAGTTGGATAGATGAAATAAATAAAAAATTATAATAATATATGAAGGAGTAACTATGTCAAGAGTAGCAGATTCAACAATACAAGGTTTTTTATATCAATTTAATATTACATTACAAGAAATTTTAAGGGCATCAGAAGATGATGAGATAACTGTAGAGGGAATAATAGAAGATATTGATATTGAACGAGGAAATAATACAGTTGCTATACAATGTAAGTATCATGAAGGTCAAGAGAAATTTAGTTTGTCAAAAATATATAAACCAATTTTACAGATGATGAAGACTTTTGCTGAAAATCCTAATGCAAATATAGAGTATATATTATACATGTATTTTCCAAATTTAGTTGATAGTGAAATGAAAATAACTTTGGATGATTTAACACAAATTATTGAAACAAAAAATAAAGAATATTTGATAGATTATATAGCATACTTAAAAAAATGCAACTCTAAAGAGATATTAGATATAATTTCTAAAAAAAGGAAAAGTGATGATGACAAGCAAAAAATAAAGAAATATTTTTATGAAAATAATATGGATTTAAAATTTGATTTGCAACAATTTCTAACTAGATTTAAGATAATAGTAGGAGAAAAATATGAAAAAATAAAAGAAATTAATAAAAAATTACTACAAGAACAAGGATTTTCAAAAGAAGATGTTGATGATTTATTTTTTCCAAATGCAATACAAACTATTGCAGATTTAAGTATAAATAAAATAGCAGATAAAAGAAAAACAAATAAAAGAAATATAATAAAATTATTAAAAGAACATAAAGATACAGCATTTACCCGTTGGACAAAAGAAATAATCTCTCGTAAAAAAATATTACAAATTAAAAGGAAACAATTAAATCAAAATTTAAATAAGAATTATAGAGAAAGATGTTTTATCCTAAATCCTAAATGGATTGAAAATTTTGATAAAGAAATTAGCAATTTTATAAGAAATTACAAAGAAAAATACTGTTGGAAAGTTAAATTACATAAACCTACTACATTTTGTATTATGAATGTAGATAAAAATTATATAGCTCAGTTAATATCAGAATTGTATGAGATGAATGTAAAAGTAGAAAATGGATATGTAGGAGAAAAATTTTATAAAGAAAAATTTATGGCTAATCCTCAAAAAAAGATAAAAGACAATTGGCTTGAATTTAATATAAGATTAATTGATTATTCTGATAATTTTATATATGCTATAAAAAATATGCAAATAGATGATTTATTTATTATTGGAAAAGAAGAAACAGAGGATATAGGAAAATTAGGTAAAAATATAGAAATGATAGAAATAGAAAATTTAAAGGAATTAGAGTTTTTATTAAACTTAAGAAAAGAGGTTTAAAAATATATGAATGAAAATGTAGAAATAGGAGATGTTTTAGAGAGTTCGGCAAATACTGTAACTGTAAAAATGGAGTTCGAAAAATTTGAAACAAATAAAGAAAATATAAAAATAGGAAAATATCTAAAAATCAATGTTGGAAATAATGATTTCATGATAGCAACTATAAAAAATATAAAGGCAATTAATGATGAAGAAAGAGAAAAAGAAAAATATATTTTAGCAACTGAACCAATAGGAATTGTAACTCAAGAAACATTTAAACCAGGAACGTCTATATTACCATCTCCAACAGAAAAAGTTTATATAGCAGATGATAGAGTGTTACAAACGATTTTTATAAAAAACGAAAAATATAATTTTGAATTAGGAAAATTAGTTCAAGATAATAATGTTAAATTGTGTATAGATGGTAATAATTTTTTTGGAAAACATATTGGTATAGTTGGTTCAACAGGTTCTGGAAAATCATGTACCGTTGCCAAAATTTTGCAACAAGTGGTAGGAATAGAAAATGGAAAAAACTTGAATAAAGAAAACACAAGAAATGCACATATTGTTATATTTGATGTACATTCAGAATATAAATCTGCATTTTCAATAGAAGCAAATGAAAAATTCTCATTGAATTATTTAGATGTTGAAAAATTGAAGCTACCATATTGGCTAATGAATTCCGAAGAATTAGAATCTTTGTTTATTGAAAGCAACGAAAATAATTCACACAATCAAATTTCCCAATTTAGGAAAGCAATATTATTGAATAAACAAAAGTATAATCCAAGCCTTGAAAAAATAACGTATGATACACCTATATATTTTAATATTAACGAAGTATATAATTATATATATAATTTAAATAACGAAGTAATAAATAAAATAGCAAATGAAAAACAATTACCAAAAGTTGTTTTGAAAGATGGCACAACAAAACTAATAGAAGATAATAAAGAATATTTTAATGATATATTTAATTTTGTGCCAAACTCTACGAGTGCAGCATCAAAAGCAAGTAATGGACCATTTAATGGTGAATTTGATAGATTCATTGTTAGACTAGAAAATAAAATAAATGATAAAAGATTAGAATTTATTATGAATCCGCAAAAGGAGGAAAAAACAGAATATAAAACAGAAGACTTTAGTGAAATTTTAAAACAATTTCTGGGATATTTGAATAAGGCCAATATTAGTATTATAGATTTAAGTGGAGTGCCATTTGAAGTATTATCCATAACAGTAAGTTTAATATCAAGACTAGCATTTGATTTTGCATTTCATTATTCTAAATTAAAACATGAAAATAATGAAACTAATGATGTACCATTTTTAATTGTATGTGAAGAAGCTCATAATTATATACCAAAAAAAGGTGGGGCTGATTATGAGGCTTCAAAAAAATCTATAGAAAGAATTGCAAAAGAAGGAAGAAAGTATGGTCTAAGTGTGATGGTTGTTAGCCAAAGACCAAGTGAAGTATCTGATACAATATTTGCTCAATGTAATAATTTTATATCTTTAAGATTAACAAATATGACAGATCAAAACTATATAAAAAATTTATTACCTAATAATACTAATTCAATAGCAGATATATTACCAATATTAGCACCAGGAGAATCACTAGTTGTAGGGGATGCGACTCCAATACCTGCTATAATAAGCATGGATAAACCTTCACCAGAACCAAAATCTGAAAATGTTAAAGTGTATAATGTTTGGAAAGAAGAATGGAAAGAAATAGACAAAAATAATAATGATAAAATAACAATAGATGATGTTATAAAGAGATGGAAAAAACAAGAAAACTAAAGGCAGGAAAGCGACATTAACATATCGCCTATACACATAGAAGGACAAGCCTTCTAGAGTTAATAAAAGAATGTAAAATTTAAGCAAATATGATGCAGAAATTCACCGAGTGAACTGGCTGAAACCCGCTATTCTTCGTTTAAAATTAAAAATAAAAAGCAAAAATATTAAAGAAGTTCACTAAGTGTACTTAAATTTTATTAAAATATTGATAATTAGTACACTAGGTGAACTAAAAATTACAGATCAAGTACACTTAGTGAACTAAATAATTGAATTTTATGACAAGTACACCGAGTGAACTTTTGAAAATATTAATTCAAAATATAAAGTACACCAAGTGAACTTGAAAAAGATTTTATTTTAAAATAAAATTTTTAGAAAAATGGGAAATAAAACGGAATTGATTTTATAAAAATGCCATCATATAATCGTATTATCAAAAAATGCAAAACAATCAAGTCAGTCGAAGCTAGCCGACTGGCTTTTTCTGTTGCCTTTTTTGAAATTTAATTCAAGTTAAGGAGGATTTTTATGTTGTACGAAATTAATTTTGATAATACGAAAAACATCAAGCTAAACGAAAATGTTTTTAATTGCAGTATAAAAATAGCAATACTAAACAAAACATTTAATGCAGGATTAATTAAAGAAAAAAGATATTTAGAATTAAAACAAAATATTTTACAAGAATATAATTTAACTCACATAGGTATTTGAAAAATTTAACTTTTGATGTATAATAAGCACATAAAGATTCTCTAAACTTGAGAAAGGAAGGTTAATTTTGAAAGTACAAGTTATAGAGAAGAAAAAAGGTCGAATTAATAGAACAACAGGAGAAGAAATAAAAGGAAATTTAAGAGTATGTGCCTATGCAAGAGTAAGTACAGAAAAAGAAGAACAAATAAACAGTTACAATTCCCAACTAAAGTATTATGAAGAAAAAATAAAAGCAAATAGTGATTGGAAATATGTTGGCATTTATGCAGATGAAGGAATAACAGGAACACTAGACTATAAAAGAGATGGCTTTATGAAAATGATGCAAGATGCTACAAATAACAAATTTGATATGATAATTACAAAATCAATATCAAGATTTGGAAGAAACACAGTAGATACCTTAAAATATGTAAGGCTATTAAAAGAAAAAGGAATTGCTATTTACTTTGAAGAAGAAAGAATAAATACTTTAGAAATATCAGGAGAAATAATGCTAACAGTATTAAGTGCAATGGCACAGCAAGAAAGCGAAAATATATCTTCCCATGTAAAACTAGGCTTACAGATGAAACAAAAAAGAGGAGAACTAATTGGATATAATGGTTGTTTAGGATATGTCTATGACAAAGATACAAAAGAAATATCAATCAATTATGAAGAAGCAGAAATAGTAAGATATATCTTTGAAAGATACTGTCAAGGAGTAGGCTGCACAACAATTGCAAAAGAACTTACAAATATGAAATATAAAACACCAACAGGTAAAAAGAAATGGCACGAATCAACAATAAGAGGAATCTTAAAAAACGAAAAATACAAAGGAGATGTCTTACAAGGAAAAACATATACAACAGATCCAATATCCCATAGAAGAGTAGTCAATATGGGAGAAGAAAATCAATACTATATACAAGAACATCATGAGCCAATCATCTCTGAAAGAATGTTCAATCAAGCACAAGAAATATTACAAAAGCGAGGAGGAGTACGAGGCTCTGGAAGAAGAAAAGGCAACTTTAGTAGGAAATATCCTTTTAGTAGTAGATTATATTGTGGCTTTTGTGGAAGTTTATTAACAAGAAGAAACTGGCATTCTGGAACTAAAAATAGTATAACAGTTTGGCAATGTATGGAATTTGTAAAACATGGAAAAGAAAATTGTCCACATTGTAAAGCTATGAAAGAAAATATTATAGAAGAAGCATTTACAGAAAGCTATAAGCTACTATGTAATAACAATAAAGAGTTAATCCAAACATTCTTAAACGAAATGGAAGAAATTATACAAGAAGAAAGTAATGAAAGTTCTATTAAAAGGCTAGAGGAAGAAAATCAAATATTAAAGGAAAAGATAGACAAACTAATTGATTTAAACTTAAATGGAACAATAACTTTAGAAACTTTGCAAGAAAAGAAGGCAAAATTACAAAACAAAGTAAATAGTATAGAAAAAGAACAAGAGCATTTGCAACTAGAATTAGAAGATTCAATTAGTTTAAATCAAGGATTAAACAAGTTTAAAACTCTGTTTAAAGATAATGAAATCATGCCAGAATTTGATAAAGATGTTTTTGAACTAATGATAGAAAAGGTTATAATTGGAGAAAAAGAAATTAATGGAGAGTTAAATCCAAGAGTTATAACTTTTATCCTAAAATCTGGAAACGAAATCAAGTGTAGAGATTCAACAACCGAGAAAAACTCGGTAGTTCAAAATCAAGAAAATCAACAGTCATCATACGAGGTAAGTCAAAACTATCTACAGCCTATGTGTAAGCCATGTGGAGTGTTGCTCGGTGCTATATCTAAAAAATTAGACAGAATAGTGGAATTTACTGTTTTTGAGGATTTTGTTAGTTTTGAGAGAAAAGGTAAAAATAAGGTTAAAAGAGTAGAAAATAATAAAATTAAGGTAACGATAGAGGTTGACATGGTATGCGGAGTAGTATAATTTAATAATGAAAAATTAGGAATGTTTGGAGATAAAACTTAAATTTAAAGTATGTATTTTATAGAAATATAAGATACATATTTTTTTCTAAAATTTTTTATAAACCACTTGAATATTAAACAAATGTTTGATATAATTATAAAAACTTAAAAAGTGGAGATGATAATATTGAGTAATTTACAAGCAGAAGAATATAAAAACTTTGAAGAAATAAAGAAGATTAGAGAAGATGGAACTGAATATTGGAGTGCGAGAGATTTAAGCGAAGTTTTACAATACAAACAATGGAGAAATTTTGCAAAAGTAATAGATAGAGCAATATTAGCATGTCAAAATAGTGGAAGAAATATTGATGACGATTTTGCTGAGGTCAGCAAAATCGTTGAAGCAGGGGCAACACAAAAGAAAGTAACAGATTATGAACTATCAAGATATGCTTGTTATTTAATAGTACAGAATGGAGATCCAAGAAAAGAAGTAATTGCTTTAGGACAAACATATTTTGCAATTCAAACTAGAAGACAAGAGGTTGCTGATTATTTTAATCAATTAGATGAAGATAATAAACGATTAGTGATTCGTGGAGATATAAAACAATGGAATCAAATGTTATTAGAAGCAGCTCATAATGCAGGTGTAATAACAAACCAAGAATATGCAGAATTTCAAAATGCAGGATATATGGGATTATATGGAGGACTAACTGTAGATGATATACACGAAAGAAAAAATTTGAAAGATAACGAAAAAATATTAGACTTTATGGGAAGTACAGAGTTGATTGCTAACCTATTTAGAATATCTCAAACGGAAGAAAAACTAAAGAAGGATAAAATACATAATTGTAGCAAAGCGACTTCAACACATTATGAAGTTGGAACAAAGGTAAGAAAGGCAATAGAAGATATTGGAGGAACAATGCCAGAGGATTTACCAACACCAGAAAAGAGTATAAAACAAGTAGAAAAAGAGCAACTAAAGAGATTAAAAGACAAGAAAACAAAATTAATGTTAGATGAATAAAATTAGAAACAATAAAAATTATGTAAATTTTAAATTTGACAGATCTACGATAATATGTTACAATTAAAAACATAATTTAAGAGTTTACCTAAAAGTAATAAACTTTGAGCGGTAAAGGGTAGCAAAAATATAAATGTTACTTACACTTATAAAGTAAGATATATAAAGTCTTGTAAAGGAGTCTTAAAAGGTTTCTTAGCGAGACTTTTTTGATTATATTACAAGAAAGGGAAGGATAGTATGTTAAAATTAGTTAAATTAGAAGAAAAATATAGAGAACAATTATTTGAAATGATGGATGAATGGAGTAATTCAGGAGAAAAAATTATTCCATATGCTATTAGAAAAGCAGATTATCATAATTTCGATTTATATAAAAAAAGTATAGAAGTAAAAGAAGAAACTAAAAATAGTGTTCCAGATTCTACATATTTTGCTTTAGATATAGAAAGAAATATATTTGTTGGAGCAGTAAATATAAGACATTATTTAAATAATCAATTATTACTAAATGGTGGACATATTGGAGATGGTGTAAGACCATCAGAAAGAAGAAAAGGATATGCAACAGAAATGATTAGACTAGCATTAGAAGAATGTAAAAAAATAGGTATAGATAGAGTATTAATGGTTTGCTATAAAGATAATATTGGATCAAGAAAAAGCATTATAAATAATGGTGGAGTTTTAGAAAATGAAATACCAGCTGAAGATGGAAAAATAGACCAAAGATATTGGATAAGTTTAAAGAAAAGATATGCAGATAGGCATGTAGGTAGAAAAGCAAATAAATCAAAACAGAAAGTAATGTCAGTAAAAGAAAAATATTTTACAGGAGACATATATTTTTATAATTTTATTGAAGTTGAAGACAAGATTGTGATACCAAATGGTAAGTGCATAATGGATAATAATTATAAATGGTTAGAATTCTATGATTATAATTCAAAAGTAAAATTAACAGCAATTTATAATGAAAATAATAAAATAATAGAATGGTATTTTGATATAGCAAGAGAAATTGGCAAAGAAAAAGATGTACCTTATGAAGATGATTTATATCTTGATGTTGTCGTAACATCCACAGGAGAAATAATATTACTTGATGAAGAAGAATTAAAAGATGCTTTAAATAGAATGGAAATAACCAATATAGAATATGAAAATGCTTATAAAGAAGCTAATCAATTGATAGATAAACTAAGTAATCGAAAAGAAAAATTACAAGAATTTACAGATAAATATTTAAAATTAATGATAGGAGTTGGTAAAAATGAAATATTTTAAAAAGTTAATAGGAGAAAGAATTTATTTATCACCACGAAATAATGAAGATATAGAAAAATTTACAGAATGGTTGAATGATTTTGAAACAACAGATTATATTGGAAGAAGTGCATACATAACAACATTAGAAAGCGAAAAACAATATTTTGAGGAAAATTTAAACAAAAATTATAACTTTTTTATAATAACATTAAAAGAAGATAAACTAATAGGTACAGTAGGATTGGAAAATTATGATTCTATTAATAGAACAGCTACTTTAGGAATATTTATAGGAGATAAAAATTACAGGAATGAGGGATATGGAACAGAAGCAATCAAAATGTTATTAGATTATGGATTTAACTATTTGAATTTAAATAATATAAAACTGGATTTAATGAGCTTTAATGAAAGAGCATTAAAGTGCTACACAAAATGCGGATTCAAAGAATATGGAAGGAGAAGAAATTGCAAATATATTAATGGTAGATATTATGATAGTATTGAAATGGATATATTATCAAATGAGTTTAAAGGTGATTATATAAGAAATAAAAAATTATATGATGGAGGTAACAATGATAATAGAAAGTAAAAGATTAATTCTAAGAAATTGGAGAGATGAAGATGTAGATGATTTAGTTGAAGGACTTAATAATATAAATGTTTCAAAATGGATGGCAGGAGTTCCTTTTCCATATACTAAAAATGATGCTAAAAGTTTTATCGAAATAGCTAAAAATCAAGATGAAAAAGTTAAAATATCTTTAGCGATAACATTAAAAGAGAATAATAAGGTAATAGGTGGAACTGAATTAAGAAATATAAATAAGAAAGATGGAACTGTTGTTGGTGGTATATGGTTAAATGAAAAATATCAAAAAAATGGATATGGTACAGAAGCTTTTTCTGCTAGAATAAAATATGCTTTTGATGTATTAGGGCTAAGAAGAATAGAAAATGGATACTTCGTTAATAATGAAAAATCAAAGAGAATGCAAGAAAAACTTGGATATAAAAATGAGGGGCTAAGAAGAAAGAAATATCTATGTTTGGCAACTAATGAATATGTAGATGAATGTATTACAGGTTTATTAAAAGAGGAATTTATAGAATGGAAAGGAAATAATTAATCCTATACATAAATTCTAATGTGCTTTATAAAATCAAGTCAAGGTTAAAATGAATGTGCTTCGCTTAGACCTTGACTAAATTTTAAAAGCACATTATTTTTGAGGTAAGAGGATTTAAGGATAAGGTGACATATGTTACAGTATTAATAAAAAAGTAAGAAAAAAGTAGAATTATAGAAAAAAATATGATAACATATAATATAGAAATTTAGTAGAATTAAAGGATTGAACTAATAAAATACAAAGGAAGAAATGTAATATAATGGAAGAAAAGATGAAAATAAAGCTTTTAATATATGCACAAGAAAATAATAAAGTTTTAAAAATATTGACAAGTAATGAAAAGAATATGACGGTAAAAATTGTAGGATATGAAAGTGGATTAGTAAAATACAATTTCTTAAATAGCGAAAAAATAAGTTGTATAAGAATTTATAATATTATAGATGTTAACTTCAAAGAAAAAGAAGATGAGAAAGAGTTTTTATATAAAGAGTTAACAAAAAAATATCAAACTGATAATTTAAAAGAAATAATAGAAAATTTTGAAAAGTACTATTTAGAAATAATAGAACTATTACTAGCAAGAGAACAACAAGATACAATAGGATATATAAATTTAAATAATAAAAAGAAAGTATACCCGCAGATTTTCACAAACTTATTATATGATGTAAATAATTTACTATTTTATTATTTTACAAAAAAGTACCCTCAAAATATAACTAATAATTATAAAAAAGAAACATTACTAATAGAGCAAGCAAACTTATCACAAAAAAAAGCGATAAAGAATGCATTAAGTGAAAGAATTTCTATAATACAGGGACCACCAGGTACTGGAAAGACTACAACAATTCTTAATATACTAGCTAATTTAATTTATCAAAATAAAAAAGTTTTAGTGGTATCAAAAAACAATTCTGCAATTGAAAATGTTGCAGAAGAGTTTTCAAAAATGAATATCCCTAAATGTTATATAAGGATGCGGAAATTCAGACATAATGAAAAATGAACTCGAACCACATATAGAAGAAATGCTAAAAGAATTAGAAAAAGAAATAAGTCAGATACAATTAAATGAAAATAGTGAAGAAAGTATCGAATTATTAAAAGTGATTGAAGAAATTAATAATAAAGAAAATAAGTTAGATGAATTGATTAATCAGACAAATGAATTACAAGAATTAGAAAATCAATTAAGACATGTTAAAAAAACAAGTGAAGCATATAATATAAAAGAATATGAAGAAAAACTAAATATGAAATACAAAACTATTAATTCAGAAATATTAAAAAAGAAAATTAAGCAATTAGCTAAAGTATTAATAATACTAGACGAAAAAGAAAGAATAAGTCTGTGGGAACATATAATATCAATTTTTATATTAAGAAAAAAGTTAAAGCAAATAGAAAAAGATGGAATACTAATGCATTTACTATTAGAAGAATGCTACCTAACAGAGCTAATAGAAGAAAGAAAAAGCAAGCTTGAGAGTGAAAATTTTGAAGAACTAAAAATAGATATAAACGAATTATATATGCAAAGATGTTTACCAATATCAAATATAATTTTAAATAAGACCATAAAAAAAGAAATAAATATGCAATTAGTAAATAAAACATTAGAAAAAATACAACTTGCTAAAAAAGAAACACCAACTAAAGAAAACCCGACACCAATTGTAAGTAGTATAAAAAATGAACTACTACAAATATACCCAGTAGTGCTAACAACAGTAGATTCAGTTATTTCAAACTATTCGTCATATTTTAAATGTGACAGTAAAGTTGACTATGTAATTATAGATGAAGCATCCCAATGTGACATTTTATCAGCACTTCCACTATTATATTTAGCCAAAAATATTATAGTAGTTGGAGATGAAAAGCAATTAAGTGCAATTACAAATATAAAAATAGAAAAACTAAAAAATATGGTACAAGATGAATATGACTATACAAAAGAGAACTTCTTATCTAGCATATCAAAAACAATAAAGCCTATTAGTAAAATGCTAATGGAGCATTATAGATGTGACTACAATATCATTAATTATTGCAACAAGTTTTTTTATGAGAATAAATTAAAAATATACAATGATGCGAAAAAAGGAGCGATGTCACTAATAAACAATAATAAGGGAAAATATGTAGAACATGACCAAAAAAGCTATAAAAATGAAAGAGAAATTAAATGTATAAATGAACAGATACAAGATGATATAACAAATAAATTTATAATTACCCCATTTAAGCGGACAAGCGAACATATTAAAAAATAAATATGGAAAAAAGCAATGTGGAACAATCCATACATTTCAAGGAAAAGGGGAAAAACAGGTATATTTTTCATCAGTACTAAATAGAACAAAACCATGCATTAACCATTTGCGAGGAGAAAATAATCTATTTACAAATGAACTAATAAATGTAGCAGTATCTAGAGCAAAAGAAAAGTTTGTATTAGTATCAGATACAGATTTTTTTAGAAGATATGATGAAAATATGAAAAACTTAATAGAATACATAGAAATATATGGAGATAAAATTCCAGATAAAATAGTCTGTATATTTGACTATTTATATAAGCAAATACCAACATATAAGCAATTAATACCCAATATAGATAATCCATATGAAGAAAAAATATTCAATTTATTAAAAAGTTACTTAAAAAAGAGTAATAATAAATACAAAATGGTATGGAAATTACCGCTTGCTGAATTTGTTACAGACAAGAAATACTTACAGGCAAATGAAAAACTAAAAAAGTTTATACTAAGCAATTCTCATATAGATTTTGCATTATACACTACCAGCATAAAAAAGCCAGTATTAGCTATAGAAGTAGACGGAAAATATCATCAATTAGAAAAGCAGAAAATAAGAGATAAAAATAAGGAAGAAATACTAAATCATATGGAAATTCCACTACTAAGAATTCCATCCAAAGTATTATGGGGAAGAGAAGAATTTGAAAGTAAGCTACAAGAAAAATTAAACATGAAGCCATAATATTTTTATACAATATTATGGCACGAAAAATAAAATATAAACGTAACCACACAATAAAATATTAATGTTCTAATTAGACCTCCATTTGAATAAAATTAAACAAAAGTATTCAATATGGAGGTTTTCTTTATGAAAGGTTTCTCAATAGAAGAACGTGCAATAGAGCTAGCACATTATATTATAGATTCAAAAGATACTGTAAGGGGAGCAGCTAAAAGATTTGGAGTAAGCAAGTCAACAGTACACACGGATGTAACACTAAAGAACGGTAGAAAGAGAGGACAAGTTGTTCCTGAAAAGATTGAGATTAAGAAGGTTTTTCTAGCAGAGAAGAATCCTGTTGTGAAGTTGGAATTGGTAATTAAATAAAAATATAGGCAATTTACATATTTAAAGTGTGAATTGCTTTATTTTTATTATAATATGTGATAAAATGAGTTCAAATGAAGGAGATGAGATTATGGCAAGTAAACCAATATATCAGATATATGCAGAATTACTAGATTACGAACCCAAAATATGGAGAAGATTTCAAGTGATGAACGATATAACAATGGCAAGATTAGCTTATATATTAATGACACTTTTTGAAATGCAAGGAAGTCATTTATACTTATTTGAAGTAGATGAATTGAATAATTTTATTGTCAATAATTTAGAATATTATAATAAACACATAGAAGATTTTAAAGATGATGAATTCTTTAAAATTGGACAATATGGATGTATATTTGAAGATGATGATATTAGTCCACGATTAGATAAGAAATTTAGAGAATTAAAAGATTCTAAAGATGTAAAATTGAAATGGGTATTAGATAAAGAAAATGAAAAAATGGAATTCCAATATGATTTTGGAGATAATTGGAGATTTAATATAGTACTAGAAAGAATATTTCAAGATGAAAATATATCTGGAAAAGAATTGCCCAAAGTAATTGAAGGTGAAGGCTTTGGAATAATAGAAGATTGTGGTGGAACAATGGGGCTAGAAGATATTCGAGAAGCATTTAAAACTAAAAAAGGTGAAGATTATGAAATGTATTCTAATTGGTTAGGTAAAGATGAATTAGATTTAGCAAAATGTGATTTAGATGATTTAAATTTTAGACTAAAAAAACTTCCTAGAATATTTAGAGATAGTTATGAATATGGATTAGAGCCAACAGAAAGGTCAATAAAAATATTAGAAAGAGAATATAAATAATTTATATATTTTGGTGGAAAGTGAGAAAATTTATGAAAAATCAAAGAACAGAAGAAATATTAAAAAATGATGGCAAAGTAAATAATGATATTTTTTTAAAAGAAGATACAATTAATAAAATAAAAGAAACAGGAGATGTAATAAATATTGGAGCTGGAATTTTAAGTTCTGTTGATCCTGTATTTTCATTAATACCACTTTTCGTTTATGCTATAAATTGTACATTTGGTTTAGCTAGTCCCGAATATATAGTAAAAAGATTAAATAAAATTAATGAAAAATTAATAAAAAGGAAAATAGATATAGAAGATTTTAAAAAGGAAATATTGAGTTTATCAGAACACAATGAATATATAGTTTTAAATCATTTAAGAAATATTTTATTAACAGCTATTCCTGAAAATGTTGATATCTATATAGAATTAATTATTGATTTTATAATGAAAAAAGAATATGATGAAAAAGAAACTTTATGTGAGATAGTTAATATGTTAAATAAAAAAGATATACAACTATTGCAAATGATAAAAGAATATAGGAGTAATGGAAATAGAGAATATTACGATAAGAATACAGAAAGAGCACAAAAAGAAAAAATAGAAAATGAAGAAATAGATAAGAATAATAGAACACCAAATTTAGGGTTGAAAAAAATAAAATGGGTTAATAGAAATGTAGTGATTGATAGTTCAAACACAATATTTTGGAGAGATTTTGAAAAATATTATGAATTGCAAGCAGGTGAAATGGGATTTATTTTATTAGAGCAAACTACTGATGAAGAAGGTAATGTATCTAAGGAATGGGCTTATATAGGAAAATCTTTTATAAAATTACAAAATCTTGGAATACTAGAATTAGACTATATTAACACTACAGGGAATATTAATTCTTTTAATGTAGAAAGATTTCATATAACATTGTTTGGAAATGAATTGTTAAAATATATTAAATAAAATTTATAAAAAGCTTTGAGAGTAAAATCTTAAGGCTTTATTTTTTTGACCTAAAATTATACTAAAAACAATTTTAAAAGCCACAAAATTGAACGTGGAGCGAATAAAATCAAATGAAAGGAGGATTGCAAATGCAAAAATTAAAAGGACTATGGATTCCAGCAGAAATTTTATTAAATGAAGATTTATCAGATAAAGAAAAAATAATACTTGCAATAATTCTGTATTTAAGTGAAGAAACTAAAAGTTGCTTTGCAAGTAATAAATATATCGCAAACATTGTAAAAGTAACACATGAAAGAGTATCTAAAATTATAAGTTCACTAAAAGATAAAGGATATGTAAATGTTAAGTTAAAATACAAAACAGATAGTAAAGAAATAGAACAAAGACAAATTATACATATAGTAGAAAACATCAATAGGTATAGTCAAAAACTTCAAGAGGGTATTGAAGAAAATAACTATTTGGATAGTCAAAAACAACCATACCCTATAGATAGGAATGACAAAGATATAATAAATAATATAAAAAATAAAAAGATATATAATAATAGTTCGAATAGCAATAAGAAATCGAACTATAAGGGAAGAGATTATACAAACTTTGACTTAACTAAATTATATGCAAATGCAGATGCATTTGTATAAATAAAATCAGCAACTAAAGTAGATTAACTACTGATGTAGCTGATTTTTTAGTTAAAGTTGCAAATAGCAATTTTAACTAAAACCTAAAAAATATGTAGATATTTTTTAGGCAAAGGGGTGTGGGGAAAAATAAATTTTTCCCTGCCACAACAAATACTTTTAGCGAATAGCGTTAAAAAAGTATTGTAGTTGTGTTACAACACAAGTTAAGAATAAGCAATAATATAAAAATTTAGATGTGTTTTTAGCACAGTCAAGGAGGAAAAAATGAGTTATGCAATAATAAGAAATACAAAATACAAAAGAGAAAATTTGAAAGGGATATTTAGACACAATGAAAGAAGAAATAAAAATTATTCAAATGATAATATAGATAAAGAAAAATCATATTTGAATTATTCAATAAAATCACCACAATATAGTTACGAAAAAGAATTTGATAGAATAAGAAAAGAATATAATTTGAAAGGACAAATAAAAACTGTAAGTAATATAGCTTGTGAATATATAATAACATCAAATCATGATTTTTTTGAAAGAATTGGAGAAGAAGAAACAAAAAGATATTTTGAAACTGCATATCAATTTGTAGTAGAATACAAAGATTTAGGAGAACAATATATAATGTCTGCTAAAGTGCATAGAGATGAACAAACACCTCATATGCACTTGATTTTTTTGCCAGTAGTTCATACGACTGATAAAAAAGGAAATGACATTGAAAAATTAGCTTGTAGTGAGTTTTGGAAAGCAAAAGATAGTTATAGACAATTACAAGATGCTTTCTACAAGTATATGGTAGAAAATGGATTTGACTTGCAAAGAGGCTTGCCAAAAGAAGAAACTAATAGACAACATTATTCTGTTGAAGAATATAAAAAAATAACAAACTTTAAACAGACTAAGGAAATTTTAAATAATATGAAATTAGAATTGCCAGAAATACCTAATATTGAAGATATAAATATTGCAAGATGGTCAAAGAAAAGAGATGAAAAGATTTTAGAAGAAATTATAAAACCAAAAGATAATGTCATTCAAAATTTATATCAAGATAATATTAACTTGCATAAAGAATTAACAAAACAAACTAAAATTGTTGAAGAAGCGGAAAAATATCAAAAAGAAAGAGATTTAATAATTGCAGACAATGAAGAATTACACAAGCAAGTAGATAGTATTAAGGTAGAATATAAAGAAAAGGAATTTGATATTGAATGGAAATATAAAAGTAAAATTAAGGGATTAGAAAAAGAGAATAGCAGATTAAATAAAATAATAGATAAATTCTATGAAACTATTGATAAATTCATACATTGGATTTGTAAAAAGTTTGATATAGGAGCAGAAGACAATTTAGTTAGAGATTTAATTCTTTAGTGTGATTATAATGTAATCCATGCATTCTTTTATATTCTCTGTTATATTCCTTTAGAATCAAACTATTTCTGACCTTTTCTTTTTGTTTATTTAAAGCTCCAATTTCTCTGCAAGTTTTACCAGTATCTAAATATAAGTTGTTGCAATATTTTTGATCATTTCTTCCTTTTTGATTTGGATTATTACTAGTAGTAGAGGGTATAAACAATCTACCACAGTTTTCACATTTGTTTATAGTAAAGTTATTTTGAATTACTTTAAATAACTCAAACCTAATCTGTTCTTCTGTATTCTGTAATTCATAAACTTCTTCTGCTACAATATGTTTTTCTTTTATTATTTCTACAATTTTTTCTACATCTAATCTTCTTTCTTCAAAAGATAATTCTGTATCACATATAT
This sequence comes from uncultured Clostridiaceae bacterium, assembly GCA_947577025.1. GTDB lineage: Bacteria > Bacillota > Clostridia > TANB77 > CAG-508 > UMGS1663. Next base: position 22,948 of record CANPTO010000005.1, on the reverse strand, counting down.
ATTTAGTTTTAAATTTAGTATCAAGAAAAAGAGCGTGTGCAGGTTTAGTATTAACATAGTGTATATCAAAGACTCTTTTAGTTTCATATAAAAATAATTTTTCAGGCACACTTAAATTTCTAACAAGAGAGTTATTAGAGTATTTGCTAATCAGTTCTAACCTTTCCTTTAAATCTGTTTTTTTCTCTATAAAGTTTTCTATCAATAAATCTCGTACAGTTTCAAAAAATTTCATATATTCATTATGCTTTTTGGCTGATATTTTATCTATTTCTTGAACCCATTTCATAAGTAGAATCTGTGTAGTATATTCATCTTCTTCTAATTCACTAAAGAAATCATTAGGAGAGTATTTAGCTTCTTCAATAAATACACCAATTTGAGATTTGAATAATAAATCACTTCTAAATACTTTAGTGTTATAGGTTTTCACAATTATATCTATTAATACTTGAGTATAGAAATGTGTATATGGAGAAAATTTTAAACAAGCTCTAACAATTTGAAACATTTTTAAGAAACAATCTATCTTTTCATCTTCAGAATCAGTTTCTTTAGCATAACATACCATTTCTATAAGTTGTGAGTACATTGCTTTCAATTTATGAAAATCTTCATAACTCATTACTGCAAATTCATATAGTTTATCTCCAATATTATACTCAAAATTACCAATAGCACCAAAATATTCTCCGAGTATTTTTTATTATAATTTTATTATTGTTAAGTGTGAAATTAGTAATCATATCAAGGTTTCCTCCATTTCTAAAAATAGAATATAGCTATTTCAATGTTTACTTTATCTATAGACTTGTAAAAATCTATTTACAACACTATTTTAGCATCTTATAATGATTTTATCAAGATAGAAAATAGCATTTCAAAATACTTATTTTCTATTTATAACATAGTACATTGAAAACTGAATAGCAAGTTACAAGCACAGATAATGAAACTTTCGTCTGGCTAATATGATGTAAAGGGGCGATTCTCTAAAAAGAGTAATGAGGGCAAATCTCATATGGGTATATACCTTACCACTTGTAACTTTTTAAATTAAAAGTAATATTTTTAAACTTTTAATAATAGTATTGAAAGAAGGAAGGTGAGAATTTTGAAAAAGAGTTTGAAGATGGCCTTTATTAATCCTAATACAGAAGAACAAATAGTACAAGCTATGGCTGGAGTTCTTGCATATAATTTAGCTGAGAATGATGAGAAGATAAAATTTGACTACAACAATTCAAATACTTATCAAAATTCTCACAAAGAAATAGAAGATGAATTAGAATTGTAAAAAAATGTATAATAAGTATAGAAGAAATAAACAAAATATGATAGAATAAGAGAAAATAACTCAAAAGGAGATTTTAGATGAATAAAGAAGATGTTTTAAAATTAATACAAGAATTAAATGAAAAGCAAACAGAAACTATTTGTATTGAAGCTAAAACAGCGAATAAAGGTAAACCAGAAAAATATTATGATACAATATCAAGTTTTGCTAATACTATTGGAGGAGTTATATTATTTGGTGTTGAAGAAATAAAACATAAAAATAAAGCTACTTTTGAAGTAGTAGGAGTTTATGATGCAAATGATTTACAAAAAAATATAACTAATTTGTGTAGTACAGAATTTGAGCCTATTATCAGACCAGAAATAAGTGTAATAGATATAGATAATAAGAAAATAGTAGTAGTAAAAATTGATATGATTAATCAAAGAAATAAACCATGTTATTACAAGCCAAAAGGACTACATAATGGTTCTTATATAAGAGTTGGTGACAGGGATGATAATATGACTGAATATGAAATATATAAATGTATATCATATAAAGAAGATGTAAAAGATGATTTAAGACCTGTTGTTAGAGCAACTATGAAAGATTTAGATGAAAAACTTTTAAATAGGTTTATAACAAATGCAAAAACAGACAAGCCTAAATTTGCAGAATTTAGTGATGAAGAAATTTTGCTCCAATTTGGTGTTTTAACACAAGTTGAAGATAAGATTTTTCCAACAGTTGCAGGAATAATGGTATTTGGAATTTATCCACAGAAATTTTTTCCACAATGGTTTGTGGCCGCAATAGTTATTCCTGGATTTGAAGTTGCAGATTTAGGAGAAATAGGACAAAGATTCGATGACAACAAAAGGATAGAAGGAAATATAAGCGAAATGTATGAAGAAACAATAGGTTTTTTAAACAGGAATATGAAAGTTAAAGTTATAATAAGTGACAAAACAGGATTAAGAACAGATATAACACAATATCCTAAAGATGCACTTCGTGAGGCAATTTCAAATATGATAATCCATAGAGATTATAGCCAATTGAAAACAGGAGTTTATAGTATTATTACTGTATATAAAGATAGAATAGAGTTTAGAAATGTAGGTAACTTATATGGTTCTAACACATTGGAATTATTGGAAACAAGAAAAGCTATGGAAGTTAGAAATGAAACTATTGTAAAATTATTAGAAACTTTAGGAGGAATAATTGAAAATAGGCATACAGGAATTTCTACTATGCAAGATAAAATGAAAGAAGCAAATTTGCCAAATCCTATATTTGCAAATGAAAGAGAAGATTTTGTAGTTACATTTTATAATGGAGAATATCCAGAATTATATCCAGAAGAATTAAAAAAACAAGAAAACGCACAAGAAAATGCACAAGAAAATGCACAAGAAAAAAATAAAAAACGCACAAGAAAAGTATCAGAAAAAACAATATTAAAATATTGTTTAGAACCAAAGAGTATAAAGGAAATTGCTGAAAAGTTTGGATATAAGAATATTAGAAATTTTAGAGAAAGATATATAAATCCACTTTTGAAAGATGAAAAATTAAAAATGACAATACCAGAACAACCAAGGAATAGAAATCAAAAATACATTGCAAATAATGGAGAAAAATAAATGAACAAGAAAGAAAAAAGTTTTATATTAATAGGTATAGTTGTATTAATTATGCTATTAATGTTTGGAATTTATATCCAATCTAACAATAAAACTAATATTGGCAACCAAAAAATCAATATTAGTGTAGATGATTCGAAACTAAACATTTTCTATTTTTATGTAGGACAAGCAGATTGCACTTTAATAATTAATAATGGTAAAACAATGTTAATAGATGCAGGAGATAAAACAGATGGTAAATTAATAGCAAATTGTTTAAAACAATTAGGAATAGAGAAAATCGATTACTTAATAGGCACACATAGTGATGATGATCACATAGGTGGAATGATAAATATAGTGAATAATTTTGAAATACAAAATTTATATATGCCACAGAAAGAAGCGAATAATCAAAGTTATATTGAACTTAAGAAAAATATTAATATACAAAAAATTGAAATAAATGACATTGTAAAAATAGGAGAAGCTACTGCAATAGTAAAATGGGTAGATAATGAAGAAAAATATTCTGACAATAATTCATCAATTGTATTGCAATTAAATTATAAAGATAAAAAGTATTTATTTACTGGAGATATAGAAACAAAAGTAGAAAATGAGTTAATAAAACAAAATACATTGGAGGAAATAGATGTATTAAAAGTCGCTCATCATGGTTCGAATAGTAGTACTAGTGAAAAATTCTTAAATGCAATAAAACCTAAATCTGTAATTATTTCATCAGGAAGTACATACAATAAGTTTCCTAATGTAGAATGTTTAAAAAGAATATTAAAGCTAGTAAATAAAGAAAGTATTTTTATAACAGAAAGAGATGGAACAATATGGATTACTAGTGATGGAATAACAGTAGATAATATTCAAAAATTAAATGAAATAAATTTAGATGGAGCAAAAAGTCAAATAAATCAAAACGAATTAGGTAGTGAATATTTAGAAAGCATACAAATTAGTATGTTTTCTTTTTTTGAAAAAACTATTGAAAATATAAATGAAAGAGAGTATAATAACTACAGTTTTAAATCAATTTTAATTTATTATATTTTAAAATTCATTTCATGTATATTTCTATACATAGAATCCACAAGAACACAATTTAATATAGAAAGGAGAATGCCTTTGAAATTAGATTTAGGGCTTAAATTAGCAAATAATATATTGCAAAACAAAGAAATTTCAAACTTTATTCAAGAGTTATCAAACACACTAAAAGATAACAATGTTTTAGTGTATAAGGATTATGACAGTGCAAAATTTACAAGAGAAAATGAAGAAAAATTATGGGGAAAGAAAGAAAAATTGATTTCAGAAAGTATAACTGAAAATAATATAGAAAATTCAGACCAAAATAAACTATATGAGATTTCATATAAAAATTCAAATGGATATAGTGTTATTGAATTTAATGAAAAGTATAGTAATAGAAATATAATATCAGTTGATAATGAAAAATTACCTCAAAACACAGAGACAGGAATGTTTTTTAGAAAAGTAGGTGATAATTATGTTTTTGATAAAGTAACTACAGAAAAAATATATAATGAAATGACAAGTTTTCAAAATGAATTAGTAAAAGAACAAAAAGAAATGTTGAATGATATGAGGCAGGATGGTGCTATATACAAAGTAACATATTTAGAAGATGATTGTGAAGATTGGAGAACAGAAGTCACCAATCAAAAAACAGGTGAAGTTTTTCAAGAATTAGAATTTCCACATGATGTATATCATCAAGTAGGAGTAGATTCATTAGTAAAATATGAGAATGGAAAATATAGTGTAGTAGAAGGAACAAGTGTATATGATTTATATCCAAATATAATAGAAAACTATTGTGAAAACGAAGGTGTTTATATAACACAAAATGGTAAATGCGAGACTGCAAATGAGTTATATAAATCAATAAATAAGAGCCATAAAGATGAAATTATAAGAAAAGTTACAAATGCGATTGAGAAAATACTAAAGTTTACAGTAGATAAACTAGTAGAATTAATAAAGAATAAACAATAAATTAATATTCTAATATATAAAAATACGTATTGAATATTAGGAAAGGAGACAATATGGTTAGAAAAGTAGGAAATTTTCCATATAATATTTCTAGGTTTGAGAAAGAAGCAGAAAAATTATTTCCAAATGAAGATATTATAGTTGGTGCAATGGATGGAGCAAATGAAGAAATAATACAAAATTTTTTAGACGATGTTTTGAAATATGAAATAGCTGAAAAAAATTCAAATAACAGAAATAAATAAAGAAAATTATTGAAAAAATAAATTTGATATGCTACAATGTAACAGAACGAAAATAAAGATACAGAAAAAGAAAGAAGTAGATGTTTTATGAAAATTGCAGCATATGCAAGAGTATCAACTGAAAAAGAATCACAAGTAGAATCGTTTGAAAAGCAAATAGAGTTTTTTAATGAATTTACAAAAAAGAATAATTATGAATTGTACAAGCTATATGCAGATGAAGGAATATCAGGAAAACAAATAAAACACAGAAAACAATTCCAACAAATGATGCAAGATGCTAAACATAAGAAATTCGATAAGGTAGTTGTAAAAGATGTAAGTCGTTTTGCAAGAAACACAGTAGATTTACTTCAAAGCATAAGAGAATTAAAATCCTATGGAATTGAAGTAGATTTTTTAAACAATGGCGAAATAATGGAAGGTGGCTCTGAATTTATACTAACTATTTTAGGGGCAATGGCACAACAAGAAAGTGCAAATATGTCTAAAAGAGTTAAATTTGGAAAAGACATCACTGCAAAAAAAGGAAGAGTTCCCAATATTGTATTTGGATATGATAAAATTCCAGATGAAAGATATACTTTAAAAATAAATGAAGAAGAAGCAAAAATCGTAAAAGAAATATTTGAAAGCTATGTATATAAAGGAATTGGCACAACAAAAATTGCATGGGATTTAAATGATAAAGGAATACGCACAAAGAAAACAAAATCAAAATGGGTACAAACTTCTATTGTAAGAATGCTAAAGAATCCAATTTATACAGGGCGAGTAACGAATAAAAAATCAGAAGTAACAGATTTTATAACAGGAACAAGAAAAGACTTACCAGAAGAAGAATGGATTACAGTAGAAAAGCCAGAAATGAGAATAATATCAGATGAACTATTTAACAGAGCACAAGATATTCTAGCTCAAAGATCAAACGAATTTAAGTTGAATAACAAAAGAGAAAAAACAGAATATGTATTTAGTACTCTTATTTATTGCAAACATTGTGGATATTCATTTAGAAGAATAAGAAGAAAATATACAGAAGATGGCAAAGAATATATAAGATGGGTGTGTAGCGGAAGAAACTCAATGGGAGTAAACCATTGTCCTAACATAACTGTAATTGATGAAGAAGAACTTTTAAATGCCATAAAGGAATATTTAAAAAACATTATTTCAAACAAAAAGAACTTTATGAAGGCAGTTGAAAAGGAATTTGAAAAGATAACTAAATTAAGAGAAAACAATGAAAGAAGTGAAGAAGGTCTTTTAAAAGAAATAGAAAAAGTAACTAGCAAAAAACAAAAATATATGGAAATGTTCCAAAATGAAGTAATCAACATTGGGGAATTAAAGAAATATACAAACCCATTAAATGAAGATATTGCAAGATTAGAGCGAGAACTAAAACTAATCACATCAGAAATAAAAGAAAAAGATGTATTAGAAAAAGAACTATCAAAAACAATTAGCACAGTAGATGATATTTTAAATAACAAAACAATTACAAATGCTATGCTAAAAACAATTATAGATGTAATTGAAGTTGATAGTGATTCAAATGTAGAAGTAAGGCTTAAATTACTAAACGAGATAGGCAGTACACCAGCAGTTATTACTAATTTTAATGACATTAAAGATACCGCTCTTGATAGTAACGTCAGTACACAAAGACTTAAGCGAACGAATACTAAAAATAAATCCGATTTTAGCTAAGGAAGTTAGAGAGATTCTAAATGAAAATAAAGCAGAGAGACACATAAGAGGGGGAATGGCTACAAAAATGAAATATAGTCATATGAAAGAAGACAAAGTAGGATAAAAAATATATAAACAAAAGATTAAATAAAAATAGGCTACAAACTAAAAAGTACATATTTGTATATAGTTTATAACCTATTTTTATTATTTAAAAGTTTATATTAATAATTTTCAGCTTTTATTTCAAAAAATGATTGAGGATGTTTGCAAACTGGGCAAATTTTTGGAGCTTCTGTACCAACAACAATATGTCCACAGTTCCTACATTTCCAAATAACAATACTTCCTTTTTTGAAAACTTCACCATCTTGAACATTTTGTAAAAGCTTTCTATATCTTTCTTCATGTTCTTTTTCAACTGCGGCAATTCCTCTAAAAGTAGCAGCAATTTCAGTAAAGCCTTCTTCTTCAGCTTCTTTTGCAAAAGTAGCGTACATATCTGTCCACTCATAATTTTCACCAGCAGCTGCATCAGCTAAGTTAGACATAGTATCTCCAATACCATTTAAATATTTTAAATGAATTTTAGCGTGTTCCTTTTCATTTTCAGCTGTTTCTAAAAAAATAGCAGCTATTTGCTCATAACCCTCTTTTTTTGCTACACTTGCAAAATAAGTGTATTTATTTCTTGCCTCAGATTCACCTGAAAAAGCAGCCTTTAAATTAGCTTCTGTTTTTGAACCTTTTAATTCCATACTATTACCTCCTAATTTTTTAACGAGAATAATTCTCAAATTTACCTATATAGTTATAATATAAAAGGAAAAAAATGTCAAGAAGATGATTGATTTTTAAGAACAAATTTACGGAATAAATATTTCACACTGTAGGGGCTTATATCTAAAAGGAATACCTAAGAGAATTTACCAAATTACGCCCTAAATGAAATAAGTTTTAAATTTACTAAAATATTAAAATTTCTATAAAGGCGTAATTTAGTATTCACAAGAGGTATTCTTTTTAGATATAAGCCTCTACAGTAAAATATCTTAAATCTATGAATTGTAAGTTATTAAAAAACTATTGACAAAATAAGCATATAATGAAAAAATAGTATAAAAGTTAGAGAAGAATTAGATGTTAATTAGGTAATTACTTCAAAGAAATTACCTTAAAATCCAACTTCTAACTTCCAACCTCCAACTTCTAATTAAGAAAGGAAAGATAAAAAATGGAAAAAATAAGAGGATTTGAAGTAGCAAAAGGTTTTGAAGATAAAAATATTAATTTACCAATAAGAAAAACAAAATATTCAGCAGGTTATGATGTAGAAGCAGCAGAAGACTGTATTGTACCATCATTCAAAAAAGGAATGAAGCCAACACTAATAAAAACAGGAATAAAAGCATATATGGCAGACGACGAAGTACTAATATTAGCTAACAGAAGTTCAAACCCAGGAAAAAAAGGGCTAATACTAGCAAATAGCATAGGAGTTGTTGATAAAGACTACTATGGAAACCCAGATAATGATGGACATATAATGTTCGCATTCTTCAATATAAAAGAAGAAGACATAGAAATAAAAAAAGGAGATTGTATAGGACAAGCCATATTCCAAAAATATTTAGTAACAGATGCAGATGTTGCTGAAGGAACAAGAGAGGGAGGATTTGGTTCTACTAGTAAATAATTATTTCAATTTTTTGCCAATAAACATTGAATTATGTAAAATATTATGATATAATAAATACGTAAAGCAAAAGTGCAGTTCAGTAGAAAGGAGAATTTCATATGGAAATGACAACAGTGAATGAAATGATGAAGGACTTAACGGCGGAAAAACAGCAACTTGTAAATGAAATTATGGCAAAAGAGAGCCAGCAGGCAAAGGTAGACAAGATTGTCGAAGAAGAACTTGCAAAGATCTAAGATTTAAAAGCCACCAGTCAAGATTTAGACTGGTGGTTTTATGTGTAAAAATAAAATGAATAGCAAATAATTATATACTAATAAAAATTATTCACTATTCACTATTCACTATTCATTATTCATTAAGCTCTTCTCTGACATAGCTTCCAAGGCCAAAAGTTCTTCCCACCTTTTATCAACCTCTTTTTGAAACTCCTCAATCATCCACTCATTTCCAGGTTTAAACATATGCTTAAAACGTCTTTGTGGTCTCAAAAATTCTTCAATAGGTAACTTTTTAGCAGGCTTATATGTTATTTTATATTTGCCATCTACTACTTCATAAAGTGGCCAATAACATGTATCTACAGCTAGTTTATTTATTTTCATAAGTTCATCTGTAGGGTAGCCCCAACCTCTAGGACATGGAGCAAGTACATTTAAAAATGTTGGACCTTCAGTATAAATTGCTTTTTCAGATTTTTCATATAAATCTTTAAAGTTCATAATTGCAGCTGTTTGTGCAACATATGGTATATGATGTGAAGCCAAAACTTGCGTCAAATCCTTTCTTACTTGCATTTTACCAGGTATAACTTCACCAGCAGGAGAAGTTGTAGTATCTGCAAAATGAGGTGTTGCTGAAGAACGTTGAATACCTGTGTTCATATATGCACCATTATCATAACATACATAAGTCATGTCATGCCCTCTTTCCATAGCCCCTGATAAACTTTGAAGACCTATATCATAAGTTCCACCATCTCCACCAAAAGTTATAAATTTAGTATGTTCATCTTCTTTTATTTTACCTTTTCTTTTCAAAGCTTTATAAGCAGCCTCAGCTCCTGAACAAGTTGCAGCAGCACATTCGAAGGCAGTGTGAATATAAGAACAGTTCCAAGAATTATAAGGGTAAATACAAGTAGAAACTTCCATACAACCAGTAGCATTTGAAACTACTGCATGGTCGCCTTCTTTTAAAGCTCTCATAATCATTCTGCTAACAACTGGAGCACCGCAACCAGCACACATTCTATGACCTGAAACAAATACAGGTGGTTTATTTGCTACTATTTCTTTTAAATTATATGCCATTATTAATCAACTCCTTTATTATTGATCTTCTGTAGAGGTCGCCGCCTTATCAAGCGACTCCTACAGTCCTTAAATTTTAGCTTTTTAATCCAAAATACCTATAGGGATTATCAACTTTTCCAGTTTTAGCAATTTCCATTAAATCACTATAAACACCTTCAATATCTTTTGATGTTGTATCCCTACCACCAATACCATAAATATAATTAACAGTAGGAATTTGAACATTATTTACAAACATTCCAGAAGTTACATCTGTAAATAATGCACCTCCACAAGCATTTAATGAGTCTGCTCTGTCAAGTACAGCAATAGCTTTTACATTTGAAAGCGCCTTTGCTATTTCTTCAGCAGGGAATGGTCTATACACCCTTATTTTTAATAATCCTACTTTAATACCTTTATTTCTTAACTCATCTACTACAACCTTAGTAGTCCCAGCAGTAGAATTCATACATACAATAGCAACTTCAGCGTCCTCTAATTTATATTGTTCAAATAAAGAATAACTTCTACCAGTTAATTTTTCGAATTCCTTAGAAATTTCCAAAATAACATTTTTGGCATTTCTCATAGCGTTTGCTTCTTGGTATTTATGTTCAAATAAATATGCTTGTAAATCCATAGGACCAACACTAATAGGTTCTTTACTATTTAACAAATAATGTTCAGGTTTATATTCACCTACAAACTTTCTAGCAACATCATCTTCTAATAACTCAATATTTTCTATAGAATGTGAAGTTATAAATCCATCTTGACATATAGTTACTGGAAGCATAACATCTTTATGCTCACCAATTCTATGAGCCATAAGCAAATTGTCATATGCTTCTTGATTATTTTCAGAAAATAGCATAATCCAGCCACTATCTCTAATTGCCATTGCGTCAGAATGATCACAATGTATATTTAGTGGACCAGAAATAGCACGATTTACTAAAGGCATAACAATAGGAAGCCTTAGTGAAGAAGCTATTTGAATCATTTCCCACATTAAAGCTAAGCCATTAGAAGAAGTAGCTGTCATAGCTCTTCCGCCCGCTGCTTCAGCACCAATACAAGCACTCATAGCACTATGTTCACTTTCAACAGCAACAAATTCAGTATCAACAACGCCATTACTTACAAAAGTAGAAAAATACTGAGGTATTTCAGTAGAAGGTGTAATAGGAAAAGCAGCAACAACATCAGGGTTAATTTGTTTCATAGCAATAGCAGAGGCTTCATTGCCACTTAAACGTTCACGTATACTCATTTTTTATATCTCCTTTCGAATTTTATATAAATACTATTCTTCTTTCATTTCTATTGCATCAAAAGGGCAAACATTAGCACATATTCCACAACCTTTGCAATAGTCATAATTAAAATCTTCTCTTTTTTGTTCTTTATTAACTGGAATTGCATTTTCAGGGCAAACAGGAAAGCACAAACCACATTGTTTACACTTCTCTTCAATATAAACAGGTTTAACACTTCTCCAATCGCCAGTTTTAAACTCCAAAGAATTTCCAGCATCATACATAGTACCACCAGGCGTTAAATCTTGCCAAGGTGATTCTTTATTAATTTTAGTCATCTAAAAAACACTCCTTTCCGCACGCTAGGGACGGTCCTTTTCGTTCCGATTTCGGCACGGTGGGGACACTCCTTTTATATTTTATTTATTATTTTTATATTTCAAAGCCAATAGTAAAATGATTAAGCAAAAAGCCAATTCTAATGATGTTTCAAAAATTAACATATATTCCTTACTACACAAAACAGCATAAAGTGTATATGAAAGACTACTAGTAACCCAAAGAATCCAAGAGTTAATACTTAAATCATTTGATTTTTTAGTCTTTATAAGCTTTATTGTCTGTGGAAGATATGAAATCATTGTACATATTGATACTATTCCTAGTAATATATTTCCTAGCATATATAATTCCTCCGTATATTAGTATATTTTAAAATTACAGTTATTATAGAATTAGTTTCCGACCTCTAATAGTGCTAGTTGCAACGCTTTTATATTTCCTTCAATAACATCAGGCTTTTTAGCAAATTTATGTTTAAAAGAAGTTTTCATATCATTTAAGAATTCTTCTTCTGTCATTATATTTGAAACCTTTACAATAGCTGCAAGCATTGGAGTATTTGGAAAATACTTTCCTAAAGCTTCTTCAGAGATCCTTCTTGCATCAATGGTATAAATTTTTCCCTTATAACCTTTAAGTAAAGGTCTAATACTTTCTACATCTTTTGTTGTATTAATAACAATTGCTCCAGTTTCTTTTAAACCAGCTGTAACATCCACACTTTCTAGCAATGTATCATCAACAACTACAACATAGTTAGGTTCATAAATGTTACTATGAAGACGAATAGGTGAGGTACTTATTCTGTTATATGCAGTAATCGGTGCACCCATTCTTTCAGGTCCATATTCAGGAAAACCTTGAATATACTTACCCGTATTAAAAGCAGCATCAGCAAGAAGTAAAGAAGCTGTTTTAGTACCTTGTCCACCTCTACCATGCCACCTAATTTCAATAATATTATCCATATATCACAAATCCTTTCTATAAAGATAAATAAAGTATATGCCTAAATTAGCTAAAAGTCAAGAAAAATAGTTAGACGTAAATCGTCAAATTATACTAAAAACAAGGCTATTTTCTATAAATTTTTATAAAAATCAATGAGTTTTTAACATTGTAAATTAATTAAAAAAATATTAAAGTAAAAATTCAAACATTGTGGTACAATAATGAAAAGTGAGGTTAGAATATGGAAATTTTAGAAATTGCCAATAAAATAAGAGAAAATGGTGGAAATTTATATTTAGCTGGTGGAGCTGTTAGAGATAAAATAATAGGTAATGAGATATTAGAAAAAATAAATAGAAATTATATAAAAGAAAATTGTAACATAAAAGATGAAAGAAAAATAGGAGAAATGTTAAGAAATAAGAGAATTGAATTAATAAAAAGTATTGAAAATAAAAATAAAGTAATATAAAATAAATAAAAAACGAGCTGAAAATAAGCTTAAGTAAGAAAGGTTAAAAAAAGTGAAAAATAAAATAGAAGTAATATTAAAAAATGAAAGAGGAGCTGTATCAGTACTAGTATTTATAACAATTTTAACATTTGTAATAGTATTACTAGGCTCATACTTAACAGTTACAACAATGAAAAAAACTGGGTTACAGAGTAATATAAGGCTACAACAAATATATGGTGAAGATGTAAAAAGAGTAGATGAAATATATAATGAATTAATTTCAAAAGATAGAGAAGGACCAAAATGTAATATAACATATACCAAAACAGAAGAAGCAAACATTCAGTATAAATTTGAATTTAATGAGGCAGTAAAAAATTTTGAAGAAACAGATATAAAATTATATAATGGAAACATACTAGAAAATAAACTTGCAAATACCATAACATTATCTACAAGTTCACCTGCATATGCATTTAATGTAGAAAAAGATAAAAAATATATAATTTCATTTGACTACAAATGTATATCAGACTCGCAAGAATTTGAAATAGGATTATATTCAGAAACAGTAAATAATTTACCTACAAAAAAAATCACAGCAACTACAGAAAAACAACATGAAAATTATAAAATAGATGTAGAAAATGAAGAATTACAATTCAAACTGCTATCTGAAATACAACAAAACAATAATATAACACTAGAAAATATACAAATTATAGAAATAAGTAGTAATCAGTTAGAAATACAAGAATTTAATAAAATTGATAATGCAACATATATAGTAGAAGCGCAATACGACGAAAATTTAAAATATGTAATATTATTAGAAGAAAATATATGTACAGACTTTAATGGAAATAGAAACAAAGAAAAAATACAAATAGTATAAAAAATAGAATAGATAAAAGCTAACTACTTTTATCTATTCTATTTTTCAGGTTCTAATATATCGTCTTTTGATAATTTAATAGCTGTTGATAGTTCAGGTGGTGTTATTAAATCATTTTTTTTTACATTATTTTTACTATTTCCCTTTTTATAATTTTTATAAAATAAAGACAACCTTTTTTGTTCTTGCTCTGACTCTAAGCTTTGCAAAATTTGTGCAGTCTGAGCAAGTTCAACATCATTTATATATAAGTCGTATCCTTCATTAGAAGGATCATCACTTAAAAAAACAGTGACTATCTCTTTTATATTATTAAAACCTGACTTCATGGTTTTCAAAATCTTATTCATATCTTATTTTTCTTAACAATCGTTAAGAATTCACCTCCTAGGTATTATATAACATAATAATATAGTAACACAAAAAAAATAAAAAATCAAGTAATAGTATAAAATTTTTTTTAAAATGATATTCCTAATAATTTCCAACGCAAAATGCTTTAAATACAGTAACTGTCACAAAATGTCGAAAATCGAAGATAAAAAAATCTTGAAATTTATAAAAATTTATTATAATATAAAATCTGTTATTTTTTAAAGAAAGGGGAAAGAAAATAAAATGAAAGATCTATATGGCAGTATAAGAATTAGCAAAAGTTTAGGTGAAAATAAGCAATGTATAATAGAAAATATTGATTATTACAAGCTAAAAAATAATAGATATGGATTAGAAATAGTAAAAAGAAATAGCACAAACGAAGAAAATATAGAAGTAACAAACATTAAAGATATAACTGACAATGAAGAAAAAATAGATAATATACTAAATGAACTAGTAATAAAAGAAATTACACCTAATTTATCAGATGTAATAGAAGATTTACTTAAGATATATGCATGCTAAAACGAAAGAGTTTAATAAAAAAGTAAAATTATAAAAACTCTAAGAGGGGATTCTTAAATAAAAATAAACTAAAATTAAGTACTACTTAAATAAAATAAGTGGTAAAATAGAGAAATATTCTACCAACATAATGGTAAAATATCCTCTATATCCTCTGTTTTTTCACAAATTAATTTATCAATTTCTTAAAAATTAATATTCTAAAAGTTTAATTAAAATACACATACAAACATAAAAAGTAGTAGTAATAAAAAAGTTAGCAAACCCTTCGCTCCGCTTTATTTTCTCGAGAATCATTATTATTACAAATCTTTTCAAATTCTTTACATTTAATTTTATATTCTAATTGTTGAGTAAGAAACCTATAATACATATATCCTTGTTCATATTGTGCCATAGGGTTAAAGTCTGCATATCCTGCATCAAAACCTTCAGGAGGGCATGAAGAATAAGGAGAATAGTAAGGTCCATAAAAATTATTATAATCAACATTTTTATCCATAAATAAACCATCCTTTCTAAAAATTTAAATTAAAAATAGGGAAATATTTAATAAATATATATGTATATATACACGCAATTATACCATGTAATATTTTACCTATAATATATGGTTTTATAGAAATATCTGTTTTAGAAGTTATACTAAATACTTGCAATAATATTGAAATGCCACCAAAGCCCAATAAAAGTGAAGCCATAATAATATTAATTGAAATTTGTTTGCAAGGTATGGTGCTAATTTTTTGGACACCATTTGTAAGTTCAATAACTCCTGAAAAAAAACTGCTAACAAATTGTGAATTAGTAATTCCAAATAGCCTAAAAAATGGTTCGAAAATAGAAGATATAGCACAAATAAAATTACTATTTTCAAGAATAGAAAGTACTACACTAAAAAGTACTACAAATCCTCCTATCATAAGTATTGTACTTGTAGCAGAAGATATACTTGAAGCTAAAACCTCTCCTAAATTAGAAAAAGATACAGTAGAAGAATTTGTAGAAATAGAGCTTATATCTGTATTTCTATTATCATACCTTGCTAATCTATTTTTTGTAAGAGAACCGTTTGCGAGAGTACCTGCTATAAATGACACCATTGTGCTCTTTACCAGTTTTCCAAAATCTAAATAATATACCAACAGTTAAGCAAGCCAAAAGATGAGTAATAAAAAGAAGCACACCAATAAGGGAATCATAAAAAAGGCTAATTCCAACAGTACCAATAATAAATAAAGGTCCAGAATTATTAGTAAAAGCAAGTAAACGCTCACATTCTTCCTTAGTACACATATTATTTTGTCTAAAATTAGTTACAATTTTAGCACCAATAGGGTAACCACTTATAATACCCATAAGCATAGCATAAGCTCCGACATCCAGGAACATTAAAAATAGGCTTCATAATAGGGTTTAAAAGTTTCCCTATTTTAGGAACAATATTAGTATACCCAAGAAGTTCGGTAGCAATAAAAAAAGGAAATAAAGATGGAATGACATTATTAGCCCATAATAAAAGACCGTGACTTAGCAGCAACTAAATTTTGCCTAGAAAAAATTACTAAAAATATAGTAAACAAGCAAAAAATAATTGGCAAAATATTTCGTTTAAAAGATAAGAAAATAAACCTAGGTTTATTTAAAGTACAAACTTTCATAAAAAAAATCCACTCCTTTCTTGCTTAAACTAGAAGGCATACATAGTAATTAAAGATACTATATTTCTTTCAAATTACACCGATACAATATAATAATATTATTAAAATTACAAAACTATTACAACTATTACAGAAACATTAATTTTATATAACATTAATGAAAATATGTTGAAAAATGTTGTATGAGTGATATAAAATATGTATGTTAAAAAAAGAAGTTTTTCACAAAAAGTATACGAAATGTGGATAACTAAACGAAAAAATAGAAAAAAATTGAATAATCGCAAAAAAAATAGACACGAAATCCACAATAATTTCATAAACTGTGGAAAACTGAATGCAAAAACAAGAAAAAATTGAATAACTTTCCGAAAAAAAATAATAACCCCCTTTTTTTATTACAAAAAATGTCGTATAATACCTAAAGAAAAATAAAGGAGAAAGCAGATGAACACAATTATTGAGAAACTAATAGAGCTTTCAAAGTTTCAAGAGTATGTAACAAAAATAGAAGAAAAAATTAGTCCGATAACAATATCGGGCTTATCTGACGTTGGAAAAATTCAGTTTATTGCGGGAACTTATGAAAGTACAAAAAAGCCTGTATGTATAGTAACATATAATGAAATGCAAGCAAAAAATATAATTAAAAATTTATCATTTTTTGAAAGCGATATTCACTATTTTCCCAAAAGAGAAATTGTTCCTTACGATTTCATAGCAGAAAGTAAGGATTTACCCTATGAAAGAATAGAGTTACTAAATAGCTTAGAGCAAGGGAAAGTAAAAATTATAGTAACAACAGCAGAAGCTCTTATGCAAAAAATGATTAGTAAAAGTAATTTGTATAAAAATGTAATAAAACTAAAAGTGGGAGATACCTACAGTCTAGAAAAACTAAAAGAAAAATTAATCTCTTTAGGGTATGAAAGAAATGATTTAGTAGAAACAAAGTCGCAATTTAGTATAAGAGGTGGAATTGTTGACATAGCATACACAGAAAAGAAAGGTATAAGAATTGAATTTTGGGGAGATGATGTAGATAGCATAAGAAAATTTGATATATCTTCTCAGCGCTCAGAAGTTATGCTAGATGAAATAGAAATTTATCCAGCACATGAGCTACTACTAGAAGATTCATTAGAAGAGATACAAAAAAGAATATTAGAAAACGTAGAGAGTTTTAAAGATAAAAACTATGAAAACAAAATACAACAAATAAAAAATGAAGATGCAGAAATAATAAAAACAGGAGACTACTTAAGTAAAATAGACAAATACTTTAATGATTTTTATATAAATCAAAGTACATTTTTAGACTATCTAAAAGATGAATTTTTAATTATTTTTGATGAATACTCAAAAATAAAACAAAGACAAGAAAATATAATAATTGAAAACAATAACTTAATAAAATCATTAATGGAAAAAGATAGGTTTGTACCTCAAGCAATACAAAACATTAGCATATATGATTATAACATAGAAGAAAGCCAGATAGTATATTTAGAAAAACAAGATATTGGCATATGTAAAACAAGTCCTACAAAATTTACATTTAATTATAGAGATGTAAATTATTATAAAAGTGAAATAGAATTATTATTTGAAGACATAAAGAAAGATATTAATAATAAAAATATAATAGTGCTTGCAGGAAATGAAGAAGAAGCAAATAAATTTGGAGCATTACTTACTGAGCAAGATATTTTTAATAAGGTGTTAACATCAAGTATGCAAATGGGCACAAAAGGAAATAGCGGGGTTACATTTGATGAAATATTGCCCCCACAAGCTGATTATATAGATGGGGTACAACAAAGTAAAAATACTGTATTAGTAATGCAAGGTAGGCTATCAGGTGGATTTGAAAGCTATGACCAAAAATTAATAGTAATTTCAGGAGAAGAGCTATTTACATCAAACAGTAAGAAAAAAAGAAAGCAAAGTAAAGTTTTTAAGCAAGGTGAAAAAGTAGTATTTTCAGACTTAAAAGTAGGAGACTATGTAGTACACAAAAGTCATGGAATAGGTCAATTTATTGGAGTAAATACAATAAAAACAGAAGGAGCAACAAAAGACTATATAAAAATAAGATATCAAAATGATGACATGTTATACATTCCAACAAATGACTTAGATAGTGTAAGAAAGTACATAGGAGAAGGAGAAGCAGTTCCTAGAATTAATAAATTAGGAAGTAAAGAGTGGGAAAACACAAAAGCAAAAGTAAAGAAGAACTTACAAGAAGTAGCAAAAGAACTAATAGAATTATATGCTAAAAGAGGAAAAGTAAAAGGGTTTGCATTTTCAAAAGACACGCCATGGCAAAAAGAATTTGAAGATAGTTTTCCATATGCCGAAACAGATGACCAACTTCGTTGCATAGAAGAAACCAAAAAAGATATGGAAATGGATAGGCCAATGGATAGACTTTTATGTGGAGACGTAGGATATGGAAAAACAGAAGTAGCAATAAGAGCAGCATTTAAAGCAGTTATGGATCAAAAACAAGTTGCATACTTAGTACCAACAACAGTTTTAGCAAACCAACAATATGAAAGCTTTAAAGCCAGAATGGAAAATTTTGCAGTAAAGGTTGAACTTTTAAATAGGTTTAGAACAAAAAAACAGCAAGATGAAGTAATAAAAAAACTAAAATTAGGAGAAGTAGACATAGTAATAGGAACACATAGGCTACTTAGTAAAGACGTAGAATTCAAGGACTTAGGGCTTTTAGTAATAGATGAAGAACAGCGTTTTGGAGTAAAAGACAAAGAAAAAATAAAACAATACAAAACACAAATAGATGTACTAACAATGACAGCAACGCCAATACCAAGAACACTACATATGTCAATTGTTGGAGTAAGAGATATGAGTGTTATATATGAGCCACCACAAAACAGAAGACCAGTACAAACTTATGTTACTGAATATGATGAAGAAATAATAAAAGAAGCAATAACAAAAGAATTAGAAAGGAATGGACAAGTATTTTACTTATATAATAATGTAGAAGGAATAGAAGCAAAAGCTAATCATATCCAAAACTTAGTACCAGAAGCAAAAGCCACTTTTGCACATGGAAAAATGAGTGGTAAAGAACTAGAAGAGATAATGTTTGACTTTATAAATGGAAACACAAATGTCTTAGTATGTACAACAATTTTAGAATCAGGAATAGATATTCCAAATGCGAACACAATAATAGTAGAAAATGCAGATAGACTAGGTCTAGCACAACTATATCAAATAAGAGGTAGAGTAGGAAGAAGTGACAAGCAAGCATATGCATATGTTACTTATAAAAGAGACAAACTATTATCAGAAGTAGCAGACAAACGTTTAAAAGCAATAAAAGAATTTACAGAATTTGGTTCAGGTTTCAAAATAGCAATGAGAGACTTAGAAATAAGAGGTGCAGGAAGTATGCTAGGAGAAATGCAAGCAGGGCATATGGAACAAGTAGGATATGATACATACTGCAAGCTGTTAGATGAAGTTGTAAAAGAGATGCAAGGTATAGAAATAGTAAAAGAACAAGATGTGCAAATAGATATAGCAGTTTCAAGTTATATACCAGATGAATTTATCGAAAACTCTTCTCAGAAAATAGAAATATACCAAAATATAGCACTATGTAGAACAGAAGAAGACATACAAAATGTTATAGATGAAATAATAGACAGGTTTGGAAGCATTCCAAAAGAAGTAGAAAACTTAATAGAAGTAGCGAGAATAAAGAATTTAGCACGAAAAGTAGGAATAACAAAAATATCAGAAAAGAAAGATGGAATTGTATTTATATATGATAGCGAAAAATTTAATACAGAAGTAATAGACAAACTTGCTAAACAATATGGAAACAAATTAAAATTCTCACCAGGCTATGCAACTTTAAAAATAAATAAAACTTCAGATAAACAAATTTTAGGGGATATTAAAGAATATTTGTTGTCGAATTTTGTAGACGAAAAGTTGGATAAATAAAGGAAAATATATTGATTAATACAAACAAATGTATTATAATGAAAAACGAAATAAGGTAATACAGAGAAAAGTGTGGTTGCCATTTCTAGTCTAATAAAGACTGGAGGCGATGCGTATGGAAATTTTATTAGTTTATTTACATATATTATTACTCATAGAAATTATAATAATTATTCCAATCACAATAGCCTTAATAATAGCAATAAAACTATTTCTAGGCAAATAATAAGAACAACCCAAAACCACACCCTCTAAAAAGCCAAATAGGTGTGGTTTTTATCATACTGAAATGGCAACCACAATTTCAAAGTGGTACCTTATTTCTCTTAATTAATTATATTATAGCACAAAAAATAAAAATGTAAATACTAAATTTAAAATCCAGAAAGGAAAAAGGTATGCAAGTCATAACTAGTAAAGATAATGAAATTATAAAAAATATAAAAAAATTAAAAGAGAAAAAATACAGAGACCAAGCAGGAGAATATATAATAGAAGGAATAAAATTAGTAGCAGAGGCAATTACTGAAAATGCTAAAATAAGCAAAATAGTAGTATGTGAAGACTGCGAAACTGACGGGGGTATTCCAAAAGAACTAATGTATGAAATAGCAAAATACGACTGTATATATGTATCAAAAAAGGTATTTGAAACAATTTCAGATGTAAACACTCCACAAGGAATACTAGCAGTAATAAAGAAGTGTTCATCAAAAGGAGAAATAGCTTATGATGAAGATATAATATTAGTATTAGATGGAATAGCAGACCCAGGAAATTTGGGAACTATACTAAGAACAGCAGACAGTGTAAACTTAAAACAAATTATACTATCATCAAAATGTGCAGACCCATATAACCCAAAAGTAGTTAGGTCAACAATGGGAGCAATATTTAGGCTAAAAATAATAGAAAGTAAAAATATAATAGAAACTTTAAAAGAAATAAAGAAAAACAAATATAAAATAGTAGTAACATCATTACAAACAAATGAAAGCATATATGAAATAGACTATAACAAAAAAGCAATAATAATAGGAAATGAAGCCAATGGAGTATCAAAAGAGGTATTAGAAACAGCAAACGAAAAAATAAAAATACCAATGCTAGGAAAAACCGAAAGCCTAAATGCAGCAGTAGCTACAGGGGTTATTCTATACGAATATGTAAGAAGGAAAATGAATTAATTGATATGAAAATAAAGAAGAGAAGCCAGACATCCAGAGTCAGGCTTCTCACTTTTCATATTATAGAAAAAATATAATTTTGAGTTGAAATTATTGAAAAAGATAACATTTTGTAATATAATAATAAAATATAATAAGTAAAATATATTAAAAAAATTTTTAATGTAGAAAAGGAGAGCAGACATTATGGAAAATCGGAAATTAGTGTTTGATGAAGTAACTAAAAGAAGAGAAAGAAAAAGAGTAAGAAACTTTAAAATTAGTGCTATAGTTATAGGTTTAATACTATGCATTTCAATAATTCCAGTATTTTGTATTAGAAATTATCAGAAAGAAAAGAAAGAAATACAAAAATATATTAGCATTTGTAAAGAAATTTGGTATAGTGGTATTAAAGATACACAATATAATGAAATCAGAATTAAAAATATAGATTTTAATAGTGTAGAATACGCAAATATTTATGAAAAAGGAATATGCAATATATATGATAAAATACAGTTAATAATATACATAAAAGATATTAAAATAATTCAAGATTTAAATAGTATAACAATACAAAAAGGTGGAAGGGAAATTGCAACAATAACATTTATTACATATGGAAATGAAAAAGTAGTAGAAAAAAATAAAATTACATATTTCCTTTTAGAAATTTTTATTATAATTTTTTACATAATTTTAGCATATATGAGTATTACAATATATAAAAGTGCGGAATATAAAAGAATGGCAATAGATATTAGCAAAACAATTTATAAAAAGTAACCAAATCTTAAGTAAGAAGGAGAAAATAAATTATGATGACTAGAAAAATGTTAGAGATGCAAGAAAGACTGCAAATGTTGGAGAAGTGCTCAGATTCTATAAGAGAAGTGCTAAATATGCAGATACCTTTTTCAAAAAACATTAACGAAATAATTAGCAAGCTCGGAGGAAAAATAGAAGAATATGGAGAAAGTCAATTAATATGGGAAGAGGAAAAAATCGAAGGTAAAGAAATATTTATAATTAGAATAGCTCCAAATAATTCGAAAGAAACGAAAAATTTTTGTATAGCATGTGAGCTAGGTCATTTATTTTTTCATACTAATTATTTAGAAAAGTATGGTAAAAATACATTAGAAGAGAAAACAAAGTTAAATATATATGAACCTTACTATCATTTCGACGGTATCCACTTTGCAGCCAATTTGATAATGCCAAGAATTGAATTTTCATATAAAACACAAGAATATACTAAAGAAAATAAGGTTGATATAAAAAAACTAGCGAAATATTTTGAAGTATCATTAAATAGTGTTGTCATACGAGGTGAAGAATTAGGACTGTTCTTTTATAGCTATATATAAAAAAATAAAAAAAGGGGCTGTAAAAAAAGGAAAGATTTGGGACGCGTTCAAAACTTTCCTT
>CANPTO010000004.1 GCA_947577025.1 uncultured Clostridiaceae bacterium | reverse complement strand
TTAGCATATATAGCTAATTAGGATATTTTTTATTATCTAGTCTGAACAGTAACAACTAATCATAAATTAATCACACTTTCCAAAATCTTTCCTTGACATTTAAGTGTTTTAATGCGATAATATTATAGAATAAAAAGGAGATTTTTAATGGAAATAGAAAATAAAAAAGCAATAATAGAAGCTATACTATTTGCATGTGGAAGAGAAGTAAGAATAAATGAATTAATGTCTGCACTAGAGCTTAGAGGAGAAGATGTATTAAATATAATAGAAAGCCTAAAAGCAGATTATGAAATGAATAACAGAGGAATTGAAATAATAAAGGTAAATGATGGTTTTCAGCTAACTACTAAAAAAGAATACTATGAATACATATATCCAATTTTTGATAAAAGAAGTAAGCCAAATTTAACAAATGCAGCATTAGAGACACTATCAATAGTAGCATATAATCCAAAAATAACAAGACCAGAAATAGAAGCAATAAGAGGGGTTAACTCAGATGGAACAATGTATAAGCTATTAGAATATAACCTAATAGAAGCAGTAGGCAAAGCCGATGCTCCAGGAAGACCAACAATGTATGAAGTAACACCAGACTTTTATAGAATGTTTGGTTTCTCAAACATGGAAGAACTACCAGAACTTCCAAAGTATAAATTAGATGAAAATCAACAAATAGTTATAGATGAAATAATAGAAGAAAATAAAGAACAAGAAGAAACAAAAAAAGAAAAAAATCAAGATATAGATAACCAAGAAAACAACGTAGGGGCACGGGGCACCGTGCCCAGAACAAATAGAACAATTACACCAAAATCAAAATGAGGCTCCAATGCCCGAAAGGGAAGAAGAGAAAAACAATGAATAACAGAGAGGTAGATTGGGGACGGTTCCTAATCGGAAACAAGATAGAGAAGAACTAAGAGGGAAAAACAAAAATAATCTGGATAGATTAGGAACTGTCCCCAATCGAAAGCCAATAAGAAAAACAAAAAAGGAGAGAAAACAAAAAATGAAAAATAAAGCAATAACACCAAGAAATGAAGATTTCGCAAAATGGTATACAGATGTAGTAAAAGCAGCACGTTTAGCAGCATATTCAAATGTAAAAGGATGTGTAGTAATAGAGCCAAACGGCTATGCAATATGGGAAAAAATGCAATCTACACTAGATAAAATGTTCAAAGAAACAGGGCACCAAAATGTATGTATGCCAATGTTAATACCAGAAAACCTAATGAAAAAAGAAGGAGAACTAATAAATGGTTTTGCACCAGAAGTAGCATGGGTAACACAAGGAGGAGAAAAAGAATTAGACGAAAGAATGTGTATAAGGCCAACATCAGAAACATTATTTAGTGACTACTATGCAGGAATAGTAAAATCATATAGAGACTTACCAATAAAATATAATCAATGGTGTAATGTACTGAGATGGGAAAAAGAAACAAGACCATTCCTACGTTCAAGAGAATTCTTATGGCAAGAAGGTCATACAATACATGAAACAGCAAAAGAAGCAGAAGATGAAACAAAGCAAATGTTACAAATATATGAAAAATTCTTTAAAGAATATTTAGCAATACCAGTTATAACAGGAAGAAAAACAGAAAAAGAAAAATTTGCAGGAGCAGAATACACATTAACAGTAGAAGCCCTAATGTATAACGGAGTATCACTTCAATCAGGAACATCACACTACTTTGGGCAAAAATTCTCTAAAGCATATGATATATCTTTCTCAAACAGAGAAAATGAGCAAGAATATGTATATCAAACATCATGGGGAGTAACTACAAGAATGATAGGAGCACTTATAATGGTACACAGTGACGAAGCAGGTTTAGTACTTCCACCTAAAATAGCACCAAGACAAGTAGTAATAGTACCAATAGGTGAAGCAGAAGAAGTTAAAAACTTAAGCCAAAAAGCATATAACGAGCTAAAAAATGCAGGAATAAGTGTATACATAGACGACTCAGAAAAATCACCAGGTTTCAGATTTGCGCAAAGTGAAGTAAACGGAATTCCAGTAAGAATAGAAATAGGAGAAAGAGACCTAAAAGAAAACAAAATAACATTTGCACGTAGAGACACAAGAGAAAAACTAGTACAAACAGCAGATGTAGACTTTGCAAAATATGTAGAGAAACTTTTAGAAGAAATACAAAATAACCTATACAATAGAGCATTAGAAAGAAGAAATGGATTAACATATGAATGTACAAAACTAGAAGAAGTAGAAAAAATAATGAACGAAAAACCAGGCTTTGTAAAAGCAATGTGGTGTGGAAGCGAAGAATGTGAACTAAAAATGAAAGAAATAAAAGGCACAAAATCAAGATGTATACTAGAAAATGAAAAACATATACATGACAAATGTATAGTATGTGGAAAAGAAGCTAAACATTTAGTAGTTTGGGGAATTCAATATTAAAAATGAATAAATTTAAGAAAGAATTAATAGAAAATACACAAATTTGTAATACTCAAAAAATGTATGAAGAAGGAAAAATAACAGAAGATGATATGCAAATTAGTGAAATACGAAAATTAATAAGTGTATATAAAGAGCAGATAAATGTGCTAGATAAAGAAATTGCAATTAAAAAAACAAATATTAAGAAAATATATATACAAATAGAAGGAACCATTAAGGTTCCTTTCTTTTAGAGACAATGCACATATCCATCCCCGTACTAGGGTTCTCACCAGGAAAATAATCGAGGTTATTTTCTTTACAATATTCCTCTATTGTTGTAAAGGAAATCCAAATCATATGCTTGGGGTTTCCATCATATGTATGAAGGAGCCCATCTCCATTTTCAGCTCCATCTTCTTTAAAAGTTTTAGAAGTTTTTAAATTTTTAAGAGCATTATAAAGGGCTGCTTTCTCCAAGTAAGGATTTACGCCTGCAGGAATTTCAATTCTCCGATCAAAAAACATATTATATGCCTCCTTTGATTATAAAAAATACCACATTGATAGATTAATTATATCATATTTATACTAATATAACAATAAAAAAATGAATATTTGATAACATAAAATAACAAGCATAGAATAAAAACTATACTTGTATTAGAAATACATATATATATATCAATTATAATATTATAGCTTTTTGAAAATTTATTGAACTATGCGAATGCAAAATTAGCAATAGTACAAACACAATCATAACTATATTTGAATTTGTATAGGCCATTAAAATAAATAAAGTATAACTAATAATTCTACCAATAACTAAGGAAGTTTCGGTAGATAGCCAATATTCTACTTTAAATTCCTTTTGTATTTTTTCAATATTTGATAAGTTTGCTCTATTAGTTCCATTTATTAAACTTATCATATTTTTTGATATAGTCTGGAACAAATTAAATAAAACTATTGTCAAAGGAATACACTTATAAATCATTAAGCATAATGTTATAATAGTAAAAGTTGTAGTAATTCTTATTGCAGTTTCATAATGTTTCTTCTTAATAAATTTTGTAAATAGAATTCCAAGTATACAAGTAATTACACTGAAAATAGAAGTAAAGACTCCCAAACTAAAACTATTAGAAAATACTTTTAATATATAAATTGTAACTATATATGAAAAAGCACCTTCTGAATATGTTATTCCATTATAAAATAGTACTTTATATAATTGTTTAAACCTTTTATCATTTTTTGTTAATTCCAAATATTTTTTCATATTAGTTTTGTTGCTTTCAGGAATATTTTTATCCTTAAAAATAAATGATAATACTATTCTAATTGCTACTATTACTAAAACTACTAATAAGCTCTTTATAAATCCAGTAGAATATATTAAACTTCCAAATATTAAAGGAAATATAATTGCTAAAATAGATTGAACTGCAGTATATGAACCATTAAATTTTGCCCTTTCTTCATTTGTAATACCATCAGATTCAAGCATATTATAAACAGAATAATAAAAGCCTTCTTCTAAACCATATAACAATCCAATTAAATACATATAATCTACAATTTTATCTTTTAACAAGAGAATAGCTAGAAAATATACAAAATCTAAAATAACTCCAATTCTCATTAAATTTATTCTATGTTTAGATTTAGCAAAATTTCTCGCTAAAAATATAACACTATAAATAGCAATTACAGCTATTAATTTATAAATTCCTAATGGAAGTATATTGCTATTTGAGACATCTAGAAAGTATAATACAAAAAAGCTATCTACAAAGGTTGTTAATATGTTTTTTAATATTCTAAGACCAAATAAAACTTTATAATTACTCATTGCTTCCTCCAATTATTTTATATATTACTTCTTCAACTGTGCTACATTTATTTGCAATTTTGCATTTAACAGTTTCTTCCCCACTTTCCATGCAAAAGCCATTAAAAGCTTCTAACATTTCTAAATCATTAAAACTATCTCCAACAGTATAAATATTTTCTCTGCTGATGTTTTCTATATTAGCAATTTCTTGTATAGCTATAGATTTATTAGTGTTACAAGATATTACTTCAATAGAATTACTTAATCCAGTAATTAAATAACTTTTTATAAAATCCTTATATTTACTGTTTAAAATATCATTAAAATTTATTTGTTCTTCTTTACTTCTACATCTAATATTTATTTTTGTAATATCATCTTCAAGTATACTAGTTCTACTTTCTAAACATTTACATACAAAAATATGCTCATCATCTACTAAATCAAATTCAGTTCTAATATTTTCTTTAGCAATATTGCATATAGAATAATTATTTATAATATTATGATTTTTATCTAACAAAGTAGCACCATGATTTATAATTAAATAATCATACTCAATATTAAATTTATCTAATAGTTTAGTAAAGTCATAAAAAGACCTTCCAGTAGCAATAGCAAATATATTACCACTTTTTCTAAATTCTTTTACTTTTTCTATATTATTTTTCATACTTTCATCATCAGTATGAAAAGTACCATCATAATCACTAATTAAAAATTTTTTCATAATTTGCCCCTTAAATTAATTATCTTTTAAAATATAACATAAGTTGACATATGTGTAAATAGATTAAAAAATTTTGTCGAAAATATTTTTTGAAAAAACATTTAAAACTATTGACATAATGCAAATAAAAATATAGAATAATAAAAGCAAAGGAGAACTAAAATATGAAATTCACTGAAACAAATAAAAAAGAAATTAATAGAATATTAGCAGAAGTTGAAGAACAACAAGCACAAAATGGAAATACATTATATTCATTTGATGAAATAGCAAAAGAAATATTATTAAGACTAGAGAAAGAAGAAAAAGAATATAGACTACGAAATATATGTTACTAAAAGAGCAAGAGAAGATCTTTATCAAATAGAATATTATATAAAATATGAACTTAAAAATGCGACTATTGCTAAAAAAACTATTAATAATTTAATCAATAAAATTTTAATCCTAAAAAGTTTCCCACGTATTGGAAAAAAATATGATCAAATACTAAGATTTATTACATATAAAAAATTTTTAATCTTTTATGAAATCCGAGAAGAAATAGTTATAATAAAAACCATAATACATAGTAAAGTCAATTTATAAAAAGAAAATTACTAAAATATATAGGTTTTAACGAAAAAATTGCTTATAGAATAGAAGAAGTATAGAAAAAACAGTAGATAATTTTAGTAAACTATCCACTGTTTTTAAATAATTGATTATTATCTTAGCATATGTCGTTTTCATTGGACTATTTTTGTTGCATTCGCTCTTGCAACCATCCAACAATATCTTTGCGGAAAAGTCGAGCAATCATTGCGACCAAGAAGAATATAATCACAACTACAAGAAATACAACAATAAAAACAACTGCTATTGCTATGAAAATCAATACTAGAGGTATGCAAAAAAGAAAAGACGAAGAGTAATAGCTGGAATGAAAGCTGACATTGTGGTAAACAGAGTACGTATAATTTACTAATTTACAGCTGTGGAATTAGTGCAATTCTTAAAGGAGAGTACGAAGCTTTAAGAATTGCACAGAGAGTTTTCTAAATAAGAACTACCCCTCAAAGTTAATAACTTTGAGGGAATATTTTTGTGTATAAAAATATATATAATTAAAAATGTGAAAAATTACCAAAACTATTGCAAAAACTAGTAAAATACTTTAAAATAAAATAGTTAAATAAGATAAAAAAGGAGAAAATGTAAATGGCAGATAAATTAATTATAGTGGAATCACCAGCAAAAGCCAATACAATAAAGAAGTTTCTAGGAGGAAGTACAAAAGTAGTTGCTTCAATGGGACATATACGTGATTTACCAAAGTCAAAGCTAGGTGTAGATTTAGAAAATAATTTTGAACCAGAATATATAAATATCAGAGGAAAAGGAGATTTAATAAAATCTTTAAAAAAAGATGCAAGCCAAGCAAAAAAAGTGTACCTTGCAACTGACCCTGACCGTGAAGGAGAAGCAATAGCGTGGCATTTAGCGCATATACTAAATATACCAGAAGACAGTATATGTAGGGTAACATTTAACGAAATAACAAAAGAAACAGTACAAGAAAGCATAAAAAAACCACGTAAAATAGATATGAACTTAACAGATGCACAACAAGCACGTAGAGTTTTAGACAGAATAGTAGGTTACAAAATAAGTCCACTACTATGGAAAAAAGTAAAAAGAGGCTTGTCAGCAGGAAGAGTGCAATCAGTAGCAGTAAAACTAATAGTAGACAGAGAAGAAGAAATAGAAAAATTCATACCAGAAGAATACTGGAATATATATGCTACATTATTAGAAGAAAAAAACAAAAAAACATTAGAAGCACACTTTTACGGAAAAGAAGGAAAAAAACAAGAAATACACTCAGAAGAAGAAGTAAATAAAATACTATCAGATATAAAAAACGGAAAATACATAGTAAACGATATAAAGAAAAGTGAAAGAAAAAGAACACCAGCACCACCATTTACAACAAGTACAATGCAACAAGAAGCATCAAGAAAATTAGGTTTTACACTAAAGAAAACAATGAGTGTAGCACAAGGGCTATATGAAGGTGTAAAAGTACCAGAAAAAGGAGAAGTAGGTTTAATTACATATATGAGAACAGACTCTACAAGAATTTCAGAAGAAGCAAGAAATGCAGCAAAAAAACATATAGTAGGTGAGTATGGCGAAAATTACTATGAAAATAGATACTATAAAACCAATAAAGATGCACAAGATGCTCACGAAGGTATACGTCCTACATATGTAGAATTAGAACCAGAAAAAATAAAAGATTCATTAACAACCGACCAATATAAGCTATACAAACTAATTTATAATAGGTTTATAGCAAGCCAAATGTCAGCAGCAGTATATGATACAGTAGCAGTAAATATAAAAGTAAATAACTATGACTTTAAAGCAAATGGTCAAACACTAAAATTCAAAGGTTTCATGATATTATATGTAGAATCTGAAGACAATAAAAAAGATGAAAAAGACATAACAATACCAGAACTTGAAGTAGGTGAAACTTTAAAAGAAAAGAAAATAGAGCCAAAACAAAGCTTTACAGAGCCACCACCAAGGTATACAGAAGCAAGCCTAGTAAAAGCCTTAGAAGAAAAGAAAATAGGAAGACCAAGTACCTATTCACCAACAATAACAACAATATTAGAAAGAAGATACATAGAAAAAGAGCAAAAACAGTTAAAACCAACAGAACTAGGAAGAGTAGTAAACAAACTATTAATAGAAAACTTTGGAGATATAGTAAATGTGGAATTTACAGCAAAAATAGAAGAAGAGTTTGACGAAATTGCAGATGGAAAGCAACCATGGAAAAAAACAATACAAGAATTCTATACACCATTTAAAGTAACATTAGAAAAAGTAGAAAAAGAGCTAGAACATGTAAAACTAGAAGACGAAGTAAGTGACGTTGAGTGTGAAAAATGTGGAAGAATGATGGTATATAAATATGGAAGATACGGCAAATTCTTAGCATGCCCAGGTTACCCAGAATGTAAAAACGCAAAACCAATAATAGAAACAATAGATGTACCATGCCCAGTATGTGGGGGAGTAGTACAAGTACGAAAAACAAAAAGAAAAAGAAACTATTACATATGCGAAAATAACCCAGCAAGTTGTAACTACATTTCATGGAATAAACCACAAGTGGGAGAAAAATGGGAGCCAAAAGAAGCGATAGAAGTAGAAGAGAAGAAAGCTAAAGTGCCTAAGAAGAAAACTACAAAAAGAAAGACGACAAAAAGTAATAAAAAAAGTAAATAAAAATTAATGTAGGGGCTTAATCGGTAAGGAATACCTAAAAGGATTTACCGAATTACGCCCTTTTAAGTATATATTGAAATATTTTTTCTGTTCTCACATATTAGAATATAATTATAGTCGTATAGTTTATAACTAAATGTAAAAATAAATAGAAATCCAACAGAACTTAATGAAATTTTTATGTATATTAATATTTGCGACATTTTAACTTCTAATTTTTTATATGTTTTTACTCGTTTTTAACTTGAAATATACCCTAAAATGATATATAATAAATCACTAGAAAAAACGAAAAATAGGAGAATAAAATGGTAGTAAATCCTGATATAATAGAAGAATTGTATGATGACGCTGGAAATGCAAGAGTAGAAAGAGCAAGGGAATATGTAAAGAAGAAAAAGGTAAAAATAAAAAAAGTAGTATATGATAACCAAAGCAATTTTGAAATTCGCTCTCATGTATTAGGTAATGTAGATGATTATGATGTATATATAAAAGTAGCTGATGGAGAAATAGAAGAGACTGATTGTGATTGTGTAGATTATAATCAAAATTTTGTTACCTGTAAACATATATTAGCAAGTATAATGGAATTTAATCAAAATAGCGACTATATTAGAATTTTTGCACCAGATAAAAATTCTAAAGATACAGATATATCAATATATAAAACTTTTGACCAAAATAGGCATAATGAAAAATACAGAGCCTTCAAACAATTAATAAACGAATTTCATCATGCAAACTATGACGAAAAACAAAATACAAACAATCAAATAATTGCACACACTATAAAATTAGAGCCTAAATTAATATATAACTCATATAATAAAAGCCTAAAAATGGAGCTAAAAATAGGAAATAAAAGTATGTATGTATTAAAAAGTCTTCCAGAGTTTTATGATAGAATGATAAACGAAGAATATTACATCTATGGAGCAAAGCTTGCATTTAAACATACAAAAGAAGCATTTGAGCAAAACTCACTTCCAATATTACAATATGTTTTAAAATATGCCGAAATAATAAAATACGCAAATGAAGTAAGGAATAGTTATTCATATTATGGAAGTACTTTAAATGATAGGTATATAACAATATCAAATTCTGGAATAGATGAGTTATACGAAGTATTTAAAGGAAAAAGTATAATATGGGAAAAAGATGGAATTGGCTCAAGTCTATTTATAAGCGATGAGAATCCAGAAGTAAAATTCTATGTAGAAGAAGTAGAAAAAAATGAATATAAAATGTACCCTAATATAGATATATATGAATATGAAATAATTAAAGGAAGAGATTTTTGCTATCTTTTAATGGATAATATACTATATAAATGTACAAAAGAATTTAAAGAAAACGAACTAAAACTATTACAAATATTTAGAGCAAACTTCCAAACGCAAATAACATTTCCAAAGCAAGACTTACCAGAACTTTTTTCACTAGTATTTCCAAAAGTAAAAAAGAGTATGGACTTAGAAAAGTTAAATGAAGAAGAAATAGAAAAATATATTCCACAAGAGTTATATGTAAAAGTATACTTAGACTATGATAATAGAAATTATATAACAGCAGATATAAAATTTGTATATGGCGTGGAAGAATTTAACCCATTATTAGAGACAGAAATACAAGTAGCAAGAGATATATCAAAAGAAGATGAAGTACTAGAGTTATTTAGAAAAGATGGTTTTATGCTAGATGTACAAAATGCAAGACTAATACTTGTAAATGAAGAAGCGATATATAACTTTTTAGAAACTGAGGTAGAAGAATATATGCAAAAATTTGAAGTATTAGCTACCGAAAACTTCAAACAAAAAGAAATAAGACAGCCAAAAGTAGGAACATTAGGAGTACGAATAGAAAATAATTTATTAAAAGTAGACTTTGAAAACCTAGACTTTGATATAAAAGAACTAAAAGATATTATGGCAAAATATAAATTAAAGAGAAAGTATCATAGGCTAAAAGATGGAAGCTTTATAAAATTAGAAGAAAACGAAACAATTGACTTTATAGATGGAATAACAGAAAGTATAGATATAGATTATAGCCAAATAGAAAAAGGAGAGTTACGCCTTCCAGTATATAGAAGTATGTATTTAGACAGGTTACTTCAAAATGTAAAAAACACATCTATAATAAAAAATGATGAATATAAAAATTTAGTAAATAAAATAGAAGAAAGAGAGATAAGTGGAAGCATAGAACTTCCAAAAAACTTAAATGCAGATTTAAGAGCATACCAAAAAGTAGGATATGAATGGCTAAAAGTATTAGATGAATACAAATTTGGAGGAATTTTAGCAGATGACATGGGACTTGGAAAAACCCTTCAATTAATAGCAGTAGTACTTTCATATGTACAAGAGGAAAATAATCCAAAGCCAAGTATAGTAGTATGTCCAAGTTCACTTACGCTAAACTGGGAAAACGAAGTAAATAAATTTGCGAAAAGTATGCAATCAATAGTAATAAGAGGGAGTCTAAGTGAAAGAAAAGAGCAAATAAAAAGCATACCAAAATATAACATAGTCATAACATCATATGACTTATTAAAAAGAGATATAGAACTATATGAAGAATTAAATTATGAATTCAAATATATAATAGCAGATGAAGCACAATATATAAAAAACAATAATACACAAAATGCAAAAGCAATAAAAAAGATAAATGCCGAAACGAGGTATGCACTAACAGGAACACCAATAGAAAACTCACTTTCAGAATTATGGTCAATATTTGATTATATAATGCCAGGATATCTATTTAGCTATAAAAAATTTAAAGAAAACTATGAAATGCCAATAGTAAGAGATGAAGATAATGAGCAAATGAAAAAACTAAAAATGCTAATAGAGCCATTTGTATTAAGAAGAATAAAAAGTGAAGTACTAACAGAACTTCCAGACAAAACAATAACAGTATTAAATAACGAAATGCATGATGAACAACAAAAAATATATATGTCATATTTGCAAAATGCAAAACAAGAAGCAATGAATGAAATAAATGAAAATGGTTTTGAAAAAAGCCAAATAAAAATATTAGCACTTTTAATGAGGTTAAGGCAAATATGTTGTCACCCTAGTTTGTTTATAGAAAACTACAAGGGAGAAAGCAGTAAATTAAACCAATGTACAGAGCTTATAAAAGATGCGATAGAAGCGGGGCATAAAATACTATTATTTTCAGGATACACAGGAATGTTTGATATAATAGAAAAAAGCCTAAAAGAGCAAAATATAAAATACTTTAAATTAACAGGAGCAACAAAAGTAGGAGAAAGAATAAAACTAGTAGATGAATTTAATGAAAATGACGAAATAAAAGTGTTCCTAATATCACTAAAAGCAGGAGGAACAGGATTAAACTTAATAGGAGCAGACATGGTAATACACTATGACCCATGGTGGAACATATCAGCCGAAAACCAAGCAACAGACAGAACATACAGAATAGGTCAAAAGAAAAATGTTCAAGTATACAAACTAATAACAAAAAATTCAATAGAAGAAAAAATATACGACTTGCAACAAAAGAAAGCGAAACTAATAGACAATATGTTATCAACAAATGAAACATTTATAAATAAACTTTCTAAAGAAGATATAATGGAATTATTTAAGTAAAATCTACATAAAATATAATATATTTGTTATATAAAATCTTGACAATGATTACGAAAAGATAGTATAATGAATATAAGAAAATCAAGGTGTTTCACAGCCTTATAAATGAGAAAGTTAAAATAATGAGAAGGTATCCAAAGTGATATTCTTCTCTTATTTTTGTAAAAGGAGGACAAAATGAAATTAAATTTATATAGTATAAGTGACAAATACATAGAATATTTAAGAAAATTCGATGACAAAATTTATGATAATAAAGAAGAAATAAGAACTCATGAAAGAAAATATTTAGGTGTTGTACTAACAGTAAACGGATTTAATTATTATATTCTAATGTCATCTCCTAAAAAATCAGATTATATAGACAATGATAAAAAGATAATCAGAAAAGATACTAAAACCATAATTAGAATGCATGATAAAGGCTATTTATATGGAACTTTAAGAATAAGTAATATGATTCCTGTGCCAATAACTGAATTAGAACCATATTTGATATCAAATGAAACTGATATAAAGTATAAAGAAGTAATACTAGGAGAATTGAGATATATAAATAATAATAGTTCAAAAATTATAAAATATGCAAAAATGGTATATGAACAAAAAGTAAAGAATATGGACATAGGTTATATAAAAAATACTGTTAATTTTAAGTTGTTAGAAGAGAAATTAAAAGAATGGAATCAAAATGATTAATATATATTCCTAGTACATAAAAAAGCTAATTGAACAATGTTTTATAGTTCAACTAGCTTTTTTATTATTGTCCAAAATTGAAAAAATACCTTAAAACTTGTTAGTTATTATAATTTCTTTTTTGAGCTTTTCTTGCTTTTCTGCAATTTGGGCATCTTTGTGGTTCGTTTGTAAAACCTTTTTCAGCATAAAAATTTTGTTCACCAGCTGTAAAAACAAATTCAGCACCACAATCTTTACATATTAAAGTTTTGTCTTCCATAATATATATTACCTCCTTCTAGAAAATTTAGATTTAACAATCTTTTGAAACATTGACCCTGAAAACTAAATGTCTAGAAGGAAATGATCTACTAAATAATTAAAAATATTGTGCCTTAATTAAAAGACAATATATATAATATCACAAAAAAACAATAAAAGCAAGACAAAAATTAGAAAAAAATTAGGTAACTATTCTACATTATTCGACATATCATATAATAGTTAAATATATGGGGGGATAAATGTGAGAAAATTGAGAAAAGGAGATTTAGTAGGGAGAATTTCATACAATAAAGATGTGATTTTTGAAATCACCAACATAATAAAAACAATAGATAATAAAGAAATATATATATTAAAAGGAATTACAGATAGAATAGAAGCAGACAGTCCTCCAGAAGATTTAGAACTAATGGATAAAAGGCTTGTAAATAGTAAAATAAAGGGTATAGAAAAGAAAATATTAAATAGAATAGAAAAATGTATAAAATATGAAGAATATAATATAAAAAAAAGAAATAACATATTCACATTTTCAAATAATGAAAAAAGAGGAGATACACTAGCCTATACAGGAAAAATATTGCATTTAGATGGAGACAGAAGATATAGCGAAAAATCTATGAAATATTATAAAAGTTTAGGACTAAATGCAGTAGTAAAAAATATACCAGAAAATAAGCAAGCAATAATGGTGAAAAAATTATTAGATAGGTATACCCCAGATATATTAATATTAACAGGCCATGATGGTATGATACGAAAAGGAACAAACTTTAATGATATATATAATTATAGAAACTCAAGGCACTTTATAAACACAGTAACTGAAGCAAGGAAATGGAATAATCCAAAAGCAAAGGAATTATCGATATTTGCAGGAGCATGCCAGAGTTATTATGAAGCAATAATGTTAGCTGGTGCAAACTTTGCATCATCACCAAAAAGGATAATGATAGACTTTATAGATCCATTAATAGTAGCAGAAAGAATAGCTATGACAGACAAAAATATATATTTAACAATACAAGATATAGAAGAAGAATTAAGAGATGGAAGAGATGGAGTAGATGGAATAGGAAGTAGGGGAAAGAGGATAATAGTAAATAATGAATAGTGAATAATTATTCATTTTTCATTATTCACTATTCATTATTCATTATGCTAATAGGCAATAATCGCCCTTACATAAGAAATAGCCTTATAACACCAAATGTAATAAAAAAGAAATGGTATTGTAATATAAATGTAATAAAACTACAAAAACATTGAAAATACTAGGTTGCACGCCTTGACTTTTTTTGATGTGTTTTGACAAAATACTATAATTATGATAGAATAAGTCTATCTTAAGGGAGTAGGTGATACAAATGATTTGTAGAAGTGATATAGCAAATCTAAAGACAGATATAGGAGATATGATAGGAAAGAAAATTATTGTAAAAGGATCTCTAGGAAGGAGTAAATCCTTTGAAAAAGAGGCTATAATAGAAAAAGCATATCCAAATATATTTGTAGTAAAATATGAAGATAACCAAAGAAATGTTACCTATAGTTATACAGATATACTAACGAAAACAGTACAAGTAGCAGTATTTGACGGTGAAAATTATAATCCATTAATTCCACAAGAAAAAGTAACTACTAATTTATAAGAATAAAAAACAAGAATAAGATTTTCTTAGGAAACTCACCTTCTTCGCTTTGCTACGCATAAGTTATCTGTAACTCACTAACGTTCGAACAGCTAACTTAACTAACGTGGATGACTTTCCTAAGAATATAAAAAAGTAAAAAAATTCCTAAACAAAGGAATTTTTTTTTTAAGGTCACAATATACTTAGGGTAAGATAATGAAAAAGGAGGTATATGTAATGTTAGTGGAGGCTAATAAAGAGACTCTATGTATAAATCAAATTATTGGACAAAAAACAGATGCAGCAATAATAGAAGAGGACTTTGTTGTTCCAGATATAAAGCCAGATATATTAAATACAATAAGTACAAGTGGGACTGTATGTATTTATAAAAAAGAAATTATGGATGGAAAAATAAAAATAGAAGGTTCTATAAATGCATATGTAATATACATAGCAGATGATGATGAAAGTCAAATAAGGAGTATGAATACAAGTTTAGATTTTTCGCAAACACTAGACTTTAAAGACTTAAAAGTAGGAATGACAGTGCAAAGTAATATAGGTATAAAATCGATTGAATGTAGAGTATTAAATGGAAGAAAAATAAATGTAAGGGCAATATTAGATATAGACCTAAAAGCATATTCAAATGAAGAATTAGAGTTTATGAAAGAAATACAAGATATACCAGACATACAACTATTGCAAGAAAATTTTACAATAAATTCATTACTAGGAATAGGAAATACAAAAGTATATGCAAAAGATACAGTGGTAATAGACAATATAGATGAACTTGCAGAAATAATGAAAGTAAATGTAGAAATACAAAACCAAGAAACAAAAATAAGTTACAATAAGATACTAATAAAAGCAGAACAAGCAATAAAAATAATGTATTTAACTACAGACAATAGAGTATGTACCAAAAAAGCAATAATTCCAATTATGGGGTTTATAGATATGCAAGATGTAACAGATGAAAGTATATGTAATGTAAAATACGAAATAAAAAATATATTAATAAAGCCAAACAGTATAGAAGAGCATTCAATATATGTAGAAATAGAAAATGAAGTAACAGCTGCAGTATATCAAAATAAAGAATTAAATATAATTCAAGACCTATACAGTCCAAGTACTAATTTAACATATAAACAAAAAATAATAAAAACAATGTCTCAAAAAAATACAATAAAAGATATATGTCCTATAAGGGAAAGCCAAGCAATACCAGAAATAGGAAGTAGCAAAATATATGATGTAGACATCAAGCCGTATATAACAAATCAAACAATAATAAGTGATAGAATTTCATATAAAGGGGAAATAGAACTAAAATTTATATATGGGATGGAAAATAGTATAAAACTAGAAGCGAAAACAATAATAGTACCATTTGAATACAATGTAAATACTCCAGGTATAACAAACAACTCAAAAATAGATACACAGCTAGAAATAGGAATGCAAGACTTTGTAATAATGCCAGACCAAAATATAGACATAAAAATAGATGTACAATTTATAGTAGATACATTCAAAAATGAAGAAATAAGTGTAATCCAAGAAATAAACACAAATGAAAACAGAGAAAATGAAAGGTATAGTGTAATAATATATTTTATAAAGCCAGGAGATACTCTATGGAAAATAGCCAAAAGATTTAGAAGCACTGTAGAAGCAATAAGTACACTAAATGGAATAGAAAATGAAAACAACTTACAAATAGGAGAGCAATTATTCATTCCAATGTCTATTTAGAAGTCGGAATATAGGGTAAAATCTTCGAAGAATTTACTTTAGGTTCTAACTTCCAACTTCTAATTTTTTAACTTCAAAAAATATATGAACTAAAAAATGAATATACTAATATAATAAAAAAGGAAGGTAAAATATGGATAAAATTTATTCTCGAAAACGTATAAACTTACCAAAACTAAATGTTAGTATATTTAATAAAAATAATAAGCCTAATAAAAATGAAATATATAAAATTTTAAAAATAGTAATCATTATATTAATTGCAATAATAACCATGAATAAAATGATAGAAGCTATAACTCCAATAATGGATAAGCAATGTAGAACAAATGCAAAAATGATAGCTACAAAAATATCTAATGAGCAAGCAACAGTTGTAATGTCAAATTATCATTACGATGATTTATGTAATATACTAAAAGATAGCAGTCGGAAATATTGCAATGATAAGTGCAAATGTGATAACAGTGAATGAAATAATATCAGATGTAGCAATTAAAATACAAGAAGAACTAAGCAAAGTAGAAAATAATAGTTTTGATATAAAGCTAGGAAGTTTAACAGGGAGCAAAATACTTGCAGGAAGAGGTCCAAATGTAAAAGTACAAATAGATGTAATAGGAAATTTAGATACAGACTTAAGGTCAGAATTTTCATCAAAAGGAATAAATCAAACATTACACAAAATGTATTTACAAGTAGAATGTAATGTAACAATATTAACACCATTTAAAACAATAGAAGAAAAGATAGCAAATCAAGTGCTACTAGCAGAAGCAGTAATAATAGGAACAACACCAAACACTTACTATAATTTCGATGGAATTGATAAAACTAATGTAATAGATGTAATAGAATAGTAAAAAAGGGGATGTAAAAAAAGGAAAGATTTGGGACGCGTCAAAAACTTTCCTTTTTTATTTAAAGCGAAAAAATAATGAAAAAAATAAAAGGAAAGTTTTTGACGCGTCCCAAATCTTTCCTTTTTTTACATCCCCTTTTTTACAGCTTCTTATATACTACAAAAGTGCTTTATTTAAAGTTGAAATGTAGGTGAGCGGACTCTAAGTCTGTTCGCAAGACGAGTCCACATTTCCTATTTATATAATAATTTAATTCTATTTCCACTTTTTGAAATAAAACCTTCATTAGTCAAATTCTTAAGTTCTCTCATCATAGCGCTTCTATCAACACTTAAATAATCAGCTAAGTTAGTCAAAGAAAAAGGAAGTAAAAAAGTTTTACTAAAATCTTTACTAGATAAAATAGAAAAATAAGTTAAAAGCTTTTCTCGAATAGTCCTTTTGGATAAAACCTCAATTCTAGTGTTTTGATGAATGGTATTTCTTAAAGTTAACTCTAGTATACTAGCAGACAAAGTAGTATGAAATTTGCAATTTTGTTTGCATTTTTTATAAAGGTAGTCTTGCAGTAAAAATAAAA
Source organism: uncultured Clostridiaceae bacterium (assembly GCA_947577025.1). GTDB lineage: Bacteria > Bacillota > Clostridia > TANB77 > CAG-508 > UMGS1663. The sequence continues at coordinate 87,130 of CANPTO010000004.1, read as the reverse complement.
CGTCACAATCAGAAGTTGCTATTACAGTTAGCTCATTATTGGTATGAACAGGGTAAAAGGCTTCACCAAAAATATCATTACCATTAAACTTATCAACAATATCTTTATTTCCATTTAAATCATATCTAATTAAATCAGCTGTTCCACTTAGCATAATGCAAATTTGATTCCTTTTTTGAATATATGTAGTAATATTTTCATTTTTTAAAAAATGCTTTTTTTGAATTCTTGAGCAACTATTTTCTATATTATTTATCAAATAAGAAATCTCATCCATAATATTACCTCCTTTTATAAATAATAAATTGCAGGGGCACCGTTTGTAGAAATACTTCATAATGCCCAATATTCTAAATTACACAGTAAATATATAACTATTTAGAAAGTTTGTCAAAAAATATAGCTTTTATTTATGTAAATATTATACCTTGAAAATATTGAAAAATCAACATTTTTTGACAAAAACATTTTGTAATATAATTGTAATATTTGCTATAAATGCTGAAAATGTAAGCCTACAGAATTTTATAAAAATATTTTTCGAAATAGTTGCAATTGCAACAGAGAATTTGAAAACTTTAGATATAATAAATACATACTTAAAATGAATTAGGGGGAGAAAAAAATGAAGGTAATAAAAAGAGATGGAAGAGCTGTTGATTATAATAGAGAAAAAATAATAACAGCAATTGAAAAAGCAAATGGAGAAGTAAAATCTAGAGAAAGAGTAACAAAAGAACAAATCAAAGAAATAACAAACTACATAGAAGAGCTAGATAAAAAAAGAATACTAGTAGAAGACATACAAGACATAATAGAAGAACAACTTATGGATATGAAAAAATTCGAACTTGCAAAAAAATACATGATATATCGTTACACAAGAGCATTAGTAAGAAAACAAAATACAACAGATGAATCAATATTAGGACTAATAAAAAATCAAAATAAAGAACTATTAGTAGAAAACTCAAATAAAAATGCAGTACTTGCTTCAACACAAAGAGACTACATAGCAGGAGAAGTATCAAAAGACCTAACAAAAAGAATTTTATTACCTGAGAAAATAACAAAAGCACATGAAGAAGGAATACTCCACTTCCATGATATGGACTATTTCTTACAACCAATATTTAACTGTTGCCTAATAAACATAGGAGATATGCTAGACAATGGAACAGTAATGAATGCTAAACTTATAGAATCACCAAAAAGTTTCCAAGTAGCATGTACAGTAATGACACAAATAATAGCAGCAGTAGCCTCAAACCAATATGGTGGACAATCTGTAGATGTAAGTCACCTTGGAAAATATGTAAGAAAAAGTTATGAAAAATTCATAAAAGAATTAAAAGAAGAATTTAGTGATGAACTAACACAAGAGATGATAGAAAAAATAGCAAAACAAAAACTAAAAAAGGAAATTTCAGCAGGAGTTCAAACAATACAATATCAAATAAACACATTAATGACAACAAATGGGCAATCTCCATTCGTGACACTATTCTTAAACCTAAAACAAGATGATCCATACATAAAAGAAAATGCAATGGTAATAGAAGAAATAATAAGACAAAGATATGAAGGAATAAAAAACGAAAAAGGAATATATGTAACACCAGCATTTCCTAAACTAATATATGTTCTTGATGAACATAACTGCCTAAAAGGAGGAGAATATGACTACCTAACAAAACTAGCAGTAAAATGTTCAGCAAAAAGGTTATATCCAGACTACATATCAGCAAAGAAAATGAGAGAAAACTATGAAGGAAACGTATTTAGTCCAATGGGCTGCAGAAGTTTCTTAGCTCCATGGAAAGACGAAAATGGAGAATACAAATTTGAAGGAAGATTTAACCAAGGAGTAGTAAGTATAAACCTACCACAAATAGGAATAATAGCAGATGGAAATGAAGAAGAATTCTGGAAACTATTAGATGAAAGATTAGAACTATGTAAAGAAGCATTAATGTGTAGGCACTATGCATTACTAGGAACACTTTCAGACACATCACCAATACACTGGAGATATGGAGCAATAACACGTATGGCACCAGGTCAAAAAATAGACGACTTACTAAACAGTTGCTACTCAACAATATCTTTAGGATATATAGGAATATATGAATTAACAAAATTAATAAAAGGAGTTTCACACACTACAAAAGAAGGTCATGACTTTGCAATAAAAGTAATGAAATACTTAAGAGAAACAACAGACAGATGGAAAAGAGAAACAGGATTAGGCTTTGCACTATATGGAACACCAGCAGAAAGTCTATGTTACAGATTTGCAAAAATAGATAAAGAAAGATTTGGAGAAATAAAAGACATAACAGACAAAGGATATTACACAAACTCATATCATGTAGATGTAAGAGAAGAAATAGATGCATTTGAAAAACTAACATTTGAAAGTGAATTCCAAAAAATATCATCAGGAGGAGCAATATCATACATAGAAATACCAAATATGAAACATAACCTAAAAGCCTTAGAAGACCTAGTAAAATTTATATATGAAAACATACAATACGCAGAATTCAACACAAAGTCAGACTATTGCCATGTATGTGGATTTGATGGAGAAATAATAATAAATGACAACATAGAATGGGAATGCCCAAACTGTGGAAATAAAGACAAAAACAAAATGAATGTAACAAGAAGAACCTGTGGATACCTAGGAGAAAACTTCTGGAATGAAGGAAAAACAAAAGAGATAAAGGCAAGAGTATTACATTTGTAAAGGGAAGTCAGAAGTCAGAACATAAGTAATTTCTTCGAAGAATTTACTTAAATTTCCGACCTCAGACCTCTAAAAGGAGGCTAATAAAAATGAACTACGCAAAAATAAGGAAATGTGATGTAGCAAATGGGCCAGGTGTAAGAGTATCATTATTTGTAAGTGGATGTAACCACCACTGCAAAAACTGTTTTAATAGAGAAGCTTGGGATTTTAGTTATGGCGAGAAATTTACACAAAAGCAAGAAGAACAAATAATAGAAGATCTAAAACCAGAATATATAACAGGTTTAAGCTTACTTGGCGGAGAGCCATTTGAACAAACAAACCAAGAAGGTCTAGCACCTCTTGTAGAAAAAGTAAAACAAACATACCCAAATAAAAAAATATGGTGTTATACAGGATTTACATTTGACAAACAAATACTAGGACAAATGGTAAAAGAAGAACATAGAGAAACAACAAAGCAAATGCTAGAAAATATAGACTATATAGTAGATGGAAGGTTTGTAGAAGAGCTTAAAGATCCAAAACTACAATTTAGAGGCTCATCAAACCAACGTATAATAGATGTGAAAAAAAGCTTGAAAGAGAATGACATTGTATTATGGGACGGACTAGATAAAGATCTGAAATAAAAAATATTAAAAGAAAATGTATTCCAAAATAGGAACCTAAAAAACAAAAAAGGGGCTGTAAAAAAAGGAAAGATTTGGGACGCGTTCAAAACTTTCCTTTTATCTTTTTACATTATTTTTTAACTTTAAATAAAAAAGGAAAGTTTTGAACGCGTCCCAAATCTTTCCTTTTTTTACAGCCCCTTTTTTGTTTTAAAAGATTACTAAATGCATAGTAAATAGATATTTTTTAACAAATCATAACGCTTTTGCAATATAGTAATATAAAAATGTTTACGAATATTACTTATAGGAATTTCATTAATAATGTCAGTAATATAACTCATATCAATTTTAGGAAATAGAACTTTTAAAGCTCTATTACAATATTCATTTTTTAGAGACTTAATATACTCATAAGAATGAATTTTTTTACCATCTTCGTGTATTGCAGAATATGCATTTCTAACATAATTATTTAATTCTCCTGTACTATTTAGTATATCATCCATTTGTTCATCAGTAAGAACAGGAGTTAAGCAACTTCCACAATCGTAGATTGGAGCAAATTGCATATTTACAAAATAAGTATCATATTGATTTTCATAATATATAAATCCCCAGTTATTATTATGCCTGTCTGTATTACCTATAAAAAAATCAATTACAAACATTTCCCAAAATTTTTCCTTTATTGTTTCAATGTTTACATTTTGAGGAAAGTATTTAAATACATTTTCAAGTGAATGATAAATACTTTCTATATCTGTTGTTAATGTAGAGTCTAAGTCATGAGATTTACTCCATTCCTCAAACTCAATAAGTTTTGCTTCACCTATATATTCATCTGTAGTAACCCCTTTTCCAACAATAAAGTCTTTACAAGCGCAAACAATTCTATCATTATATTTTCCTAATACAACTTCTTGAGTTGGAATACCAACACTCTCAAAAATTTTACTTCCAATATATTCTGAATAAACGCTATTTACATATGATACTTGAACATTTTTTCCTTTTTTGCGTACAGGATTTTGAAATTTTACTAAATATTGAGTTCCATTAAAAATAAGAGTTTTCTTTTTACCAGCTCCACCATACTTTTGATAAATTTCCTTAGCGTTACTGAAATCTATTAAATCCATAAAATAACCTCTCTTTACTAATATTGTTAAATTGTATCATAACACATATAAAACTGCAACTATAAATTGACAAAATAGACTAAATATGTTAGAATATGAGCATTAAAAAGTAAAATTCTAAAATAAACAGGAGGAAGAAACATGAAAACAGCATTAGTCATTTTAGGAATTATGGCAATAGAAGCATTAATTGCTTTTGCCCAAATCAAAATCAAATTAAGCAAAGAAAAGAATAATGAAAAAGCACAAAAGAAAATAGAAGAATAGAGAATATATTAATAAAGTAAAAAAGTATGAAAGCCAAAAAATAATTACTATTTGGAGGAAAAAGTATGTATGTATTAGAAATCGAAACTAAGAATACAATAAAAAAGATAAAAGAACCACGGAAAGTAGTAATAAAAGACTATATCTTTATAGATGTTCTTGAAGTATTAGATGACTATGGAAGATGGCATAAAATTACTAATGTACATACTGCTTATGCAAGAGATCATGCAAAGTGGGAAATTGAAAGAGCTATAAAAAAGAAAAAGACATATGTTAATTTAAAAGATATATAAGTCAAAATAAAAATAAAAAGGAAAGATTTGGGACGCGCCAAAAACTTTCCTTTTTAAGTATCTAAAATCTTTCTAATGACAACCATAAAATAAAGCAGTAATCTAAATAGATTACCGCTTTGTATATATAGTTTTTTGACCATTTGCCCACCCAAGGCTTGTTTTTATCTTTTTGAAAATTGTGGAGCTTTTCTAGCTTTTTTAAGACCGTATTTTTTTCTTTCTTTCATACGTGGGTCTCTTGTTAAGTATCCATTTGATTTTAAAGCTGGTCTAAATTCACTGTTAGCTTCATTTAATGCTCTTGCTATACCATGGCGGATTGCTCCAGCTTGACCTGTGAAACCTCCACCAACAACTTTTGCAATAACATCATATTTAGCTGTTGTGTTAGTTGCTGCTAATGGTTGTCTTACTATAGTTTTTAAAACTTCTGTACCAAAGTATTCGTCAATACTTTTACCATTTATTGTAACTACGCCAGAACCTTCTACTAATCTAACTCTAGCGATTGATTTTTTTCTTCTACCTGTACCATAAAATACATTTTTTAATGATTTTGCTTTAGCCATATTATTTTACCTCCCAAACTTCTGGTTTTTGAGCCATATTTTCATGTTCGCTACCTGCATAAACTCTTACTTTTTTAAGCATTTGTCTTCCTAAGCTATTGTGTGGAAGCATACCTTTAATTGCAAGCATCATAGCTCTTTCTGGTCTGTTTTCCATCATAACTCTTGCAGTTGTTTCTTTCATTCCACCAATATATCCAGAATGATGTCTATAAACTTTTTGATCTAATTTTTTTCCTGTTAAAACTGCATCTTTACAATTTAATATTATAACATGATCTCCAACATCCATATGAGGAGTATAAGTTGGTTTATGTTTTCCTCTTAATAACTTTGCAGCTTCTGTTGCTACTCTACCTAATGGTTTATTAGCAGCGTCGATTATATACCATTTTCTTTCGATTTCACTTTTCTTTACACTATATGTAGTATTATTCATGGTAAAAATACCCTCCATTCATTATTTTTTATATTATTATATATATGAAACCATTTATAAAAACTACCGGGGAGAAGTTTTTGCATTTGGTTACATTTACTACTTACGTTTCACTATTCTAATACAAAAATCATAAAAAGTCAAGAAAAATATCAAAAAAAGTATTGACTTTCGAAAAAAAATAAGTTATTATAGTAGTGTTCAAAAAAGAAGAAGTAATCCACTTCTCACCTTAACTTTGTGGAAAAAGGTTAATAAATAAATACATTTCTAGTAAATACACTAGAACTATATTTATTGTGTAGTGGGTTGGCTTCAAAGTCAATCTTTTTTTATTCTAAGAACTTTTTATTAAGTAAAAAGGCAAGCTTTTAGAATATAAATGAGACATGTTAGTTTTTTTGCAAGTAAAACTTGCTTAGAAAATATTAGTATTGCTTTTTTGTAACAAAAAAAGAATTTTTGGAGGTGTTTTTTATAAAACAAGATTTACCTATTAATGAACAAATAAGAGCAAGAGAAGTTCAAATAATTGACAATGAAGGGAATAAAGTAGGACCAATTTCTATTCATGAAGCATTAGAAATGGCATATGAAAAGAAATTAGACTTAGTGCTAGTAGCACCAAATGCAGAGGTTCCAGTATGTAAACTTATGAACTATGGAAAATATAAATTTGAACAAGCAAAAAGAGAAAAAGAAGCAAAAAAGAAACAAAAAACTTTTGAACTAAAAGAAATTAGAATAACTCCTAATATTGAAGAACACGACTTTGGTTTCAAATGTAAAAATGCAAGAAAATTTTTAGAAGATGGAAACAAAGTAAAAATTACAGTAAGGTTTAGAGGAAGAGAGCTAAACTATGTAAAACAAGGAGAAGCAGGGCTAAATAGATTCATAGAAGAACTATCAGACATAGCAACTCCAGAAAAAAGGCCAATATTAGAAGGTAAAAATATGTTTATAATATTAGCGAAAAAGTAAAATAGCTAATAATAATATATAAAGGAGGAAACAATCATGCCAAAGCTAAAAACAAATAAAGCTGCAAAAAAAAGATATTCATATACAGCAACAGGAAAAGTTAAAAGAACAAAGTCAAACAGAAGACATCTTTTAGCAAATAAAACATCAAGAGCAAAATCAAGAGGAAAAATACAAGATGCTTACGCAGATAAAACATGTGAAGCAGGAATCAAAAAAATGTTACCATATGGTAATTAATTTTAAATAATAAAAATGGAGCACTATTATTATTTAAACACTAATTCACAAGGTGAGGGAATAATCATTTAGCCTAACTACAATTGGCGAAAAGTAATAAATAGTTGTGAAACCAGATGTAAGACATATCGTATCATTAAAAAAGATTGCTATAGGCAAAGGTGTATCATAAACACGAATTAAAACAAGATAAATTAAGGAAGGTGAAAATAAAATGGCAAGAGTAAAAACAGCAAGAATAACACGTAAAAAACATAAAAAAATATTAAAAAGAGCAAAAGGATATTATGGAGCAAAACATTACAGATTCAGAATGGCAAAACAAGCAGTAATGAAATCAGGAATGTATGCATATGTAGGAAGAAAAGATAAAAAATCTAACTTCAGAAAACTATGGATAGCAAGAATAAATGCAGCAGCAAGAATGAACGGAATAACATACAGTAAATTAATAGCAGGAATGAAAAAAGCAAACATAGTAGTAAACAGAAAAATGTTAGCAGAATTAGCAGTAACTGATCCAAAAGCATTTACTGAAATAGTAGAACTTGCAAAAAAAGCATAAATAAAAGAAATATAAAAAACAAGAATAAAATTTTCTAAGTGGCAAAGCCACATAAGAAAATTTTATTTTTGTTTTTTACATTTTCTCTATTTTTTTCTATCTGGTTTAGTACCACATGAACTGTAAAAAATAATGCAAAAAAATATAGAAATTTTAATAAAGATATAGTAATACATACAAAAGTATGCTATATTTTTATTAGTTTGTATATAAATAAAATTATAAAAAATACCATAATATAAATAGGAGGAAAAATGGCTAAAACAAAAACAGTATTTGTGTGTAATAGTTGTGGATATGAATCTGCAAAATGGCTTGGTAAATGTCCAGGGTGTAATGAATGGAACAGTTTTTACGAAGAAAAACTTGCTAAAACAAGTGAAAAAGGTTTTTTAAGTGATAAAAAAACTAAAAGTGCAAAGCCATCACAATTAAATAGTGTAGAAGGAAAAGAAGCAGTTAGAACATCAACAGGAGTATCAGAGCTAGATAGAGTTTTAGGAGGAGGAATAGTAAAAGGTTCATTAGTACTACTTCGGAGGGGAGCCAGGAATAGGAAAATCGACATTAATACTTCAAATTTGTGATAAAATGAAAGGTGATGGAAAAGTATTATATGTATCAGGAGAAGAATCGGCACAACAAATAAAGATGCGTGCAGATAGGCTAAATATAAAAAATGAAGATATAATGTTTTTAGGAGAAACAGACATAGATATTATATCAGAATCTATTCAAGAAATTGAGCCGAAACTAGTTATAATAGACTCAATACAAACCATGTATAGTGATGAAATATCTTCAGCAGCAGGGACAGTAAGCCAAGTAAGGGAAATTACAGCAAGAATAATGAAAATATGTAAAAGTCAAGAAATTACAACAATAATAATAGGACATGTAACAAAAGAGGGAAATATAGCAGGACCAAGAGTATTAGAACATATGGTAGATACGGTCTTGTACTTAGAAGGTGAAAGATATTTTTCATATAGGATTTTAAGAGGAGTAAAAAATAGGTTTGGGTCAACAAATGAAATAGGAATGTTTGAAATGCAAAATGAAGGAATGGTAGAAATTACAAACCCATCATCAATACTAATATCAGAAAGAGAAGATAACCCAGCAGGTTCTGTTATTGCAGCAAGTATAGAAGGCACAAGACCACTTATGATAGAACTACAAGCACTAACCTCACAAACAGTATTTGGAATGCCAAGAAGAGCAGCAAATGGAGTTGACTATAATAGGCTAACATTATTAATGGCAGTGCTAGAGAAAAAAGCAAAAATGCCACTAAGCTCACAAGATATATACTTAAACGTAGTAAGTGGAATAAAACTACAAGAACCAGCAATTGATTTAGGAATAATATTAGCAGTAGCATCAAGTTTTAAAAACATAAGTATACCAACAGACCTAGTAGCAATAGGTGAAGTAGGTCTAACAGGCGAAGTAAGAAGTGTTAATATGATAGAAAAGAGACTAAAAGAAGCAGAAAAATTAGGTTTTAAAAAATGTATTATACCAGAAAATAATAAAAAACTATTGAAAGATAATTTTAAATTAGATATAATAGGCGTTAGAAATATAGAAGAAGCATTAAGAATATTAAAATAAGTTGAGTTAGAAAAAATATTTTTAGTTTGAATCATACAAAAACTCACTTGTAGTAAGAAAAAATAAAGAAGTAATAAAATAAAGTTCCAAAAAGGTATGTTATATCAAAAAAATAAACAATCCAAATAGGAAACAAGGAGAAAAGAATGATTACAGAAGTTTTGAAACTTATTGCACCAGGAACTCAAATTCGATATGGACTTGAGAACATATTAAAAGCAAAAACAGGTGCATTAATAGTTATAGGAGATAGCAAACAAGTTTTAGATATTGTAGATGGAGGATTTAGCTTAAATATAGAATATACTCCATCAAGGCTATATGAACTTGCCAAAATGGATGGAGCAATAATACTAAGTGCTGACTTAAAAAAAATATTGTATGCCAATGCACAGTTAATACCCCAATCAAGTATAGCAACAACTGAAACAGGTACAAGGCATAGAACAGCAGAAAGGACAGCAAAGCAAACAGGTGAAATAGTAATAAGCATTTCACAAAGAAGAAATATAATAACAGTATTTAAAGGTTATGATAGATATGTATTAGAAGATACTAGCAAAGTTATTTCAAAAGCAAACCAAGCACTTCAAACAGCAGAAAAATACAAAAAAGTATTTGACGAAAAACTAAACTTACTTAATGAATATGAATTTAATGATATAGTTACACTAGAAAATGTAATAGTAGCAATACAAAGAGCAGAAATGGTAATGAAAGTTGCAGACGAAGTTCAAAAAGCTATGTATGAATTAGGAGAAGAAGGAAGGCTTCTTGAAATGCAATTAGAAGAACTAATGGAAGGCTTAGAAAAAGAAGAATTACTAATAATAAAAGATTATATAGCACCAGGCAAAAAAAGAAATTCAGAAAAAGTCCTAAAAGAAATAGTAAGCTTATCACATGATGAGTTAATGAATGTAGGGATAATAGCCAGGCTACTAGGCTACGAAGACTTTGATGATTACGACGAAGTAGGAGTTTATACAAGAGGATACAGGGTATTAAATAAAATACCAAGAATGCCAAGTAATATAGTTGATAACTTAGTAAAATCGTTCAAATCATTCCAACACATACTAGTTGCTGATATACCACAGCTGGATGAAGTAGAAGGAATAGGTGAAATAAGAGCAAGAACAATAAAACAATCATTAAGAAGAATGCAAGAACAATTTGTATTTGACAATTTAATTTCATAAAAGGTGAAATATAACTTTGAAAGTTACTCTTCACAGCCTATGCCTCTACACTAGGCCTAAGTAAGCAAAAAATATTACTTACTTAGGAGCGGACTTTTATAGTGGTACTGTGAGTTGCAGACTTAAAAAAGTAATATTTATATAAAAACAAGAGAAAAGGAAGGTAAAAATATGAAAGAGAACAAAATAATAAGAATAATAATGATAATAGCTATAATAGCTTCAATAATAGCAATAGCTTTTTTAGGGTATGGAATATATAAAAAGAAAACATATAAAACACAAAACCCAGTAGCAACAGTAGAAATAGAAAATTATGGAACAATAAAAATAGAATTATATCCAGACCAAGCACCAAATACAGTAACAAACTTTATAAAATTAGCAAACAATGGATTTTATGATGGGCTTACATTCCATAGAACAATACCAGACTTTATGATACAAGGAGGAGACAAATCAGGGAATGGAACAGGTTCACCAACATTAAAAGACTTGAGTGAAAAATTAACAAATGAAGACTATGCAATAAAAGGAGAATTCATAGCAAATAAACATAAAAATACTATAAAACTAGAAAGAGGAGTAATAGCAATGGCACGTTCAGACTACAGTACAATAAATAGTGCTTTAGCAACACAAGGCTACAATTCAGCAGGCTCACAATTCTTTATAGTACACAAAGATCAAAATACACTAAATGGAATGTATGCAGGTTTCGGAAAAGTAATAGAAGGAATAGAAGTAGTAGACAAAATTGCAAACGTAGAAGTACACTATAGACAAGAAAACTTAAAAGAAGGTGAAGAAGCACCAAAAGACGAAGCAGGAAACCAAATAAGTTCAGATACACCAAAAGAGAAACCAGTAATAAAAAGTATAAGAGTAGAAACATATGGAGTAGACTATGGAATGCCAGAAACATTAGAACCATTTAACTACTATAATTGGTTAATGCAAAATTATAGTAGCTCAGCACAATAAAGGAAAAGGGATTGAAACAAAAGTGACTTCGCCACGTTGGTCGCCCTTTAGTAGCAACCTCTACAACATGAAATGTATTCCCAAAAGTCAATTTTTCCTATACAACAAAAAAGTCTGTCAAAGGGACAAGTTGTCCATTTGACAGACTTTTTACAGTCTTTTTTTATATTCTTAGGAAACCCTATGAAACTTTTTAGTTGCGCAACACAAAGTGAAAATAGAATTTAACATATTTTATTTTCAAAAGAAAGTCATCCACGATAGTGGTGAGTTTCCTTAGAAGATAATTATGGCGGAATTTAGAATTTGTAGCATTTTTAATGCGTACAAATTCTTATTTCCAGTTTTTTAAACTATTTTAATTCTACAACAGTAACCCCCATCTCACCTTCACCAAAAGTTCCTAACCTAAAGCTTTTAACATGAGGATGTTTTCGCAAAAACAAATGAATACCTTCACGAAGCTTGCCAGTACCTTTGCCATGAACGATACGTACACTTTTAAGTTTAGCAAGGTAACAATCATCTAAATATTTATCAATAGCAAAACAAGCCTCATCCACATTGTAACCAATAACATTAATTTCAGTAGTAGCAGTTTTTGATTTGAAACTAGAAGAACTACCTTTAGTTATAATACTAGTATTACTAACATTGTCTGAAATAATAGAATTAATATCACTCAAACTAATATTAACCTTTGCACTTCCAACTTGAACCAAAACCTTATTACTTTTACCAGCTAAAGAACAAACAGTGGCAATATCAGTAAAAGAATTAACTCTAAGTTTCATTCCGACTTTTAGCATATCTTTGCTAAAACTAGAAACAGGCTTTTCAGAGCTTATAGAATTTGTAGAAGCTAAAGAAGAATTAAGATTGGTTCTAAGTTTGTTAGCATTCTTAATAGAATAATTTTTTAAATTTCTAACAAATTTACCAATTTCATTATCAGTCAAATTCTCAAAATCAAGCTCATCTAAACTTTTCCAATTGCTATAAATTTCTTCTATATCTTTAATAGTAGAATTAGCCTCCTCTTTTGCAGAAATAATAATATTTTTAGCTTCAAGTTTGGCCTTTTCGATATTTTTAAGCTCTTTGTCATTTTTAGAAGTAATTTCCTTTTCTAAAGATTTTCTTAAAGCTTGAGCTTGATTTAAATTCTTAGTAATTTCCTCTTTTTGTTTTTCGATAATTACTTGAGAATCATAAATATTTTTTAATAACTCCTCAATATTAATATTATCCTCTTTCAAAAAATGTTTAGCTTTATCTAAAATTTCATCTGAAAGTCCAATTTTTTTACTAATAGAAAAAGCATAACTTTTACCAGGAACACCAATCAAAAGCTTATAGGTAGGTCTTAAATTTTCAATATCAAACTCAGAACTTGCATTTTCAAATCCATCAGTTACCAAAGCATAATGTTTAATTTCTTGATAATGAGTAGTGGCAATAGTAAGAGCTTTACAATTATTCAAATACTCTAAAATAGCAGTAGCAAGGCTAGCTCCTTCGGCAGGGTCTGTACCAGAGCCTAGTTCATCTAATAAAATAAGACTATTAGAATTAAGATTATTAATAATATAAGTAATATTAAACATATGAGCAGAAAAAGTACTCAAAGATTCACCAATACTCTGTTCATCTCCAATATCAACAAAAATATTATCAAATACATAAATACTACTATTTTCCTTAGCAGGAATATGAAGACCACTTAATGCCATCAAAGTAAGGAGTCCAACAGTCTTTAAACAAACAGTTTTACCACCAGTATTAGGACCAGTAATAATTAAAGAAGAGTAACTTCTTCCAATTTCAATATTAATAGGAACAACTTGGTCTTTATCGATTAAAGGATGTCTTGCTCTTTCTAAACGAATAGCTTTTTCATTATTAATAATTGGCATTGTAGCATCAAGAGCCATAGAATATTTAGCTTTAGCAAAAATGAAATCCAAAAGACCAATTAAATTAATATTCCTATTTAATTCATTAAAAATAGGAAATAAAAGAGAAGAAAGTTTAGCAAGAATCTTTTGAATTTCAATAGACTCATTAACTTTTAAATTTCCAATTTTATTATTAAGCTCAAAAACAGCCATAGGCTCAATAAAAACAGTAGAACCACTTGAAGAAATATCATGTATAAACCCTTTAACATTTCCTCTAAATTCTTCCTTAACAGGAATAACATATCTATCATTACGAATAGTAACAATAGGCTCCATAATATATTTAGAAAAACTACTAGAATGGATCATATTATTCAAGTTTTCCTTAATTTCGCTTTCAAGATTTTTCTTACTTTTTCGTATACTAAAAAGAGTAGAAGAAGCATCATCACTAATTACATCTTCATCAATAATAGAAGACAGAATTTGCTTTTCAACATTAATATTAGAATATAACGAAGAAAAATAACCATCTAAAATAGAAAAATCAGAAAGATTAAAATTTTCATCTTTATAAAAATATTCTTTAAGTTCCCTACAAAGTTTGAGAATTTTAGCAATATCAAGAAGTCCTCTAGAAGAAAGCGAATAAGAACTTTCCAAGTTCTTTATATATACACCGATATCAGGAATACTGTATAAAGGTATAGAACCTTTTCGCAAAATAAGCTCTACAGCCTCTGAAGTTTCTTGCAATAACTTAGAAACTCTACTTGACTTAAAACAAGGACGCAAATTAAGGCAAAGCTCTTTGCCACAATAAGTAATACTATATTTAGAAAGCAGTTCTAATATTTCAAAATATTCTAATTTATTTAAATAATTTTCATTCATAAACATCATCTCCTCAAAAATAAAAAACTATTATTAATCCACTATATTATCTCACAAAATAGTACAAAAAACAACTAGAGCAGCATATAAAATGCATGCTCTAGTGTACACTAAAACTTTATTTATTTTCATTCTCCTTTGTATGTTCACACTGCTGATTACCAACAGTACAAGACGTTTTGCAGGCACTTTGACAGGAAGTTTGGCACTCCCCGCAGCCACCATGTGAAACTGTGTCTTTGTAAGAAGTATTACTTAAAGTTTTTACATGTTTCATAAAAGTCCCCTTTCATTTATAAAAAGAACAATTTAATAAGTGTCTTTAATAGTATACAACATAATATCAAAAAAATCAATACGACAGTAACACTTTTTTTCAAATATCCATTGACATACGCCTGCAAGCGTTGTATAATAATAAAAGCATGTAATAAAGCGATGAAGTAGAATGTGGCTACATCCTTAGGGAACTAAGGAATGGAGGGAACTTCTATGGAGTATGTCATGGCTTAGACCAGGCGGTAAGTTTTTAAAATTAAAAAGCACTTATCCCAAGATTTTCATGCAATCATTGGGTTTTAAAATGGAAATAAAAGAAACACCAGGGTGCGTTTAAAACTTCCGACCAACAAAATTAAAAAACAGGTAAATACTACAACTTTTAAACACTCATATTAAAAAATGCAATAATTATAACATATAAAGTGGCAAAAGTCAAAGTATAATCCTGATATTAGAAAGAGGAGGGAAATTGCAAATGGCAACATCAAACAAAGTAGGAAGTGAGAAAATGAGAATAAGATTAAAGGCTTATGATGCTGAACTTATAGAAAAGTCTGCTGCTCAAATAGTAGAAACTGCTAAAAGAAATGGCTCAAAAGTATCTGGACCTATTCCATTACCAACAGAAAAAGAAATCGTAACAATATTACGTTCTCCACATAAACACAAAGATTCAAGAGAACAATTTGAAATGAGAACACATAAAAGAGTTATAGATATTCTTTATCCAACACAAAAAACAGTTGATAGTTTAATGAAAATTGATTTACCAGCTGGTGTTGATATAGAAATCAAATTATAGATGGAAGTTAGAAGTTGGAAGTTGGAGGTTAGAAAATTAAACAGCCAAAAATGAAAAACTTAAAACTGATATCAAAAAAATGAAAAGTAAATAAAATGCAAATATAATTGCACAAAAATCAAACCAAGCTAATGGAAAAAAATGTAGGGGATTAATCGGTTAGGAATACCAAAGAGCATTTACCGAATTACGCCCAGTAAAAAATGCAAATTATTTCATTAGCCAATAGTTAGGAGGAAAATTAAAAAATGAAAAAAGCAATAATAGGAAAGAAAATTGGAATGACACAAATATTTGACGAAACAGGAAAAGTTATTCCAGTAACAGCTATAGAAGCAGGACCATGCGTTATAGCACAAATTAAAACAGTAGAAACAGACGGTTATGATGCCATACAATTAGGTTTCGGAGATGTAAAAGAAAACAAAGTAAACAAACCAGTAAAAGGTCATTATGCAAAAGCAAGCATAGCACCTAAAAAACATTTAAGAGAATTCAGATTAGATTCTTTAGAAGGTTTAAAAGTAGGAGACGAGTTAAAAGCTGACGTATTTGCAGTTGGAGACAGTGTTGATATCCAAGGAACATCTAAAGGAAAAGGATTCCAAGGTGTTATAAAAAGACATGGACAAAGCCGTGGACCAATGGGACATGGTTCAATGTATCACAGAAGACCAGGTTCAATGGGACCAACATCAACTCCAGGTAGAGTTTTCAAAGGTAAAAAATTACCAGGACATATGGGAAGACAAACAGTTACAATCCAAAACTTAGATGTAGTAGCTGTTGACCTAGATAAAAACGTAATATTAGTAAAAGGTAGTGTTCCAGGAGTTAAAGGAGCTATCTTAAAAATAAAAATGAGCGTAAAAGCTTAAGGGAAGGAGGAAGAAGTAAATGCCTAAAATAGACGTATATAATATAGAAGGAAAAAAAGTTAGCGAAGTAGAATTAAAAGAGGAAATATTTGGAATAGAACCAAATGAAGCTGTTGTACATAGCGTATTAGTTAACTTTTTAGCAAATCAAAGACAAGGTACACAAAATACAAAAACAAGAAGTGAAGTTCGTGGTGGTGGAAGAAAACCATGGAGACAAAAAGGAACAGGTAGAGCAAGACAAGGTTCTATAAGAGCTCCACAATGGATAAAAGGTGGTATAGCTTTAGGACCAAAACCACGTTCATACTACTACACAGTTAATAAAAAAGAAAGAAGACTTGCTGTTAAATCAGTATTAAGTTCAAAAGTATTAGAAAACGAATTAGTAGTAGTAGATTCTTTAGAAATGAAAGAAATAAAAACTAAAGAAATGGTAAAAGTATTAAACAACTTAAAAGTAGAAGGTAAAACATTAATGTTATTACCAGAAAAGAACGAAAACGTTCAAAAATCTGCTAGAAACATTGAAGGAGTTAAAACTACATTAGTAAATACAATAAACGTATATGATTTATTAAAATACAAAAACTTAGTAGTTACTCTAGATACTGTTAAAAAATTAGAGGAGGTGTACGCATAGATGAGACCAGAAGATATAATAATAGCACCTGTTATAACAGAAAAAAGTAATGATAGTATGCAAGAAGGTAAATATACTTTCGAAGTAAACAAAAAAGCTACAAAAGTTGATATTGCAAACGCAGTAGAAAAACTATTTGAAGTAAAAGTATTAAAAGTAAACACAGTTACTGTAAAAGGTAAAACAAAAAGAATGGGAAGATATGAAGGAAAAACATCAGACTGGAAAAAAGCAATCGTAACAATCGATACAAACCCAGGCGAAAAAACATATCTTGCAAAAGGCGGAAAAGCTACAAAAATGACTAAGAAATACAAAGATTCAATAGATGAATTTATGGGTGCATAGATGTGCAGCTTACATCCGAAATGAATAATTAATAATGAATAATGAAAAATTAATAATTACTATAAAAAAGTGCAAAAAAGCACATCTAATTATTCACTATTCATCATTCACTATTCATTATTCATTAAAAGTAAAGTTATCGAGAAATAACTCGGAAAACAAAGAATATCTGTAAGTAGAGCAGGAAAAAATCTACAAATAATTTAGAAGTTAAAGTTAGAATATGAAGTTGCAGAAATATTCTTCGAAGAATATACTAAAAATCCGACTTCCGACATCTGACCTCTGACTTCCAATAGAAAAGGAGAGAAAAACAAAATGGGAATGAAACATTTTAGACCAACAACTCCATCACTAAGAAACATGACAGTTTCTACATTTGATGAAATAACAAAGAAAACTCCTGAAAAATCTTTATTAACAGTAAAGAAAGAAAAAGCAGGAAGAAACTCATATGGTAGAATAACTGTAAGACATCAAGGTGGAGGAAACAGACAAAAATATAGAATAATTGATTTTAAAAGAAATAAAGACGATATGGTAGCTACTGTAATAGGAATCGAATATGATCCAAACAGAAGTGCAAATATCGCATTAATCGAATATGAAGATGGAACAAAATCTTACATATTAGCACCAGTAGGGTTAACAGATGGAGACAAAGTAGTATCTGGACAAAAAGTAGATATAAAACCAGGTAACTGTATGCCAATCGAAAGCATACCAGTAGGTACATTAATCCACAATATTGAATTAAACCCAGGTCAAGGTGGAAAAATGGTTAGAGCAGCAGGTCAAGAAGCGCAATTAATGGCTAAAGAAGGAAAATATGCTCACGTAAGACTTCCATCAGGAGAAATGAGATTAGTTCTAGCAAGATGTAGAGCAACAATCGGAACAGTTGGAAACACAGACCATGAAAACGTAAAAATAGGAAAAGCAGGAAGAACAAGACATATGGGAATACGTCCAACAGTTAGAGGTTCTGTAATGAACCCAGTAGATCACCCACATGGTGGTGGTGAAGGTAGAGCTCCAGTAGGACACGCAGGACCAATGACACCTTGGGGTAAACCAGCTCTAGGATACAAGACAAGAAAGAAAAACAAACAATCAAACAAAATGATAGTTAAGAGAAGAAAATAGGATAGGTGTTAGAAAATTAATTTTCAATATCTAAGAGAAAAATCTGAAAAAGGAGGCAAATAAAACATGTCAAGATCAAGCAAAAAAACTCCATTCATTGCACCAGAATTAATGAAAAGAATTGAAGCAATGAACGAAACAGGAGCTAAAGAAGTATTAAAAACATGGTCAAGAGCTTCTACTATATACCCTCAAATGGTAGGACACACAATAGCTGTTCACGATGGTAGAAAACATGTACCTGTTTATATAACAGAAGAAATGATAGGTCATAAATTAGGAGAATTTGCTCCAACAAGAACTTTCAAAGGTCATGCAGGAGAAAAAACAACTAAAAAATAGAAATAGAAGTCAGAAGTCAGAAATCAGAAGTCAGAATGAACGGGTTGTAGGGGCGACTATTTCTTAGCTCTTCGAGCGATAGCGAGTTAGAGATAAGTTATGTGTTAGTGCAGTCATCCACACCTCGAAGGAATTACCCTAAATTCCGACCTCAGATATCCGACCACCGACATCCAATCAAACAAGGAGGGAAAAAACGTGGAAAACGAAGTTATAATACCAGAAGCAGTAGCAACACTTAAATATGCTAGAATTTCATCAAGAAAAGTTAAAATAGTAGCAGATTTAATAAGAGGTAAAAATGTTGACGAAGCTTTAGCAACAGTTAAATTTACACCAAAAGCTGCATCTGAAATAATAGAAAAATTATTAAAATCAGCAATAGCAAATGCTGAAAACAACCACAATATGGCACATGAAAAACTATATGTAGCTGAAATATATGCAAATCAAGGTCCAACATTAAAAAGAATAAGACCAGCAGCAAAAGGTTCAGCAGTTAGAATTCGTAAAAGAACAAGTCATATAACAATAAAATTAAAGGAAAGAGAATAATAAAATATCCAAAAAAACAAGGAGGGAAAACAAAACATGGGACAAAAAATGGATCCACATGGATTAAGAGTTGGTGTAATAAAAGACTGGAACTCAAAATGGTATGCAAGTAAAAAAGATTTTGCTGATTACCTAGTAGAAGACCACAAAATTCGTGAATATGTTAAGAAAAAATTATATATTAGTGGAATTTCAAAAATAGAAATTGAAAGAACTGCTAAATTTGTAAAAGTTAATGTTAACACTGCAAAACCAGGACTAGTAATTGGTAAAGGTGGAAACTTAGCTGAAAGCCTAAAAAATGAACTACAAAAAATGATAGGAAAAGAAGTAAATTTAAATATAGTTGAAGTAAAAGATGTTGATTTAAATGCACAATTAGTTGCAGAAAACATCGCAGGACAACTAGAAAGAAGAATTTCATTCAGAAGAGCTATGAAACAATGTATGCAAAAAACTATGAAAGCAGGTGCTTTAGGAATTAAAACTGCAGTATCTGGAAGATTAGGTGGAGCTGACATGGCTAGAACTGAATTCTATAAAGAAGGAAATATTCCATTACAAACTTTAAGAGCTGATATTGATTATGGATTTGCAGAAGCAGATACAACATACGGAAAAATCGGTGTAAAAGTTTGGATATATAAAGGAGAAGTTCTTCCAGCTAAGAAACAAGTGGAAGGAGGAGACAAATAATGCCATTAATGCCAAAAAGAACAAAATATAGAAAACAACAAAAAGGTAGAAACAGAGGAAAAGCAACAAGAGGAAACTTCGTATCAGATGGTGAATACGGAATACAAGCATTAGAAGCAGGGTTAATTACAACAAACCAAATAGAATCAGCCCGTGTTGCTATGACTCGTTATATAAAAAGAGGTGGAAAGGTTTGGATAAAAATCTTCCCAGATAAACCAATAACAAAAAAACCAGCTGAAACTCGTATGGGTAAAGGTAAAGGAGCCGTAGAATATTGGGTAGCAGCTATAAAACCAGGTAGAGTAATGTTCGAAATAGCAGGAGTACCAGAGGAAACTGCAAGAGAAGCACTAAGACTTGCTTCAATGAAACTATCTGTAAAAACTAAGTTTGTAAAAAAAGAAACTGAAGTAGGTGGTGAATAAGATGAAGATAAATAAAATAAAAGAAATGTCTTCACCAGAACTAGAAAAAGAATTAGGAGAATTAAAATCAGAGCTATTCAAATTAAGATTTAGTTTAGCAACAAATGGATTAGATAATCCTATGAAAATAAAAGAAGTTAAGAAAGACATTGCAAGAATAAATACAATATTAACACAAAGAAAATTAGCAGAAAACAAATAGAAAGGAGATTCATAAATCATGGAAGAAAGAAATCTTCGTAAAACTTATACAGGAATTGTTAAATCAAATAAAATGGATAAAACAATAGTTGTAGCAGTAGAAACAAGTGAGAAAAACAAAACATATGGAAAAATTCAAAAAAGAACATATACATTAAAAGCTCATGACGAAAACAATGAATGCGGAATCGGCGATAAAGTAGAAGTAATGGAAACAAGACCTTTATCAAAAGATAAAAGATTCAGACTTGTAAAAATAGTAGAAAAGGCAATAGTAAAATAATAAAAATAGTTTAACGAGACATATATTAATCCAAGAGTGATGTTAAAAGAAAAGATGAGTTCCGTCACAAATAATGCGAGAAACCACGTGCGGCACATATCTTATCACGCAAGACATTGACCATAGGAAAAGATGTGTCCCCGTCAGAAACTAAAACAAGATAGAGAAGAAAAGGAGGCCAGCTAAAAATGGTACAACAACAAACTATATTAAAAGTAGCCGACAATACTGGTGCAAAAGAAATAATGTGCATTAGATGTTTAGGTGGTTCATATAGAAAATATGCTAGAGTTGGAGACGTTATAGTTGCTTCTGTTAAATCAGCAACACCAGGTGGAGTTGTAAAAAAAGGTGATGTTGTAAAAGCAGTAGTAGTAAGAACAAAGAAACCAATAAGAAGAGCAGATGGATCATATGTAAGATTTGATGAAAATGCAGCAGTTATTATAAAAGAAGATAAAAATCCAAAAGGAACACGTATATTTGGACCTGTTGCAAGAGAATTAAGAGATAAAGACTATATGAAAATATTATCATTAGCTCCAGAAGTTCTTTAAGCTGTTAACGAAAATGTCTAGTAGACATTTGAGTGTTACAGATTAAAGATGCAGGAACTTATAATTTGTTTCCGAGAGAAGCCCTTAGGCTGAAAGAGGAATTACAAATTATTAGTTATCGCATGACTGCATAAAGAGTAGTATCTAATTAAAGATGCAAGTGAGCAAAGCGAACTTGTATACCTTAGAAAAGGCTACTTCTGACTAGCTAAAATAAAATTAAAAACCTTAAAATGAAGAAAAGAAGAGGTGAAAAATAAAAATGAAAATAAGAAAAGGTGACAATGTTAAAATTTTATCAGGAAATGATAAAGGAAAAACAGGAGAAGTTTTAGAAGTAATACCAAAAACAGAGAAAATAGTAGTAAAAGGTATTAATATAAGAAAAAAACATGTTAAACCAAGAAAGCAAGGCGAAGAAGGAGGAATAATACCAGTAGAATGTGCTATTCACGCAAGCAAAGTAAATGTGGTTTGCCCAAAATGCGGAAAAACTACAAGAATTGGTTTTGAAATAGAAAAAGATCAAAAAGTACGTGTTTGTAAAAAATGCAATGCTAAATTAAAATAGGTAGGATTATACTAGAGCTATTTAGTCATTTACTAAATAATAAAAAGAAGAAATATTTTTTAAGTATAACATAAAATGACTAAAAGGTAAAGTAATGTCCCCTAACATATAAAGAAAGAAAAGGAGGAGCATATAGACCATGGAAACATTAAAAGAACAATACATAAATGAAGTAGTACCAGCAATGATGAAAAAATTTAACTATAAATCTATAATGGAAGTTCCAAAACTAGAGAAAATAGTTCTAAATGTTGGTTTAGGAGATATCAAAGACAATCCAAAATCATTAGAAAATGCTATGAATGATATAAAATTAATTACAGGTCAATCACCAATCATAACAAAAGCAAAAAAAGCTATAGCTGCTTTTAAAATAAGAGAAGGTGTAAATATGGGATGTAAAGTTACATTAAGAAGTGGAAAAATGTATGATTTTGCATACAAACTATTTAATGTAGCACTTCCAAGAGTTAGAGATTTTAGAGGAGTATCAAAAAATTCATTTGATGGTAGAGGAAACTACTCAATGGGTGTTAAAGAACAATTAATATTCCCTGAAATTGAATATGACAAAGTAGATAAAGTAAGAGGAATGGATATAATATTCGTTACAACAGCAAAAACAGACGAAGAAGCAAGAGAACTATTAACATTATTAGGAATGCCATTTAGAAGTTAGAAGTTGGAAGTTGGAGGTTAGAAAATATAAAACCTACAATAAACGACAAGGAACTCTAAAAGTACTAAAAAGAAGTTGAAATGGAATAATGTTTGAAAATTAGAAATAAAATTTCTAACATCCAACATCCAACTTCCAAAAAAGAAAGGAGAAAGCCAATGGCTAAAAAATCTTTAAAAGTAAAGCAACAAAGAGAACAAAAATATAAGACAAGAGAATACAATAGATGTAAAATTTGTGGAAGACCACATGCTTATATTAGAAAATTTGGTATATGCCGTGTATGTTTTAGAGAATTAGCACATAAAGGTGAAATACCAGGAGTTAAAAAAGCAAGTTGGTAAAATAGAAGCAAGAAAAGGAGGGAAAGAAGTTAATGAATACAACTGATCCAATAGCAGATATGCTAACAAGAATAAGAAATGCAAACAGCTCAAAACATAAAACAGTTGATATTCCAGCATCAAATATGAAAAAAGCAATAGCTAAAATACTATTTGAAGAAGGATATATAAAATCATTTGAAGAAATAAAAAATGATAACCAAGGAGTTATCAGAATAACAATAAAATATGATGAAAAAGGTGCTAGAGTAATTGATGGTATAAAAAGAATTAGCAAACCAGGGTTAAGAGTATATGCATCTAAAGACGAATTACCACAAGTATTAAACGGTTTAGGAATTGCTCTAATATCTACATCAAAAGGAATAAAAACAGATAAACAAGCAAGAACAGAAGGTTTAGGAGGAGAAGTCCTAGCATACGTATGGTAATTTAGAAGTCGGAAGTCAGAAGTCGGAAGACAGAAGATGGAAGATGAAAATTAGAACAATGAATATGAAAGAGTAATGGAAGAAAGAGAAAAAGGAAGGATAAAAATGTCCGACCTCTGACCTCTGACATCCGACGTCTGAAAGAAGGAGGGAAAACTAAAATGTCAAGAATAGGAAACAAACCTATTACTGTACCAGAGGGCGTAGAAGTAAAATTAGATGATATGCACTTAACAGTAAAAGGTCCTAAAGGAACATTAGAAAGAGAAATACACAAAAATATGACTGTTTCAATAGATGGAAATATTATAACAGTAACAAGACCAAATGATGAAGCAGAAAATAGAAGTTTACATGGACTAACAAGAACATTAATACATAACATGATAGAAGGTGTTCTAAACGAATACAAAAAAGAATTACAAATAGTTGGTGTTGGATATAGAGCACAATTACAAGGAAAAAAATTAGTAATGAATTTAGGATATTCTCATCCAGTAGAAATGGAAGCTCCAGAAGGAATTACATTTGAAGTTCCAAATGCAAACACAATTATAGTAAGAGGAATAGATAAAGAAGTAGTTGGCCAAACAGCAGCAGTTGTAAGAACAAAAAGACCACCAGAAGTTTACCATGGAAAAGGTATTAAATATTCTGATGAACATATTAGAAGAAAAGAAGGTAAAGCTGGTAAAAAATAATAGATAGAACTTAAACAAGATACATTTAAATTGGCAAAAACTAATTTAAGAAAGGAGAAAAGACTATGATTACTAAAACAGATAGAAAGCTTACAAGAGAAAGAAGACATATTAGAGTTCGCAGAAAAATAAGTGGAACAAGTGAATGTCCAAGACTATGTGTATATAGAAGTAATAAAAACCTATTTGTACAAATAGTAGATGATGTTAAGCAAACTACATTAGTAAGTGCATCAACACTTGATAAAGAAGTAAAAACAAAGCATGCAAATAAAGAAGCTGCAAAAGAAGTAGGAGCTTTAATTGCAAAAAGAGCTTTAGAAAAAAATATAAAAAATGTTGTTTACGACAGAGGTGGATACGTATACCACGGTGTAGTAAAAGAACTAGCAGAAGCTGCAAGAGAAGCAGGACTAGAATTCTAAAATAATAGAGGTACCCGGCGCGGGACATATCTTGTCCTTAAAGGAATACCTAGGGGAAAGATGTGTCCCCGACAGAAACTTAAACAAGATCGAGGAAAAGGAGGAAAATAAAAGTGCAAGCAGAAAATACATCTGAATTAAAAGAAAAAGTAGTTGCTATTAACAGAGTTGCAAAAGTTGTTAAAGGTGGTAGAACATTCAGATTTAGTGCTGTAGTTGTAGTTGGAGATGAAGCTGGACATATTGGCGTAGGTAATGGAAAAGCATCAGAAGTTCCAGATGCAATCAAAAAAGCAATAGAAGAAGCTAAAAAGAATTTAATAGAAGTTCCAGTAGTAGGAACAACAATACCACATGAATATCTTGGAAAATTCGGTAGTGCTACAGTTATGTTAAAACCAGCAGCAGAAGGTACAGGACTTATAGCAGGAGGTAGTGTAAGACCAGTCCTAGAACTTGCAGGATATAAAGATATTCGTACAAAAGTACTAGGAACAAACAATCCAAGAAACGTAGTATATGCTACAATAGAAGGATTAAAGAAAATGCAAACAATAGAGCAAGTAGCTAAAAAAAGAGGAAAAAAAGTAGAAGATATAATATAATTAAGGAGAACACGTAAGCTATTTGAACACTAATTCACAAGGGGAGGGGATATTCCTTCTGCCCAAGTGGGAGTGACAAAGAGGTAAGGAGTGTCCCCTGACAAATTTAACAAGGAGGTGTAATCTCAGAAATGAAATTAGACGAATTAAAACCAGCACAAAAAACAGAAGGTAAAAAAAGAGTAGGACGTGGAATAGGTTCAGGTCTAGGAAAAACATCTGGTAGAGGTCATAAAGGACAAAAAGCAAGATCAGGTGGAGGAGTTAGACGTGGATTTGAAGGTGGTCAAACACCATTATATAGAAGATTACCAAAAAGAGGATTTACAAATATACACGCAAAAACTTATGCAGAAGTAACTTTAACAATGCTTAATAAAGCTACAACTGAAGAAGTTACAGCCCAAAGCCTAATAGCAGATGGAATCATTTCAAAAGCAAATGATGGTATAGTAATCCTTGCAACAGGTACTTTAGAGAAAAAATTAACTGTTAAAGCTGTAAGATTCACTAAAAAAGCTAAAGAAACAATCGAGGCTTTAGGTGGAAAGACAGAGGTGATTTAGTTGTTTAAAACATTAAAAAATGCTTTAAAAACACCAGATGTTAGAAAAAAATTAATGTATACATTAATACTAATAATAGTGTTTAGATTAGGATGTTACATAACTGTACCTGGGGTAGATACATTCCAGTTAGCAGAAGCTTTTAGTGGGCAAGGAATAGGATCATTAATAGATTTAATCTCAGGAGGAGCATTCTCAAGGTTATCTATATTTGCAATGTCAATAAGCCCATATATCACAGCTTCAATTGTTATCCAATTACTAGCGATGGTAATACCAGCACTAGAAAGGTTAACAAAAGAAGGTGGAGAAGAAGGAAGAAGCAAAATAAACCGTTATACAAAAATACTTACAGTAGTACTTGCATTAGTAGAAGGTTTAGGAATATACTTATCATATAAAAATTCAGGAATATTCATAAATTCAGAATTTATAACAGGTTTAACAGTAGTTATTTCTTTAATGGCAGGAACAGCTATATTAATGTGGCTTGGAGACCAAATAACAAACAAAGGAATTGGTAATGGAATATCAGTAATAATCTTTGTTGGTATTATAGCAGGACTTCCAAGTGCAGTAAAAACAATATGGAGTTTAATATTTACAACAGCTGGCTTTTCTACAACAGGATTACTAACTGGGGTAGGGATAGTAATAGGAGCAATCTTATTAGTAGCAGGAGTAGTATTTGTACAACAAGCTGAACGTAAAGTACCAGTACAATATTCAAAAAAAGTAGTAGGAAGAAAAATGGTAGGAGCGCAAAATACACATATACCATTAAAACTTGTAATGGCAGGTGTAATGCCAGTAATCTTTGCAAGTAGTTTTATGACATTCCCAGCAATGATTCTTCAAATGATTGTAAGTGACATAGCTACAAAAACAGGTTTCTGGGCAGGAGTATACAAATTCTCAATTGCAACATCTTCATCAGGAGTTCCAGTTGGATATAGTATAGCAAACGCAATAGTATACTTACTATTAATAGTAGGGTTCACATACTTCTATACTTATGCTACATTCAATCCAGCAGAAGTATCAAATAACATAAAGAGAAATGGTGGCTTTATACCAGGAATAAGAGCAGGAAAACCAACAACAGAATATTTATCATCAATAATATCAAAATTAACATTATTTGGTGGAATATTCTTATCAGTAATAGCGATAATACCAATGCTATTAAGGTTTACAACACTAAACCTAGCATTTGGAGGAACATCAATATTAATCGTAGTTGGTGTAGCTCTAGAAACAGTACAACAATTAGAATCACAATTAGTAATGAGACATTACAAAGGATTCTTAGAATAGAATATAATAATAAAAAATGGATACGTTTGTATCCATTTTTTATTGTTTAGAGAAAACTAACTTCTCAAAATATATTTTACACTGTACGATTTTATGTTTTTATTATAGTATATGAAAAAATCAATATTGGAAAAATAAATTTTATTTAGAGAAGAAGAGGAATCATAATGAACTATAGCATAAAAAAGAATAAAAAGAATATGCCATAAATATATGGTCATATTCTTTTTCGTTATTAAATTAATACATTACACGAACTCTATCCTCATATTGTTCTGCTAATTTTGCAAGTTTGGCATTTTTTTTCTTTTGCTTAAGGTATTTATCGCCTTTTACAGGATCTAGAATAGTATTCTTTCTGGCCTCATCCTCATATTGTTTAAATATTGCTTCTGATTGGATGTCTCTTTGTTTTGCCATAGATACCCCTCCTTATAAATGTTGGTAGAAAAATAAATTTAGTTATTTTTCTTAGTTACTATTGATTACAAAAAATAGTATACCATATTGTATATAGCTAGTCAATTACTTTATTCATTTCTGCTATCATAATTAGCTTCATCGCCATCATAGTCAACTTCATTACTATCACAATTAGCTTTGTCATAGTCAGATTTTGAACTAATAAAATAATCCATCAGAGAGTTAACGTCTTTGTTTAGAACAGAGTTAATGTTAATAAACTGATATAAATCCATTTCATGACTAGATGCTATATTTTTTAATCTTTCAAAAGTATCGTTATCCATTATATCTAAAATATATTCAAGATAGTTTTTTCTGTCGTTAATATAGTTCTCATACGCCGATTTTGGAATTTTGTTCACCATCATCATAAAATCAGCTTCATCATCACCATAATCAGTTGCATTGCTATCATAGCCAACTTCATTGTTATTATAAGTAATTTTGTAACTATCATGGTCAGATTTTAAACTAGTAAAATGATCTATAAGAGAGTCACCGTTTTTGTCTATAACAAAGTCAATATTAATAAGCTCAAGTAAAGGCATTTGACGACTATCTGCTATATCTACTAATCTTTTATAATGATTTTCGTCCATTATATTATCAAAAAGATATTTACAATATTGGTCTTTATCGTTAATATAGTTCTGATACTCTGACTTTAAAATTTCGTTCAGTGCAATCATCAAATCAGCTTCATCATCACTAGAAACAGTTGCGTTACCATAATAGTCAACTTCAACATCATCATAATTAATTTCATCACCATCATAGTCAGCTTCATCTATAAGATTTATTTTTTCGTAAATAGATATTAATTTTTGACATGTTGGGACTAGGTTTTGAATGATGTTCATAAGCGCTTCACAAGTGTCAAGTAGGTCATTATGGGCGTTGGCAAGTTCTTCATAATTATTAAATCTTTTAGTCATACTAAATATCCTCCTTTTGCGAAATAACACAACAGAATTAATAGTTACATAAATTATATATAATTATATTACATTATGTCGATAATTGCAATACATATAGGATTTAATCCTTCAGTTTTTATGAAAACAATAGACATGTAAAAACATGATTGTTACCTACAAATTTAAAGTGAAACTTAACATAAATAATAAAACTATCATTATATCAACACATCTATAGTGACTTTTATTCAAATAATGAAAATCAATAAATTTTAAATCTAATAAAATCAAATTATTGAAAAAGAAAATTTATAATGTTATAATAAATGAGGAAGGTAAAAGGATTGGAGTGATATAAATGTATATTATAATGTTAGGAAAACCAGGTTCAGGAAAAGGAACTGTTGGTAAAATGTTATCAGAGGAATTAGGAATAGTACATATTTCAAGCGGAGACTTATTTAGAAGCTATGTAAAAAATGCAGGTAAAATAGGCGAAGAAATAGAAAGTTATATATCAAAAGGAAACTTAGTACCAGATGAACTTGCAATAAAGTTAGTAGAAAAAAGACTATCAGAAAAAGACTGTGAAAATGGTGTAATATTGGATGGCTTCCCTAGAACAAAATCACAAGCAATAGAATTAGATAGATTTTTAAGCACGAAAAATCAAAAAGTAGATATGGCACTAGAACTTGCATTAACAGATGAAGATATAATAGAAAGAATAACAAACAGAATAGTATGTACAAACAGACATTGCCGTGAAGTATATAACTTAGAATTTAAAAAGCCAAAACAAGAAGGTATATGTGATAAATGTGGAGAAAAATTAGAACAAAGAGAAGATGATAAACTAGAAACAGTAAAAGAAAGACTAGAAGTATACAAAAAAACATCGTCAGATTTAATATATTATTATAAAGAAAAAGAATTATTATACTCAGTAAAACTAAACATACACTCAGGAAAAACATCAGAAGATGTAGCAGAAGAAGTTGAAAGATATTTAAAGAAAAATAAAAGATAAAAATATGAAAATAATAAACAAATGGAGGAAATAAGATATGAAGAAACCAGAATTATTAGCACCAGCAGGTTCTTTTGAAAAAGCAAAAGTAGCATTTATGTATGGAGCAGATGCAGTATATGCAGGAACATCATCACTTTCATTAAGAACTAGAGCAGAGATGCAAGATAGCGATTTAGCAAATACAATAAAATATGCACATAGTATTGGAAAAAAAGTATATACAGCAATAAATATATATGCTTGGGATGATACATATGAAGAAATAAAAAAACAAGCTAAAATGTTAAATGAATTAAAAGTAGATGGAATAATAGTAGCAGATGGAGGAGTAGTAGAAATAATAAAAGAATATGCCCCAGATGTAGAGATACATATAAGTACACAGGCAAATACAGTAAGCTACCATTCAGCAAACTTTTGGCATAAAAATGGAGCAAAAAGAGTAATACTTCGGAAGAGAAATGAATAAAGAACAGATAAAAGAATTAATAAAAAATAAAGCAGAAGATTTAGAAGTAGAAATGTTTATACATGGTGCTATTTGTTTTGGATATTCAGGAAGGTGTTTCCTAAGCGACTTTTTAGCAGGAAGAAGTGCAAACCTAGGAGACTGTGCACAAAGTTGTAGATGGGCATATAATGTATATGTAGAAGAGGCAAACAAACCAGGAAATTTAATGCCAGTAGAATATGATGATAAAGGGACATATATATTTTCTTCAAAAGATATGTGTTTAATAAAAGAAATACCAGAAATATGTGAAATGGGAGTAGATAGCTTAAAAATAGAAGGAAGACTAAAAACAAAATACTACTTAGCCTCAGTAGTAAATGCATATAGAAATGCAATAGATGATTACTTTAAAAATCCAAACGAATATGATTATACAAAATACTTAAAAGAACTAGAAAAAACTAAAACAAGAGGGCTAACAACATTTTACTTCAATGATAGAAACAACAAAGATATACAAGAATATGAAGGAAAACAATACAATTTGGAATATGAATTTGGAGGAGAAGTAGTTGATTTTGAAGAAGAAAAAACAATAATAGAAATAAAAAACAAACTAACAGTAGGAGACGAACTAGAAATTATAGTACCAGGTCAAATACAAAGCCATAAATTCAGAATACAAAAATTATGGGATGTAGAAACAAACGAAGAAATACAAACAATAAACCCAGGAAAAGCAGAGCAAAAAGTAAAAATGATATTACCAATAAAGGCTCAAAAAAACTGGGTATTAAGAAGAAAAAAAGATTGACATAAACTAAAAAAAGATATACAATATAAGTAACAATTTTTCTCAGGTGAAAAAATATGCTAGAAATTGCAACATTGTTAGGAGTAGATCTAATTTGGCTAAAATTGGTTATAGGATTACTCATAATGCTAGGGGTAGTAAATAGTTTTTACCCCTGGAAAGCAAAGTGGAAAAGCAAAGAAATACAAGAAAAAGATGGAACAAAAGTAACAAAATACTACTATTTAAAAGATAAAAACAATTAGAAAAAAGAAAAGATTTGGAAAGATTTGGGACGCGTCCCAAACTTTCCTTTTATTTTTTGCATTATTTTTTTACTTTAAATGAAAAGGGAAAGTTTTGGACGCGTCCCAAATCTTTCCTTTTCAAAAGAAAATTCTTTATGTATAGTAAATTAAGAAATGAGAAAAATGAAAAAAAAAAGTATTGAAAAAATTAAATAGTTAAAGTATACTAATAAAGGAGAAATTAGAGAAAGAGAAGAAGGTTAAGCTAATGAAAAAAGGTAAAAAAGAAATAATTAAAATAATAGGCATAATACTAATAATATTACTATTAGCAGGGCTCTCAATAATTTCAGGAAGTAATATTATAAAAAGGGTAGGGCAAAATGAAAAACACCTAGAAGAGCAACCAATTAAAACAAATGCATACTATGAAATAAAAAATGCAAAAAATGATGAATTAGAGATATTACTAACAATAGAAAACCAAAAAGGAATAGAAAAAGTAATAGGACAAGATATAACAATAGAAGGAAATGGAAAAAAGAAACTTGCACTAGATAGAATTTTAAAAGAGGGGCAAGAATATCAATTTAGGCTAAAACTACTAGGAGAGGAAGAAGAAGAATTACATACATTGGTCGCATCATATAAACCAAGTATACAAATAACAAATCAAGATACTTATGGAGATGGAAACACAAAAACAGTAGAAATACACTATGCAAATAATGAAAACTTAATACACTACTATAGCCTAGATAACGGAGAAAACTGGGAAATATATAATGGACCTATAACTATGTCAATTGCAGATAAATATAGGTTAACTGCAAAAAGTTTATGGAAAGAAGGAAACACAGTATTCAACACAGAAATATACTATACATTAATATTAGGAGATAGTATATTAACAGCAACACAGGATTGTGTGGATAAAAATGGATATTACAGAATAGTAAGTAATAATAAAGAATACTATGCACATGCATATGTTAATAAAGGGGATATGGTTTTAGAAGAAAACGCAACATATGGAGATAGCATAGATGTAGGAACAGCAAACACAAATGCAAAACATATGGTAATATTAAAAGTAGATGGTAACTTAACCATAAATCCAGGAGTAACATTAACATCATATGGAACAAAATATGGTGGACCAAAAGGAATGTTAGTATGTACAACAGGTGAGTTAACCAATAATGGAACAATAACAATGACAGCAAGAGGAGCAAAAGCAGCAGGAGAAGATGTATACCTATGGAAAAATGCAAGTGATTCAAGTTATGAATATGTACCAACAGTAGGTGCAACTGGAGGAGCAGGATTTAGTATATATCGTGATTGGGGTGATGGAGCTAGACAATCAAATGGAAATAAAGGAAACGATGGTACAAATAGAGCAACTGGTGGTGGCGGAAGTGGTGCTGGAAGAGCATGGTATAGAAGTATTACTGTAGGAAATGGAGGTACAGGAACATCATACTCTGGAGGTGCTGGTTCAGGGGCAGCAAATGAAGATGGATATCAAGGATGGAGTGTTACTTCAGGAGCAGGTTCAAGCGTTGGAGGAGCTGGAAGTAATGGAGTAGTCGGATCATCAAATAGCTCAGGCTATGGTCAAATTTCAATGGGAGGAGTAGGAAACCCAAGTGGAGGATATTCAAATTATAGAGTATCACCAGTAAATTATGTGGAAAGAAATGGAACAGGTGGACTACTAATAATAGATGCTAATACATTTAACAATACAGGAACAATTTCGACAGAGGGAGTATCTTCATCAACCGCTAATAGGTCTTATGGAAATGCCAGAATAGACACAGGAGGAGCCTCTGGAGGAGGAAGTTTAAATATCTTTTATAGAAATGTACGAAGCAAAGGAACCTTAAGTGCAATAGGTGGAAAAGCATTATATGGAGAAGGAGGAAATGCTGGAGGAGCAGGAGGAAATGGAACAATATCAATAGGAAAAATTATAGAAGGAACATATGAGCCAGTTACTGACAATCAAACAATATCATTAACAGCTGAAAATGCAACAATAACAGGAGAAGAAACAGTAAAAACATTTTCACCATATACAGCAACAATATCACCAAATGAAGGATATAACATAACAAATATAATAGTAAAAATGGGAGAAAGATACTTAGAGTTAGGAAATGATTACACCTATGAAAATGGAACATTAAATATAAATATAATAACAGAAAACGTAGAAATAAAAGTAGAAACTACTAAATTAACAGGAGCGAACTATGGTCAAGAAGTAATCTATGAAGCAAAAGGTGTATCAAAATGGAAAATATTCTATAATGATCCAATAACAAAAGAAATATTTATAATAGCAAGTGACTACTTAGAAAACTCAAAAATACCAGAAAATGCAGGAATGACAAATTTAAATACATATCAAGCATATTTTGAAAATATTCCAGAATATACAGAAATACCAGATGAAACAAGAAACAGATTTTTAATGAAATGGAACAACTCTAAAACCTCAAAGAGCATAAAATGTGTATCAAAATTATTAGACACAACAGTATGGAGTGAATTTGCAACAAAACCAAACTCATATGCAATAGGAAGTCCAACAATAGAAATGTGGATGAAAAGCTGGAATGCAGTATACCCAGATGAAAAACTATCATATAGTTCAAATGGAAGTAATGATGGATATTATATAAATGTAGGAGAAGAAACACAAGAAAATACAATTATAAATTATGACCAAATAGGAAAAATGCAAGGATATAATAATACATTATACTATCCACATAAACGGAGAATATAATAAATGTAAAGGGTACTGGGTAGCCTCACCATCAGCAAAAGGAGCATATTATATGCTAGCAGTAGATGCAATGAAAACTAACTACAACGAAGAAATAAGTAATGAAAACTACAGTGTTCGTCCAGTAGTATCATTACCAAGTACAACAATATTAGAGTTTAACGAAGAAAAAAGTAGTTGGACAGTAAAATAATAAAAAGAAAATAAGCTAAAGGAAAAGCCTTAGCTTATTTTTTTGTAATTCAAATAAAATAAAAATTATACTTAAGTTGCTACTCTTATTATACATTATTATACAAAATTTGCAAGTATAAAAGTAAAATTTAATCAAAAAGGAAAATTAAAAAAAAATGATTGTAAAATTGCGTATAAAATGATAAAATACAAAGGAAAAGCAATATAATAGAATAAGAGGTGTTAAAGTTGAATAAAGAAAATATTTATAAACAACTAACAAAAGAAATACCAAATTCAAAAGTATATATAAATGAACCAATGAAAAATCACACATCATTTAAAATAGGTGGAATAGCAGACATATATATAAAAGCAAAAACAGTAGAAGACATAAAATATATATTAAACTATGTAAAAAATGAACAAATAAAACTTACTATAGTAGGAAATGGAAGCAATATATTAGTAAAAGATGGTGGAATACGTGGAATAACAATGCAAATAGACCTAGATGGAATACACATAAATGAAGAAACAGTAAAAGTAGGAGCAGGAGTAAAACTAGCAACATTAGGAATAGCACTAAAAAAAGAAGAATTAACAGGTTTTGAATTTGCAGCAGGAATTCCAGGAAGTATAGGTGGAGCAGTAAGAATGAATGCAGGAGCATATGGAGGAGAATTTTCAGATATAGTTGAAAAAGTAACATGTATAACACCAGAAGGAATAGTAAAAGAACTTGAAAAAGAAGAGTTACAATATTCATATAGGCATAGTAGGTTTGTAGACACAAACGAAATAATACTATATGCCACATTAAAACT
Organism: uncultured Clostridiaceae bacterium; assembly: GCA_947577025.1. Lineage (GTDB taxonomy): Bacteria > Bacillota > Clostridia > TANB77 > CAG-508 > UMGS1663. Next base: position 52,147 of record CANPTO010000004.1, on the reverse strand, counting down.
AGAAAAAGGAAATGAGATAGAAATAAAAAATAAAATGGATGAATTAATGCTTGCAAGGAAAACAAAGCAACCATTAGAACTCCCAAGTGCAGGAAGTACATTTAAAAGAGGGGCAGACTTTTATGCTTCAAAAATAATAGAAGAAGCAGGCTTAAAAGGCTTTAAAATAGGAGGAGCACAAGTATCAGAAAAGCATTCAGGCTTTGTAGTAAATGTAGATAATGCAACAGCAAAAGATGTACTAGAATTAACACAATACATGAAAAAAGTAGTATACGAAAAATTCGGAAAAGAGTTAGAGCTAGAAGTAGAAATAATAGGTGAATAGAGGAAGGAATTATAAAAATGAAAGGTTTTTTTAAATGGTTTGGAAACAAATCAAAAATGAAAAGATGGATTTTACTAATACTAATAGGAATAACATTAGCATCATATGGAATGGTAAATTTACTAATAGGAAAACAACTAGACTTTGCACAAGTAGCAAAAATAATAATAAGCTTCGTAATAGGTTTTACATTTGTCGTTATAGGAATAATATGTATGCAAAAAAGAACATTAGAGCTATTTATACAAGGAACAGACACAAGAGAGCAAGCAAAAGAAGGAAATGTAAAATCACTAATATTCAATAAAAAAGTATATGAAGAAGGACCAAACATAGTAGTAATAGGAGGCGGAGCAGGACTAGATTCTGTATTAAAAGGGCTAAAAAATTATACAAATAATATTACAGCAATAGTAACAATATCAGACTATGGAAGAGCAGCAACATCATCAAGAAAAATGCTTGAAATGTTACCACTAGATGATATAAAAAACAGTTTTGTAGCATTATCAAGTAATGAGGCAGTAATGGAAGGCATACTAAACTACAAATTTACAGAAGGTAGATTAAAAGAACTATCATTTGGAGATATTTATTTGTCAGCAATGAAAGAACTATATGGAGACTTTACATCATCTATAGAAAAAAGCAAAAATGTATTAAATATAACAGGAAGAGTATTGCCAGTAACATTAGAAGCAATAGACATATGTGCAGAATTAGAAGATGGGACAATTATAGAAAACAAAGATAAAATACCAGAAGTAGTATATAGTAAAGTAAGCAAAATAAACAGAATATTCATAAATCCATCTAATTGTATGCCAGCACCAGGAGTTATAGAAGCAATACAAAAAGCAGATGCAATAATAATAGGGCCAGGAAGCCTATACACAAATGTAATACCAAATTTACTAGTAAAAGGTGTAGCAAAAGCAATAAAAGAAAATAAAGGTTTCAAGATATACATAAGCAATATAATGACAGAAGCACGGTCAAACAGATAATTACTCATTATCAGACCACATAAAAGCTTTGCAAGAGCATGCAGGAAAAGGAATAATAGATTATTGTATATATGACACAGGAGAAATTATACCAGAATTTGTAAGAAGATATAACAAAGAAGGTCAAGACTTAGTAGAGCAAGACACAGCAAAAGCAAAAGAGGAAAAGATACGATTAATACAAAGAAATTTATCATATATAGATGGAGAATTTATACGTCATAATCCAGAAGCGATAGCATCAGCAATAATAGAACTAATATGTGAAGACATGAAATTCAGAGATATGGAAAATGACTCAAGATATGTAATGCTAAACTCGAAATTGAAAGACACAAAGAAAAAATTAAGAACGACAAAACAAAAAAATAATAAAACGAAACATATAAAGAACGAAAGAACAAGTAAATTTGCAATGAAATATCAAGATAGAATAGACTCTATAAAACAAAGTGAGAAAAGAACACAAATAAAAAGAGGAGAGAAAACAAAAATAGAAAAGGCAGAAAATAATAAAATAGAGCAAAAGGAAAGAAAAACAGTAGAAAAGAAACAATTAGCAAAAAGGTTAGCAGGAAAAAGACATATGCCTAAGTCAAAACATTAATAAAAAGCATGCAAAGCAAAAATACAAAAGAGGAGATATAAATGAAATATGAAAATATAGAATTAAAAGATGGGATAAAAAAAGAATGGCTAATAACAAATGGAATAGGAGGATACGCAAGTACTACCATTGTTCGGAGCAAATACAAGAAGATACCATGGTTTATTAGTAGCCCCACTTTCACCACCAGGCAGAAGAAACTTAATACTTTCAAAAGTAGATGAAAGTATAGAAATACAAGGAAAAAAATATAACATATACTCAAATATAGGCAAAACCTATATATCAGAAGGTTATAAATATTTAGTAAGCTTTGAAAAAGAATATATTCCAATATATACATACAAAATAGAAAATATCATAATAAAAAAATACATATGTATGCAATATGGAAAAAATACTGTAGTAATATTATATAAAGTATTTAACAATCGGAAGTAAAGCAAAACTAACAGTAACTCCACTAGTAAACTTTAGAGACTTCCACAAAGATACATATGATCATGAATTTGAAATAGCCCAATGGCAAAAAGACAAAAAGCTAAAACTAGTAATAGATAAGCAATCAACAACACCAATATATATAAACATGTCAGAGGGGCAATACATAAAACATGAAAATGATAGTTTTAAAAATATGTACTATATAGAAGAAGAAAAAAGAGGATTTAACGCAGAAGAAAACCATGCAATTCCAGGAAGATATGAAATAGAAATAAACGAAAATGAGCAAAAAAGCATAACATTTGTAGCATCATTAGAAGAAAACATAGAAGAAATAAATGCAGAAGAAGTAATAAATAAAGAAATAGCAAGAATCACCGAACTAGTATATGATTCTGAACTAGAAAATACTATATCAGACGAAAAACTAATAAGAGACTATATAATAGCAGCAGACAACTTTGTAGTATATAGGCCATCATTTAAACTACATACAATAATTGCAGGATACCCATGGTTTTTAGACTGGGGAAGAGACACACTAATATCATTTGAAGGATTACTATTAAAAACAAAAAGATTTGAAATAGCAAAAGAAGTACTACAAACAATGATAAGAGATATAAAATACGGACTAGTACCAAATGGATACTCAGGCTATGATAATAGACCACTATACAACAGTGTAGATGCATCACTACTGCTATTTGAGCAAATACAAAAATATATAAACTATACAAAAGACAAAGAATTTATAAAAGAACAAATATATCCAGTACTAGAAAAAGTAATAGATGCATATTGCACAAAAATAGATATAGATGATAATAACATATACCTAGATGAAGATGGGCTAATTTCCTCAGGAACAGAAACCACACAAAATACATGGATGGATGCAAAAATAGGAAACTATGTAGTAACACCAAGAAATGGAAAAGCAGTAGAAATAAATGCAATGTGGTATAATAGCTTAAAAATAATGGAAAAACTAAGTAAAGAATTTGAAAGTGAAGAAAAGAGTAAAAAATATAAAAAGTTAGCCCAAAAATGTAAAAAAAGCTTTGATGAAAAGTTCTATAATAAAAAAAGGAAATGTTTATATGATGTTTTAGGCGATAATAAAATAAGACCGAATGCGCTATTTGCGCTATCACTTACATACCCAGTAATAGACCCTAAATCAGAAATAGCAAAAGAAACATTCAACACAATAACAAAAAAATTATTAAACAACTATGGCTTAAAAACATTAGCAAAAGGAGAGGAAAACTATGTAGAAATATACGAAGGAGACAGCCTAAAAAGAGATTTAAGCTATCACCAAGGAATAACATGGCCATGGTTATTAGGAATATATTATGATGCATTCAAGAAAATAGTAGAAGCGGAAAAAGCAAAAACAAAAAAGAAAGAATTAGAAGAAGAACTAAATAAATTTATACAAAATGTAAAAAACACATTTATAAAAGAATTTAAACAAGGAAACACAATAGGAGGAATAGCAGAACTATATGATTCAGCAAAACCATATGAGGCAAAAGGAACAATACAGCAAGCATGGAGTATAGCAGAAGTATTTAGAATAATATTAAATTAAAAAAGGGGCTGTAAAAAAGTCTTCCAAAGGGGAAAAATTGCCAAATGGTGCCAAATGGGACGGAGGAAATTGACACATTTTTAAAAGATAAAGTATGTCAATTTCTTCCATCCCATTTGGAAGACTTTTTCTAATTTAATTATTACGGTATAACAACTTTGAGCAAATTTCATATACAAGAGCTTTTAGAACTAAATGGTTAAATATATGATTTAAATCATCATTAGCATCATCAGGATTAGATAGTTTAATAGCCCTTGCAGCAATAATAAAATTATCACTTTTGTTCATTAATCTAACACTTAAATTTTTCCGGAAATTTTTAAACATTTTTTTTCCTCCATTATTTGAAAAAAGTTAACAAAGTAATAATAAAATTATAACAGAGAATAACATAAAGTACAATAGAATTTATTAAATTAACATGAGAAAAGTAACTACTACTAAGAAAATCTATAAGCAAAAATACCTAAAATAACTTGAATTTAATAATATAAAATGATAATATAAAAGCGTAAAAGAAAGGAATTTACGTTTATTATGCAAGTAACAATAGAAAATTTAGAAAAAGAATTAAAAGAAGGAAAATTAAATAGTATATACTTATTATATGGGGAAGAAACCTTCCTTTTAGAATCATGTATAAAAAAGATAAAAAATAATTTTGGAAAAATAATTTCAGGAATAAATTATATAAAAATAGATGCAAATAATATAAATTCATTATTGTCAGAAATAGAAACACCAGCATTTGGGTATGAAAAAAAACTAATAATAGTAAGAGACTCACGGAATATTCAAAAAAGATGGAAGAAAGAAAGTAGGGGCAAACTCTGAAATAGTAAAAAAAATAAATACATATATAGAAGAAAACATAGAAATAATAAATAAAACAGTAACAATTGTATTTATAGAACAAGAAGTAGATAAAAATGAATTATATAAAACAATAGAGAAACTAGGAAAAGTATGCAATTTTGAGGAATTAAAACCAATACAAATAGTAAACAGAATAAAGGTGGTATGTAATGCATACAAAGTAACAATAGACGATTCTACCATAAAATATTTAATAGAATGTATGCGGATGTAACATGCAAGACTTAATAAATGAAATAAGGAAACAAATAGAATATACAGGAGAAGGTGGAAAAATAACAAAACAAAGCATAGACATATTATGCATAAAAAAAATAGAAAGTATAATATTTGAACTAACAGATAACCTAGGAAAGAAAAACATATCAAAAGCCCTAGAAGTATTAAATAACCTAATATACAATAAAGAACCAGTGCAAAAAATACTAATAACACTTTATAATCACTTTAAAAAATTATATATAGTGAAACTATGCGAAAAATATAACAAAAATATAACAGAAAGCTTAAAACTAAAAGCAAATCAAACATTTCTAGTATCAAAATACAAAACACAAGCAAGCTACTTCAAAGAAAAAGAACTAAGAGAAATTTTACAAGAGCTAATAAACCTAGACAATAATTACAAAATAGGTCAAATAGATTTAAATATAGGGCTAGAAGCAATATTATGCAGATATTGTTAGAAAATGGAAAAAATTAGGAGAAAATATTTAGAACGTGGGAGGAAAGATTTGGGACGTGTCTAAAAATTTAAAAAAAAAAATAAATTTTTTTTTTATTATTTTTTTTAATTTTTAGACACGTCCCAAATCTTTCCTTTTCAATTCTATTGAAGATAAAGTGCAATACGGAACCCATAGGTAGTGCTAGCATTAAGTGCGTAAGTGCAAGCACGGTAAGCTGCAGGGTCAGTAGATGATGCATTGCGGAAAGCACCACTACGAAGCACGTATGTGTTGTAAATTGAGTCATCTCCATACGATATATTTTTTCTATAAGCTGCTTCCTGAGTCCATTCATATAGGTTTCCTGCTACATCATATATATTCATTTTCTTTACTTGCTCTGTTCCTCCTGTTGTTAATAGTACCCATGAGTTTGATCCTGAATTTGTTGTTAATGACTCAGCGATTTTGAAGCCATCTGTTGCTCCTAATGTACTACTGTTAGTTGAATATGTCACATTTGTGTAGTATCCTGTTAAATTTGCCAATGATACATTATCATAATTTCCCCAATCCGATGATATTATATCTACGTTTCCTGTATCCTGCATGTATTTCATCATCATATCCCATTGGGTTCCTGTTACTAATCCACTTCTTACATAATCGTGTGTGCTATACATTCTTTCGCTCATTTCTAATGCTGTATAATAATCTGCATGATAATATGGTATACTATCGGCTTTGATTACTACATTTCCGGCTAGCTTTATTTGTTCCTGTTGTTACAGGCATTCCTGCCCTTCTTGCTGTAAAGTCATAATTTTGCAACTTCCAGATATTTATTCCTGTTTGTATTCCTACTGCCTCAAATAGTGACTTTCCTCCATCAAATGTTACACTATCATCAAATGGGTTCTCATCTCCATTTGCTTTTTTCTCTTGATTTAACGTTGCTACTCCTGCTTCATATCTGCCTATATAAAAGCCACTATATTTTCTTATTTGTGGGTATTCAGACGAATGTACCCCCATATCCCATTTTGCATCTTCTTTTCCAAAATCCAATTTATGATATTCATCTATTCTACAAGGTATCCATACAAATTGATTCCCTTTTAACTCTTTACTTACATCTTCTTTTCCAGCATACTTATTTTGGTCATCTTTACTATCTGATATTACTACACCACCATTAATTGTTCCACCTACATAATAAAAACCTAGTGGCACTGGTATAGTGTTTCCATTTCCAGCACTTACTGCATATACACTAGCTACTTTTTTACTAGCTATTACTTCTTTTCCATCTTTATCAGATACATATGCTGGCAAAGTAGTTTCCCAAGAATTTGGAATTCTGACAATTTTACCAGCCTCTGTTTGAGGTGTATTTTCTGGAAGTTCACCTAATAATCCTAATTCCTCATATAATTCATTTAACTGTTTTTCTTCATCTACCTGTGCATTTAAGTACTTCTCTTTTGCATATTTTGCCTTGTTAAATAGCCCATTTTCTCCTATGCTCAAATTTATAGCAACCCCTGCTAATATTATTAACAATATTATTGTAATCACAAGAGAGATTAAAGTAATTCCATTATTAAATGATAAATTATTCCTTTTAAATTGATATTTCCTATTTCTAATTTTTTGTATCATCTTTTGTTCCTCCTATAATTTTATTATTGACTGTTTAGAAAAAAATATTAAATACTATAAAATTTTAATATAGCTATCGTTTTAAATGCGATATTAATCATCAATAAATATTATAAAGGCTATATAGCTAATAGTCAAGTAACAATTTAGGGGAAACGTAATAATAAAAATTTTGAGGAATTCTATTTATATAATTTTAATGTATTATTCCGAAAGTACATAAAATATTATTCCTATATTATTGATATTATTCCGATAAAATGGTATACTAATAATAGTTAGGAGTGATAATTTATGTTTATGACAGTAAAACAAGCCGCTGAAAAGTGGGGAATTTCTGACAGAAGAATACGTGTACTTTGTTCTGAAGGTAAAATTGCAGGAGCATATCAAGAAGGTAGAGGATGGCAAATTCCAATTGACGCCACTAAACCTACAGATGGACGATATAAATCAAAAGAAAGTATATTTATACAAATTGACCGTAAGAAAAAAGAACTTGACAGTAAAAGACCGTTAACCGAGGATGAAGTTGCAAGACTTAATGAAGAATTTATAGTAGAATACACATATAATTCAAATGCTATTGAGGGAAATACTCTTACATTAAGAGAGACAGACTTAGTTCTACGAGGTCTTACAGTTGATAAAAAGCCATTAAAAGACCATATGGAAGCAGTAGGTCATAAAGAGGCATTTGATTTTGTAGAAGAACTGGTAAAAGATAATGCGCCAATAAGCGAAAGCATCATAAAACAAATTCATTATCTTGTTCTTGCAGACAAAAAAGATAGCAGAGGAGTATACCGAAGAATTCCAGTTCATATTATGGGAGCAAAGCATGAACCTGTGCAACCATATCTTATCAAACCTAAAATGGAGCAACTACTACAAGATTTTGCAAAAAGTGATGAGCACATTGTAACCAAACTTGCCCGTTTTCATATTGAATTTGAAGGAATCCATCCATTTATAGACGGAAATGGCAGAACGGGACGACTTCTTGTTAATTTAGAACTTATGAAAGCAGGATATCCGCCTATAGATATTAAATTTACAGACAGAATGGCATACTATAATGCATTTGATGAATATCACATAAAACATAACTTGTCAGCAATGGAGAATTTATTTGCACGATATATCAATTTAAGGTTAGATACGTATTTGAGAATATTACAGGATCTAGAAATTTAATGAAAGTTTAGTATGCTCATTTCACATAAAGACAGGAAAGATTTGGGACGTGGAAAGATTTGGGACGTGTCTAAAAATTTACAAACATCAAATAGTTATATATATTTTTAGTTAGATATGTTTGTAAATTTTTAGACACGTCCCAAATCTTTCCAACGCCCAAGTCTTGTATTTTCAATTCTACTGAAGATAAAGTGCAAGGCGGAACCCGTTGCGAGTGTTGGTGTTAGGCGCATAATCGTAAGCGCGGTAAGACGCAGAGACACTCGAATAAGTATGAAAGAAAGAACCACCACGAAGCACGTAACTATTGAAGGTTGCATTCATATTATAGTCTAAGTTATCTGCATATGAAGCTTCTTGTGTCCACTCCCATAGGTTTCCAGCTACATCATATATATTCATCTTCTTTACTTGTTCTGTTCCTCCTGTTGTTAATATTACCAATGAATTTGTTCCTGAGTTTGTTGTTAATGTTTCTGCACTTTTAAATCCATCTGTTGCTCCTCTTACTGAAGCGGATGAAGAAGAATTTACATTGGTATAATATCCGGCTTAAATTTGCCAATGATACATTATCATAATTTCCCCAATCCGATGATATTATATCTACGTTTCCCGTATCCTGCATATATTTCAGCATCATATCCCATTGGGCTCCTGTTACTAATCCACTTTTTACATAATCGTGTGTGCTATACATTCTTTCGCTCATTTCTACTGCTGTATAATAATCTGCATGATAATATGGTATACTATCTGCTTTAACTACTACATTTCCGGCTAGCTTTATTTGTTCCTGTTATTCCTGGCGTTCCTGTTCTTCTTGCTGTAAAATCATAATTTTGCCATGTCCAACCATTTATTCCTGTTTGTATTCCTACTGCTTCAAATAGTGACTTTCCTCCATCAAATGTTACACTATCATCAAATGGATTTGCTTCTCCATTTGCTTTTTTCTCTTTATTTAATGTTGCTACTCCTGCTTCATATCTGCCTATATAAAAGCCACTATATTTTCTTATTTGTGGGTATTCAGACGAATGTACCCCCATATCCCATTTTGCATCTTCTTTTCCAAAATCCAATTTATGATATTCATCTATTCTACAAGGTATCCATACAAATTGATTCCCTTTTAACTCTTTACTTACATCTTCTTTTCCAGCATACTTATTTTGGTCATCTTTACTATCTGATATTACTACACCACCATTAATTGTTCCACCTACATAATAAAAACCTAGTGGCACTGGTATAGTGTTTCCATTTCCAGCACTTACTGCATATACACTAGCTACTTTTTTACTAGCTATTACTTCTTTTCCATCTTTATCAGATACATATGCTGGCAAAGTAGTTTCCCAAGAATTTGGAATTCTGACAATTTTACCAGCCTCTGTTTGAGGTGTATTTTCTGGAAGTTCACCTAATAATCCTAATTCCTCATATAATTCATTTAACTGTTTTTCTTCATCTACCTGTGCATTTAAGTACTTCTCTTTTGCATATTTTGCCTTGTTAAATAGCCCATTTTCTCCTATGCTCAAATTTATAGCAACCCCTGCTAATATTATTAACAATATTATTGTAATCACAAGAGAGATTAAAGTAATTCCATTATTAAATGATAAATTATTCCTTTTAAATTGATATTTCCTATTTCTAATTTTTTGTATCATCTTTTGTTCCTCCTATAATTTTATTATTGACTGTTTAGAAAAAAATATTAAATACTATAAAATTTTAATATAGCTATCGTTTTAAATACGATATTAATCATCAATAAACATTATAAAAGTTATATAACCAATAGTCAAGTAACAATTTAGGAAAAAATCAACTAAAAGGGACGGCCCTTTTTCGAAAAAAATTGCCAAAAGGGCAAGTGCAAGAAAAATAAAATGAATAAAAACACCAAAAAATCCCACAATAATAGAAAGAGCAATAAAAAAGGAGGGATTTTTTTATGTATGATTTTAGAACAGACTTAGCAGATGAAAGAAGAGATTTGTATAAAAAGGCAAATAACATAGAAAATGAAGTAGAGGGGGTAGAGGCAGAGGAAGAGAAAATAACTGAAAAAATAAAAGTAACAAGAGTAAAAATAACAAATGAAGAAGGAGAACAAGCAATAGGAAAGAAAAAAGGAAACTATATAACAATAGACATTCAAAAAATGAATATTATAACAGAAGAAGAAGCGGGGAAAGCGGCTGAAACACTAGCAAATGAACTAAGAAAACTAGTAGAAGACAAAATACAAAGCAAAGAAGATGTACTAATAGTAGGTCTTGGAAATGAAGAAGTAACCCCAGATGCATTAGGTCCAAATGTAGTAAAAGACATAGAAGTAACAAGACATATAATAAACTACCTGCCACAATATATAGATGAAAACGCAAGACCAGTAAGTGCAATAGCACCAGGGGTATTAGGAACAACAGGAATAGAAACATTAGAAGTAATAAAAGGGGTAGTAGATAATATAAAACCAAAACTATTAATTGTGATAGATGCATTAGCATCGAGAAGTATGGAAAGAATAAGTAGTACAATACAACTATCAGACACAGGAATAATACCAGGTGCAGGAGTAGGAAATGCGAGAAAAGAATTAACAGTAAATACGCTAGGCATACCAGTAATAGCAATAGGAATACCAACAGTAGTAGAAACAGCAGTAGTAGTAAATGATGCACTAGACTTATTTATAGAAAAACTACAACAAGAAGCGAAATCAAATGAATATTTAAACAAATTAAAAGAAGAAGATAACTACGAACAAATAAAAGAGGCATTATTACCAAAAGACTTTAACTTTATAGTAACACCAAAAGAAATAGACGAATTAATATTAAATATGTCAGAGGTAGTAGCTAGGGGAATTAATATGAGTATGTAAAAAATATATATTAGCGAAATTAAAAAATCTGTAGGGGTGTAATTCGGTAAATTCTTTTAGGTATTCCTAACCGATTAAGCCCCTACAGATATATTAAATTATTACAATGTTAAAAAATGTACTATAAAATAAAGAACTAATAAATGCACAGGGTAAAATGTATAAAATAAATATTTTATTTTAGGTCCTTGTTTTCCATTGTATATGCAAATTGGAATTAGTGCTATGCATGTAAATATAATACAAGATATATACACATAAGATGCAATAGGATATGAAAGTATATCTGGCAAATATTTTATGGTAGTTACTAATACAAAGGTAAAACACATAAGAAGTTTTTGGTTAGCGAATATTTTACTAAAAACATAAAATAAAAATATAACAGCAATACCATAAACTCCATAATCTACTTGTATAAAATGCCCAACAACACAAATTAATATAGCAAATAAAACACCTAAATACCTATTCTTAATTTTATCAAATCCATATAAACAAATAACACCTAAAAATAGAGTGAAAAATATATTCAAATAATAACTATCATAAAAAGTTGATAAAAATAGCATAAATGGAATTTGTGAAATAAATGCAAAAATAAATAATCGTAAAGCATATTTTTTTACATTGTGTGTATGAATATAGCCTTGCACAACTTGAAATGCAAATATAGGAAACGCAATTCTTCCAATAAGGTTTAAAAAAGAAAAATGTCCTATAAAAGCGTCGCCACTGTGGTCACAAAACATAGTTAATATTCCAATTATTTTTAACATAAAACTCGTCATAATTATCACCATAAATATTATCTTACAAAACAAATAAAAAAGCAATAAAATAGTTGCATAAAATATTTTATTGAGATAAAATATAATTCAGAAAATGATTAGGAAAGTTTTGGACGTGTCCCAAATCTTTCCAAGGCGTTTAGCTAAGGAGGAAAATTATGTCTAATATTAAGTTGAATATAGAAAATTCAGGTATAGATTTAAAGAAAATTATGGAATATTCTAAAAAGGTAGAAGAAATATATGAAGAATTACATAGTAAAAAAGATAATGAAAATGAATTTTTAGGGTGGCTTAATTTACCTTCAAATTATGATAAAGAGGAATTTGAAAGAGTACAAAAATGTGCAAAAAAAATAAAAGAAGATTCTGAAATTTTATTAGTTATAGGAATAGGTGGTTCATACTTAGGTGCAAGAGCAGTAATTGAAAGTTTAACACATACTTTTCAAAATTATTTAGGAAAAGAAAAAAGAAAAGTGCCACAAGTATTATATGTAGGTAATAATATTAGTGGAACATATTTAGAAGATATTATTGACTTAATAGGGGATAAAGATATTTCAATAAATGTAATTTCAAAATCAGGAACAACAACAGAACCAGCAATAGCATTTAGGGTATTTAGAGAATTTTTAGAAAATAAATATGGTGTAGAAGAGGCAAGAAAAAGAATATATGTAACAACAGATAGCAAAAAAGGAGCATTAAAGAAACTATCAGAAGAAGAAGGATATGAAACATTTGTCATACCTAATAATGTAGGTGGAAGATATTCAGTATTAACGCCAGTTGGTTTACTACCAATAGCAGTAGCAGGAATAGACATAGATAAATTAATGCAAGGAGCAAAATTTGCAGAAGAAAAATATTCTGATAAAAACTTAAAATATAATGATTGCTATAAATATGCAGTTTTAAGAAATATTCTATACCAAAATGAAAAAAATATAGAAATATTAGTAACATATGAACCAAAAATGCACTTCTTTATAGAATGGTGGAAACAACTATATGGAGAAAGTGAAGGAAAAGAGAAAAAAGGAATATATCCATCAGGAGCAGAATTTACAACTGACTTACACTCTATGGGGCAGTATATACAAGAAGGAAGAAGAAATTTATTTGAAACAGTACTAAATATAGAAAAAACAAAATCAGAAATAACTATAAATTTAGACGAAGACAATTTAGATGGTTTAAACTATATTACAGGAAAAACACTAGACTACGTAAATAAAAAAGCAATGGAAGGAACAATAAAAGCACATGTAGAAGGTGGAGTACCCAATATAGTAATAAACATAGAAAAATTAAATGAAGAAGCAATAGGACATTTAATATATTTCTTTGAACTAGCATGCGCAGTGTCAGGAAAGTTATTAGGAATAAACCCATTTGACCAACCAGGGGTTGAAAAGTATAAGATAAACATGTTTAAACTACTTGGAAAACCAGGATATAAAGAATAATCAAAAAGTTTCAAAAAATGAAAATTCATTCATTTTTTGAAACTTTTTGATATTTACATTTGTCCATCGATATGTTATAATATTATGTAGATTAATAATAGGAGGTAAAATATATGCTTACAAAATCAAGAGCAATTGACAGATTTTTAAGAGACAACCCGGATTTGAGAAAAAGGCGGTTTGGCTTACCTGACATAGGCGTTAGAAATGATGGAGAACGTTTCAACCCTACTGTGCAGGAAATTGCTGACGCAATTGAGTTCTATGGTTACGAGGTAAGAGACGAAAACATTGCTACAATACCAGACTTAGACTTAGGTGGAGGAAACCCCATAAAGTTTAAGCCATTTCCATTGGCAGCAAAAGCTATGGAGAAGTATGCAAGAGAAGCTTTAATGTATCGGTACCCATACACAGAAGGTGCTGATAGCATAAGACAGCAGTTACTAAACTATGTAGAAAAAGAAGGATTTATAAATACAGAGCCTTACAATCGTGATAAGATTGACGAAAAAGGATTTTCTGTTCACAACATAACTTTTTCTGTTTCTACATCAGTGCTTTACAACCAAATTATAAGCCTGCTTGCAAAGCCGGGGGATGTTGTATTAGTAACAGGTCCAAGCTATGGTATTTTCACAATTAGAACTGAACGTTCAGGTGCAGACGTAGAGGTTATAAAACTTGAAAGGGAGGATAACTTTTTAATAAATCCTTATAAGCTTGCAAGCAGAATTGATCAAATCAATGAAAGCCTTCAACTTGCATACCATAGAAGGCGCGGATATGTTCCAAGGGTAGTTGCGTTTTTAAATGCTAACCCAAATAACCCAACTGGAAAGGTAATGGGAAAGAAGCAAGAAGAACTTTTATACCAAATTTCAGAAGTATGCCAAAAGCGAGGAGTTTTTATAATTGACGATTTGGTATACAGAGATATTACCTACGACAAGGAAAACATAGCAATGCCAATTGCTACAATTCCTGGAATGTTCAGAAACACAATTTCTTTGTTTAGCTTATCTAAAAGCTATGAAATGGCAGATGTAAGAGCAGGTTTTGTAGTAGCAGATGAAGCAATAATCTATGGAATAGTCAACAAAACTTTCCAAACTATGGATTCTGTTTCAACAATAACAGGTGAAGCTCTTGCAGGTGCCTATAATGCGAAGAAGAAAAGGTATAAGGTTTATGATGCTTACTTTGAAGAGTTAAGAGAGCTATATGTATATAGGTATAACCTGTTAAAAGCTCTTGTTAATGGAATTAATGCGGCAGACTCTAAATACAAAGACAGAATAACAAAAACAGTAATAGAAAATTTGGGATTTGTAGAAGCAAGCAAAGCATTAGCAGGTATTCCTAGGGTAGATTTCCCTAAAAATTTAGAGCCAGAAGCAGGATTTTTTGCAATTTTGGATTTTACTAAAATTAAGGGGATGAAATACAAAAGGCATACCATAAGAACAGATAAAGACTTAACAATATTCTTCTATGGAACTTCCAGAACAAGGTTTTTAGTAGGTCAATCAATATCGTGGCCCTACAAAGATGAGCTTGTAGGAAGAGTAAGCTATGCAGTGGATGAAGACAAACTTATAAAAGGAATGTTAAATATCCACAATAGTATTCTTCTTCTTGAGCCAAAGGATGATTATGAGATTCGCAAGAATGAGTTTAAAGACCAAAGACAGATGGCAGAAATTAAAGTAGATGGTTGGAAAAATGCGTATAACTTAATAATTTCTTCAGATTACTTAAACTCTTTAAACTATGAAGAGCAAACAAAGCGTTATGAGACAAGTTTTGAAGAATATAAAGACTTAGTACTTGTAGCGGTAAGGGGAGAAGAAGTATTAGGCTATGCTTGCTACAACACTACTCCAAACGAAGATGATTTCCAGTCAGAGTTAGTTAGCCTTTACATCAAACCATCTGAAATAGGCAGGGGAATTGGAACATCTTTATTTACAGAAACCTGCAAGGAATTAAGGGATCTTGACAAAAATAATATGATTGTATGGTGTTTAATCGATAATAAAAATGCAATCAGATTTTATGAAAAAATGGGAGGAAAAAATATAAAGACAAAAGAAGCAAAAATTGGAGATAGAATTTATAAAGAATATGGTTTTTATTTCCAATTAAAGTAAGAATTTTACCTAACAAAAGCAGCCAAATGGCTGCTTTTGTTAGGTATAAATTTAATTCGTTTTCACACTTCAATTATATACCAAAGTACAGTATTCTAACACCAAAGGTATTTATTTAAACTCTTATTATAAAGAGATATCAAATTTTTGATTAATAATAAAATATTTCTTGTTAAAATAATTACAATGAATAATTAATAGTGAATAGTTATCTACAACTTTTTCGGCTCTCATAACGATTGATACAAATACAAATCAATTTACTAAAGTATATCACATTTTTTATATTTTCAATTAAAAGTTATTATTCAATTGTCTTTTTATATAGTTTTAGTTGTTATATTGGACAATATATTTTTTTACAAATAATAACGGTAATAAAGAAATTATATTTCCTATAATATTTGTAAGATTAAAAGATACTACTATACTAAATAAAGTAATTACTATAAATATTATGCAAATATTTATAAAAAGTTTATTTTCATTTGAACTTTCAATTGTTTGCTTCTTAAAAGTATTCCAAATAGCAAATTTAACTACTAAAAATTGTACTAAAACTTTAGGAATAATCATAATTATATTTACTGTAACTTTATTATCGATAGCCATAATCAAAATTCCTGAAAAAAAACCAATTATCATAAAAAATATTATCTCAAATAGTAGTTCCCAAATTATAAAAGATATTGTAGCTTTTGTTGTACTAACCATATTTTTACTCATATTTCTTCTCCTTTTTCAAAATATAATACAATGTTTTATACTTATAATAACATACTCACTTTATAGATTTTTTCAATCTAATACCATAAAAGCTTCTTCGCGTTCTTCCTCCGAAAGTTCTTCTAAAAGCATCTTCGCTTGTTCAATTTCTTCTTGTCTAAGTTCTCTCATTTTAGCATCAAGCTCTTCTTGCCTTTTTTCTATAACTTCCAAAGTTTTTCTTTCAGTTAATCTTGATGCTACTTCCTGCATTTTTTTGATATCATCATGATTCATAATTTCTCCTCCTAACATTGTTTTTCGAGAATAACTACATATTTTTGTATACATCTATACAATATATAATATTTTTCTGTACTTTTCAATACTTTAATTATTTTCTTTAAGTATATTCTTATTTGTTTTTGTTAATATTTCCATTTGAGCAATTGCTATTTTATTTAGTCTAATTAGTCTTTCAGACTGTTCTATTCTTTCATTTATATAAATTGAGTTTATATTTTCTAAATTAGCTAAACAAATCAATTCATTTATTGTAGCATACTCTCTTATGTTTCCTTGTTTATCTGGATTTTTATCTCTCCATTGTTTTGCTGTCATTCCAAATAAAGCCATATTTAATACATCTGCTTCTTCTGCGTAAACAATGCTTGTTTCATATTTGGTAAGTTCTTTTGGAATCAAATGTTTCTTTATTGCATCTGTATGGATTTTATAATTTATCTTTGATAATTCTCTTTTTGCATCCCAACCTAATTGCTTTTGTTCTTCTGCTTTAAGCCTTTCAAATTCTTTTATTAAAAGTAATTTAAACTTTGGACTTATCCACATACCAAACTCAAAAGCAATATCTTTATGGGCATATGTTCCACCATATCTACCAGTTTTAGCAACAATACCAATACTATTTGTTTTATTTACCCATTCTTTAACACTTAATTTATAACTATTTAAACCTGCTTGACTTTTAATTATGGCAAATTCGCCATAATTAAAAGTAGGGTTGTGTAATTCTTCCCAAATGCCTAAAAATTCAATAGTATTTCTATTTCTTAACCAATCTGAAATGAAAAACTCTCCATCTTTTGACTTTAGCATATCTGTCAATGATATGTAATCTTCATTATCCATGTTAAAATATGTTATTTTAGTATCTAAAACATTTATTGCTTTCATAAATTCTCCTTATTGTCAAAACTTTTGTTTGATTATATAATATTATTTATTTATATGTCAATAAATTTCGAATATTTTTCTAAAAACTGCAAATTTTATTGACTTTCGACATAAATTATCTATAGCAAGATTAGGTGATTTTATACTCTCCGCTAGGATCCCACGGGCATCTTTACAAAACGAAATTTTGAAAGTGTCATAGTGGGTTACATACTTTCTCTAAAAAGTTATGTAACAGCTTTCTTTGGTAGTTAAATTAGTTACTTACTGAAGAAAACAGATTTAAAAAATAATATATTCTTTAGTGTACTTAACTAAATCGTTCTCCCCTATATGTTATGACATACTATCATAACATGGGGGCTCTGCGAGGCAATAAACTTTCTGAAACAAAAAAATCAACTTAGTTTACTAAATGATTTTTGAATCTATCTGTTCTATTAGTTCGAACAGATACGTCGTTGGTGCCGATGGTGGGACTCGAACCCACATGGTTTCCCGCACGATTTTGAGTCGTGTGCGTCTGCCAGTTCCGCCACATCGGCATATGTTTTTGATACTTCTATATAATAACAGAAAATATCAGATTGTGCAAGCAAAAATAGTAAAATTGTTAGGGATATTTATAATTACAATTCACAGTTTTCAAAATAGTGTAATTTAGTTATATAAGAAGATGAGTAGATACAAACCTTTTAGTTTAAGGTAAGATATCTTTTTATGCTATAAAAAAGTAGTGACTTTAAATTATTTTATTGTTATAATAAAAGAAAAAGATAAAAAGGAAAGAATTGATATGACAAATAAAGAAATAAGAAAAAAAATAGAAGAACTTGCAGATGAGAAATATAAAGAATTTCATACAGGATTATGCCCAAATAGTAATGAAATTATAGGTGTTAGAGTACCAGTTTTAAGAAATTTTGCAAAAGATATTGTAAAAAGTGAAAACATAGAAAAATATTTAGAAAATGCTTTAGATAATTCATATGAAGAAATATTATTGCAAGGAATGGTACTAGGACTATGGAAAACAGATATACAAAATTTCTGTGCGTATTTAGAAAAATTTATTCCAAAAATAAATAGCTGGGCAGTATGCGACGTTTCAGTAGCAGGTTTTAAGATTACAAAGAAAAATATGGAATATATGTGGCAATTTTTACAAAAATATTTAAAATCAGACAAAGAATTTGAACTACGTTTTGCTATAGTAATGATGTTAGACTTCTATATAACAGAAGAATATATAGATAAAGTACTAGAAATACTAAACAATGTAAAACATGAAGGCTACTATGTAAAAATGGCAATAGCATGGACAATTCAAGTAGCATTTGTAAAATTTCCTAAAAAGACGTTGGAATTACTTAAAAACAATAAAATAGATGATTGGACATACAATAAAGCTTTACAAAAGATTATTGAATCATATAGAGTAGAAGAAGAAACTAAGAAAATAATAAGAGATATGAAAAGAAAATGACATAAAACAGTTAACAAAATTATGTAAATGCAATATAATGCACATGAAACATAAATATGTAAGTAAAGGACTCTAACAAAATTTTTAGGAGGAAAAAAATATGGAGAAAATGAACGAAACCAAACTCGGAGTTAGTTTTAAATCTGATTCATCAGATATACAAAAGTATATTTATGGAAATACTGTTGATGAACTAATAGATGGTTTAGCTTTGATAAAAGATGGTAAATTTATCAATCAATTTGTTGATGAATTTAAAGGTTTAACACCAGAGCAATTATTAAAGCTAGACGAGATTATGTTGACAACATACGATGCAAAAGAAATCATAAAATATGCTAAAAGGCGGAAAGAAACAATAAATACACAAAAATATCAGGACAAATTAGTTGAACTTAAAGATATTGAGAGGCTAATAAAATTTACAAGCTTCGCAATACAGCCTGATATAGTAAAAACCGAAAAGGCAGTAATAGATTATGGAAAACCAAATGATGGAATTTACTTATTAGAAGAAATTGAAGGAGTATGTAAAGAAAAAATAAAGAGTTTTATTCTTTCTTGTGAAGATGCATATTCTGCATATCAGCTTATAAGGATACTAATAGATAAACAAGAGCAAATATTGGATATTGACATACTGGAAGCTAAAAGGATTGTAAAACAATCCAAGAGGATGAGTGTCATTTGCGCTTGGGCGCGTGACATAGGAAATGTTACAGAAATGGAAGATGTAACGATCGAGTATGGAACTGCAAGAGATATGTATGATTTTGCTAAATTAGTAAAAGGTGCTGATATCGAAAAAATAAGAACGGCAATTGAACAAAAAGATGATATCATTATTAAATACAATTTTAAAAAAGACTTTCCAAAGCCGATTGTAAAAAAGAGTTTTTGGAGCAAGTTAAAGTAAAAAATAAAAAAATAGTGCAGTTTTAATAAAATTGCACTATTTTTACTTTTTCTATTGTTAAAAACAAATAAACTGTATATAATAATAGAAAAATGTCAAAAAGGGTGAAAAAATGTATTATCCATATAATTTAACAGTAGTAAAACCAAAGATAAATAAATGGAAAATATTTATAGTAGTATTGATACTGGTTGTTATAATACTATTATCTATTTATGGTGGAATGAAATATGCAAAACATATGCAAGATAAAAAGACCATAGAAGAACTACAAACAAAGCAAGAAATAATTGAAGAACAAAAAAGAATAGAACAAGAAAAAGAATCAAAAAGGTTAAAAAACGCTAAACCTTTAACAGAGGAGCAAATGGTATCCATAGAAAATATATACACATCAGAAGAAAAAAGAGTATTTTTAACATTTGATGATGGACCTACAGCAGCTGTTACACCATTCATATTAGATTTATTAAAACAAGAAAATATAAAAGCAACGTTTTTTGTTTTAGGAAATAGAGCAAAATCCAATCCAGAATTAATAAAAAGGGAATTTGAAGAAGGCCACTACATAGCAAACCATGGCTATACTCATAAATATAGTAGCATATACACCAATATTCAAACAGTATTAGACGAATATAACTATACAGAAAACTGTATACAAGAGGCGCTAAACAACCCAGACTATCACTCAAGAGTATTTAGGTTCCCAGGAGGGAGTGTTCGGAGGCTATTACAAAAATATAAAAAAGGATGCAAAAGGGTATTTAAGGCAAAATGGAATAGTTTCATTAGACTGGAACTCATTGTCAAAAGACGCAGAAGGAGCACATACAAAAGAAATGTTACTTGAAAATGTAATACAAACAGTAGGCAATAAACAAAGTGTAGTAATATTAATGCATGATGCGGCAGATAAAATTTTAACGTATGAAACACTTCCAAGCGTAATACAATATTTAAGAGAAAATGGATATAGCTTTAAAAGTTTATATGATATATTATGAGGTGAACAAATGGAATATGATGTAATTATAATAGGAAGCGGACCTGCAGGAATATCAGCAAGTTTGTATACAGCAAGAGCAAATTTAAAAACACTAATAATTTCAAAAGGAATAGGAATATTACAAAAGGTAAATAAAATAGATAACTACTATGGTTTAGAAAGTAGTGTAACAGGAGAAGAGCTACAAGAAATAGGAATAAATCAAGCAAAGAAATTAGGAGTCCAATTTGAAGAAGATGAAGTCTTAAAAATAGATTATGAAGATAGTTTTATTGTAGAAACTATAAATAGTAAGTACAAAGCAAAAGCAGTAATAATGGCAACAGGAACATCAAGAAAGTTGCCAAAAATAAATGGAATAAAGGAATACGAAGGAAAAGGTGTAAGCTATTGTGCTACATGTGATGCATTTTTCTTTAGAGGGAAAGATGTAGCAGTGCTAGGAAGCAAAGAATATGCACTCCACGAAGCAGAAGAATTAGGAAGAGTAGCAAATTCTGTAACTATATTAACAAATGGAGAAAAGCCAGTACAAAATAGAAGCATAGAATTTGACATAGAAGAAAAGAAAATACGAGAATTTCGTGGAAATAATAGTATAGAAGAGATACATTTTGAAGATAATACTATAAAGAAAATAGATGGAGTATTTATAGCAATAGGAACAGCAACTAGTAGTGACTTAGCAAGAAAAATAGGGGTAAGGCTAGATGAAAAAGGGAATATAATAGTAAAAGAAGATATGAGCACAAATGTACCAAACTTATATGCCTGTGGAGATTGTACAGGAGGAATTTTGCAAATAGCAAAAGCCGTGTACGAAGGAATGGCTGCAGGAATGAGTGTAATTAAAAGTATGAAAAAATAATATAAATTAAAAAAGATTGATACAATTATATATAATAATTGTAAAAAATAAATTTAAAAATATAAAAATGGAGGTAAATATGAAAATAACAAGTGAAAATTTTGAAAAAGAAGTATTAAATTCAGAGGTACCAGTATTGGTAGACTTTTTTGCAACATGGTGCTCACCATGTAAAATGATGAGTCCAGTAGTGGAAGAATTAGAAAAAGAAATGGAAGGAAAAGCAAAAGTATACAAAATAGATACAGATGAAGAGCAAAACTTAGCAATAAAATATGGAATAATGAGTATACCAACTTTTATAGTATTTAAAAATGGAGAAGTAGCTAATAAAGCAGTAGGAATGAGAGACAAACAAGAATTAATTGACTTACTAAATAACTAAGAAGATAATAAAAAGTAATCAAATACTAAAATATAAAAATACATCCGCACATTACAATTCACAGCTTTAAAATATTTTATTTGTACTGTAGGGGCTAATCGGTAAGGAATACCTCTTGGGGAATACCGAATTTCGCCATTAGATAATTTAAACATTGATATAAATTTTAAATACATGTTTAGGGCGTAACTTACGTAAATTTTCATGGGTATTCCTATTAGATATAAGCACCTATAGTAATTATAAATTATTTAGTGGCTGGGAATAATAAACACTGAGGTATAAATTTTAAAAATTTTTTGCATATTACTATTGACAGATAAGATAAAAATATGCTAAGATAGATATTGTTAATAAGTTAATTATTTAATACTTAATAACACATGCGGATGTGGCGAAACTGGCAGACGCGCTAGACTTAGGATCTAGTCCGAAAGGGTGGGGGTTCAAGTCCTCTCATCCGCACCAACGACGTATCTGTTCGAACTAAATTGAACAGAATTGATACAGAAATCAATCAGAAAATAAAATCTGGTTGATTTTTTTGTTGTTTAAAAACAATATTTTTGTTTACAAAAAGTATCATCTAAGAAACGCAGATTTATAATATATATTGCAAAAAATAATAAAGAGGTAATACAATTAATTTTTTTAACATAAAAATATTGAAAATACATATGTTTAATGTTAATATAAAAATGAAAGAAGGTGCAAAATGGAAGAAAACAAAGATAAAATAAAATTAGATAATTTGAAAATAAAAAATAACCAGCCAAATACTAATAAAAAGAACAAAAAAATTATAGTAATAAGTATAATTGCTATTTCAATAATTATAATTGCAATTATTATATATTTCAATATATATAATAATAGTTGTATAAGAATGGAACCACATTATATACCATCAAAAGGTGGTCAAGTAGTAGATAAAAAACCAATTATATATTTATATCCAGAATATGAACTAGAGCTATGTGTAAAATTAGGGAAAACAGAAAACATTACATGTTCATATCCAGAATATAATAATGGGTGGAAAATAATAGCAAAACCAGATGGAACATTAATACAATCTGAAACTGGTAAAGAATTATATTCCTTATACTGGGAAGGAATACATAGCCAAAAGGCAAATTTAGAGGAAGGTTTTGTAGTGAAAGGTAATGAGACAATAAAATTTCTTGAAGAAAAACTTGAAATACTAGGATTAAATGCAAAAGAAAAACAAGAATTTATTATATATTGGTTACCAATACTACAACAAAACAAGTACAATTACATAAGGTTTGCAACCATAGAAGAGATAAATAAAAATATGCCATTAGAGTTTTCAATTAAGCCTGATACACTAATAAGAATATTAATGCAATATAAACCTTTAGAAAAATATATACAAGTAAAAGAGCAGAAATTAGTAACGCCACAAAGAGTAGGATTTGTAGCTGTTGAATGGGGTGGAACAAAAATAAAATAATAAGCATTAATAAAATAAAAATGGAGGTCTTTATGGAAATAAAAAAGAATGAAGAATATATAGTAAATATCATAGATAATGGAATGGAAGGAGAAGGAATAGCAAAAATAAATGATTTCGTAATATTCATTCCAGGGGCAATAAAAGGAGAAAAAATAAAAATACTAATAGTAAAAGTGCTAAAAACACATGCGTATGGAAAAATATTACAAATAATAGAAAAATCGCCATATAGAGTAGAAGAAGATTGTGCTACATACAAAAGGTGTGGAGGATGCAACTTAAGACATATAGACTATGAAGAAACTTTAAATATAAAACAAAAAAATGTGCAGAATTTAGTTAATAAACTATGTAAAGAAAAACAAATAAAAGTACGAAAAACAATAGGAATGGGAAATCCTTACCATTATAGAAATAAAGCACAATATCCAGTAGGAGTAGATAAATGTGGAAAAGTGCAAATAGGAGTATTTGCGCAAAGAACTCATGAAATAATACCAATGCAAAAATGTTTTATACAAAATGAAATAGCTGAAAAAATAGCATTTACAGTATACAAGTTTATAAAACAAAAAGGAATAGAAGCATATAATGAAAAAGAGCAAACAGGAATATTAAGGCATATAGTAATAAAAGTAGGAATGCGTACACATGAAATAATGTGCATATTAGTATTAAACAACAAAAAGATACCATTTGAAAGTGAACTAGTAGATATGCTAGTAAAAGAATATAATGTAAAGACCATAATAAAAAATATAAATAACAAAAATACAAATGTAATATTAGGAAATCAGAACATAATACTACATGGAGATGGATATATTTATGATATTTTAGGAGACTATACATTTAAAATTTCTCCAATGTCATTTTATCAAGTAAATCCAGTACAAGCTGAAGTACTATACAATACAGCAATAGAAATAGCAAAATTAAATGAAGAAGATATCTTATTTGACCTATATTGTGGAATAGGAACAATTGGAATTTTTGCTTCACCATATGTAAAAAAAGTTTATGGAATAGAAATAGTAGAAGATGCGATAAAAGATGCAAAAGAAAATGCAAAAATAAATAATATAGAAAATATAGAATTTTACTCAGGAGATGTAGAAAAAGTATTTTCAAATTTAATAGAAAAGAAGCAGATATATCCAGATGTAATAATAATAGACCCACCACGAAAAGGTATAGATAAAAATACAATAAATAATATCTTGGCATTGCAACCAAAAAAAATAGTATATATTAGTTGTAATCCTGCAAGCATGATAAGAGATATAAATCTATTGGAAGAAAATTATGAAGTAAATGAAATTCAACCTGTTGATATGTTTCCATTTACCAATGCCATTGAGAGTGTAGCATTACTAAAATTAAAACAAACAAAGCATTCGAATTAAAGATGTTAATGTTATAAAAAATAGACAATAGCTTATGAAAAATAAGAACATAAAACTTAAAAAAGCTATTGCATTTTTAGTAAAAATGTGGTAATATAAATATGTTTAAATACCTTATACT
The DNA here is from genome assembly GCA_947577025.1 of uncultured Clostridiaceae bacterium. Lineage (GTDB taxonomy): Bacteria > Bacillota > Clostridia > TANB77 > CAG-508 > UMGS1663. The sequence continues at coordinate 26,861 of CANPTO010000004.1, read as the reverse complement.
TAGTTTTGGAAAAAACACACCTAATCTAAAACTCAGTTTAAGGCAAATAATAAGGAAATAGGGGGTGTAATTAATGACAAGTCAAAGAAAACAAGAAATCATTAACACATATAAAAGAGATGAAAAAGACACTGGTTCACCAGAAGTACAAATAGCTCTTTTAACAGAAAGGATTAATGAATTAACAGAGCACTTAAAAGTACATAAAAAAGATAACCACTCAAGAAGAGGTCTTTTAAAAATGGTAGGTGCAAGACGTAGCTTACTTAAATATTTAAGTGATAAAGATGTTGAAAGATATAGAGAAATAGTTGCTAAATTAGGACTAAGAAAATAAAAACATATTTAGCAAAAAAACTTTAAACAGGACGTTTTAACTTTAAAAAGTAAAACGTCCATTTTTAAAAATAAATAAGAACAAATTTTAAATGTAGTGGCATCGTTTGCTTAGAATACCTCGTAGGACATGAGTTAAGCTGTGCCCGTTACATTAAAGGTGTGTAAAAAACAATGCTTATAATTAGAAAGTAGCTTGTACAATATATTGAAATTTAATACAGAATATAAAAAAAGAGTATATACAAAATCTGCACCAAATTATTCATTATTCACTCTTCACTGCTGAGCAAAGCGAAGCACATCAATACATTGTAGAGGTTACTCTAATTAATAAGTATTGTATAATAAAAAGTATAATAGAAATACTAAAAAATAGGAAAAGAGGTAAAAAATTATGTTTAAACAATACGAAACAGAATTAGCAGGAAGAAAATTAACAATAGAAACAGGAAAAATAGCAGGGTTAGCAAATGGAAGTGTAATGGTAAGATATGGGGACACAGTTGTAATGGTAAATGTTACAGCAGCAAAAGAACCAAAAGATGGAATAGATTTTTTCCCACTTTCAGTAGATTATGAAGAAAAATTATATGCAGTAGGAAAAATACCAGGAAGCTTTACAAAAAGAGAAGGAAAACCAACAGACAAAGCAATACTAACATCAAGAGCAATAGATAGACCACTACGTCCACTATTCCCAAAAGACTTCAGAAACGATGTATGTGTAGTAGCAACAGTACTATCAGTAGAGCAAGATAACTCACCAGAAGTATGCGCAATGATAGGTGCAGCATCAGCCCTAGCAATATCAGACATACCATTTGGAGGACCAACAGCAGCAGTAGCAGTAGGATATGTAGATGGTAAGGTTGTAATAAACCCAACAGTAGAACAAAGAGAAAAATCAAGATTAACACTAACACTTGCTGGAACAGAAGAAAAAATAACAATGATAGAAGCAGGAGCAGACGAACTACCAAATGACGAAATGTTAAGAGCAATAAAAGAAGCTCATGTAGAAATTAAAAAATTATGTAGCTTTATTAGAAAAATACAAGAAGAAATAGGAAAACCAAAATTTGAATATAAACACTTTGGAGTAGAACCAGAATTCTTTGAAGAAATAAGAAAAGAATTTAAAGAAAGAATGTATCAAGATGTACAAGCCGAAGACAAAGAAACACGTGACGAAAACATGGACAAAATAACAGAAGATATTACAAATTATGTAATAGAAAAATATGGAGAAGAAGTAGCCGAAGAGCGTAAACAAGATATAGCAGACACAGTACACGACCTAGAAAAAGAATGTGTAAGAGAAATGATATATGTAGAGCATAAACGTCCAGACGGAAGAAAAATAGATGAGCTAAGACCACTATCATGTGAAGTAGGAGTACTACCACGAGTACATGGAAGTGCAATATTTACAAGAGGTCAAACACAAGCAATGTCAATAGTAACACTAGGAATGAAAAGTGAAGAACAAATGCTAGATGGAGTAGACGAAGAAGACTCAAAACGTTATATGCACCAATACAACTTCCCATCATACTCAGTAGGAGAAGCACGCCCATCTCGTGGACCAGGAAGAAGAGAAATAGGACATGGAGCACTAGCTGAAAAAGCCCTAGTACCAGTAATACCATCAGAAGAAGAATTCCCATATGCAATAAGAGTAGTATCAGAAATACTATCATCAAATGGATCAACATCACAAGCAAGTATATGCGGAAGTACACTAGCACTAATGGATGCAGGAGTGCCAATAAGAAAACCAGTAGCAGGAATATCAACAGGACTAGTAACAAACAAAGAGAATCCAGAAGAATATATAATGTTAACAGACATACAGGGAATAGAAGATTTCTTCGGAGATATGGACTTCAAAGTAGGAGGAACAAAAGACGGAATAACAGCAATACAAGTAGATATCAAATGTGATGGACTAACATATGAAATAATAGAAGAAGCATTTGCAAGAACAAAAGTAGCAAGAGACTATATACTAGACGAAATAATGGCACCAGTAATAGCTGAGCCAAGAAAAGAACTATCAAAATATGCACCAAAAATAATAACAACAAAAATACCAGTAGATAAAATAAAAGACGTAATAGGACCTGGTGGAAAAATGATAAACAAAATAATAGAAGAAGCAAAAGGTGTAAAAATAGACATAGAAGAAGACGGAAACGTATGTATATATGAAGTAGAAGGACAAGACGCCAAAAAAGCGTTAAAAATGATAGAAGAAATAACAAGAGAAATAGAAGCAGGCGAAATATATGATGGGAAAGTAACCAAAATAGCAACATTTGGAGCATTTGTAGACTTAGGAGCAGGAAAAGAAGGATTACTACACATCTCAAAAATATCAAGTAAAAGAGTAGAAAAAGTAGAAGACGTACTAGCAGTAGGAGACGAAATAACAGTAAAAGTACTAGAAATAGACCACCAAGGCCGAATAAACCTAAGCATGAAAGACCTAGAAGCAGGCACACACCAAGAAAATTAGCACAGGAGTAGCATTTGGGACGGTTCGTAATCGGAAACAAGATAGAGAAGAACCTCAAGAGAAAATACAAAAATAATCTGGCTAGATTAGGAACTGTCCCCAACGCGGAAGCCAAGAAACAAAATTATAAGGGTAGAGAACTAAAAACCACCTTGAGTAATCGATAAGATGTCCCCAACGCGGAAGCCAAGAAGAACAACTCTAATCTTAAGATTTTCTTAAAACCTTGAAAAAAAGCACCAAAAATAGTATAATATTTATGGTATCTAAATAAACTAGATACTATAAATAAGGAGAGAAAAAAATGGAATATTTATATATAATACAAATGGCATTAGTATGGATATTAACAATATTCTGGGCATATCAATTTATAGTAAGTATATGTTCACTAATAAAATTTAAAGAAAAACCAATAATCGAAGAAAAAGAAAACAGGTTTATGGCAATAATACCAGCACACAACGAAGAAACAGTAGTAGCAAACTTAATAGAAAGCCTAAAAAACCAAAATTACTCAAAAGAGCTATACGACATATATGTAATAGCCGATAATTGTACAGATAAAACAGCAGAAGTAGCAAAAAAGGCAGGAGCAATAGTATACGAAAGGTTTGACGAAAACAAAAAAACAAAAGGTTATGCTTTGCAATGGTTCCTAGCACAAAAAATAGAAGAAGATGCTCCATATGATGCATTTTGCGTATTTGATGCAGATAACATAGCAGACAAAAACTTTTTAAAAGCAATGAACAAAAAACTATGCCAAGGTGAAAATGTAGTACAAGGATATAGAGATATAAAAAACCCAACAGACAACTGGATAACAGCAGGATATGCAATATTCTACTGGACAATGAATCGCTTTTACCATTTAGCAAGATATAACTTAGGGTTATCACCACTATTAAATGGTACAGGTTTTATGGTAAGATTTGATGTCATAAAACCAACAGGTTGGGACACAAAAACTTTAACCGAAGACATAGAATTTTCACTAAAAAACATAATAGAAGGAAGAAAATTAGGTTGGGCAACAGATGCAATAGTATATGATGAGCAACCAACAGGGTTTAAGCAATCATGGTCACAAAGGTCAAGATGGACAGTAGGTCATATACAATGTATGAAAGAATACACAGGAATGCTAGCCATTGCTGTAAAAGAAAAGAAAACATTAATGAATTTCGATGGTCTTTTATATATACTAGGAAGTATACCAATGTTTGTATTAACACTAATACTAATACTAATGAACTTCATAGTATTTGTAGCAAAAGGAATGACTGCTGCAGAATTAGGAATAAATATATTAAGGTATATAATACCAACATTTATATTCCCAATACTAACAGCAATACTAATAATGATTTTAGACAAAAAGCCAATAAAACCAATGCTTAAAGGGCTACTATTTTACCCACTATTTTTAGGATCATGGCTACTAATAAACTTTAAATGCTTATTTAAAAGAGAAACAAGCTGGGAAAAAATAGAGCATGTTAGAGACATAAAAATAAATGAAGTAAATTAGAAAAAAATAAAAATATAGCTAATTAGACATATAATCTAATTAAGCTATATTTTTTATTTTTTTATATTCTTAGGAAAGCCATCCACGTAAGTTAAGTTAGCTGTTCGAACGTTAGTTAAGTTAGCCATTAGGAATGAAATAACTTTACGGATAACTTATGCGTAGTGAAACGAAGAAGGTGAGTTTCCTTAGAAGATAATTATGGCGGAATTTAGAATTTGTAGCATTTTTAATGCGTACAAATTCTTATTTCCGGTTTTTTATTATGGACAATTGAAAAATGTAATGATATAATAATCACATAAAACATAAAAAAACAAGAAAAGGTGTGATAAAATGAAACTAGACAAAAAAGATATACTACATATAGTAATAATAATAGTAGGAATAATATTTTTAGCAATACCAATATTCCACAATAACTTATGGTTTGACGAAAGTTATTCAGTAGCAATAAGTAACCATACATTTAAACAAATATGGGAAATAGGCTCAAACGATGTGCATCCAGTACTATATTATTGGGTATTACACATATTAAACCTAATATTGGGAAATAGAATAATACTACATCGAATATTCTCATGGGTATGTGCAAGTCTTATAGGAATAATAGGATTTACACATATAAGGAAAGACTTTGGAAAAAAAGTAGGAATATTATTCTCATTTTTTAGCATGTTTCTTCCAGTAATCACTGTATATGCAGGAGAAATAAGAATGTATACATTTGCAATGTTACTAGTTACACTAATGAGTATATATGCATACAGAATTTACAAAAATGAGGAAAAGAACCAAACAAAAAACTGGATACTATTTGCAATATTTAGTTTGTCATCTGCATACACACACTACTATGGGCTAATGGCAGCAGGAATAGTAAATATACTAATGTTTATACATGTCATTGGAAAAACATGGAAAACAAAAAAAGTTTATAAAAGAAATGAAAGCATTCATAATTTCAGCAATAATACAAATAATACTATATATTCCTTGGATAGTATCACTATTACTACAAATGAAACAAGTATCAAAAGGTTTTTGGATATCAATAGCATTTCCAGACACAATAATAGAATTCTTCAAATTCCAATTTACAGGAAACCTAGGGGGAACAGAGTATATACCAAATAAATACGCAATAATACTAGGAATAATTATATGTACATACATAATATATATATTTATAAAAAATAGAATAAACAAGAAAAAAGAAAAAGAAGAAAAATTACCAATAAAACTATCAATAATAATATACATAGGTGTAATACTAGGAGCATGCATAGTATCAATAGTAATGCAAATGCCAATAATATATGCAAGGTATATGTTATGTGTAACAGGAATATTTATATTCTTAATATCGTATTATATAGGAAAAAATGGAAATAAATATATAACAAGCATAATATGTATTTTATGTATTATAGCAGGAATAGCAATACAAGTAAACCTATGTAAAGACAATTATGACAAAAGTAATAAAGAACCATATAAATACTTAAGTGAAAATGTACAAGAACAAGACATATTATTATGCCAAAACGAACTAAGTGGGTTTGTAACATTCACAAACTTTCCAAACAATAAATCATATTTTTATGATGCAGAAAAATGGAATGTAGAAAAAGCATACAAGGCATTTGGCAATAAAATGGATACAATATACAACCTAGAAGAAATACAAAACATACAAGGAAGAATATGGGTTTTAGACTCATCAGACTATAAACTACTAGAAAAAATAAAAGGAAAATATGAAATACAAGTAATAGAGCAAAAAACATATAACACAAAATATCATGGGTTCACATACAGTTTTTCACTAATAGAAAAATAGAGAAACATAATCAAGGTAACAAGCAAAAATTAAATTTTATAAACAAGGAGAACATATAAGAAAATGAAAGTATATGCTTTTGTAGGACCATCAGGAACAGGTAAAAGTTATAGAGCACAAATGGTAGCAGGAGAAAACAACATATCATACATAATAGATGATGGACTCTTAATAAATGAAAATGAAGTAGTAGCAGGAGAATCTGCCAAAAAAGCACCAACAAAAATAGAAACGGTAAAACACGCAATATTTATAGACGAAAAAGAAAGAAAAGAAATGGTAAAAGCGATAAAAAAATATAAGCCAGAATCAATACTAATATTAGGAACATCAGATGGAATGGTAGAAAAAATAGCAAAAAACTTAGAACTTCCAAATATTCAGAAAACCATATACATAGAAGAAGTAGCAACAAAAGACGAAATGGAAACAGCAAGAAACATAAGAGTAACACAAGGAAAGCATGTAATACCAGTACCAACATTTGAAATAAAAAAAGACTTTTCAGGATATATATTAGACCCATTACAAATATTCAAATCAAAAGGAAGCGGAAAAAAGCCATACATATCGGAAAAATCAATAATAAGACCAACATTTAGTTACCTAGGAAACTTCACAATATCAGACACAGTATTCAGGCAAATAGTAGAATACCTAGCCAAAAAAGAAGAAGGAATAGCCAAAATAATAAGAACCAGAGTAGAAAATTTACGGAGAAGGTCCACACATATACATGGAAGTATCAGTATACTATGGACACAACGTAATAAAGCAGCTAAAAGAATTCAAAGCAAAATGCACAAAAGAAATAGAAAAACTAACAACAATGACTGTACAAAAAATAACCGTAATAGCAAAATCCATCGAACTAAAAAACTAGCAATAGAGGAGACAGTAGCATTGGGGAAAGTTCGTAATCGGAAACAAGATAGAGAAGAACCTCAAGTAACAAACAATAATAATCTGGCTAGATTAGGAACTGTCCCCAACGCGGAAGCCAAGAAGAAAAACTAATAAAGGTAGAGAACAAAAAGAAGCAAAAAACAACCAAGTAGCAAAGAAAAAACAAAGAAAAAAGGAGAACCCCATGTCATTCATAGTAGCAATAGACGGCCCAGCCGGAACAGGAAAAGGAACAATAACAAACCTAATATCAAAAGAATTAGGATTAGTAAACATAGACACAGGAGCAACCTACAGATGTGTAGCCCTATACGCAATAAAAAACAACATAAAACTAGAAGAAACACAAAAAATAATAAACTCACTAAAAAACATACACATAAGCATAGAAAAAGAAAACGGTGAGCAAAAAGTATTTTTAAATAATGAAGAAGTAACAAAAGAAATAAGAAGTAAAGAAGTAACAAAAATAGTCTCACAAGTATCATCAATAAAAGAAGTACGTTACAAAATGGTAGAAGTACAAAGAAGCTTAGCACAAGGAAAAGACGTAATAATGGAAGGAAGAGACATAACAACAGTAGTATTTCCAAATGCAAATGTAAAAATATATATGGATGCACACGAAAAGATAAGAGCACAAAGAAGACACAAAGAAATGCAAGAAAAAGGAATACAAATAACATATGAAGAAGTACTAAAAAACATACAAATAAGAGACAAAAACGACAAAGAAAAAGAAGTAGGAGCCCTAAAAATAGCAAAAGATGCAATATATTTAGATACCACAGAACTTAGTATAGAAGAAGTAAAAAATAAGATACTAAATATAATAAAAGAAAGTAGATTGGGGACGGTTCCTAATCGGAAACAAGATAGAGAAGAATAACAAGTAAAAAATAAAAATAATCTGGCTAGATTAGGAACTGTCCCCAATCGGAAGCCAATAGGAGAAAAAAACAATGAAAAAATTTTTAAAAGAAATAGCAAGAAAAATAGTAAGAGGAGCAATATACGCATATTGCAAAATAATACATAGAGTAAAAATAGAAGGACAAGAAAACATACCACTAGATGAACCATTAATATACTGTGGAAACCACAGAACATACCTAGATCCACCATTAATAGTAGTAACAGCAAAAAGGCACGTACGCTTTATGGCAAAAATAGAATTAAAAAAGAACCCATTTTTTGCATTTCTAGGAGTAGTATTTGATGGAATATATGTAAACAGAGACTCAAAAGACATAACAGCAATAAAAACAGCATTAAAAGCACTAAAAAATGGAGAATGTGTAGCATTGTTTCCAGAAGGAACCAGAAATGGGATAGAAAAAGGAGAGAAAGTAAAAGATGGAGCAGCATTTTTTGCAATGCGTTCAGGAGCAAAAGTAATGCCAGTAGGAATATCAGGAGGAACAGGCAAATTTGACAAAGTAACAATACGTTATGGAAAACCACTAGACTTTAGTAACTACAACAAAAATGACAAAGAAGCATTAGACAAAATAACAGATGAAATAATGGAAAAAATAATAGAGCTTACTAAGTAATATAACATTATAAGTTACTACTACGAAAGCAATTTGTTTTATTTTTGTTGTGTAAAAATTTGGTAAATAGATCTTGCGATATTTATGTAAATATGATATAATAAAATTACTTTATAAACTGAAAGGAGATATCATTATGTTTAAGTTTACAGTAACAGGAAAACGGAACAAGTATGAATTAAAAATTGAAGGAGGAAAAATAACAACACAAAAACTTGAACGTTCTGCTATTGACAAAGTAGAGCCAAAAAAAGAAATAACAGCTCCAGCAGTTGATGAAACTACAAAGGAAGAAAGAGTTACAGCGAAATACCTTGGAAAAAGGAAAGTAGAAGTAACGGTTAAGGCAGGAAACATAACAGCAAGCCGATTATACAAAGAAACTTTGAGACTACATAAATCGGCAGAAAGAATTAGGAAAATTACTGAAGACTTCTGGAATGAAGATGGTATATATGTAAGAGAAAAAGAAGTATATCAGGCAATATGTAAGTCAACGAGGGGACTAGCTGGTATGCACATTCAAGCAACATACGAAAAATGATATCATGCAAAAAGGATTGGAAAATTCCAATTCTTTTTGTTTTTATATTGTTTAGAAATTTAAATTATGATATACTTTCTTTGCAATTATAAGATATAAAATAACAAAGGGCGCAGTGATGTCATATCTAACTGGCATTCCTACAAATGGTGCCCTACATTTTAACGTAGAACAACGTATTTTCTTATTATATTATAAAAGGACTGTCCCCAGCGTTCCGATTTCGGAACGAAAAGGACCGTCCCTACCGTGCGGAAGGAGAAAAAAGGATGTCAGAGTTTGTACATTTACACATACATAGTGAGTTTAGCTTATTAGATGGAGCAAATAGAATAAAAGATATACCAGTTATAGCAAAAGAGCTAGGAATGAAAGCAATAGCAATTACAGACCATGGAAACATGTTTGGTGTTATAGATTTTTATAAAGCTTGCAAGGCAAACGATATAAAACCAATAATAGGGTGTGAAGTATATGTAGCACCACGCACAAGGCACGATAAAGACCCTAATTTAGATAGTAAATATAACCACTTAATATTACTAGCAAAAAACAAACAAGGTTATCAAAACTTATCAAAATTAGTTTCTTTAGGATACACAGAAGGTTTTTACTATAAACCACGTATAGACAAAGAGATATTAGAAAAATATCATGAAGGGTTAGTATGCTGTAGTGCATGTTTAGCAGGAGAAGTAAACCAAGCAATACTAAATAATGACATGAACGAGGCTAAAAAAGTAGCACTATGGTTTAAAGAATTATTTGGGGAAGACTACTACCTAGAAATTCAAAATAATGGAGTAAAAGAGCAAGTATTAGTAAATCAAAAACTAATAGAATTATCAAAAGAATTAGACATTCCATTAGTAGCAACAAATGACGCACACTATTCAAGAAGAGAAGACGCTTACAACCATGAAGTACTACTATGTATTCAAACAGGAAAGAAAATGTCAGATGAAGACAGAATGCGTTTTGAAACAGACGAACTATATATAAAATCACCAGAAGAAATGAGCGACTACTTTTCAAATGTACCAGAAGCAATAGAAAATACAGTAAAAATAGCAGAAAAATGTAACGTGGAATTTGAATTTGGACATACAATTCTGCCAAACTATGATGTACCAGAAGGGTTCGAAACACATTATAATTATATAGAATATCTTACAAAAAAAGGTTTGATAGAGAGATATGGGGAAAAGGGCACAGTGGTGCCATGCCTAACAGGTATTCCCTCAAACGGTGCCCCTACAAATGAGAATGACCCAAATATTTCCAATGAATTAAATAAAGAAATAACTAATGTAGGGGTCGCCGCCTTCGGCGACCCGAATAGCGCCAAAATAGAAGAAGCCTACAACTCTCTACCAGAAGAAATAAGAACAAGAGCCGAATACGAACTAGGTGTAATCAAAAAAATGGGCTATGTAGATTACTTCCTAATAGTATGGGACTATATAAACTTCGCCAAAACCCACGACATACCAGTAGGACCAGGCCGTGGTTCAGGAGCAGGTTCAATAGTAGCATATGCTATAGGAATAACAGATATAGATCCAATAAAATATAACCTACTATTCGAACGTTTCCTAAACCCAGAAAGAATTAGTATGCCCGACTTTGACGTAGACTTCTGCTATGAAAAAAGAGATAAAGTAATAGAATATGTATGTCAAAAATATGGCTATGATCATGTATCACAAATAATAACCTTTGGAACAATGTCAGCAAGAATGGTAATACGTGATGTAGCAAGAGTATTAGATGTTCCATATGCAGAAGCAGATAAACTTGCAAAAATGATACCAAATGAAATACATATAACAATAAAAAAAGCAATGGAACAAAATAGAGAACTAAGAGATTTATACGAATCAGACGTAGAAATAAAAAAACTACTAGATATAGCAATGGCACTAGAAGGAATGCCACGTCAGGCCTCAACACACGCATGTGGAATAGTAATAACAAAAGACCCAGTAGATACATATGTACCACTATATGTAAGAGAAGGAAACATATCTACACAATTTATAATGACAACCTTAGAAGAACTAGGATTATTAAAAATGGACTTTTTAGGTTTACGTACTTTAACAGTTATAAAAGATACAATAGACTTAGTAAAAAAAGATAAGAACATAGATGTAGAATTTGACAAAGACATGAATGACCCAAAAGTATATAAGCTATGGCAAGAGGGAAACTCAGTTGGTATATTCCAATTTGAATCACAAGGAATGACAAACTTCATGAAAGAACTAAAACCAGATAGCTTAGAAGACATCATAGCTGGAGTTTCACTATATCGTCCAGGACCAATGGACCAAATACCAAGATACATAGCAAACAAAAAAGACCCTGAGCATGCAGTATACACACACGAAAGCCTAAAACCAATATTAGAAGTAACATATGGTTGTATGGTATACCAAGAACAAGTTATGCAAATAGTAAGAGACTTAGCAGGCTACTCACTAGGAAGAGCTGACTTAGTACGTCGTGCAATGGGAAAGAAAAAGCTAGACGTAATGGCAAAAGAAAGAGAAATATTTATACATGGACAAATAGATGAACAAGGAAATGTAATAGTTCCAGGCTGTGTACGAAATGGAATAGATGAAAAAAGTGCAGACAAAATATTTGATGAAATGGCAGAATTTGCAAAATATGCCTTCAACAAATCACACGCAGCAGCATATGCAGTAGTATCATATCAAACAGCATACCTAAAAGCATATTATCCAGAAGAATTTATGGCAGCAACACTAAATAGCTTTTTAGGAAACTTAGATAAAGTACCATATTACATAGAAGAATGTAAAAGACTAAACATAGAAATATTAAGACCAGACATAAATGAAAGTGAAACAAGATTTACAGTAGATGCAAATGGAAAAATACGTTTTGGAATGGGAAGTATAAAAAACGTAGGAACAGCAGCAGTAGATAGCATAGTAGAAGAAAGAAGAAAAAACGGAAAATATAAAAGTTTCACAGAATTTTGTGAAAGAATACAAGGAGAAGCGGTAAATAAAAAGTGCATTGAAAGCTTAATAAAAGCAGGAGCATTTGATGAATTCGAACAAACCAGAAGCACACTAATGGCATCATTTGAAGAAATACTAGACTCAATATCAGACTCATCAAAAAAGAACTTCAAAGGGCAAGTATCAATGTTTGATTTAGCAAGTGGAAGTAATGAAGAAGAAAACGACCTAGAAAAATTAAAATACACCTACCACACACTAAAAGAATACTCAGACAAAGAACTACTATCAATGGAAAAAGAAATGTTAGGACTATATATATCAGGACATCCACTAGAAGAACTAAAAGAACAAATAGAAATGTGTTCAAACATAAGCACACTAAAAATAAGAGAAGCATTAGAAGAACAAGAACAAACGGGTACATTCCCATTAAAAGATGGACAAAGCGTAAAATTTGCAGGAATAATAAACAGTATCAAAAAGAAATACACAAAAAACAATAAAATAATGGCATTTGTAAACATAGAAGACCTATACGGAAATATAGAAACAATAGTATTCGAAAACGCTTACCAACAAGCAGGAACGGCTCTAATGGAAGAAAGCATAGTATTAGTAGAAGGACGCTTAAGCATCCGTGAAGAAGAACAAAATGTAAGCATAATAGCAAACAAAATAGTCCCATTGGGGACGTTTCCTAATGAGAAGTCTGTCCCTTTTGGGAACCAAGAAACATCAAAAAGAAAACAACTGACTATCAACATAACAAATTTAACAGAAGAGCAAAAAGATAAACTAAGGGGAGCACTTAAATTTTTTACAGGAGACAGAAACAACACACCTGTACAAATACTAAACGGAGAAAACAAAATGCCAGCAGGGGGAATATTTGTAAATGGCAATACTTTAGAAGAAATAGAAGAAATTGTAGGAAAAGAAAATGTCTCAATTGGGGACTGTACCTAATTGAGACAAATGGGACAATTTGGGACAATGTTTTCAAAAATGAAAAGAAAAAACGAGGTGAAAAATGAAAATATTAATTGCAGGTTTTAAAGGAAACGATAATTCAGCAAAAATATTATTAGACAATATAAAAGAAAAAAATAACAAAGATATTTTATATTTAGAAAATGATTTTGAAGTAAGTAGCAATCAAATAGAAGAAAAGTTAAAAGAAAATTATGACTATGTTCTAATTTTTGGTCAAAAGCCCGATACTAAAAATATTTATTTAGAAAATAGTGCAAAACTAAATGAAATAGAATTAGAAACAGATTATTATTATGGAGTATTAAAAGAAAAATTAGAAGATAATAATTATAAAGTAATGAGCTCATGTGATGCTGGAAACTACTTATGCAATAATGTATTTTATAGGGCATTAGACTTTAAGCAAAACAATAACTTAAAAACCAAAATTACTTTTATACATATTCCTACTATTGATAATATTGAAAATATAGAAAAATTGTCAAATACAATATTAAATTATATTGAAACTTTATCAGATATTTTTAATATAGCATTATTACAACTAACTCCAACTGATTCAATAGAAAATAATATGTTAAAAGGTATTGAATATTGTAAAAAAGCAAAACAAATGGGAGCAGATATAGCAGTTTTTCCAGAAATGTGGAATAATGGGTATGAAATGCTATTTGAAGGCGATTTAAAAGATCAATACAATATACCATTAGAAAAAATAAATAATTGGAATAGTAAAGCAATAGAAAATGATGATAAATTTATTAAAAGTTATATTGATGTAGCAAAAAAACTTCAAATAGCAATTGCTATTACATATTTAGAAAAAAGTGATGAAAAGCCTAAAAATACAGTAATTATAATAGATAGAAATGGTGAAATTGTACTAAAGTATTCAAAAATACATACAGTTGATTGCAAAATGGAAGCATATACTGAACCTGGTACAGAATTTAAAACTTGTGAGTTAGATTATAAAAAAGGTAAAGTAAAGTTAGGAACAATGATTTGCTTTGATAGAGATTTTCCAGAAAGCGCAAGAATTTTAATGTTACAAGGAAGTGAAATTATTCTTGTTCCAAATGCTTGCTATATGTCAAAAATAAGATTAGAGCAATTGAAAGTAAGAGCATATGAAAATATGGTAGGAATTGTAACAGTAAACTATGCAAATCATGGTGGAAAATCTTCAGTATATAGTCCAATAGTGAGAAATATAAATAAGCATGAATTAAATAGTGAAATGTTAGTAATGAATGATAAAGAAAATATTGAAATTGTACAGTTTAATATGAGTGAAATTAGAGAGTATAGAAGTAGAGAGACTTTAGGAGATGCATATAGAAAACCAAATACTTATAAATTATTAATAACAAACAAAGTACAAGAACCTTTTATAAGAAAAGACGCAAGAAGATAAACTCGTGGTTAGTGTATTTAATATATGGAATAGTACAGAAATATATGTCAAAACAAAGATATGAAGAATTAGAAGAAATAAATTAAAAGGTGAAAAAATGTGAGAAAAATTTGCAAAATTAAAAGATGAAAATAAAATATTAGTAATGTTAGCCTTTTTTAGTATATCAAAAGGCTTATGGGAAAACTTTAGGCAATTATGGCTACAAGACAATATGCTAAATGTTACACAAATTAGTGAAATACTAAGTGTAGCAAGCTTATGCTGTGTTATTGTATTAATAATACTTGCTAAAAGGTATCATTAAAAAGAATAAGAACAATACTTTTAACTTCATTTTTTATGAAAGGAGTATGTTTAATATTATTATATATACTAAATCACACAGGTTATCAAAATATAATTAATATAATTGTAATATTAGATACTATTTTCGAAAGAATAATTGTAATTAGTATATATCCTTTTATTGTATCAATAAAAAAAGATGACAGATTATATAGTAAAAGAAAATTAGTAGAATATTTATTTAGTGATATAGGAATTTTAGTTGGAGGTATTTTAATAGGGAAAACAATAGCAAATATATTAATAGATTATAATGTATGTTTATTAATATCAATTGTATTTTTAATACTAGCTATTATAACAATATTAAATATAAAAAGACCGCAAATTCAAGAAAAACAAATACAATTTAAAGAAGTGTTAAAATATATATTAAAAGATAGAATAGTTCGTTTATATGTATTAGACCATTTTTGTGGGGAAATAGCAATGAAAACAGGCTTAGGAGACTAAAAATGTTAATGCTTACAAATGTGTTAAATTTTTCAGCCGAAAATGCGACGAATTACTTATTATTAGTAGGGCTAATAGCAGATTTAATAGGAATTATAGCCTTAAAATATCTTACAGGAAAAAATGATTATATAACAGTAGGAATAAAATTTGGAATTAGATTTTTATTATATGTAGTAGCATTTATAAGTAACAATTTAACAATATGCTTTATTGCTATGACATGGTCAATTTTAATTTCAACAGCATATGAAAATATAGTATCAGCACCATATATTAATAGAGTATTAAATGAATATCAAATGATATTTACAAATATTCACTATATAATAGGCCTAATAGGAACATCAATAGGGCTATACTTTGCAGGAATAATGTATAATAAAGGAATACCATATATTCTTGGATTATCTGCACTTATAATGATTTTCCAAATTTCAATAGCGTACTATTTAATATATTTAAGAAAAAAATTAAAGGAAGAAAAATAGATGGAAAAAGAATTTATAGAAAATGCTTTAAAAGTAATGAAATTTAATATAGAAGAACAAGAAACAGATTTAATAAAGTTTGTAAATATGAGAGAATATGCAGTAGCAAACAGTAAAGAGCCATTATTACTTACAATAGGTTTACAGTCTTGCATAGCATTAATAGCATATGAGAAAAATTTTTCGTTTTTAGCACATATGAATGTTTACAAAGGAAATTGTGAAAAAGATTTTGAATTAGATGAAAAAGATGAAATAGTAAGATGTAGAAAAATAGATAAGTTATATGAAGAAATAATGAAAAATAAAGAAAACATTACAGATACTATAAATATAGGAATAGTATTAGGAATAACACCAGTAGGAAAAGAACACAAAAGTAGACAAGTAATAGAAAAAGATTTACAAGAAATGTTTAATAAGCTAAGAGCAAATAAAATATCAGCAAGAAGATTACCAAATATAAATAGTTATTCTTTAATATTAGACTCAAGAACAGGTACAATTATACACGATGGAGTAGAAAATGAAAATAGAATTACAAATATAGCACAAAATATAGGATACGAAAATAAAGAAGATAACATAAGGTGAAGATTAACAAAATGGGCATTGACAAAATAGAAAAATATAGTATAATTAATATGTAGTATAATTTTTAGGGGAGAAAAAAATGATAGCTAAAGTTTGGAAAAAGGTATTATTAATTATAGTAGTACTTGCATGCTTGTTCAATATGGTTAATAAGTTTGTATTTCATCCATCAATAGAAGATGAACTAGAAGCTTCGGCAAAATATGTGCAAGAGCAAGAAAAATAAATAAAAAACATATAAATACTTGAAAAAAAAGTATTTGTGTGATAATATAATAAAGATAGTTTAAAAAAGAGAGGAAGAGGTGAATACAAAATGAGAGAAGGAATACATCCAACATATACAGAAAGTACAATTACATGTGCATGTGGAAACGTAATGAAAACAAACTCAGTAAAAGCTGATATGAAAGTAGACGTTTGCTCAAAATGTCATCCATACTGGACAGGTAATTTAAAAAGAGAAACAACAGGTGGTAGAGCAGATAAATTTAAGAAAAAATATGGAATTCAATAAAAGGCATAAAATAGAGTGGGTAACCATTCTTTTTTTGTATTATGAATTTAAAATAAGAAATAGCAACCCAATGAAATAATGAATTGCTATTATGTGTTTAGTATTTTAAAATAATTATTGAATTATAGATTTTCAATTTCTTCTTTAGTTAACTTTGTTATTTTTTGAATTTCATCCATTGAATAATTTTGCTTTTTCATTTCTTTAGCTATTTCAATTTCACGTTGTTTAGAACCCTGCTGAATGCCTTGTTCAATACCCTGTTCAATGCCTTGCTTAATACCTTGTTCGACACCTTGCTCGACACCTTGTTCAATTCCATCCTTTACACCTTGTTCAAAACCACGATCATAACCTGTTTTAACTAAATTATTTTGATCTAGTACGTATTTTTCACGTAAATCTGCTAAATATCTTTCATGTTCATTTTGGCTTATTTCTTCTAATACTTTTTTAGCTTTTTTTAATGATTCATCTGCATTACTCATATCAATATCACCTGACTTTATAATAAAATTAACCCAAGTATCTAGTTTTTTACTCCTAGAGTACTTTTTTACCTTAGGCATTTCTATTATATAAATTTCAAGCGAATCTGTCAAGATTGAATCTGTATATTCTTCTTCACGAAAATTCCATTTAGTCATGTATTTTTCAATATGTGCAATGCTTTTAATATCAAAATCTGTAAATAGAATAGCAATACATTTATTAGCCTCAAAGTAATTATGTCCTTTTTTCATATTTTGACTATACATTTTACTTAAATAAAACAGAATTCTCTTTTCAATATTATTTTGATCAACAACTTGCATTTCAATATCACAATCAATAGAATTATTAATTCTAGCACGTATATCAAGAATTCCAAGTTTGTCATCTAATAGGTCTGCTTCGATAATTTTGTTACAATCAAGAGTTACGTCAGAAACAGGTTCTTTTAATATAGAATTTAATAATCCCTTTGTAATATCTTCATTTCCAATAAAGCCAAAAACACGCTTAAAAGTATAATCATTTTTTAATTGTAGTAGTTCTATAAAATCATCTCCTTCATAATTGAAATTATAAAAAATTGGGAAATATTTTAGGAAAGAATATCCTAAAAGTTTAATAGGAATAAAATACTAAACAAAATAATATTAACATAAAAGATAGAAAATTACAATAGCAAAATTTAGGAAGTTTTGTCGAAATAGTAAGTTGAAATTAGCTTTAAAACAAATACAATGAAACTTCAAAGTGAAAGTTCCATTGTATTTGTTTTTTATCTTCTTAGGAAAGTCATCCACGATAGTGGTGAGTTTCCTAAGAAGATAATTATGGCGGAATTTAGAATTTGTAGCATTTTTAATGCGTACAAATTCTTATTTCCGGTTTTTTATAATTTACTAAAAAATTAAAATTTATAATCCAATTCTTTACCATTCAAGTACTTTCTGATGTCTTAGTTTCTTTTGAAGAACTACATAATGTAAAATTGTGTAAAAAATAAAGTAACAAAAATGTATTATATTCCCTTGAAAAAAAATACAAAATGTAATAAAATAAAGCGAATGAAAATAAAAAGGAGAAATAAGATTTGGAGAAAATAAATATAGAAGAAGAACTAAAATATATAGATAAAGTAAATGAAATAAATAAAGGAAAAATATTAAAATATTATATATTAACAATGGGATGCCAATTAAATGAAAATGATTCGGAAAAACTAAGTGGTATGTTAGGAAAAATGAACTATAAAAAAACTTTAAATATGGAAGAAGCAGACTTAGTTTTATTTAACACTTGTTGTGTACGTGAAAACGCTGAAGAAAAGCTATTTGGAAAAGTAGGAGAAGTAAAAAAGCAAAAGGAAAATAAAGGTACAATAATAGTAATAGGTGGCTGTATGATGCAAGAAGAACATATAGTAAAAAAACTAAAACAAAGTTACCCATATGTAGATATAATATTTGGAACACATACACTTCATAAATTACCACAAGACCTTTACAAGGCCTTAGAAGAAAACAAAAAAATAAGAGATGTAATAGATATAGATGGTGAAATAATAGAAGGACTTCCAATTTCAAGAAATGACAAAATAAAAGCATCAGTAACAATAATGAATGGATGTAACAACTTTTGTAGCTATTGTATAGTTCCATATGTACGTGGAAGAGAAAGAAGTAGAAGCCCAAAAGATATTATAGAAGAAGTACGTTCTTTAGCAAAAGAAGGATACAAAGAAATAACCTTATTAGGGCAAAATGTTAATTCATACTTAAGAGTAGAACGTGAAAAAAAGATAGAATTTGAAGAATATGAAGGAGTAAACTCATTTGCAACACTATTAAGGGCAGTAAATAAAATAGAAGGAATAGAAAAAATACGCTTTGTATCACCACACCCAAAAGATTTTACAGATGACGTAATAGAAGCAATAAGAGACTGTGAAAAAGTAAGCAAAATAGTACATTTACCACTTCAATCAGGAAGTACAAATGTATTAAAAGTAATGAACAGAAAGTACACAAAAGAACAATACTTAAGCCTAGTAGAAAAAATGAAAAAAATGATACCAAACATAGTATTTTCAACAGACATAATAGTAGGTTTTCCAGGAGAAACAGAAGAAGACTTTGAAGATACACTAGATGTAGTAGAAAAAGTACACTTTGAGCAAGTATTCATGTTTATATACTCAAGAAGAGTAGGAACACCAGGAGATAGAATGGAAAACCAAATACCAGAAGAAATAAAACATAAACGTTTTGACAGATTAAAGATATTGGTAGAAAGTCAAATAGAAGAAAACAATAATAAATACATAGGAACGATGGAAAGGGTACTAGTAGAAGGAGTAAGCAAAACAAACAAAGAAATGCTAACAGCAAGAACTGATACAAATAAAGTAGTAGTATTTGAAGGAAATAAAGAATTAATAGGAAATATGGTGGATTTAAAAATAATATCACAACATATGTGGTACCTAAAAGGTGAAATTTATTAATAAATAAGGATGTTGAGAATGGAAAAAGGAAACATACTATGCAGGCAATGAAAAAATCTAAACCAAATATACAAATAAGGCTAGCACTTCTCCAACTTCTAACTTCGAAAAAAATAATAAAAAAATTCCCAAAAGGGACAGATACCCCGTTTGGAAACGTCCCCAATGGGAAGAAAGGAAGAGAAAAACATGGCAGAAAAAGCGGAATTTTCACCTATGATGCAAGAATATTTAAAAACAAAAGAAGAATATAAAGATTGCATTTTATTTTATCGTTTGGGCGATTTTTATGAAATGTTTTTTGATGACGCAATAAGTGTATCAAAAGAACTAGAATTAACTTTAACAGGTAAACTTTGTGGACAAGAAGAACGTGCACCTATGTGTGGAGTTCCTTTTCATGCTGCAGATACATATATTTCAAGGTTAATTGAAAAAGGTTACAAGGTTGCAATTTGTGAACAGTTAGAAGACCCTAAACAAGCTAAAGGTATAGTTAAAAGAGGTGTAATACGTGTAGTTACACCAGGTACTGTTATGGAAAGCAATTTGTTAGACGAAAAAAGGAATAATTACATTATGAGTATATATAAAGCAGGCACATTCTTTGGAATAAGTGTATGTGATGTTTCTACAGGAGATTTTAGAACAACAGAAATTACAGATAGTAACAATTTTCCAAAACTATTAGATGAAATATCAAGATACAATCCAGCAGAAATAGTAGTAAATTCATTTATGTATGACTCTTTAGAAGAAATAAATAAAATAAAAGAGCGTTTCGAAGTATTTATTTCAAAAATAAAAGAAGAAGCTTTTGGGATAGAGGTTCCTAAGCTAGAAATAACAAATGAAAATAATGCTAGTATAGAAAATATAGAAGATAAGAAAATTGCACTAGCTTCTATAAATGGCTTAATGTTTTACTTACTAGACACACAAAAAAATAGCCTAGAACATATTAATAAAATAATAATGTATAATACAACTAAATACATGAGTTTAGATATAAATGCAAGAAGAAACCTAGAATTAACAGAAAAAATGAGAGATAAATCTAAAAAAGGAACACTTTTATGGGTATTAGATAAAACTTCAACATCAATGGGTGGAAGACATTTAAGAAGATGGATAAATGACCCATTAATAGATGTTACAGAAATAAACAATAGGTTAGGAGCTGTAAAAGAACTAAAAAATAATATTATACTAAGAGGAGATATAACCGAATTACTTAAAAAAGTATATGATATAGAAAGACTAGCAGGAAGAATATCATATGGAAGTGCTAACCGGAAGAGATTTGATTTCACTTAAAAATTCTGCAAAACAATTGCCAGAAGTTAAGAAAATATTAGCAAATACAAAATCGCCACTATTACAAGAATTATATTTAAAACTAGATGAATTAGCAGATATTTATGAATTAATAGAAGAAGCAATAGTTGATGAGCCACCACTAAGTGTAAAAGAAGGTGGACTAATAAAATTAGGATATAACGAAGAAATTGACCATTTGAAGAAAGCGACAACAGAAGGGAAAACTTGGATAATCAAACTAGAAGCAGAAGAAAGAGAAAAAACAGGAATAAAAGGTTTAAAAATAGGCTTTAATAGAGTGTTTGGCTACTATATAGAAGTTACAAAATCTAATTTTGACCAAGTACCTGAAAGATATATAAGAAAGCAAACTTTAGCAAATGCAGAAAGATATATAACAGAAGAACTAAAAAACTTAGAAAATCAAATATTAGGAGCAGAAGAAAAAGTTATAAATTTAGAATATAACGCATTTGTAGAAATAAGAGAAGACATAGAAAGTAAAATAAAAAGAATACAATTATCAGCAGAAGTAATAGCAATACTTGATGTTCTATGTTCATTTGCAACAGTAGCAGAAGACTTAAACTATGTAGAGCCAGCCGTCGATAACAGTGGAATAATAGATATAAAAGATGGACGTCATCCAGTAATAGAAAAAATGTTGCCATCAGGAAGCTTTGTTCAAAATGACACATATTTAGATAAAAATGAAACAAGGCTAGCAATGATAACAGGACCAAATATGGCAGGAAAATCTACATACATGAGGCAAGTAGCATTAATAACATTAATGGCACAAATAGGCTCATTTGTTCCAGCTTCATACGCACATATAGGTGTTGTAGATAAAATATTCACAAGAGTAGGAGCTTCAGATGACCTAAGTATGGGACAAAGTACATTTATGGTAGAAATGATGGAAGTAGCAACAATACTAAAAGAAGCAACTGGAAATAGTTTAGTAATACTAGATGAAATAGGAAGGGGAACATCAACATATGATGGACTTTCAATAGCATGGGCAGTAGCAGAATACATTGTAGATAAAGAGAAATGCGGAGCAAAAACATTATTTGCAACACATTACCATGAATTAATTGGGTTGGAAGATAAACTAGAAGGAATAAAAAACTTCCAAGTAGCAGTAAAAGAAAAGGGAGAAGATGTAATATTCTTAAGAAAAATACTTCCAGGTGGAACGGATGAAAGTTATGGTGTACATGTAGCACGTTTAGCAGGAGTACCACAAAATGTAAGTAAAAGAGCAACAGAAATACTAAAAAGTTTAGAAAGAAAAAGTATAATAAACGAAAAAGCAATTCAAAAAGAAGAGAAAAAACAAGCAGCAGGTCAATTAGATATGTTCAATTTTAAACTTGCAGAAATAGCAACAGAAATTGATAAGATTGATGTAAATAGTTTAACACCTATTGAGGCTTTGAACACGTTAGTAAAAATAAAAGAAAAGATGTCATAAAAGGAAGTCAGAGGTCAGAAGGAAAGATTTGGGACGCGTCCAAAACTTTCCTTTTATTTTAGTATAGGAAAAATCGATTTCAAATGTAGGGGCAAGGGGCACCGTGCCCTTTTGTAAAAATTTTGTCGAAAACTTTTTTAAAAGATTACATAAAAAATATTGACATACTAATAACAAAAATATAAAATGTAAATATCAATTATAATCTATAAGATTTTTAATCTTTTATAAAATCCAAGAAAAACAAAATTTATTAATAATGAAAGGAAAAATATGAACATATATAGAGCAGATATAGAATACTGTAACTATTTACATTATTATGAACCTAAAATTCCATATGTAGAAAACGAAAAGGAAAATAGACCATTTGTTGGAACATTGTTATGTGTTAATGGAAAGAACTTTTTTGCACCACTAACATCGCCAAAAGCCAAGCATTTAACAATGAAAAATACGCAGGATTTCTTAAAAATAGATGGAGGTAGACTAGGGGGAATAAACCTAAATAATATGATGCCAATTCCCAAAAGATACCTAAGTGTAATAGAAATAAAAAGGATAAAAGATGCAAAATATAAAAAAATGTTATGTATGCAAATCGAATGGATAGAAAAAAATAAATTAAGAATAAACAACAGAGCTAAAAACTTATATTATTTAGTAAATGAAAAGAAAGCGACTGAAAAACTAATACAAAGATGTTGCAACTTTAAGCTATTAGAACAAAAGTGCCAAGAGTTAATGGAACAAAACAATATTATGGAAGAAGAAATTTTATATGGTTTTTAAATTACGAAAGTAAAAAAATAATATAAAACTATTTATTTTTTTACATATATTGTATATAATAATCAAAAAATGCAAAAGAAATCAGGGAGGAAATCTAATGAAATTAGATGAAGCTAAAAAACAAGTAAAAGAGTTAAGGGAAAAACTAGAATACTATGCAAATAAGTACTATGATGAAGATGCACCAGAAATAACAGACTATGAATATGACATGATGATGAATAAGTTAAAAGCATTAGAAAATGAATACCCAGAACTAATAACAAAAGAATCATTGACTCAAAAAGTAGGAGGACATGTAAAAGAAGGTTTTAAACAAGTTACACATATTGTACCATTACAAAGTTTACAAGACGTATTTAGTTTTGAAGAGTTACAAGAATTTGACACAAAAATGCAAAAAGCTGCAGAAGAAGAAAACGAAGAGCTACAATATGTAGTAGAAACAAAAATAGATGGCTTATCAGTTGCATTAGAATATAAAGAAGGAATATTTGTAAGAGGAGCAACCCGTGGAAATGGTTTAATAGGAGAGGATATAACAGAAAACTTAAGAACAATAAAAACAATACCAAAAGTACTACCAGAAAAAATAAATATAATAGTTAGAGGGGAAGTATTTATAGGCTCAAAAGAATTTGAACAAATGAATGAAGAACAAGAAATACTAGGAAAAGCATTATTTGCAAATGCACGAAATGCAGCAGCAGGTTCACTAAGGCAATTAGACTGGAAAATAACAGCTTCAAGACCACTAAATATATATATTTTTAATGTACAAAAATTTGACGAAAATCCATTTGATTCGCATTATGAGCAACTAAAATACTTAAGCAAGCTAGGGTTTAATGTAAACCCTGTAAAAATATATTGCAAAAGTTTTGAAGAAGCAAAAAATGCAGTAATAAAAATAGGAGAAGACAGGGAAAAGTTAACATTTGGAATAGATGGAGCAGTAATAAAGATAGACTCACTTTCATTTAGAGAAAAGCTAGGAACAACATATAAAGTACCACGATGGGCAATAGCATATAAATATCCACCAGAAGCCAAAGAAACGATATTAAAAGACGTAATATGGCAAGTAGGAAGAACAGGAGTAATAACACCAATGGCGATATTAGAGCCTGTAAAAGTAGCAGGTTCAACAATATCAAAAACAACATTACACAATGAAGACTTTATAAAAGAAAAAGACCTAAAAATAAATGATACAGTATTGATTCAAAAACAAGGAGATGTAATTCCAGAAGTAATAAAAGTAATAACTGAAAAAAGGACAGGAAAAGAAATAGATATAGAAATTCCAACAACATGCCCAACATGTGGAGCAAAAGCACAAAGAGAAGAAGGAGAAGCGGCAATACGTTGCACGGGAATAGAATGCCCAGCACAATTACTAAGAGGAATAACTCACTTTGTATCAAAAGAATGTATGGATATAGATGGTCTAGGTTATAAAATAGTAGAAAGTTTAATAGAAAAAGGGCTAATAAAAAACATAGCAGACATATATAACCTAACTCTAGAAGATATAGCATCATTAAAGAAAAATGGAAAAAAATTTGCAAGTAATTTAATAGAATCAATAAACAAGAGCAAAGAAAGAGATTTATTTAATGTAATAAATGCATTAGGAATAAAACAAGTAGGAATAAAAGCAGCAAAAGTCTTAGCAAAAAAATATAAAACAATGGACAATTTAGCAAATAGTAGCTTGGAAAGCCTATGTATGGCAAATGATGTAGGAGAGATAACAGCTAGAAATATATACGAATTTTTTAGACAAGATCAAACAATTGACATGATAAATAGATTAAAAGAAGCAGGAGTAAACATGAATGCCATGCAGGAAGAGGAAATTGACAATAGGTTTGAAGGAAAAATATTTGTATTAACAGGTTCGCTAACAAAATACACAAGAAATGAAGCAGCGGATTTAATAGAAAAATACGGAGGAAAAACATCATCATCTGTATCAAAAAAGACAAATTATGTACTAGCAGGAGAAGAAGCAGGTTCAAAGCTAACAAAAGCACAAGAGTTAGGTATTAAAATAATATCAGAAGAAGAATTTGAACAAATGGTGAAATAAGAAAGGAAAAGAAAAAATGCAAAATATTAAAGAGCTAACAGTAAAAGTACAGAAAATAATAGATAGTGAAGAAAATATAGAAGTACAAAAAGTAGTACAAGAAATTTTACAAGAATATGAGCATTATTATAAACAATATATAGGAAGTATTTATAAATCAATTGAAGGAAATACTAAGCAAGAAGAAAATATAAGAGATATAGCAATATATGCTAAAAAAGACTATACAGAAATGGAGCAGACACTAAAAACAATACAATTAGCAGAAGAAGAATACAGAAAAAAAGAATTAGAAGAAAGAATTATGCCAATAATAGAAGATTTAGTAAGAAGAAAGCAAGACAAAAATACAAAAGAATCAATTAATATAAATACTTCTACGTTTTCAGATAATAAAAAAAGAGAAAAGATGAAAGAAGAAAAAAACAGTAGATATGCAAAAGAAATAACAAATAATATCATTTCAGAAATGAAAACATCTAAAAATATAATAATAAATAAAGTAAAAAGTTTAAAATTAAATAATGGATATGATGAAAATGCAAAAACAAAATTCGAGCAAGAAATGCAGCAACTAATAGAAAAAGCAACACAAAAACTTCAAGAAATAGAACAAATATTAAAATCCCAAGACCAAAAAATATATAATCAAATAGAAGAACAATGGAAGCAATACTATGTAGGAAATACATATGAAGCACAAGAAAATAAACAGAAATTTAGAGAAAGAATTACACAAGGAGTAAACATAGATGAAAAAGCAGCGATGAGAGAAGTAGAGAATAATCAACAAGTAATAGAAACACCAGAAGATATAATAGAATAGAAAATGGAGGAAAAATGGACAAAAATTATAACTTAGAGAAGTTTGAAAAAGAGCTAGATACTGGATATAGTTTGTATTTCACATATGTAAGAAACAGGTATTTAATATTTAAAACATCAGAAAATTGTTATACACAAAAACTAATATCAGTTCATGACAAAAACCCACAGCCAGTAATACAAATGTTAACCAAAAAGAGAGTAATAGAGATGTTTCCATTTATGGAAGATATTGAGTATAAGGTAGGAACATCAGAGATAGAAAACTTGTAAGTATTGATATGAGCGAGTTTAATAAA
>CANPTO010000003.1 GCA_947577025.1 uncultured Clostridiaceae bacterium | reverse complement strand
TTTGGAAATTATTGGGAATATTACAATTTTGTAATATTTTATGAAATGACCCTGATATCATGCTCATTTTTCTTGACTTAATAAGAATATAAATATATAATATGCAAAGAATAAAAACAAGGGAGGAAAAAATAATGTTAGTAACAACAAAAGAAATGTTTGAGAAATCAATGAAAGAACATTTTGCAATAGGAGCTTTTAATGTAAATAATATGGAGATAATACAAGGAATTGTAGATGCAGCAGCTGAAGAAAAATCACCAGTTATTCTTCAAGCTTCATCTAGTGCAATAAAATATGCAAGAATAAATTATTTAATGAAAATGGTAGAAGCAGCAGTAGAAGAACACCCAGAAATTCCAGTAGCACTACATTTAGACCATGGACCAGACTTTGAAACATGTAAAATGTGTGTTGATAGTGGTTTTACATCAGTTATGTTCGATGGTTCAAAATACGACTTTGAAGAAAATGTAAGATTAACAAAAGAAGTAGTAGACTACGCTCATAGCCATGGAGTAGTAGTAGAAGCAGAACTAGGAAAACTAGCAGGAATAGAAGATGACGTAAATGTAGAAGCAAGTGATGCAATGTATACAGATCCGGCGCAAGCAAAAGAATTTGTAGAAAGAACAGGATGTGACTCTTTAGCAATAGCAATAGGAACAAGTCATGGAGCATACAAATTTAAAGGAGAAGCAAAACTAAGATTTGATATACTAGCAAAAATAAAAGAACTAATACCAAACACACCAATAGTATTACATGGAGCATCAACAGTAATACCAGAACTAGTAGAAATGTGCAATAAATATGGAGGAAATATACCAGGAGCAAAAGGTGTGCCAGATGAAATACTAAATGAAGCAAGTAAAAAAGGAGTATCAAAAATAAATGTAGATACAGACTTACGATTAGCAATGACAGCACAAATAAGAAAAGTATTTGCAGAAGACCCTTCAAGCTTTGACCCAAGAAAATATTTAACTCCTGCAAGAGAAGAAGTAAAAAATACAGTTAAGCATAAAATTAAAGATGTATTTGGTTCAAGTGGGAAGTGTTAAAACTTCCCACTTCCATTTCAATTCCTCCAAACAATAAAATTCCCCAAAATGACACAGAAAACACTAAAAGCAATTACACAGGAACCTCCAAATTTATTTTCTTCTTTTTTTATTTCAAATATCCCATATGAAATACTCTCTATTAAAACATATATAGTAAATAATAAAAATAAAATATGATACATAAAATTTAACATATAAACCTCCTTATAATTTTAAGTTTCTGTTAATAAAAAGCCAGATTTAATACTAACATCGCAATTAACTGAGAAAAATGCATTTTCATAATTTGCAAGCCAGTTATATTTTTCAAAATCATCAAGAGTGACAAATTTACGTAAAACAGATTTGGCAAAACCATTAACATCAGACTTAAAATCTTTAGAGGTTCTGTACAAATAATTTTTCATTTGTAACTCCATATATTTTGAGGCAGTTTCAGATATTTCATTCAAAACGCTATCATTTAAATAACTAGAATCTTTTTTCATAGAATATATTCTACCACTGAATTTGCAATTAACGTAAATATAGGGAGAACCATTAACAATATCTACATTTTTTTTTGTACTGCCATTAGGAAATAAATAAAGGTTTATATAATTTTCATCATCCTCAGGATCTGGAATAGTAATTAAAAAGCCATTAACATTATTACGAATTACTGAAAAACAAATAGTTTCCATTGCTGTCAGTTCACCAACCAATTTGTCACCTCTAAAGACAGCAAGACCTATATTTTCAGAACCACGTTTACCAGAAATACTTGTTTCATTAGATTTTATATTACCCGCATTTAGAGGGTCTGAAGAAGAATAATTTCCACAATTATTAGAAATAGTACCACCAAGTATTGCATAAGGCTGACAAGTATCACATGTTAAACTATTAAAAAAGTCTGAGATAGTTGCATTAGAAGTATGACCTGTATATTTACTAGAATTAGGAAAAATTTCATAATATTTAGTTACTAAAGTCTCTATACTAGGTTTTGAGTTTTCTATATAATACTTAGCATCAGTCTTACTAACTATAATATTAGTAGAAGGTCTTATTTGAACATCATTTATTAAAGTATAAATTTCATTTGAAATGCCTCTTGAAGCAATTTCTTCAGAAAAAACAATAAGCTTACAATGTGAAAGGTTGAGCTCTTTTCCTATATAGCTATTCATTAAGTTAATAGCAGAGTAAATAGAACTTGTTTCAACAGAGTTTATAATAGAGCTTTCATCAGCAGTAGAGGCACCTTCAGAAACAGATGAAGGCTTTCCAATTTGAAAACTTACTTTTAAATTGTCATTATTTTCACCTTTATCAATACCTATAGCAATTACAAATGCTAAATTATCTATACTAAAAGACGTATATGAAGATGAAAAAGCAATTACTAAAACAATAATAATAGCAACAATAAAAATATTCCTTAAAATGTTTCTCAAGTTATACCACCTTTCTTTCTTTTCTTCTTTTTAAGTTTGCAAATATAAGTAGTAATATACAAAATATATAATCTAAACCTAGTATAATGTAAGGGTAGATATTTGCCTCATAATATTTAGCGCTAGCATAAGTATTAGGTAAAAGTGAAATAGAAAGTACTAAAATGGCAAAAGGGTAGGAAAGAGCTTTTATGTGTTTTATACTTGTAATCTTTTTAAAAATCAACATAGAAAATCTCACAACAATGCTTAAATAGCAAGCAAAAATAACCATCCATATTAATAAGAAAATAGACTCAAGTCTAACAAAGAAAGTTCCAATTTCTATATATCTTGCTACAAAATATAAAGGAAGTATTTCATCTGTAGAAATGAAATATGAAAACATAAAAAGTATAATACTAACTGTTAAAATTAAATAAACAGCAAATAAAGCAGTAGCAGTAATAGTAACTTTCTTGAAATTTTCTGGTTTTTTCAATAATGGAGGTAAAAAGTATAAAAAAGCAATTCCAGAAAAAGCATAAATATTACCAATTCCAATAATAAAAGTATTAACAAAACCAGTACCAAGAATAGGGAATACCCTATCAAAAGATAGATTTTTTATATTAGACCCAAACAAGAAAACCATACTAATTAAGGCAATAGGTACAATAATTAAATTTGTTTTTAAAGTTGCAGTAAACTCTAATTTGTCTGTAATAGCAATTGCTATAATAAAAAGTAAAATAACAAAAAATATATTTGTCATAGGGTAGTATACTATTTTAAGTGCTTCACAAAATTCTCTAAGTAAAATACTAGCACTTATAATGAAATATGAAATAAAAACTACTCCCAAAATGTTTTTAAAAGCTTTTCCACCAAGATATTCAGAAATATCCAAAATATCAGAACCGTGGAAAGTTCTTGAATAATTTAATAATAACATAGCAAATACAAATAACTATTATAGAAACAAACACTAAATTTAGTAAAATAGAAGACTTTATATTAGAAAGCAAATTTCGTGGCATAGATATAATAGTGTGAGAAATAGCTATAGTAAGAATAAGAGCAATAGCCTCTTTAGTTCCAATTTTTGAATTATTCATATAAAAAATCCTTTCGTATGTTTTAGGTATAATAGGAATTTATCCAACTTTACCTTTTATTCTTATTTTTAGCATAAATAGGAAAATATATACAAAAAATATTGAAATATTATGTTATTTGTGATAAAATACTAATATCTAATAAATATAGAAAGCCTACCATATTAAGTAAAGGTAGAGAAGAAAGAATGAGGAAAACAAATTATGGAACTTCTTGAAACAAAAACGAAGAGAACAGCGATTAGAGTAAAATACGATATTGAAAGTAAACAAACAAGGGGTAACATATATACAAAAGACGAAAAAGTAGGGCAAGAGGTATGCGTAGGGTACATTACAGATGAGACAAAAGGAACAGGAACAATACACATTTATAATAAATATAAAAATATAGAGCACATAAAAGAAGACGTTGAGGAGCTAAAACCAGAATTTGCTGCAATATCAAATATGTGGGAAGCAAGGGCGGCAAGAGGATTTTGCTAATATTATTTATCTTGGATTACTTCAAACTCAAACATAAAAAATGTCCACCCTTCTAGAAAGAGAACATTTTTAATATTAAAGTTTAATTCATCTTTTCTAAAAATGAAAAACAAGAATAAGATTTTCTTAGCGAAGAATCAGCTTAGAAAATCTTATTCTTCCATAACCATCTTCTAATGAAACTCACCGCTATCGCGGATGACTTTTATTAGAAGATGAAAAAACTTACGAAACTCTTTATAAGTTCGTAAGCTGCTACAAAATGGAGCGGGTAGAGGGAATCGAACCCTCGCTATCAGGTCGGAAGCATGACATTCTACCACTAAATTATACCCGCAAATAAACTTAAAATAATTATACATTATTTTATAAAGTATTGCAAGTAAAATATTTTAATCGATTAAAAATTTTTATTTTTACTTCATGTTACGAAGCTAAAAAATTTCATAGTGTTTCCTATGTTATAAAAAGGGATGCAAAAAAGTAAGTCAAAAAGGAATGAAATGATAACTTCCTTTTTGACTTACTTTGAAATGTTACAAGTATTTTTTTAAAGTTTCAACACTATCTTCTTGCATAACAACAAAATCATTTAAAACATCTTTTACATCTTTAGAAGCATTAGGGTTTTGATTAATAAGCCTTCTACCTTCAATAATACCCATATTAGTTCCTTGCATTAACAGTTCAGAAAGCTTAGAATTACTATCATCAGTCATAGTTTTCATTTGAACTCCATACCAAGTCATAGCCTTATTCATAGCATTTGTTTCGTGAGGGTCTTTATTACTATAATTTGAATATATGTCATTAACTCTATTAGATATCTTTTTATATTTATTATATTCAATATCTAAAACTTCTTTAAAAGTATCATCCTTTACTTTATCGTAAACAAAAGATATAGCATCCATTCCCATAGTTGCACCTTTATTAACTTCATCTAAAATATTCAAATTTTGATTTTCCATTTAAAATCACATTCCTTTCAAAATATAAAATTTATAATATTAATATAACCAAAACTAGAAAAATAAAACAAAAAACTTTTTGACAAATATAAAAAAATGTGCTAAAATTGAAAAGTGGCAAATGGAAACGAACATTATTAAGAAATAATGATTAACGAACAACACAAAAGCAAAATGTGTTGTATTTTTGTGTTAATTGGAAGTTAGAGGTTGGAAGTTGGATATTGGGTAAGTTTTTTGAAAAAATTACTTAAAATCTAACTTCTAACTTCCAACGTCTACAAAACTAAAAGTGAATAATGAATAGTGAAGAGTGAATAGCACACGCTTCGCGTGAGAAAGGAGAAGAGGAAATTGGAAAAAGAAGAAAACATTTTAGGAAAAGAAAAAATAGGGAAATTAATTAGAAAATTTTCTGTTCCATGTATTATATCATTATTAGTAAACTCTCTATATAATATAGTTGACCAAATATTTATTGGTTGGGGAGTAGGATATTTAGGAAATGGAGCAACTAATATAGTTTTCCCATTAACTATGGTATGTTTAGCCTTTGCATTAATGTTTGGAGATGGAACATCAGCATATTTAAGTTTAAGGCTAGGAGAAAAGAAAGAAAAAGAAGCAAGTAAAGGTGTTGGAAATGGTATTGCAATATCAATAATAGTAGCTATACTTTTATGTGCAGTAACATTAATATTTTTACCACAATTATTCTACTAGGAGAAAGTTTTGGAATGAAAGGTTTCCTATATTCAGGACCATTTGCAGATGGTTTAGCGTTTATAATAGCAGTTATATTACTTATAATAGAAATAAAACATCTTGGAAAAGCAAAAATACATAGTGAAGCATTAGAAGATGATACATCAGAAGATAATAAATTAGATAAGCACATGATAATAACAATATCAAGAGAATATGGTTCAGGTGGAAGATATGTAGGAAGATTAATTGCAGATAAATTAGGAATAAAGTTTTATGATAAAGAAATAATAACAAAACTAGCAGAAAGGACAGGACTATCAGAACAATACATAGAAAGTAATGAACAAAAGAAAGAACTATTGGCAAACCTAAACAATGGTTACTACTTTGGATTAAACAACAGTGATGAGTTATTTTTAGAAGAAACAAAACTAATAAAAGAGTTAGCAAGTAAAGAATCATGTGTAATAATAGGAAGATGTGCAGACTTTATGCTAAAAGGCAGAAAAAATGTATTAAAAGTATTCATATATAGTAACATGGAAGACAAAATAAATAGAGCAACCACATATTACGAACTAGACAAAGAAAAAGCACAAAAAGAAATAAGTAGAATAGATAAATTAAGAGCAAATCATTACAAATACTATACAGAAAAAGAATGGAATGACCATTCAAATTATGATATATGTATAAATACAGCCACATTGGGAGTAGAAAAAACAGCAGAATTAGTATGTGATATGGTAAAACAAAAAGAAGCAATATTAAAATAAAAAAACATAGAGTAAAGTAGCAATATTTTAAATACAACTAAAAAGTATATACCTTGACAAAGTTTATGTAAAACGATAAAATATATTCAATAGATTTAATAAAAATATGTAAATAATAAAAGGAGTATATATTTGTGATAAAATATGAAAAAGTAAAAATATACTAACGAAGAAATTCAAAAAATAACAAAACTAACAATAGAGCAAATAGAAAAATTATAATTTTTGAAAAGTAGCTCTTGCAAACTCAAAATCAATATTGTATAATAGTTATAGTTAAATTTAATTATGTTTTAAAAAGAAAACAAGTAATAATTTTATAGTTACAATAATTAAAGAGAGGTAGTGTTTTGCTGAAAACTATCAGAATATAAAATTATGAAATACAATTCTTATAGTAATTAACGTACAAGCTACGAACAGCTTATAATAAGGTATAAACAAAATTTATACGAATAAAGGTGGTACCACGAGTCAAATCGTCCTTTAAAATAAGGAAGTTTGGCTCTTTTGTTATGGAGGTTAGAAGTTAGAAAATAGGGTAACTACTTCGAAGTATTTACCCTAAATCCAACCTCCAACTTCCATAAAATGAAAAAAGATGAATACTGAAAAGTGAAAAGTATAAGACTTTTCGAGTTTAGAAAGGAGAGAATAACAATGACACTAGTAGAAGAATTAAAATGGAGAGGGCTAATTAAAGATATTTCTAGTCCAGATTTAGAAGAAAAATTAAATGAAGGAGGCTTAACTTTTTATATAGGAACAGACCCAACAGCAGATAGTTTACATGTAGGGCATTTATCAAGTTTCCTAATTTCAAAAAGATTAAAAGATGCAGGGCACACACCAATACTATTAGTAGGTGGAGGAACTGGAATGATCGGAGACCCACGTCCAACAACAGAAAGAGCAATGGCAAAAAAAGAAGAAGTAAATGCAAATTTTGAAAAACTAAAAGCTCAAGTAGAAAAAATATTTGGTTTTGAAGTAGTAAACAACAACGACTGGTACAAAGATATAAATGTTATAGACTTTTTAAGGGATTACGGAAAATACTTCAATGTAAATTATATGCTAGATAAAGACATAATAAGAAGAAGGCTAGACTCAGGAATAACATACACAGAATTTTCATACATGATATTACAAGCATTAGACTTTAAACACTTACATGAACATAAAAATGTAAATTTACAATGTGCAGGTTCAGACCAATGGGGAAATATAACAGCTGGAATAGATTTAATAAGAAAATCTACTGGAAATGAAGTGTATGGTTTCACAATGCCACTAGTAACAGACTCACAAGGAAAGAAATTTGGAAAAAGTGAAGGAAATGCACTATGGCTAGACAAAGAAAAAACATCAAGCTATAAACTATACCAATTCTTCACAAATGTAGAAGACAGTATGGTAATAGACTATTTAAAAATATACACATTCCTATCAAAAGAAGAAATAGAAGAATATGAAAGAAAAAATAATGAGCACCCAGAATACCGAGAAGCACATAAAGCATTAGCAAGAGAAATAATAACATTCCTACATGGAAAAGAAGAATATGAAAGAGCAGTAAACCTAGCAGACCACCTATTTAACAATAAATTTAGCGATTTGACCAAAAAAGACATAGAAGACCTATTTGGAAGTGAACAAATAAAAGAAGTAGAAGTGGGGCAAAACGTAGCAGACTTAGTAGTAAATATAGGAGCAGCTTCAAGCAAAAGAGAAGCAAGAGAATTTATAGCAAATGGGGCAATATCGATAAATGGTGAAAAAATAACAGATGCTAACAAGATAATAGATGAAAGTGGGTTTATAGAAGGGGCATATGTAATAGTAAAAAGGGGCAAGAAAAATTCATATATTGGTAAGAAAAATTAGTATGCAAACTAAAAGATGGATTTTATTTTTTAAAAATTTTCATTGCTATATAAAAATATTTGTGATAATATTATTATAAATTAATAAGTAAAAAGGAGAAGGTTATGAAGAACAAAAGAATAGTTATAATAATAGCAGTAATTGCAGTAATAGTATTAAGCGTCATATCTATAATATTATTTTTAGGAAAAGAAAAATCAACCCCTGAGGAAGTACTTAAACAATACATGTCATATATTTTAGAAAAAGATTACAATGCAATGTATGAATTAACTACTAAAAATACTATACAAGAAGAATATGTAAATAGAAATAAAAACATATATGAAGGAATAGAAGTAAGTAAAATAGACACAAATATAGTAAAAACTTCAGAAAAAGGAAAAGAAGCAGAAATAGTATATACTACAACAATGTCTACTATTGCGGGAGAAATAAGTTTTTCAAATACAGCCAACTTTATTAAAGAAAATGGGACATATAAAATAAAATGGTCTTCAAATAATATATTTCCAAGCCTAAAAGATGACTATAAAGTAAGAGTACAAACACTACAAGCACAAAGAGGCGTTATATTTGATAAAAATGGAAATATCCTAGCTGCCAATCAAACAGCATCACAAGTAGGTTTAGTACCAGGAAGAATGAACGAAGTAAGTAAAGAACAAGACATAAAAATCATATCGAATTTATTAGATATATCAGTTGATTCAATAAAAGAAAGTTTATCAGCCTCATATGTACAAGAAGATACTTTTGTACCATTACGAACAATATTAAAAAGCGAAACTAACTTAAAAGAACAATTATTACAGGTTAGAGGAATAAAAATAATTGACAAAGAAGAAAGAGTATATAACTTAGGAGAAGCGGCTTCACAACTAATAGGATATGTTCAAACAATAAACGCAGAAGAACTAGAAGAAAAGAAAGACCAAGGATATACAAAAAATAGTGTAATTGGAAAAACTGGAATAGAGAAAAAATACGAAGAAAAATTAAGAGCCATGGATGGAGCAGAAATATATATAGAAGATGCAAATGGAAAAAAAGTAAAAACGCTAGCCAAAAAGAACTTAAAAAATGGAGAAAGCATAAAACTTACAATAGATTCAACAATACAACAAATAATATACGAAAAATTTAAAGAAGACAAAAGTGCTTCAGTAGCAATTAACCCTAAAACAGGAGAGATATTAGCAGCAGTTAGTACACCAACATTTGATTCAAATGACTTTAGTTTAGGAATGACTGCAAATAAATGGAAAGAACTATCAGAAAGCAAAGACAAACCTTTATACAATAGATTCTTAGCAAGTTATGCGCCAGGTTCATCATTTAAGCCAATAACAGGAGCAATAGGATTAACAACAAGGAGCTTTACAGCAGAAGAAGACTTTGGACCAAGTGGAACAAAATGGCAAAAAGATGCAAACTGGAAAGATTTTTATGTAACAACGCTTAAAACATATAAAGGAGAAGCAAACTTAAAAAATGCATTAATATACTCAGATAACATATATTTTGCAAAAGCAGCAGTAAAAGTAGGAAAAGAAAATTTTGCTAAAAGTTTAAAAAGTATAAGTTTTAATACAGAAATACAAACACCATTAGGAAATGTAAAATCAACTTATTCTAATACAGACACATTCGAAACAGAAACACAGCTTGCAAATAGTGGTTATGGACAAGCAGAAGTATTAGTAAATCCAATTCATATGGCAATGATATACTCAGGATTTGTAAATAATGGAAACATCGTAAACTTATACCTAGACTATACAGGAGACCGAGCTGCTACATACTTTAGAGAAGAGGCATTTAGTAAAGAAGCAGCTAATAAAGTAAAAGAAGCTTTAATACAAGTAGTAGAAGATCCAAATGGAACAGCTCATAGTGCAAAAATAGAAGAACTAATTGTAGCAGGAAAAACAGGAACTGCAGAAATAAAAACATCGAAAGATGATAAAAAAGGTACCGAAATAGGATGGTATAATACATTTGTAGCAGACGAAAATAGTGGCAAACAACTATTGGTAGTAAGTATGGTAGAAGATGTAAAAGAAAAAGGTGGAAGTCACTATGTAGTAGAAAAATTAAAAGATATATTCAGATATGAATATGAACAATAATATATTAAGCGAAAATATGTGAAAATTTTGTAAATTTTCTAAAAAATAGTTGCAAAAATAAATTGTAATTACTTGACAAAATTAACATAAAGTAGTAAAATAAAAAAGAAGCAATTAGTAAAGATTCATATAAGGAGGTAATTTCCTAATGTTTACAGATTTTTCTTGGTGCACAAATTTTAATTTAAACATTTATTTTGACCATAATTTAAAGATCATAGGTATGCCACAGGTACCTATATCACAGGAACAGCAATTGAAGCTTTATCAAAGGAGGTTTGAGGCAAACAAAAAAGCTACCTATCATAGACAACAGAAGAAGTAATAAATTGAAGAGATTAATAAGCAAATTCAAAAATTAATAAGGAGAATGATATGACAGATATGCAAAGATTACTTACTGAACTTGATGAGCTTCGGGAGGAAAACCGTAGATTAAGAAACGAAAAGGGAGATGTTGAGGAACAGCTGAATGCTGTATTAAAAGAAAATAAAAAATTAAAAGCAGAACGTGATGCAGAACTAAAGAGATATGAAGAGCAAGAAACATTGTGGCCGGGAAGATAAAATTGCATTAGTGCAAAAGAAAAATGCCTTATTTAGGGCATTTTTCTTTTTGAATAATTAATGTAATAGAGTTATACCTAATTTAGAAATTGTTATGTATTATATTGAATTTCTATAATATAACTTTAAATAGCCAAAATCGCATTCCTTGCAAGTTCATCACACCTATTGTTAAACTCATTATCACTATGACCTTTAACTTTAATAAATTTAATTTCATGAGTTTTAGTAAAACAATATAATTCTTCCCATAATTCCTTATTTTTAACAGGACTACCATCAGCAGTTTTCCAACCTTTTTTAATCCAATTATAAATCCATCCTTGTAAAAAACCATTAACAACATAAGCACTATCACTATAAATTTGTATTTTACAAGGATATTTAACTAAGCGCAAAGCTTGTACAACTGCTGTAAGTTCCATTATATTATTAGTGGTATTTTTACTGCTGCCAGATATTTCCTTTTTTGCACCCTTACACATTAAAATAGAGCCCCAACCACCAGGACCAGGGTTACCGTGAGCAAGCCCCATCAGTATAAATTGTAATTTCTTCCATAATATTTTCCCTTTCAATTGTTTTTTTAAAACTTTTATGATATTATATCAATGTATGAAAAAAAGTACAAGCAAATTAAAAAAATAAAATAAATATATAAGAGGGGAAATATAAGTAATAACAGAAAAAGGAATATTAAATTCCAACTTCCAACCTCCAACTTCCAATAAGAAAGGAGCAAACTTTTATGGCAAAAATACTAGGAATAATAGCGGAATACAATCCATTTCATAATGGTCATTTATACCAAATAGAAGAAGCAAAAAGGCAAACAGGAGCAGACTATGTAGTAGCTGTAATTAGTGGTAATTTTTCACAAAGAGGAAATACATCATTAGTAAATAAATGGGTAAAAACAGGAATGGCAATTGATAATGGGGTAGACCTAGTAATAGAACTTCCAACAATATATAGTATATCAAGTGCAGAAAACTTTGCAGAAGGAGCAATAAAAATACTAGACAGTTTAAAAGTAGTAGATACACTCTGCTTTGGAACAGAAACATCAGACTTTGCAGCACTAAATAACATAGCAAATGTATTATATAATGAACCAAAAGAATATATTTCACTATTAAACCACGAACTAGGAAAAGGAGTATCATACCCAAAAGCAAGAGAAAGTGCACTAATGATGTATTTAAATGATATAAAAAGATATGCAAATATCTTATCAGGGTCAAATAATATATTGGCAATAGAATATTTAAAAGCACTAAAAAGGTTAAAAAGTGACATGAGGCCATTTTCAATACAAAGAAAAAAAGTATATTATAATGATGAAAAAATAGTAGATGAATTTGCAAGTAGTACAGCAATACGAAAACTAGTAGCAAGAGAGCAAGATGATGAACTAAGAAAAGTAATGCCACAAAGTGCATATATGTTATTAAAAGAAGAAATAAAAAGAGGAAATTTTGTAATAGATATAGTAAAATTTGAAAAAGAGATATTATATACATTAAGAAAAATGTCTGTCAAAGAAATAGCAGAACTACAAGATGTAACAGAAGGGCTAGAATTTTTAATAAAAAATGCAGCAAACTCATGTAATAACCTAATAGACTTAATAAATATAATAAAAACTAAGCGATACACACAAACAAGAATACAAAGAATTTTGCTATATGCATTATTAGGAATAACAAAAAAAGATATGGCAAATGCGAAAAAAGTAATTCCATATATACGAGTATTGGGATTTAATAAAAAAGGAAAAGAACTACTATCAAACATATGTAACATAAACTCTAAGATAGAAATAGTAACATCAGTCAAAAAAAGTATAGAATCAAACATGAATAAATACTTAAAAGAAATGCTAGAAAAAGATATATTTGCAACTAATATATATACACTTGGATATGAATATGCCTCTAATGCAAACCTAGACTATACAAACAAATTAGTAATAATATAAATAAACTAAACAGAAACTTTTGAAAAACTAAAATATCAAAAGTTTCTGTATTTTGTTTAAAACTCTATTACAGCATTATTACAATTAATTATCATTTATATAACAAACATTGAATAAACAAACTTTTTGAAATATAATGTAAAAAAATGCTTGGAGGAATAGCAATGGAAGAAACATTTGCAAATTATATATTACAAGAAAAAGACTGGATACGAAAAATGGAAATAATGTATTATTTAGAGAAAAAAGGAAATGTATTTTTCGACAAATCAGTCATATTAAAAACAGAACTTGCCAAACTTTTTATAGACATAATGGAAATAAAAGAAATAGATGAAAATATAGTAATAACAGCAAGTTTGCTTTGCAATTGTAGAAAGCCTAATTATTTTGCAGACATAAATACAGTAAAACAGTATGCAAAAGAAGGTGCTAAATATCTAGAAAAATTAGGATTTTCAGAACGTTTTTGCAAAATATGTGAAGAAGTAAATAGATATACAAAAAGTGAACCAAGAGAAAAGGAAAGCGACATATTAGAGTTAG
This sequence comes from uncultured Clostridiaceae bacterium, assembly GCA_947577025.1. Lineage (GTDB taxonomy): Bacteria > Bacillota > Clostridia > TANB77 > CAG-508 > UMGS1663. Next base: position 105,165 of record CANPTO010000003.1, on the reverse strand, counting down.
TAGACAATTTTGGAGGTATGCTATTAGATAGAATTGACAGAATTTCATTTAAACCAGATGAAGCACTGTTATTACTAGAATATAGAAACCTAAAAGATAAACACAACATATATCTAGAAAAATTCATACAATTTGTAGAAGAAATACAAAAAGTACATATAGGGTTACATAGAAGCATAGAATATCTATCAAAATTAATAAACACATCAAGAACAACAAAAGTAGCATTAATAAACAGTTATAACTCAGAAATAGATATAAAAAAAGCATTTGAAGAAATGCAAAATGCACCAAAACAAGCAAAAGAAAAATATGTAGAAGATATAAAAATAAACCCAGAAGAAATAGAAACAATAGTATTAAAAAGAGGTTAGAAATGAAGTCAGAAATCGGAAGTCAGATTTAAGAAAAATCTTCGAAGAAGTTACTTAAATTCTGACTTCTGACTTCATAAATAAAGAGAATAGGAGAAACAAAAAAATGAATGAAGTATTTGCAGATTTACACATACATATAGGAAGAAGTGAACAAGGAAAACCAATAAAAATAACCGCAGCAAGGTCTTTAAACTTTGCAAACATAGCAAAAGAATGCTATGACAGAAAAGGAATACAAATATGTGGAATTATAGATTGTGCATCACCATATGTAATAGAAGATATAGAAAACTTTCTAAAAACAGGAGAAGCATATGAAATAGAAGATGGAGGAATAATATATAAAGATAAAGTTTGCATACTATTAGGAAGTGAAGTAGAAACCTCAGAAATAGGAAGAAATGGACACAAAGGTGCAGCACACAATGTATGCTTTTTTCCACATTTAAAAGATATAAAAGGATTTTCGGAAGAAATGAGTCATCATATAAAAAATATAACTTTAAGTACACAAAGGTCAGACTTATCAGGATATGAATTAATAGACATAGTAGAAAAATATAATGGAATATTAATACCAGCCCATGTGTTTACGCCACATAAAAGTTATTATGGAAATTGTACAGATAGCCTAAAAGAAATATTTAAAGAGAAATTTGACAAAATATTTGCAATAGAATTAGGCTTAAGTTCAGACACATTTTTAGCAGACACAATATCAGAATTAGAAACAAAAACATTTGTAACAAATTCAGATGCACACTCATTACCAAAAATAGCAAGAGAATACAACAAGTTGCAAGTGGAAGATATATCATTTAAAGAAGTCATAAAAGCGTTAAAAAACGAAGAAGGAAGAAAAATTACAGCAAACTATGGATTAGACCCAAAACTAGGAAAATACCATAGAACATATTGCGACGAGTGCGAAAATACCATAGAAACAAAAGAACCAGTAAGCATATGCCCAAAATGTGGAAGTGACAAAGTAACCTTTGGAGTGTTCGACAGAATAGAACTAATAAAAGACAAAAGTAAAACCAAAAGCCCACAAATAAGACCACCATACATATATCAAGTACCACTAGGTTTTATACCAGGAGTAGGACCAAAAGTGGTAGAAAAATTACTAAATAAATTTGGAACAGAAATGACAATTTTGCACAAACTATCAAAAGACGACATAGAAGCAGTAGTAGGCGAAAAAATAGCAAACAAAATAGAAGAAGCACGAACAGGGAACGCAAAAATAGAAGTTGGTGGCGGAGGAGTTTACGGAAAAGTAAAATAAAATCAGTTCTAAACTCTCCTTTTATTGAATAGACATTATGTAGAAAGATAAAAAAGGAGAAAAGCCATGAGGAAACAAGAGAGAAAAAGTTATAAAATACTAGATTTAGTAAAAGAACACATTAGAAAAAACATAAAAGAATATTTTTCAGTATGCATAATTTTTTTAGTAGGAATTATAATTGGAGTAATGTTTATAAATAATGCAGATGAGGGACAAAAAGCGCAAATAACTCAGTACTTAGGAAACTTTACTGAAAGTTTAAATACAGATTACCAAATAGATACAGCAAAATTGCTAAAAACATCAGCAATAAGCAACCTAATACTTGCGATTCTTCTTTGGTTTATAGGGTCAACGGTTATAGGAATACCAATTGTATATATAATAATAGGAATTAGAGGTTTCTGCTTAGGTTATACAATATCATCAATAATGATTACCTATGCAATGTGGAAGGGAATACTATTTAGTATATGTGCACTTTTATTACAGAACATAATATTTATACCTTGTATAGCAGCTTTAGCAGTAAGTGGAATTAAACTATATAAATCAATAATTAAAGATAAAAGAAGAGAAAATGTAAAAATTCAGATAGTAAGACACACAATATTTTCAAGCTTTATGGCAGTTTTGATGGTTGGAGCAGCATTTATAGAAGCATATGGGTCTAGTAATATAGTTTCGTTATGTATAAAGATGTTTGTATAATAGAAGTAGGAAGCCAGAGGCTAGAAGTCAGAAAAAGCAAGATAAAAAGATATATCCAAAATATAAAGGAATAGTATCAATCAATTCAAGTCTCGAAGAAATTGCTCTAAATTCTGACTCCAGATTTCTGACATCCGACCTCTGAAGAAAAAAATTGTAGAATTTTGCAAAAACCTCTTTACAATTTCAAACTAATTTGATATAACATATACAGTTTACGTAAGCTAAAGTAAATCAAAAAATAAAGATAGGAATAGGGGAGCTAATATGGAAAAACAAGTAAAACTTTTTTTGGAATTTCTTCAAAACGATAAGAAAGTATCAGACAATACTTTACAATCATATAGAAGGGATATTGTATATTACAACAAATATTTAGATGAAAATAAAATCAACTATGCTAAAGTAAAAGAAGAAGATATTAAAGAGTATTTAAACCACTTACAAGAAGTAGGTAAAAAATCATCAACAGTATCAAGAAATTTAGCTTCAATAAGGTCTTTTTATCAATTTTTAGTAAAGAATAAAAAGGCAAAAGAAGACCCAACTAATAATATTCAATCACCAAAAGTTGAGAAAAAAGCACCAAGTGTATTAACAGCGCAAGAAGTAGAATTATTATTAGAACAACCAAAAGATGTTGACTTAAAAGGAACTAGAGACAAAGCAATGCTAGAATTTGCTTATGCCACAGGAATGAGAGTAACAGAAATAATCTCATTAAATATGGATAATGTAAATTTAGAAGAAGGATATGTAACTTGCAAAACAGGCTCAAAAGAAAGAAACATACCATTAGGGACAATGTCATTAAAAGCACTAAAAGAATATGTAGAAGAAGCAAGACCTGTATTAATAAGAGATGAAGGCGTAAAAGCATTATTTGTAAATATAAATGGTCAAAGACTAACAAGACAAGGCTTCTGGAAAATAGTAAAATTCTACAAAGAGCAAGCACACATAACAAAGGATATAACACCACATGTATTAAGGCACTCATTTGCAACACATTTATTGCAAAATGGAGCAGACTTAAAAGCAATTCAAACAATGCTAGGTCATTCAGATATATCATCAACACAAGTATATATGCAATTCCAAAGTGATGGACTAAAAAACGTATATAAAAAAGCTCACCCAAGAGCATAAAAAATAAGAATTAAATTTTCTAAGTGATAAACTACATAAGAAAATTTAATTCTTATTTTTTATACAGAAGTTGAAATAAGAAGTTGGAGGTTGGGAGTTGGGAATTGGATTTAAAGTAATTCCTTCGAAGATTTACCTTATAGTTACAATTCATAGCCATTAAATAATTTGAAATTACTGTAGGGGTTTAATCAGTTAGGAATACCCGTAAGAATTTACCAAATTACGCCCTAAACGTATAATTTAAATTTATACTAGTATTTAAATTATCAAAGGTCGAAATTCGGTATTCCCAAAGAGGTATTCCTTACCGATTTAGCCCCTACAATAGAAATAAAATATTTTTAAACTGTGAATTGTAACACCTTATATTCCAACTTCATGTTTTTTTAACAAACCACTTGACACTTTTTAATAATAAATATAAAATAGAATAGGAGACAAAAATATATTTTAAAAATAAAAAAACGTATAATATATATTTATGTACATTGAAAATTAAATAAGAAAGAGGTGTAAAAATTATGGATATCATAATTAATATTGCCGTATTTCTAATCTCAGCAGTAATATTTACATTTGTAGGAATTTTCATTAGAAAGAAAATAGCTGAATCAAAAATGAAAAGTGCAGAAAATGAAGCTAAAAGAATAATTGAACTTGCAAGTAAAGAAGCAGAAAATAGAAAGAAAGAAGAAATTTATAAAGCACAAGAAGAAATTATGGCTTCTAGAAAAGAACTAGACCAAGAGATTAGAGAAAGAAGAGGCGAAGTACAAAGACAAGAAAACCGTTTAATTCAAAAAGAGGAGAATCTTGAAAACAAGATAAACATGTTAGAAAGAAGAGAAAAAGAACTAACAGCAAAAGTAGAAGCAAATGAAAACAAGAGCAAAGAACTAGAAGAATTAAAAGATAAAGAAATGCAAGAACTAGAAAGAATTTCAAGATTATCACAAGAAGAAGCAAAAAAATGGCTTTTATCAGAAATGGAAAAACAAATAACAGTTGAAAAAGCAAACCTATTAAAAGAAATAGAACAAAAAACAAAAGAGACAGCAGAAAAAAGTGCAAAAGAGATAATAGGATATGCAATACAAAAATGTGCAGCTGATCACACATCAGAAACAACAGTATCAATAGTATCACTTCCAAATGATGATATGAAAGGTAGAATTATCGGAAGAGAAGGAAGAAATATAAAAACGTTAGAAACATTAACAGGTATAGATTTAATAATAGATGATACACCTGAGGCAGTAGTAATATCAGGATTTGACCCACTAAGAAGAGAAATTGCAAAAATGGCATTAGAAAAACTAATAAATGATGGAAGGATTCACCCAGCAAAAATAGAAGAAATGGTTGAAAAATCAAGAGAAGAACTAGAGCAAACGATAAAAGAAGAAGGAGAAAGAGCAGCAATGGAAGCAGGAGTTGTAGGACTTCACCCAGACATCATAAAACTATTAGGAAAACTAAAATACAGGACAAGCTATGGTCAAAATGTATTAAACCATTCAGTAGAGGTATCAAACTTAGCGAGAATAATGGCAGAAGAGTTAGGGTTAGACCCAAAAGTAGCAAGAAGAGCAGGTTTATTACACGACATAGGAAAAGCATTAGACCATGATATGGAAGGAACACACGTAGAAATAGGAGTAGATATACTAAAAAAATACAAAGAAAATGCAGTAGTAATAAATGCAGTAGAAGCACACCATGGAGATGTAGAACCATTAAGTATAGAAGCAGTACTTGTACAAGCAGCCGACGCAATTTCAGCATCAAGACCAGGAGCAAGAAGAGAAACACTAGAGACATACATAAAGAGGTTAGAACAACTAGAAGAAATTGCAGACTCATTCGAAGGAGTAGATAAATCTTTTGCAATACAAGCAGGTAGAGAAATAAGAATAATAGTAAAACCAGAAAAAATAACAGACAGCGAAATGATAATAATGGCAAGAGATGTAGCAAAAAAAGTAGAAAGCGAAATGGATTACCCAGGACAAATAAAAGTAAATATAATAAGGGAAACAAGAGTAGTAGATTACGCAAAATAAAAAAGAAAATAAAAAAGTGCTAGGCTAAAATAATAGCCTAGCATTTTTTTGTAGTATAGGAAAAATCGATTTCAAATGTAGAGGCACGGGGTACCGTGCCCTTTTGTTCCACATAAATCCTTAACATTACTTTTAAATTCTTTATTTTTTCTAAAAAGTCTTATCTAGTATTTTTTTATTTTACTTATTAGTTAAAAAATGTTGAAAAATTATACAAAATAGTATACAATTTTAGAAAGAAAAGAAGGAGAAAATATATAATATTAAAAGTGTATCTTTTTGTATTTTTTTGTTAAAAAATGGAAAAAATAGAATATAATAAGTAAGGAGGTAAAATATTATGAAGAAAAAGATTATAGTTATATTAGTAATAATATTTATTACTATATTAATACTTACAATAGTCAATATAGCGATAAATAAACTGTTAGATATGTCCGCAATAAACAAAAATTCAGATATATCTACAATAATATTAGGTAATACTCAAAAAAGTGAAGTCGATGCAAGTAAAAAAGAAAAAATAATTGATTATACATATAGTGTATATTTCTATGATATTGAAGATGTAGAATTTGAATACATAGGTAATAAAATTAATTTAAAAGAAGCACTAAAAAATAAAGAAATTCATATAGAACAAATAATTGAGCAAGCAGAAGAAGATGCTAAATTAGGAAAAGTTTATAGTGCTACAGCTCACGATGGTGGAAGCAAGATTTATAAATATGACAGTTTCTCAATATTAAAAATGCACTCTGCAGATGGAAATAGAGATGTATATATAGGAAAAAAGAATATGGGAATGTCAGCAGTTGAATAAAAATTAATAATTTAGCTATAAAAGTAAAAGGAGGAAAATTGTATGAAAATGAAATTTGGTATAAGATTATTAATTGTTTTATTAGTAGCAATACTTATAATGAACATAACATTTAGTACAAATGTAAGGGCAAGAGATAATTACGCATATATAGTAGCTTCAAGTTATTATTTTGACAGTGCAGCAGACTATGTGAGAAGTAAGTTACCATTCTGGTATGGGCGACTTAAGTATAATGTAGGTACTGATAGTGATCCAACTCCAACAGAATTTTGGGAAAGTCTATATGCAGATGTACAATATTTATATGGACATGGTGATTGGGATAGATTTTGGACTAAAAATGTTGGACTAATAGTAGGGGATGGTCGCAAATATGATGGAAGACATCATTTTGGAACTAATGATGTACATTGGGATACTGACACAATTTTAGTAGTATATGCGGCTTGTAAAACAGCAGAAAATCTTGAAGATGGACTTGCAGTAGAAACATGCCGAAGTGGTGCTGACAATGTAATTGGTTGGAGAAATCCAATTTGGTCTGATCATGCAGCATACTGGGGAGAATATTTCGCAGCATCAGTAGCAACAGGATTAGGAGTTTATGATGCAGCAGCCAATGCAAATAGTAAATCTTATCCTGGCGATGATGAAAATGATGGACATTCAATTAAGAACAATGTAGTAGTTAATCGTGGAGATGCTAATATGAAACTTGGTTGTTTTAGGACAAATGCAAAACAAACAGAAACTAATATAATAGAAGATGGTAGAAATATATTAAAAAATACTAAACAAAGTATTGAATTTAAAAGTATAGATGAATTATTAGATATAATAAAAGCATACGATTCAACATTTAATAAAGAAAATTACACCATAACTCAAAGTGATGGACTTCAAACAATTAATATTGTTACTGGTGAAGAAACTAAACAATTGGTTATTGATTTGAATTTGAAACTTGACGATTTTTATACAAATGCAGGATATGTAATTACAATAAGTAATGGAAAAGTAGAAGCTATTTATGACAATACATTGCCATTAAAAAATCGAAAAGTAGGATTATCTAATAGTAATTTTAAAGTAGATAGTGTAATAAAGAACAATGGTGATATATACCTAGAAAAGGCTAAAGCCGAAGTAATAGAAAAAACTATAAATGATGGTATACTAAATTATAATATTATAGAACAGAAGAAAACATATTATTATGATGTTGAAACTGATAAAAAATATGTTAGGGTTCGTACGATAATAGAAAATGAACATGAAAATGGAAATAGTAGAGATTACATAACTAGTTTGTACGAAATTTAATATGAAATTAGTTAAATTATTAATTATAAAAAATAAGAAAAATAGATAATTATTTATTTCATTTTTTCTTATTTTTTTATATAATAGAAGAATGAATAACACAGGAGTAATTTAAATGATAAATATATTAATAGCAGATGATAATATCGAATTTGCAGTAAATTTAATGAATTATATAAACAGAGAAAATAGAAATATCAAAGTATGTTATATAGCAAAAGATGGTAATGAAACACTAGAGATATTAAATAATAAGAATGATATTGATGTTATATTATTAGATTATAAAATGCCAGTTTATAATGCTATCGAAGTATTAAAAAGAATAGAAAAGAAAGAAAGATATTTAGATTCTTGTATAATTATTTCAGGAGAAATAGAATCTATTATAGAAGTAAGAAAAAATGAACTTATGAATTCATTTATTTATAAAGGTACATCAATTACTCAAATTGTTAAAGAAATAAATAAATTATTAAAAAATAAAGAATTGGTAAAAAGAGATAAAATAGTAAATAATAAAATTATGGAGCAAATTCTATTATTAGGATATGATATTTCACACAAAGGAACTCAATATTTAATAAAATCAATTGAATACGTTTATAATAATAATATAGAAATAGAAAATTTAGAAAAAGAAGTATATCCCAAAGTTGCTTTAATGTGCAATGAAAAAGTTCATAATATAAAATGTAGAATAAATAGAGCGACTGATCATATGTACTATAATTGTAGTATAGATAAAATAAAAAAATACTTTTGCTTTGACATAGACGCAAAACCAAAAATAAAAACAATTATAAATACAATAATAAGTAATATAGAATAGGTAATATTATATATTTAAAGAAAAATTAAAATAGCAAAACATAAAAACACTAGAGATTATAAAATTTCTAGTGTCTTTAATGCATCACTTCTAAATTGTCACTCTTTTTCTTAAAATTTTCTTAAAAAACCTTTTAATTTAAACCAATATATTATATAATGTACCTATCAATTTTGTGCTAAGGAGGAACTTAAAAATGGGTACAAATAAAGGAAAGAAAAAAAATACAAAAAAGAATGTAGAAGAAATGGAAAAAACAAAACAATATAAAACAAAAAAAGGAAATAAAAAGAGCAAAAAAATATGGAAAAGACTAATATTAGGAATGATTATATTTTTTGTAATTTTAGCAGCTATAGCGGTAGCAGTAGTAATTGGAATATTTTCAAGTGAAAAATACAAAGTTTCAAGAGACCAATTAATTATAAAAAACTTTAACTCAAAAGTAGTGGATTCAGAAGGAAATGTTATAGCAACAGTAAGAGGTGATGAAAATAGAAAATGGGTCTCAATAGAAGAAATGCCAGAATACTTGCCAAAACTGTTTGTAGCGTTAGAAGATGAAAGGTATTATTCGCATAAAGGAATAGATATAAAAAGAACACTAGGAGCTACAGTAGGCTTTGTATTAGGAAAAGGAAGCTCTTCATATGGTGGTAGTACAATAACACAACAATTAGTTAAAAATACATTTAACGACAATGAAGACTCAGGTATAGCAGGTGTACAAAGAAAAATAAGAGAGATGGCACGTGCATATAATGTAGAAAAGGTACTATCTAAAAATGAAATATTAGAATTATACTTAAATAAAATACTTATGGGTGGTACATATTATGGAGTAGAAACAGCGTCAGAATATTACTTTAGTAAAAATGTAAAAGACTTAAGTTTAGCGCAAAGTGCATACTTAGTTGCTATAAATCCAGCGCCAAATTCATATAAACCATTTAGTGCTGAGGAAAAAGATATAGAAAGAATAAAAAATAAGACAAAAGTTGTTTTAGCAAAATTTAAAGACGAAGCAAAAAATTTAAGCTATGATTTAACAGATGAGGCATATAATGCAGCTATACAAGAAGTAGATGCAGGTCTAGGCTTTAAAGAAGGAACAGTAATAACAGGAGCAACCGCATACTCATACCATACAGCAGCAGCAATAGAACAAGCAATAGAGCAATTAATGAAGGAGCAAGGACTAAAAGAAGAAGCAGCAAAATTTGCAATAGAAAATAATGGATATACAATATATTCAACACAAATAACATCAATACAAAAAACTATGGAAGCAGAATATGCTAAAGACAAATATATAGTAAAAGGAAAAGAAAAGAATAAAGATGGAAGCTTAAAAAATGAAGGACATACTCAATCAGCTATGGTAATAATAGAGCCAACAACAGGTTATGTAGTAGGATGTATGGGAGGTCTAGGAACAGATTCAAATGCAAGTGGATTAAACAGAGCTACAAAAAGTAATAAACATCCAGGTTCATCAATAAAACCAATAGGAGTTGTAGCGCCAGCATTAGAAGCTGGAACCGTTACAGCAGCAACAGTATATGACGATTCAGCAACAACATTTAAAGGGGGATATAATCCACATAACTCAGGTGGGTATAACGGGCTCCAAACAGTAAGACATGCAATAGAACACTCATCAAATATAGTAAATATAAAAATAATAACAGACTTAGGACCAAGTAAAGCAGCAGAATTCCTAAGAAATATGAACTTCACAAAATTAGCAGATGAAGACATAGGAGCATCATTAGCACTAGGCTCAACAAGTGCAACACCACTTCAAATGGCAGGAGCATATGCGATGGTTGCAAATGATGGAGTATATATAGAGCCAACATTCTACACAAAAGTAGAAGACTCAGATGGAAATGTAATATTAGAGGCAAAACAAGAAACAAAAAGAATGATGAGCACAGAAAATGCATATGTATTAAAAGAAATATTAACAGCACCAGTAACAGGTGCAGGAGGAACAGCAACAACATGCTGGATAAAAGGAATGGAAGTTGGAGCAAAAACAGGTTCAACAGATGGATATAAAGACAGATGGCTATGTGGAATAACACCATACTATGCAGGGGCATGTTGGTTTGGATTTGACAACCAAGAAAGACCACAAGGAATAAGTGGAAATGGAGCGGCAAGACTTTGGGGAGAAATAATGAGGAGTGTGCACACAAGTCTTCCAAGTAAGCGTTTCACAAAACCAGCAGGAGTAGTAACAGCTAAAATATGTTTAGACTCAGGTTGTAGTGCAACAGAAAGCTGCACAAGAGTAGAAACAGAATACTTTGTAAAAGGAACAGTACCAAAAGCATGTGAAGGTCATACAAAACTAGAAATATGTAAAGAAACAGGAAAAATTGCAAATGAGTACTGTCCAGAAAAAGAAGAAAAAACATTTTTAGTAAAACCAGCAAAAGAAAATACAACATTATGGACAACAAAAGAAGGAGACAAATACAAAGTACCAACAGAAAATTGTGACATACATAAAGAACCAGAAAAGAAACAAGTAGAAGTTCCAAATGTAATAGGCAAAAAAGTAGCAGAAGCAAAAAAACTACTAGAAGAAAAAGGGCTAAAAGTAGAAATAATATATGACGAAAACAAGAAAAAAGAAGATGGAATAGTATTAAAACAAAATAAAGAAGAAAAAACAAAAGTAGATGAAGGAACTTTAGTTACAATAACAGTAAACAAAATAAATAATTCAGAAAAACCAAATGAAAATACACAAACAAATACAACAACCAACACAAACACAACCACAACAAATACAGTAAATAGCAATACTGTAGCAAATACAATCCAAAGTTAAAAGACAGAAGACGGAAGTCAGAAGATGGAAGGTGGAAGTAAGGAAACAGAAATTAGAAGATAGAAGTTAGAACACGAGAAATTCCTTCGAAGGATTTACTGAAATTCCGACTTCTGACCTCCAATACGAAAGGAGCAAAATTAATGGATATAAATCTATATAATACATTAACCAAAAGAAAAGAGAAATTTGAGCCAATTAATTCAAAAGAAGTGAGAATATATTCATGTGGACCAACAGTATATAAAGATGCTACCATAGGGAATATGAGAACAAATATCTTTCAAGATGTTTTGAGAAGAACGCTAAAATATAATGGATATAAATTAAAGCATGCAATGAATATTACTGATGTAGGGCATTTAGTATCAGATGGAGATGATGGCGAAGATAAAATGCTAAAATCAGCAAGAGAAGAGAAAAAAACACCTTTACAAATTGCAGAACATTACACAAAGTTATTTTTTCAAGACTTAGAAGAATTAAATATAGAAACACCAGAAATTATATGTAAAGCAACTGAACATATAAATGAAATGCTAGAATATGTTAAAAAATTAGTAGAAAGTGGATATGCATATGAAACATCAACAGCAATATATTTTGATATATCGAAATTAGACAAATATCCAATATTATCTAATATAGATATAGAAAAGCAAAAAGCGGGCGCAAGAGTTGAGGTAGATGAAGAAAAAAGAAATCCATCAGACTTTGCACTTTGGATAAAGGCACCTGAAAATCATTTAATGAAATGGGATAGCCCATGGGGACCAAGTTACCCAGGTTGGCATATAGAATGTTCAGCAATGGGGCAAAAATATTTAGGAGAACAATTTGACATACATACAGGAGGCATAGATCTAATTCCTACACATCATGAAAATGAAATTGCACAAAGCAAAGGAAAATGTGGTAAAATACCAGCAAAGTATTGGCTACATGGAGAATACCTATTAATAGATGGTGGAAAAATGTCAAAAAGTTTAGGAAACGCATATTTAATAAAAGATATAAAAGAAAAAGGATATGACCCAATTTCATACAAATTATTTAGTTATTCATGTCATTATAGAAACAAACTAAACTTTACATGGGAAGCAATAGAAGCTAGCTCTAAATCATTAGAAAAATTACGTAATAGTTATAAAACAAATTTAAATGGAAAAGATGAATTAACAAAAGAAAATTTGGAAAAACTACAACAAATAGAAGAAAATTTTCATAAAGCAATAAATGATGACTTAAACATGCCACTTGCAATGAGTTTTGTATGGGAGGCAGCAAAATTTGAAAAGAAAAACAAAGAAATTGCAAACTTATTAGAAAAATTTGATACAGTTCTAGGAATAAAAATAAACAAAGCAGATTCTGAAATAGAAGAAATAAACGAAGAAGTAAAAGAACTACTAGAAAAAAGAAGAATTGCTAGAGAAAATAAAGATTGGTCAAAATCAGATGAAATAAGGGATATAATTAATCAAAAAGGTTATATAGTTAAAGACACAAAAGAAGGGCAAAAATTAGAAAAATTAAATAAATAGTAAAAAATGAATAATAAAAAGTAAAATATTGAAGTTAACGCAGGAGCGATTATTAACCAACCGAACTTCGTAGGAAAGGCTTAAATCCAACTTCCAACTTCTAACCTCTAACTTCTATAACAAAGAAAGGAAAAAAGCACAATGCAAACCAAAGAAAACTCTTTTATTAACAAATTTATAAGTAGTATAAAAGAATTTGAAAAATATCCTGAAATGGCATCAAAGCCATTTAGTGTAGTAATAAATTATATAATAAAATTAATATTAATATTTACATTTGTAGTAACAGTTATATCAATATATGATGTAAGTCAAAATATAAATAATGCGATAAAATACTTAAAAAATGAAATGCCAGATATGCAGTTTATAAATAATGAATTAAAAGTAGATTCTCAAGAAAAAATAGTAATTAATCCAAATAGTATATTAGAATTAATTATAATAGATACCAATAATATAACTGAAGAAGAATTAAATAACTACAAAAATGACATAGAAAAGCACAATACAGCAGCAATATTTTTAAAAGACAAAGTAATAATAAATACACAAACACAAACAATAGAATATAGTTATGAAAAACTTGCAAATATATATAATATAGGAGATAAAACAAAACAAGAAGTATTAAATTATTTTACTGGAACGAATTTAATACTTGTATATGTAGCAGTTTTTATAATATCATTCATATGGTTATTTATAGCATATATAATAAGTACATTATTTGATGGATTAGTATTTGGAGCCATAGGATATATTACAGCATTAATATTGCGAATAAGGTTAAAATTTATAGCAATGCTAAAAATAGCAATACATGCACTTACATTGCCAATAATATTAAATTTAATATATATAATACTACAAGCACTATTTAATTTTGAAATAAAATATTTTGAAGTAATGTATATAGGAGTCACATACATTTACATTATTACAGCAATATTAATGATAAAATCAGATCTAATAAAAAGAGGACAAGAACTAACAAAAATAATAGAAGAAGAGCAGAAAGTAAAAGCAGAATTAGAAAGGCAAAAAGAAGAACAAAACCAAAAAGATGAAGAAGAAAAAAGAAAAAGAGGAGAAAAAGATAAAGAAAAAGAAAAGAGTGAAGAACCAGAAGAAAATAAAGGGGTAGAACCAGAGCCACAAGGTGAAAATGCATAAAGAGAAGTCAGAGGTCAGAAATCAGAAAAAGTATATTATAAAAATGTTAGAAGAAGATTTGATAAAATTATAGAGTGGTTATATGTTAACTCTTCGAAGGAATTACCCTAAATTCCGACCTCTGACATCTGAATTCTGACATCTAAATGGAAAGGAAACAAAAATGGACAATAACAAAGAAAATAACAAAAAAAATAACAAATATATGATAATAGGAATAGCAGTAACAGTAATAGTAATACTTGCTGCAATTACAGCATATTTTATGCTATCTAATACAAAAAATGAAGAAAACAAAATGGCATATACAGACTTAATAAAAAAACTATCAGATGGTGAAATAGAAGAAATAGAAATGACAGTAGGAAGTACATCTCTTAAAGTAAAAGTAAAAGGTGAAGAAGAAAAGAAAACATCAATAGTTCCAAATACACAAGCATTTATAGAATTAGTACAAGAAAAAGTTGCAGAAGGAAATGAAATAAAACTAAACCAAAATAATCAACCTGCTATCATAAAAATATCAGAAACAATATTTTCACTATTGCCAACAATAGTAATAGTTGCACTATTTGTAATGATATTTAAAATGCAAGGTTTAGGGGAAAAAGGAAAAGTATATGATGCAGAGACTAGCAAAGAAAAAGTAAAATTTGAAGATGTAGCAGGTCTAGATGAAGAAAAACAAGAAATGATAGAAATAGTCCAATTTCTAAAAGAACCAGAAAAATTCACACAAATGGGAGCAAAAGTACCAAAAGGAGTATTATTATATGGAAAACCAGGAACAGGGAAAACACTAATTGCAAAAGCAATAGCAGGAGAAGCAGGAGTTCCATTTATATCAATGAGTGGCTCAGAATTTATAGAAATGTTTGCAGGACTTGGAGCATCAAGAGTAAGAAAACTATTTGAAAAAGCAAGAAAAGTAGCACCATGTATAGTATTTATAGATGAGATTGATGCAATAGGCTCAAGGCGTTCATCAGGAAATGGTGCAGAAAGTGAAAATAACCAAACATTAAACCAACTTTTAGTAGAGATGGATGGATTTGACACAAATGAAACTATAATAGTGCTAGCAGCAACCAATAGACCAGAAATGTTAGACAAAGCACTTTTGAGACCAGGAAGATTTGATAGACAAATAACAATAAATGTACCAGATAAAAAAGGAAGAGAAGAAATATTAAAAATTCATAGTAAAGGTAAAAAGTTTGCTGAGGAAGTAACGCTTAAATCAATTGCAGAAGATACAGCAGGTTTAACAGGTGCAGAACTTGCAAATATATTAAATGAAGCAGCAATATTAGCAACTGTTAATGAACATGAAGTAATTGAACAAGAAGATATAGAAGAAGCATTCAAAAAGGTAACAATAGGTCTTCAAAAAACAAGTAGAGTATATTCAGAAAAAGACAAGAGACTAACTGCATACCATGAAGCAGGACATGCAATAGTAAGTAGATATTTAAGTTCACAAGAACCAGTAAAAGAAATATCAATTATACCTAGAGGCATGGCTGGTGGTTATACAATGAATAAAACAAATGAAGACAAAAACTACATTTCAAAAACAGAAATGGAAGAAAGGCTAATTGTACTAATGGCAGGTCGAGCAGCAGAAAAAATTGTAATTAATGATATTTCAACAGGAGCAAGCAATGACTTTGAAGTTGCTACAAAAATAGCAAAAGAAATGGTAACAGTATATGGAATGAGTGATGTAGTAGGAACAATATCAATAAACACAGAAAAAGACCCATATGAATTGCAACTATTAGGAGAAAAATATGCAGACGCTATAGGAGCTGAAGTAAAAATCCTACTAGACACAGCCTACCTAAAAGCTCAAACACTAATTTCAAATCACATGGACAAACTTCATGAAGTAGCTCAAACACTATTAGAAAAAGAAACAATAACAGAAGTAGAATTTGAAAAAATATTCAAATAAAATCAACATAAAGTACCAAAAAATAATTGACATTTTATGAAAAGCGTGCTAAACTATAAGACAGAAACTGTTAATAAAGCTAAATAAAATTTATTTAGTTTGTGGCTTAAATGATTAG
Source organism: uncultured Clostridiaceae bacterium (assembly GCA_947577025.1). Lineage (GTDB taxonomy): Bacteria > Bacillota > Clostridia > TANB77 > CAG-508 > UMGS1663. Next base: position 88,947 of record CANPTO010000003.1, on the reverse strand, counting down.
GAGGAAAAAATGATGAAACGGATTATAAAGTGTACAGCCAAATTAATTATGACTATGTCGATTGGATATTTAGGAGTAGTAACACTTCTAACATTAATAAGTCCTAAGCTGTTTCCAATAAAGGATGAAAACGAAAATATAGATACTTGGGATTTTGAAGATGAAGATTTGTAAAAACAAATATGAGATAATATTGTAGCCAATAACCTAATCTACAAAAAATAGAGTATATTTTACCATACAATGGTTTAATATATTCTATTTTTTATACTAGGCAAATAAAATTAGAAGTTATGCTTATTCAACCTATGTCGAAAAATGCAATAATTTTACGATGAAAAAGAGTTGAAAACAAATAAAAAATATGATAACATAATGTAAATTACATCAAATAACTTAAAATCATAACCAGATAGAAATTATATAGGAAAATAAATTGTTTCAAATATATAAATCACATAAAAAAGTAGCAATAAAATACAAAGTGGTTTCATAAAATATTTAGTCCTTTTTCGCTTCGCTCAAAGGCACACGTAGTAGAGAAAGTCTTTTAAACTATATTACAATAAAGTATTGACAAAATAAGAACAAATGTTTATAATGTATATAGGTGTTAAATATGAAAAAACAAATATTACATGTAGATGTTAATAATGCATTCCTATCATGGACAGCAGTAGAAATGTTAAAGGATGGTTCTAAGTTAGATATAAGAACAATTCCAGCAATAATAGGTGGAGATGAAGCTCAAAGAAAAGGGGTAGTTTTAGCGAAAAGCAACTTAGCAAAACAAGTAGGAATACAAACAGGGGAGCCCATATATTTTGCTCGAAAAAAATGTAAAAACTTACAAATATATCAAAGTAATTTCTCAATATATAAAAAATACTCAAATGACCTATATAATTTACTACAAGAATATACAGAAAAAATAGAGCGTTTTTCAATAGACGAGTGTTTTATGGATATGACAGAATATTTACCAAAGGGTAAAAACTTACTTCAAGTGGCATATGAAATAAGTAAAAGAGTAAAAGAAGAACTAGGCTTTACCGTAAATATAGGAGTAGCACATAACAAACTTTTAGCAAAAATGGCATCAGACTTTGAAAAGCCAAATAAAGTACATACATTATATGAAGAAGAAATAGAAAGGAAAATGTGGAACCTTCCAGTATCAGAGCTATTTATGGTAGGAAGAAAAAGCTTGCCAAAATTTGAGAAAATGGGAATAAAAACAATAAAGGACTTAGCTAAAAAAGAACAGAGCCAAATGATAAAAATATTTGGAAAATATGGAAAAATGATATGGGAATATGCAAATGGAATAGATGATTCAGAAGTAGTATATGAAGAGGAAAAGCCAAAATGTATAGGAAACTCTATAACACTACCATATGACTATAATAATTTAGAAAAAATAGAAGAAGTATTAGTAGCATTAGTAGAACAAGTAACATATCGATTAAGAAACTCTAATATGCTTGCACAGGTAGTAAATGTTCAATTAAAAACAAATGAATTCAAAATATATTCACACCAAAGAAAACTAATGCAGCCAACAGACAATACAAAAATAATTTTAGAAGAGGCAAAAAAACTAATATATGAAACATATAATAAAACTCCAATAAGGTTAATAGGAGTAAGAGTAGACAAACTATGTGAAAAAAATGAAATACAACTATCATTATTTGATACAACATGTGAAAAACAAACTAAAATAGACAAAGTAATAGATAACCTAAAAGGAAAATATGGATATGATAAAATAACAAGAGCCAGTAAAATGAATGTGGACAAAAATATTAAATTTAAAGACTAAAAATAGAACCAAGCTTAAAATTAAACATATTATATATTAATAGTATTTAATCAAATACTATTAGGAGGTGAAAAATATGTTTGAAGAAGAATGCTGTAAAAAAAGAAAATGTTGTATAGATATAATATTATTTGTATTAATAGTTTTATTCGCTTTCACTTTAGGATTAATTATAGGAGCACTTACAAGTATAGTAATACTTTTAAGTTTACCAGCTATAATAGTGTTAGCTGTAACATTAGCAATATTAATAGTTATAAGAATAATAATGCTTATATGTTGCAAAAAAAGATGCTAACTTTACTACCGTAGGTAGATGACTTTGCTAAGAATATAAAAAACCTTGATAAGTAAAATTATCAAGGTCTACATAGGAAAAGAATAAAATATAAGGAGAATTGGTATGCCAATAATAATGGATGGAAAAGAACTATCAAAAAAAATAAGAGAACAAATAAAAGAAGAAGTAAAAAAGCTAAATAAAAAGGGAATAAACCCAAAACTTGCAGTAATAATGGTAGGACAAGACCCAGCGTCAAAAATATATATAAAAAATAAAAGTAAAGCATGTAGTGAAGTAGGCATTAAATACGAAGAATTTATACTAAATGAAAACATAAAAATGGACGAGTTATTAAAACTAATAAAAAAGTTAAATTCTAGAAAAGATATACATGGAATATTACTTCAAAGTCCAATACCAAAAAAGTTAGATATTAATAAGGCATTTGAAGAAATAGACATAGCGAAAGATGTGGATGGTTTCAACCCAATAAATACAGGAAAATTACTACAAAACAAAGAAAGTTTTATACCATGTACACCATATGGAATAATAAAACTATTAGAAGAATATAAAATAAAGTTAGAGGGTGCAAATGTAGTAATTTTAGGTAGAAGCAATATAGTTGGAAAGCCACTTGCAAGCTGTTTGCTAAATAAAAATGCAACAGTAACAATATGTCATTCAAAAACTAAAAATATAGAAGAAATAACAAGCAAAGCTGATATATTAATTTCAGCAATAGGAAAACCAAAATATGTAACAGAGAATATGGTAAAACAAGGAGCAGTAGTAATAGATGTAGGGATAAATAGGCTACAAACAGGTTTGGTGGGGGATGTAGACTATGAAAAGGTAAAAAACAAAGTAGCATACATAACTCCAGTACCAGGTGGAGTAGGACCAATGACAATAGCAATGTTACTAAACAATGTAGTAATAGCAGCAAATAATATAGAAAAAATATGATAAATAAATGGGGGCAATAAATTTAATAAAAGTGCCCTCATTTTACGTATTTTATTAAATAACAAATAGTAAATAATTGACAATAAATAATTTAAGAAAAAGAGGATATAAATAAAAGGAGAAAATATTAGTGAATGAAATACAATATTGGATATGGCTTTCAAGAATAGAGAAATTAGGAAGCATAAAAACACAGAAATTATTAAAAAAATATGGTCACCCAAAAAACATATGGAATGCAAAAAAAGAGGAATTACTAAAAGTCGAAGGAATAGGAGAAGAAACAGCAAAGCAAATATTAAAAGAGGAATATAGAATAAATTTAAATAAATATGAAAAATACATGAAAGAACATAACATAGAATTAATACATATATATGACAAATATTACCCAGAAAAACTAAAAAAAATATATGATCCGCCAATAGTTTTATACATAAAAGGCGATAAAACAATACTATCAGAGTTTTCCTTAGCAATAATAGGATGCAGAAATCACACAAAATATGGTGAAATTGTTGCTAAAAACATATCATATGAAATTGCAAAAAATAAAATAGTAACCATAAGTGGCTTAGCAATAGGAATAGATAGTATAGCACACATACAAACACTAAAAGCAAAAGGAAAAACAATAGCTATAATAGGAAATGGAATAGACAATATATATCCATCAGAAAACAAAAAATTAGCAGAAGAAATAGTAAAAAATGGAGGAGTAATAGTATCTGAATATGTAATAGGAACAAAACCACAAAAAATGAATTTCCCAGCGAGAAATAGAATAATAAGTGGTTTATCAAATGGAGTAGTAGTAATAGAAGCAAAAAAGAAAAGTGGAACAATGATAACAGTAGATTTTGCACTAGAACAAGGAAAAGAAGTATTTGCAATTCCAGGAAATATATTAAGCAAAAATTCAGAAGGAACAAATGAACTAATAAAAGAAGGTGCAAAGTTAGTAAGTAATATCCACGATATACTAGAAGAATTTTAATTCATAATTTGTTACTAAATAATGTTTTTTAAGAAAAATCTTCATAGACTTTGCTACAAAGCATTTGTGGGGGAATTTTGATCGCCTGAGGTTCAATGGCTTGGATATATTTCTAACAATTAGTAACCATAATCTTACAAAAAGCTTGACAAATTATACTAAAAATGATAATATGTAAACTATAACAAGTTGTATTCAATGAGTATATTAAATTAACTCATTGAAATAGGTCTCTAAATAGTATAAGGAGGAGCAAAAATGGTAATTGAAGTGCATAAAACATTAGTACGGCAATACATAGAAGATATTTGCAAGCAGGCAGTAAAAATGCAGCAAAATCGAGCTGAAGTAATTTTAGCTAGATTAGAAGATGGAAAAAGGCTTACTGAAGAGGAAGTGTGTGATTATGCAAACGAGCATAATTATATGACTGATGGTGGGTTCAGCATCAAAGGCGAACAGGTAAGCATAAAATTGTACATTGGACAAATAATCAGTTAAGAATAAAGTAAAGAAGAACTTATTTCTAAAAATATAGAAAAAAGTTCTTTTTTACTTTATGAAAAAGATATATTTTAAATTAAATAGAATATACCACTTGTAAACTTTAAAATGTTATAGTAAAATTCAATTAGAAAAAATAAATGGAGAAAAAAACATATGGAAATAGAAACAAGAGAGTTAGAAAAAATAACAAATGAAACAGTAACAGATAAAAAAACAAAGAATAAAAAAGAAAAAAATATACAAATTTATAAAACATATAGAACATTTTCATATGACTTACTGTTTTATTATGCAATAATATATCTATTTTTAACAATAGAAAAGAAAATAACAGCAACGCAAGTACTACAATTTGATGCATTTTATATACTATTTAAATTTTTAGCACAAATACCATCAACAATATTAATACAAAAAGTAGGAAAACGAAAAAGTATAATAATAGCAAACTTTATAGTAGCGGTTCATGCGCTAGTTATAATATTAGCGCCCAATTTTACATATTTACTAATATCACAAGTACTATGTGCAATGGGATTTGTTATTAAAGCAACCTGTGAAACAGACTTACTATATGATTCAATAGAGCATAATGAAAAAAGAGGAGCCACATTTGCTAAAATAGATGGAAAAGCAACAGCAAATCATTATTATATAGAAGGCATATCAGCAGTTGTATCAGGATTTCTATTTGTGCTAAACCCATATATACCAATGATATTATGCTTTTTAATATTACTGAGTGTATTAATAATTTCTACAAAATTTGAAGATATACAAGGAAAACCACCAAAAAGAAAAGTGAGAGATGAATTTAGAAATTTAAAATACTCATTTAGAAATATATTAAAATCAAAGAGATTAAAAAGCTTATTAATTTTTAATAGTTTAATGGTTGCAATAATAAAAATACTGCAAAACTTGCGAAATACAGTATTATTAGAAGTAGGAATGCCAGAAAAATACTTTGGAGTAATATTTGCAATTCTTGGAATAATATCTGGAATATCTACGAAAAATCAAGACAGAATACATAAAAAATATAGAAATAAAACACTTACATTTCTAGCAATACCAACAATAATTTCATGTTTACTACTAGGAGTAGTATTAATACTAAAAGTAGAAACAAAAATAAGTATACCAATTATATTAATACTATTTACAATACAATATATTATGAAAGGTCCATATTATGTACTTATAAAAAGATATTTTAACAATTTTACAAATAGCGAAAAAAGGATAAAAATAGCAACTGTAAATAATTTAGTTGAAAACTTAATAGCATCTACTCTAATATTTGGAAGTTCATTTATATTAGATATAATGCCTATAGATTACACACTAATAACAATAGGAGGAATATCAATTATTTTAACAACTTTATTACTTAAATATATGGAAAAAACAGTAGGTTTAAAAATGGAACAATATAGTAAAAAAGAAATTTTATAAAACATTGACAAATATAAAAAGTTAATAGATAATATAATAAGAAAACAAAAGTAAAAGCTCAAAATTACAAAGGAGGAAATTAAATAATGTATATATTTAATAGAATAACAGTAAAACCACAATTACCAAAAAGAATAGAAAAATTAGAGGAAATAGCAAATAACCTATGGTGGTCATGGAACACAGAATTTTTAAGGCTATTTAAAAAAATAGATATGGATCTTTGGGAAACAGTAAACAAAAACCCAGTAAAGTTTCTAAAATTAGTAGCACAAGAAAAATTAGAAGAAGTAACTAGCAACAATTCTTTCTTAAGAGAATATGACAAAATAGTAGAAAACTATGAAAGTTATATGAATAGCAAAAACACATGGTTTTCAAAAAACTATCCAAATAATGCACAAGACATTATAGCATACTTTTCAGCAGAATATGGTCTAGATCAAATACTACCAATATATTCAGGAGGGCTTGGAATACTATCAGGAGACCATTTAAAATCAGCAAGTGACTTAGGAATTCCACTAGTTGGAATAGGTTTACTATACAAAAATGGATATTTTAATCAAAAAATAAATGGATATGGAGAGCAACAAACAGAGTACAAAAGTATAGATATAAACAATATGCCAGTGACACCAGTAAAAGATGAAGAGGGAAGAGACCTAATAATATATGTAAAATTACCAGAAAGAAGACTATACCTAAAAGTATGGCAAATAAATGTAGGAAGAGTAAAACTATATTTAATGGATTCAGACATAGAAGAAAATGAAGAAGAATACAAAAACATAACAAAAACACTATATGGTGGAGACCAAGAAATGAGAATTTCACAAGAAATAGTTCTTGGTATGGCAGGAGTACGCTTGATAAAAACATTAGGGTTAAATCCAACAGTATATCACATGAATGAAGGGCATTCATCATTCTTAATATTAGAATTAATAAAAAATATAATAAAAGAAAAAGAGTTATCATTTGAAATGGCAAGAGACATAGTATCTTCAAAAACAGTATTTACAACACACACACCAGTGCCAGCAGGAAATGATATATTCCCACTAGACTTAGTAGAAAGATATTTTAAAGACTATTGGAACAGACTAGGAATAACAAAAGAAGAATTCATGCAAATGGGAATGAAACCAAATCCAGAAGAAAATTCAGGCTTCAATATGGGAATACTAGCCTTAAAAGTTGCAGGAAAGAAAAATGGAGTAAGCAAATTACATCGGAGCAGTGTCAAGAGAGTTATTTTCAGAAGTATGGCCAGAAATTTCACCAGACGAATCACCAATTACACATATAACAAATGGAATACATACATGTAGTTGGCTTGCACCTAATTTGAAAGAATTGTACAACGAATATCTAATGCCATACTGGCAAGACAATATTCACAAAAATGAAACATGGGGAAGAATAAACTCAATACCAAACGAAAAACTTTGGAAAGAGCATATAGCAAGGAAACAAAAACTAATAGAATTAGTAAAAAGTAATATTTGGGAAAGGTTAAGAAGAGAACACTACCCATATGAAGAAATAAACGAAATAACATCAAAATTAGATCCAAATGCATTAACCATAGGTTTCTCAAGAAGATTTGCAACATACAAAAGAGCAACACTACTATTTAGAGATTTAGAAAGAATAACAGGAATATTAAACAAAGAAGATATGCCAGTGCAAATAATAATAGCAGGAAAAGCACATCCAAAGGATAAAGAAGGACAAGACCTAATAAAATACATACATGAAATATCATTAAAGCCACAATTCAAAGGTAAAGTATTCTTATTAGAAAATTATAATATGGCAATGTCAAGGCACTTAATAAGTGGTGTAGATGTATGGTTAAACACACCAAGAAGACCAATGGAAGCTTCAGGAACAAGTGGAGAAAAAGCATCAGTAAATGGAGTTATTAACTTTAGTATATTAGATGGTTGGTGGGCTGAAGGATACAACCAAAAAAATGGCTGGGCAATAGGCACAAACAAAGAATATGACAACTATGAAATACAAGACAATGAAGACAGCCAAAGTATATATGCAACATTAGAAAATAAAATAATACCAACATACTATGAAAAAGACGAAAACGGAATATCAGCAAAATGGCTAGAACTAATGAAAAATTCTATAATGAGTACAGGAGGAGAATATAGCACAGCACGAATGTTAGTAGACTATTGTAACAAATTATATATGCCACTTGCGAACCTACACAACAAATATTATACAGACTTAAATAAAATTGCACAAATGGAAGAATGGAAAAGGGAATTATATAGAAACTGGAACAACATACAAATTAAAGAACAAGACAACATGAATAATATAGCAGTAGATGCAGGAGAAAAAATAGAAGTAAACTGTATAATAAAACTACCAAATATATCTCCAGAAAATATAGAAGTAGAAGTATATTTTGGGCAAATAAAAGACAATGGTATGGTAGAAAAAGTATGTGTAATACCAATGGAAATGTACGAAGAAAATAGCGAAGAGAAAACATATTACTATACTGCACAAATAGAATTAACAACAGGAGGAAACTATGGATACACCTTCCGAGTAATGCCAAAACACGAAATGATATTAGATGCAGAAAACTTAAATTTAGTAAAATGGATCGAAAAATAGTAAATGAAAGTAAATATGTGAGCTTAAGAAAGAACTCCCGTTAATTTTAAATGGCTATTCCTTAAGTTTACAATAATTCTAAATTATTTAGTGGCTGTAAACATTAACATTTAAGTTATTTGGGAATGAGTTATGATAAAATTAAATTTGACTTTTAGATAAAAATATATTAAAATAAATAATGTAAGTAAATTGAATAGTCGCGTATAGCAAGGTCGAAAGGCAGCGTACGAGGAAAGTCCGGGCTCCACAGAGCAAAGATGCAAGATAACGTCTTGTGAGGGAAACCTTAAGGAAAGTGCAACAGAAAATAACCGCCGCAATGCGGTAAGGATGAAAAGGCGAGGTAAGAGCTCACCGCTTCTATGGTGACATAGAGGGCATATGTAAACCCCATCTGGAGCAACACCGTAAAAAGAAGGCTAAGACTGCTCGTCATCTTCTAAACATGGTGGCTTTGAGCTGTATAGTGATATACAGAGTAGATAAATGACTATTCACGACAGAACCCGGCTTACAGATTTGCTTATATAAATATGAAAAAAGATAGGCCTAAACCTATCTTTTTTCATAAAAGTGTGATATAATATAATTATGTTAAATACAAATAAGGAGGTTAAAAATTTAATACCAATTTTTCCATTTTTCACATTAATTAATTAAGCAACTTGTGTAAAAAATATTTTGGGAGGATAAAAAAATGATAGCAGATTTGATATGGACGATAAGTATTATTGGAACTATTATAATTGTTGTTTTCGCAATTGGATACTCTATTTGGTTTATGACTTATTGGAATAGAATGCAAAGAGAAAAAGAAGAAATAATACGGAGAATACTACAAAGACAATCGGAAACATTTATGAGGTCATTATCAAATGAAAATAAAGAAGATGCATAAAAAGCATCTTCTTTATTTTTTGATACTTTTTCCGACAGTATTACATTTGCAATACTTCAATTAGAAAAAATATAACAATAACAGTGTACATAAATTAAATTTAAAAGTCAAGTAATTTATTTAGATCTTTTGAAAGATTAGCTTCAAGCGTCACATTTTGCTTTGTAATAGGATGTACAAATGAAACTTTATAACTATGTAATGCCTGTCTACTAATTAAATTAGTATTACCACCATATAAATCATCTCCTAAAAGTGGATGACCAATATAAGACATATGTATACGAATTTGATGTGTTCTACCAGTTTCTAATTTACATTTTACAACTGAAAATTTAATACCATGATTTTCTGCTTTATTTAATACTTCATAATGAGTAATAGAAGGGCTACCGTGTATCAGATACACATCTTTCAATAATACTACCTTCTTTTCGGCTAATAGGCATATTAATAGTGCCAGTTTTTTCATTAGCACTAAAAAATCCCTCTACAACAGCAATATATTCTTTAATAAAAGTACCAGCTTGCATTTGCTGTATCAAAGCTTCTTGAATATATTCATTTTTAGCAAAAACAACTAAACCAGAAGTATCTTTATCAATACGGTTAACAGGTCTAATTTTCTTTTTTAGTCCTATCAAATCAAAATAAAATTTAATACCAGAAGATAAACTATCTTCATAATGTAAAATAGAAGGGTGAACAGGAATACCACTATGTTTATTTACAATTAAAAGCCACTCATCTTCATATACAATATCCAAAGGAATTTGCTTAGAAACAATATTAGAATTATCTTCAGCATAATCAAAAGAAACGCTTATTTTATTATTAACACTAACTTTCTGATACACAAAAGCAGGTAAATCATTCAAAAAAATAGAATTTTCCCTTTTTAAAGTAATAAGCAATCTATGTGAAATATGTAGGCAAGAAAGAAGAATATCCTTAACAGTCTTGCCATTTTCATTATTTGTTACAATATATTCCAACCTCATAATAATCCTTTCTGCACGTTAGGGACGGTCCTTTTCGTTCCGAAATCGGAACGCTGGGGACACTCCTTAGTCTACACTTTAGGCACATTCATTTGCCTATAAAATTATTTTAATATTATAGAAGAATTGATTAGAATTGTATCATATTCACCCTACAGGGATGGCTGCGTTTAGCGACCTACATGAAAAATTTGTTACTGCGAAGGTTCCCAAAAGTGCCAGATATCCCAAAAGGAAACGTCCCCAATGGGAACTTAATAAATAATTTTGTTCTCTTTTTGATATTTCTCAAATGTTTCAATACATTCATCCCTATCAATCTGTTTCAAACTAATTAAATCTTTTTCATTTCCTTTTAAATACTCATAAATCAAATCATCACGAAAACCAATGCTTCCAGCATCCTCACGAGTACAAGCATAATATATTTCTTTAATATTTGACCAAATTATTGCTGATAAACACATAGGGCATGGCTCACATGATGTATATAGTATATAATCTGACAAATCATAAGTATTTAGCTTTTTACATGCATTTCTTATAGCTGTTACTTCAGCATGTGCAGTTGGGTCATTATTTTTTAGAACTTGATTATTTCCGAGTAGCTATTATATTTCTGTTTTTATCAGTAATAACTGCACCAAAAGGACCTCCTTCGTTTGAATTCATACCATTTTCAGCCATTTGTTTTGCAATTTTCATATATTCATTCATATATATTACCTCCTTCTTTTACATAAGGATATTTTAACACAGAAATGATAAAATATCTATAAGTAAACTGAGAAAAATATATTGACTAAATTAAAAAAAAATGCTAATATATACTTAGAATATGTATAAATCTTTGTAGACAATTTTATGGGGGGAAAATATGGAAGAAATTTTAAAAAAAATGAGTGAACGGTATTTTATCCTAATTATTGTACTGTTTATAATAATTCCACCAATAGGTATAATTATTGAGTTAAACACTAAGGAGGAAGAAGTAAAACCATATTTTGTTCAATATGATGACAAAAGATTGGTGGAAATTTTAAATTTTGACGATAATGTTACCGCAGGATTTATCGATAATACTCTGTATAAAGAGTATATTCAAGGTAAGCGGGAATTGCAAATGATAATATATGACCCATATGTAGAAGAAAAAATAGTAAAAATACAGACAACAGAAGATATGAAAAAAATAGATACACTATTGTATAGTGAGTTCTATATAAAATACCCACCAAAAATTGATTAGTAAAAAATATATACAAAATGGAAAATGTTTTATCATAATTGGTAAAACATTTTCCATTTTTAGTGTAGCAGTCATAATATCTAGTTAATTAAAAAATTTTATAGCATAAATAGAAAAGGCATGTAGAACAATAATACTATGAAGTAAATTTACTCAAAAGAAATTATTAGAAGTTCTAAGTTTTGTAATAACTATCTTCTGAGTAAAATTATCATGCTACAGTAATTTTACTATAATATAGAAAAGGAGAGATAATATATGATAGAAGAGTTTAATTTTAAATCATGCACAGGAAAAGATATTTATGCAAAAAAGTGGTATGATGAAACAGCAAATGAATATAAAGGAGTTATTGAGCTAGTACATGGAATGGAAGAACATATTGGAAGATATGACGAGTTTGCTTCATTTTTAGCAAATAATGGTTTTATTGTTGTAGGGCATGATCATTTAGGACACGGTAAAACAGCAAAAACAGATGATGAATTGGGCTTCTTTACCAATAAAGATGGCTGGTTTTACTTAGCAGAAGATATTCATATTTTACAAAATAAAATGAAAAATGAATATCCAAATTTACCATATATAATTATGGGACATAGTATGGGCTCATTACTTACAAGAACATACTTAAGCTTATATGATGATAACTTAAAAGGAGCAATTATAACAGGCACTAGTGGACAAAAAGCAGGTTTACTAACAGGAAGCATACTTGCTAAAATAATTGTAATGTTTAAAGGCGAAAAATATAAAAGCAAGCTATTGGCGTCATTGGTAACAGGTTCTTTTAACAGACAATTTAAGCCAAATAAAACACCAATTGATTGGACAACAAGTGACGAAAGAATAATAGAAGAACATATAAAAGATACAAACCCAAATTGCAAATTCACAGCAAGTAGCTATCTGGAATTATTCAAAGGAAGCATGTACTTAAATAAAAAGAAAAATATAAAAAAAACACCCAATATTCCTATTCTAATTTTTTCAGGAGATAAAGACCCAGTTGGAGAAAACGGAAAAGGCGTAAAACGTGTATATGATATGCTAAAAGAGACAGGAAAAGAAGATGTTACATTGAAATTATTTACTAATGGAAGACATGAGATGCTTAATGAAATAAATAGAAAAGAAGTTTTTGAGCTTGTTTTACAATGGATAGATAGTAAAATATAAAATTTGGAAAAAAATTCCTACAACTCAAAAACTTTCTAAACTAAAAACAAGAAAATTTGAAATAATATTACTATAAAATATAAAAAAGGAGGAAATTTTTTATGAAAAAGATAGTAAATATAATTGCAATTTTTCTTGTTTTATTTTTACTAACATTTACAGTTAATATTTATGCAGCAAGTTTAGATAATTTAGATATTGCAACAGACAAACAGACATTACATCCAGGAGAAACAGTAACTTTAAACGTTGCATTTGGACAAGATATGGGGGCATATACAGTAAATGTAGACTATGACGAAAATTTATTAGAATATGTATCTAGCCAAGGAGGAACAGCAAATAACACAGGTTCAAAAGTTATACTAACATACTATTATAATGCAGGAGCAGACAGTGCGCCAAGCACTAGTGCAAGTATTACTTTTAAAGCAAAAGAAGGAATAATAACTACAAACCCTACAGATTTAAGTGTTACATTAACAGGTTTAGGAGATCCAGATGCTAACCCTATTGATGACATTACAGTTCCTATTATTAAAAATTTAATTGTAGAACCAGTATATGTAGACTATGATATTGCACTTAACTATACAGGAGAAATAATACCAAAGGAAGAAAAGAATATGGAAATAGTTATATCAAGTAGTATGGGAAAAAGTTATGAACACACAAGAATAGTAGCAGAAGCAGTAACTCCAAATGGAGAAAGTGTAAAACTTCTTGCAACAGACAGTCAAAGTCTAGAACATGATATTATTCAAAGTGGATGGGGTAGTGCAGATGGTGACGCTATAGGAGGAAAAGACGTAGTTAAGAAATTAGCTACAAGAGGTATATTTAGTAATTATGGAGATTATTCTATTACATTAAAACTAATAGATAGAGATAATTCAGACGCTGTAATTGCAAGTAAAACTTTTACAATTGCCGTAAAAGAAAAAACAGCTGAAATAGTACCTCCAGCTGAAGAGCAAGTACCACCAACACAAGTACCGCCAGCAACAGAAAATAAACCACAACAAGAGGCACCAAGTACACTACCTAAAACAGGTAATACAATATATTTAAGTATATTACCAATAGTAGCAATATTAACAATAGCATATGTAGCATTAAAAAAGAAAAAATAATTTTAGTGTTCAGCCCCATGGGTGACCCATAAGCTAATTAAAAAGTAATTCGTTCAAAAGAAGTATTACATCATAAATTTATTACATGCCTCGGCTTCCACTACGTATTTTAACAAATTCTAAAAATAGAACAAAAGGGCATGGTGCCCTGTGCCCCTACATTTGAAATCGATTTTTCCTATACTATGAAAAATGAGCCTCTCCGCTACTCGCGCCCCTCATTTTCTATATTTTAAGAATTTATTAAACCTACTCAAAGAGTCGCATTCGCCCTTCCATAAATTTATGATGTAATACTTCTTTTGAACTACTCTACATAGGATATTTTAGCATTTTTTATTTAATAGTGAAAAGTGAATAATGAATAATAGAAAAAGGAGGCCAAAATGGGAAAAAGAAAACAAAGAAGGGAAAAGAAAAAAGATAGAATAAGAGATAAATTAAGAATTGCAATATTAGTAATTCTTTTTTGCATAGTATTATATATAAGTTTTGGATTTTATAGAGAAAGTAAAATTAAATTAGTAGAAGGAAATCAACCAATAATACCAAAACTAGTAGATGAAATTGAAATAACTCCAGCAATTCGAACCAAAGTAGAAATGGTTCCTCAAACATATTTAGATTATGAAGTAATAGCAAAATTAGAAATACCAAAAATCAAATTAAAAACAAATGTACTTAAAAATTATACAGAACAAGGAATGAAAGTCTGCTCTTCAAAATTTTTTGGACCAGAACCTAATGAAATAGGAAATTTCTGTATAGCAGGGCACAATTATGACAAAGAAAATATGTTTAATCATTTAATTAAATTAGAAAAAGGAGATGAACTATACTTAACTGATAACAAAAATGGAAAAATTACTTATAGCATTTATGACATATACAGAGTAAAACCACAAAATACAGCACCAATAGGGCAAGAGACTAATGGAAATAAAATAGTTACATTAATTACATGTGTTAACTATTCAAGAAGTAGGCTAATTGTGCAGGCAATTGCAAATGAAAAGCAAGAATAATATTTTCTAATAAAATGTAAGTATTACCATAGATGACTTCCTTAAGAAGATAGAAAATAAGATAAGAAATTTTAAGATATGGAAAATATCACAAATAAAAATATCTTATCTTATTTATTAAGTGTTTAGTATTTTAAATTAATTACTATATTATAATTTTTCAATTTCTTCTTTAGTTAATTTAGTTATTTTTTGAATTTCATCCACTGTATAATTTTGATTTTTCATTTCTTTAGCTATTTCAATTTTTTGTTGTTTAGAACCTTGAGCTATACCTTGTTCAATACCTTGTTGAATGCCCTTCTCAATACCTTGTTCTATTCCATCCTTTACACCTTTTTCAAAACCATGCTCATAACCTGTTTCGACTAAATTTCTCTGATCTAATATGTACTTTTCACGTAAATGAGCTAAATACCTTTCATGCTCATCATTACTTATTTCTTCTAATACTTTTTTGGCTTTCCTTATTTGTTTAAATGTTTCATTCATGCTGTCATCCACTTCTTTGCTCATATCAAAATCACCTACTTTATTAATAAAATTAACCCAAGAGTCTAATTTTGAATTTTCCATATATTGTTGTACCTTAGGTAATTCTATTATATAAATCTCCATATCATCTGTCAATACAATATCAGAATTTTTTTCTTCTCTAAAAGTCCATGTAGTCATATATTTAGGAATATCTTTTAGTTTATCAATTTTAAAATCTGTAAATAGTATTGCAATACATTTACGAAGTTTATCATAATTTTGACCTCTATGTAAGTTTGAACCATACATTTTACTTAAATAAAATAAAATTCTGTTCTCTATATTTTTTTGATCTACTACTTGCATTTCAATATCGCAATCAATATCATTGTTTAATTTTGCCTTAATATCTAGTATACCTAGTTTATCATCAAATAAATCTCTTGGTAATATTTCTTTAGAGTCAAATTCTACACTATAAACAGGTTCCTTTAAAATTGTGCTTAATAAATCTTGTGTAATTTCTTCATTACCAGCAAAACCAAAAACGCGTTTAAAAGTATAATCATTTTTTAATTCTAATAGTTCTATAAATATCAGCTCCTTTTATATTTAATTTTAAAATAAATTTGGAAAATATTTAGGAAGGAATATCCTAAAAGTTTAATAAGAATTAAAATACTAAACAAAACAATATTAACATAAAACAATTAAAATTTCAATAGCAAAAAATAAGAAGTTTTGTCGAAAAATAATAAATATAAATTATGATAAAAATCTATTTGCAGTAGCATATTTTTTTACTTGAAGGGAAGAATATGGAAAGTAAAGAGTGAATAGTTAAAATAGTACAAATTTTGCAAATTTGAAGAAAGGCAAGTAATATGAAATATATAAGAATTTTCGTTATAATAGTAGGCATTTTATTTTTAAATACTTTTATAAACATATCATATAGTGTAGATAAACGAGATGGAATAGAGAGCTTTCCAGATAGTTATAAACCATATTTGTATGAACTACAGAAAAATCACCCTAATTGGAGGTTTGTATCATTATATACAAACTTAGATTGGAATTATGCTATAAATAGTGAAAATGTATTTGGCAAAAACCTAGTACCTAAGTCATATTCTGATAGGTGGAAAAATACTACACCAGGAGAGTATAATGTTGAAGTTGACTCTGGTTGGGTAGATAGTTCAAGAAGAGCTGTAGAATATACTATGGATCCTAGAAATTTTTTAAATGAAGTTAGAATTTTTCAATTTGAGGCACTTTCTTATGATGAAAAAACAAATAATATAGATGGAATTGAAAAAATATTATATGGAACTGAATTTTATAATAGAATAGTAGATTATGTCACAAGTTCAGGGAATGTAATAACAATGAACAGTGAATATTCAGACCTTATATTGTCAGCTGGGAAAACATCAAAGGTTTCCACTTATCATTTAGCTTCAAGAATAAAACAAGAAGTAGGACCTTTTTTATCACATAGTTCTATTAGTGGAAGGGTAGCAGGCTTTGAAGGTCTATATAATTTTTACAATATAGGAGCAACAAGCTCAGCAGAGCCTATGGGAGCTATAAAGAATGGACTTAGGTATGCACGAGATGGAAAAGGTGCGAGCGAAGCTACTAAAGCTAAATATTTAATTCCGTGGGATAATAAAGAAAAAGCCATTACTGGTGGTGGAATTTTTATAGGTTCTAGCTATATTAATGTAGGACAAGATACTCTATATTTACAAAAGTTTCACGTCACTTCAAATACAGGAGGAGAACTTTTCTGGCATCAATATATGACAAATGTATTAGCACCATACAGTGAGTCTAGGTCCATTTATAATGGCTACAATAACACTGGTATATTAGGAAATAGTATGACATTTATTATACCTGTTTATAATAATATGCCACAGATGAGCACACAAAACCCAAATATTTTAGAAAGTGATTATTCAGAAGATAATACAAAAGTATATGCAGATGTAACAAATACTCTAAATGTACGTTCAGGTCCATCAACCTCTTATGAGCTATTAACAAAAGTTGATAGAAATGTAGTAATGACAAGAATTGCAAAAGGAAGACAATCACGGAGAATTATGGGATAGAGTAGTTCTTCCAAACCGGAATGATGGGCTATGTATTTCAAAATTATTTAAAAGAAATGCCAACTGTACAAATAGAAAAAATAAATGTTTCTAGTGATAAAACAGAGATTAAAAAGGGTGAAAGTATAAAGTTAAAAGTAGAAATATTACCAGATGAAGCAAAAGACCATGAAGTAGAATATACTTCAAGTAATCCTAATGTAGCTACAGTAGACAGTGTAGGAAATATAGTAGCGCAAAAGTCTGGAACTACTAATATTACAGTAAAAGCAAAAGAAAATGATGTAAAAGGTGAAATTCAAATTAAAGTATATACACCAGTAACAAACCTAGAACTAACAAGTGAAAATTTAGTTATGCAAGAAGGCGATAGTTTTGCTATAACACCTATTGTACTTCCAACAGATGCAGATAATAAAAAAGTAACATACTCATCAGAAAACGAACAAATTGCTACAATAGATAGTAATGGAAAAATAGTAGCAGTTAAAGAGGGAAAAACTACAATAAATGTAACAACTGAGGAGGGAGGCTTTAAAGGTAAAATAGAGGTAATAGTAGTACAAAAATTAGGCGAAGATGAAATTACTTTTGATGAAAGTTTAAAGGTAGTACAAAATGAAATAACAGGTTGGGATATAGAAAAACTAAAAGTAGAAGATATAAAAGAAAAGATACAAACTTCATACAATATTAAAATATATGACAATAAAGGAAATGAACTAGCAGAAGGGCAAATAGCTGGAACTGGAAGTAAAATTAGAATAGTAGATGAAAATAATGTTATAAAAATGGAATATTATATAATAATATATGGAGATGTAAATGGAGATGGCAAAATAAATAGTTTAGACTTATTAGTACTTCAAAGACATATACTAGAAATAGAAAAACTAAACGGACTATTTATAAAAGCCCGGAAATATAAACAAAAACGGACAAAATCCTACCTCACTAGACTTATTAATTATACAAAGACATATACTAACATTAAAACTAATAGAGCAAAGGTAGATTGGGGACGGTTCGTAATCGGAAACAAGATAGAGAAGAACCTCAAGCCAAAAAACAAAAATAATCTGGCTAGATTAGGAACTGCCCACAATCGGAAGCCCATAAGGAAAAATAACGTGTTAAATCGCACTACTCTATATTTTGTAGATACTACTATTCTATATAAAAATTAGGAATGAATAGTGAATGATGAATATTGAATAATGAATAATTGAAGATGTAGGGGCGATTACCAGTCGCCCGCTCTCCAACGCCGTACTAAAAAGAAAGAGGAAAAATATGAAAAAAATAAAAAATATAATAATAACATTTATATTAATTCTAATAACTCTATTAATGACCTTAACATCTTTTGCCCAAACCCAAATTCAAATAATTTCAGAAAAAGAAACAATAAAAAAAGACGAAGAAATTAATATAAAAGTGCAAATTTCAGATACGCCAATTGCAGCGTGCACGCTTGAAATATACTTTGATTCATCAAAATTAGAATATATAAAAGGACCCGAAAATTCAAACTATTCTAACAATAGAATAATTTACACATGGGTAAGTAGCACAGGGAAAAATCAGCAAGAAATAGAAACGCAAAACTTCCAATTTAAAGTTCTACAAGAAGAAAATACAAACATTGCAGTTTTTGGAGAATTCTATAATGAGCAAGGGGAAAGGTTAGAAATAGAGAATAGTAATATAGAACTAAAAGTCAAAGAAGACGAAAGTAATATAAATCAAATAACAAATAATATAGAACAAACTCGGAGCAAGTAATTCAGCAAATTTAAGTATACTAAGGTTAGACCATGAAGGAATTAGCCCAGAGTTTCAAAAAGATGTAAAAGAATATTATTTTATAGCAGATACCACAATAGAAAATTTAGAAGTAACAGCAATTCCAGAAAATCCAAATGCCACAGTTACAGTAACAGGAAATAGAAATTTAAAAATAGGAAAAAATGTAATCGAAATACATGTTATATCAGAAGATAGAACAAAAGAAGAAACATATAAAATATATGTAACAAAAACCACAAATGTACAACTAGCAAATGCAAACTTAGAAATTCTTGCAGTAAGAGAAGGCTTCTTGAATCCAGAGTTTGACCATAATATAACCAATTATAAGGTAGAAATACCAAATCAAACAGAAAAAATAGAAATACTAGCAATACCACAAAGCCAGAAAGCAACTGTATCAATTATAGGAAATAACGAAATGAAAGCTGGAAATAATGCTATTCAAATAAATGTAATAGCAGAAGATGGAATAACAAACAAAAAATATGAATTAATAGTACACAGAAGAAACGAACAAGAACAATTACAATATGAGCAAGAAAAAGAAAGTGAGGCTGAAAAATTATCTACTATTTTAGAAGAGCAAAATAATGGTAGCAATGTAGAAGAAATAAAGCAAAACAAAAATAGTAATATTATATGGATTATAGGAACAATTGTATTAGGTAGTATTCTAATTATAGGAATTTTTTATATTAAAAAAAGACAAAAAAAGATTGACTAATTATGTTAAATATGATATTATAGAAAAGTAAAATTTTATAAGTAACTATTTAATAATTGTTAAAAGTAAAAGGAGAAACAAATATGAGTGATGTAAAACAATTAGCATTAGAGGCTTTTGAAGGACGGAAAGAAGCAGAAAAGAGAATACCAAAAGTTATTTCAGAAAAATTGGAAGACTGTGTAAAAAAGATTATAGAAATTTTTAAAATTTCTAATTCATCAGAAAAGTCAGCTGTATTAGTTTGGCAAGTAAGACTAAACTATAGCAAATTCAAGAATTGCTCAGTGATGTTTTCTTTTGGGCAAGATTCTAAGAACTTTTACAATAAAGATGTGTTTGAATGTGCAGGCTATGAGAATAATGAAACTTTGCAAGAATATATTCAAAACTTAAGAATACCATCTGAGGAAGCTAAAAATATATCAAAATACTTTAAAGAAAATTTGGCAAACTATTTTGAAACAGAAGAAACCATAGAAGGAATTGACAAAAAATACATTTTTATAAAGATGAAAAGAAACAATGATACAATGAATTGCGAAAGCTAAAAAAACAAGGTTTTCTCACTAATAACAAGCAACTCTTAAGTTAATATAGCTTAAGAGTTGCTTAATTATATGCATTTAGTTGAAAACTATGTTAGAATGTAATAAGTTAAGGTGAAAATTAAAATAGGAGGAAAATGTATATGATTCTTTCAACAGTCTGCTATATCGAAAAAGAAGGAAAATACCTAATGCTACACAGAACCAAAAAACAAAACGATATAAACAAAGAAAAATGGCTAGGAATAGGCGGAAAATTTGAAGACAAAGAAAGCCCAGAAGAATGTACCATAAGAGAAGTAAAAGAAGAAACAGGGCTTACACTAAATTCAGTAAAGCTAAGAGGTATACTAACATTTATAAATCCAATTTGTGAAACTGAATATATATTTGTATTTACTTCAAATGACTTTACAGGAAACCTAATAGAGTGCAACGAAGGCGATTTACAATGGGTAGACAAACACAAAATAACAAGTTTAAACCTATGGGAAGGCGATAAAATATTTATAGAAAAAATAAAAGAAGATAGTCCTTTCTTCACAATTAAATATATATATGAGGGAGATACATTACTTAGTTATGATTTGAAAGAATATTAAATAAAAAATGAAAGGTCAGATTTATCTAAACCTGACCCAACTCCTTAGAGCTTGTCTCTAAGGAGACCTTCTTACACGGAAAAGCTGTGCAAGTATAACAAATGGAGCTTACTCCATCAGTTCATATAGAATGATACACTGTATATACTAAAAAGTCAATAGAAAATCGAAAAAATATTTTAGTGTCCATAACGATTATGTTATGAAATTATTATAAAAAGAAGAAAGTCAGAAATACGATTTCTTCTTTTTATTGTATTCAAAATTAACTTATGATAAAATAAATACGAAAATACTAAAATAGGAGTTAGTTATGAAAGTATTAAGTTTAACAGAACCATATGCAACTTTAATAAAAGAAAAAAAGAAAAAGATAGAAACTAGAAGTTGGAAAACATCATACAGAGGAGAATTATATATACATGCAAGTCTAACTAAAATGCCAAAAGCTTGGAAAGAAAATACAGAACTTATGGAACTAGTACAAAATACACCACTAAATTATGGCAATATAATTTGTAAATGTAATTTAGTAGATTGTATTTATATGACAAAAGAATATGTAGAAGAAATGAAAAGAAAAAATTATCAAGAATATATTTGTGGTGAATACAAAGAAGGCAGATATGCGTGGATATTAGAGAATATACAATCATTAGAGCAACCAATAAAAGCAAAAGGACATTTAAGTATTTGGAATTATGAAGGAGATGAACTAATAAATGAATAGCGCGTTACTAAAATATATAGAAAACGAAATATTCCCACTATATAATAGCATTATCAAATAAGGAAAACTTTATAAAAAGAATAAAAAATGTAGTAAAAGAAATAAATTAAGGAGAGATAAAAAATGAAATTAAAAGAGCAAATAGAAAACTATAAACCATATAATGAGCAAGAGGAAAAAGACAAAGAAACAATGTTAGAATACATAAACACATTTGACGATGTATTAACAAGAAATAACGAATTTGGACACTTTACAGCATCATCATGGGCAGTAAATAAGCAAAGGACAAAAGTACTAATGATATATCATAATATATATAAATCATGGGCATGGACAGGTGGACATGCAGATGGAGAAGAAGACTTATTAAATGTTGCGATACGAGAACTAAAAGAAGAAACAGGCGTAAAAAATGTAAAAGTGCTAAATAATGATATCTTTTCATTAGAAATAATATGTGTAGATGGACATGTAAAAAGAAGGAAATATGTATCTTCACATGTACACCTAAATGTAACATATCTTTTAGAAGTAGATGAAGAAGAAACATTGAAAATAAAGGAAGATGAAAATAGTGGAGTAAAATGGGTTAATATAGAAGATGTAGAAAAAGTAACGGAAGAAAAATGGGTTAGAGAAAATATTTATAGGAAAGAAAACGAAAAATTAAAAAATAATGTAGAAAATCAACATGAAATAGAAAAATAAATTAAAATATAAGAAAGGACAAAAATAAAGTGTCAGAACAATTTTCAAGAACAGAATTATTAATAGGAAAAGAAGGAATAGAAAAACTTGTCAATTCAAAAGTTGCCATATTTGGAATAGGAGGAGTAGGCTCTTTTGTAGCAGAAGCATTAGCAAGAGCAGGCATAGGAAACTTCTTATTAATAGATAATGATGTAATAAGCCAAAGTAACTTAAATAGACAAATACATGCATTAACAAACACAATTGGTAAATATAAAGTAGAAGTTATGAAAGAAAGAATAATGCAAATAAATGAAAATGCCAAAGTAGAAATATCAAAAGAATTTTTTATGCCAAATTCAGACGAAAAAATAATAGACAATAATATAAATTATATAGTAGATGCAATAGATACAGTAACAGCAAAAATAGAATTAGTAATTAGGGCAGAAAAACTAAATATTCCAATAATTTCCTCAATGGGAACAGGAAATAAACTAGACCCAACCAAATTTGAAATAACAGACATAAACAAGACAGAAGTATGTCCTTTAGCAAAAGTTATGAGAAAAGAATTACGTTCTAGAGGAATAAAAAAATTAAAAGTTGTATACTCAAAAGAAGAACCAATAAAGCCTAAGCAAATGCAAGAGCAAAATGAAAAAAAGCGTGTACCAGGAAGTATATCATTTGTACCATCAGTAGCAGGCTTAATTATAGCATCAGAAGTTGTAAAAGATTTAATAAAATAAAATTTATAACTAATAAAGGCACACTAATTGATACAATTCGCAGTTACTAAATAATTTAAAGCTACTGTTGAGTATGATGAGAAGGTAGTAGACCAAAATAAAATTGAGCAGTTTGTTACAGAAGCGGGTTTTAAAAGTTTAGGTCTGTTTAAGGAAATAAAGCTTGAAGAAAAGAACAAAAATGAAAAATGAAATTTTTCATTTTCTTAGCATTAGCAATTATTTTAATGTATGTCTCAATGGGTCATATGGTAGGTTTGCCAACAGCCGACATATTAAATATGCATACACACCCAATTAATTATACAATAGTATTATTTTTATTAACTGTCTGTTTTATAGTATATGGTTTTGACATTCTAAAAAATGGATATAAAAATTTAATACACAAAACTCCTAATATGGACACATTAGTTAGTATAGGCGTAATTAGTAGCTTAGCATATAGCCTATATAGTATGTTTATGGTAATAATGAGTATTTTATATGGAGGATAATATATGGAATTTGAAAAGTCAACACTAATAGAATTAAAGAGAAAATTTGATTCTATTACTAACACAGAAGAAAAAGAAAATATAGAATTTTGGTATGCAAGAGATTTGCAAGAACAACTAGGATATACCCAATGGAGAAACTTTTTAGAAGTTATAAAGAAAGCAATGATATCTTGTGAAAGTGCTGGTATTACTATAAGTGATCATTTTGCTGAGGTTAGCAAAATGATAGAAGTGGCTAAAGGAGCTAAAAGAAAAGTTCAGGATTATATGCTAACTAGATATGCTTGTTACTTAATAGCACAAAATGGAGATTCTAAAAAACAAGAAATAGCATTTGCACAAACATATTTTGCAGTTCAAACGAGAAAACAAGAAATAATAGAAGACAGAATAAAACTAATGAATAGATTAGAAGCAAGAGAAAAACTAAGAGAATCAGAAAAACTATTATCCAGAAATATTTATGAAAGAGGAGTAGATGACTTAGGATTTGCACGAATACGCTCAAAAGGAGATTCTGCTTTATTTGGAGGTTTAAATACAAATGCAATGAAGCAAAAATATGGAGTAAAAGAAACTAGACCACTTGCAGATTTTTTACCAACACTAACAATAGCAGCCAAAAACTTAGCAACTGAAATGACAAATTATAATATTACTCAAAAAGATATGTATGGAGAAAATAATATAACAAATGAGCGTGTAGACAATAATTTAAGTGTAAGAAATATGCTAAATAAAAGAGGAATAAGACCAGAGAATTTAAAGCCAGCAGAGGACTTAAAAAAACTAGAAAGAAGAGTAAAAATAGAAAAAAAGAAAATGGCAGATAATGAAAAGTTACCAAAAGAGAAAAATGCATAATAAAATTATTTCATAAATTACTTTGTAATAATTGACATTTACATAAAGCTATATTATAATAAAATATAGTTGGTGAACTACCAAAAAAGAGTAAAAGAATAACTAATAACAATAATTATTTTTAGTTAAGGAGGTCTTACTTATGAAAGCAGAAGTGAGAAAAAGTTATGAGGCTAGAGGCGAAGGAGAAAAGGTTCGAAGAATGAGAAATGCTCAGCGAAAAAGGAATTATGCGCAAACTGCAAAATATGAAAGGCGTATTTGGACTGATGAAGAAGACAAAAGAGTTTTAACACATGATGTTCCTGACCGGCAACTGTCAAGTGAAATTAGGCGCTCAGTGCAGGCAATACAAGGAAGAAGAACAAAATTAAAAGCAGAATACTAGGAATAAAAGCGGAGAAGATAAAATTAGACTTCTCCGCTTTTACTTATTTTGTAAATATTATTTAATTTTCACAAAATAAACACAAAACTATATTATAATAATAAAGTTTTAAAGAAAATAAAAGGAGAGGTAAATTTTAATGTTAAAACTAAAAAATATAACAAAAACATACATAAGTGGAGAAGAAAAGGTGGATGCACTAAAAGGCGTTGATATCGAGTTTAGAGAGTCTGAATTTGTGTCTATTTTAGGTCAAAGTGGGTGTGGTAAAACAACCTTACTTAATATAATTGGTGGACTAGATAGATACACTAGTGGAGACTTAATAATTAACGAAAAATCTACAAAAGATTTTAAAGATAGAGACTGGGATGCTTATAGAAATTATAAAGTAGGTTTTGTGTTCCAAAGTTATAATTTAATAGGGCACCAAAGTGTACTTGCTAATGTAGAACTTGCACTTACTATTTCAGGAGTTTCAAAAAAAGAAAGAAAAGCAAGGGCAATAAAAGCATTAGAAGAAGTAGGGTTAAAAGACCAAATTAATAAAAAGCCAAACCAATTATCTGGTGGACAAATGCAAAGGGTTGCTATTGCAAGGGCATTAGTAAATAACCCAGATATTATTTTAGCAGATGAACCAACAGGAGCATTAGACACAAAAACAAGTGTGCAAGTAATGGAAATTTTAAAAGAAATTTCAAAAAATAAATTAATAATTATGGTTACACACAACCCAGAATTAGCTGAAAAATATTCTAGTAGAATAATAAAAATATTAGATGGAAAAATTACAGACGATTCAAACCCAATACTAATAGAAGAAAAAGGAGAAGATAAAAAAGAAGAAAAAGCTAAATTTAAAAGAACTTCTATGAAATTTTTTACAGCGCTTCGTTTAAGTTTGAATAATTTACTTACAAAAAAAGGAAGAACAATATTAACTTCTTTTGCAGGAAGTATAGGAATAATTGGTATAGCACTAATACTTGCAATTTCAACAGGCGTGCAAAATTATATTAATAAGGTAGAAGAAGAAACATTATCATCATACCCAATAACAATAGAAGAATCAACCATAGATATGGGCAGCATGGTAGAAACAATGATGGGAAGTTTAGAAAAAGAGGAGCAACCAGAAGAAGGAAAAGTATATTCTTCAGATATTATGGATGACTTAATATCAACATTATCAAATAAAGTAGAAACTAATAATTTAAAAGACTTAAAGGCATATATAGAAGGAACAGATAATGAAATAAAAAATAACAGTAATGCTATTACATATAGTTATGGCTTAAACATTAACTTATATAAGCCAGACACAACAAATGGAGTGGTGAGGGTAAACCCAAGTACTGTTATGAACGCAATGGGAATGGGAGAAATGATGGAGGCACATAACAATTCATCATTTATGTCTATGGGCTCTATGAGTATGGCAAGTTCAAGCGATGTTTGGACAGAAATGTTAGACAATGAAGAACTATTAAAAGGACAGTATGACTTGCTTGCAGGAAACTGGCCAACTGCATATAATGAAGTTGTTTTAATTGTAGGTAAAAACAATGAAATAAGTGACTATACTTTATACACCTTAGGATTAAAAGACCAAAAAGAAATAGAAGAAAAAATGAAAAAAATAACAAAAGGTGAAAAAGTAGAAAAATCAGAAGAAACTACATATACATATGAAGAGCTTCTAAATTTATCATATAAACTAATATTAAATTCAGACTATTACAAAAAAGAAAATGGAGTTTGGATGGATAAATCAGAAGATGAAGAATTTATGAAAGCAAAAATTGAAGAAGCAGAAAATATTAAAGTAGTAGGAATTATAAGACAAAATGAACAATCAGTAGCGCAGGCAATGACAGGAGGAATAGGCTACACAAAAGATTTAAAAGAATATGTTATAAATAAATCAAATGAAACAGAAGTTGTAAAAGAGCAAAAAGAAAATAAAGAAGTAAATGTATTTTCAGGGTTAGAATTTCCAAAAGAAGGAGAAAGTACATCATTTGACTATAACTCTTTAAGTAGTTCACAAAAAATGGCAATGAGCAGGCTAAGTACTGAAGAAATTACAGCTTTAATGAATGCATATACAGAAAATAAAAATGCAAGTTATGAAAAAAACTTACATAAATTAGGAGCAATAGACCTAAGTAGTCCTACAGGAATTAGTATTTACCCAAAAGACTTTGAATCAAAAGATAAAATCGCAGAGGCAATAGAAGAATATAATAAAATGCAAAAAGACGAAGGAAAAGATGAAAACACAATAAACTACACAGACATAGTAGGAACAATGATGAAATCTGTAAGCCAAATTATAGACACAATAAGTTATGTCTTAATAGCATTTGTAGCAATATCATTAATAGTATCTTCTATAATGATAGGAATAATAACATATATTTCTGTTTTAGAAAGAACAAAAGAAATAGGAATATTAAGAGCAATAGGAGCTTCAAAGAAAGATATATCAAGAGTATTCAACGCAGAAACATTAATAGTAGGTTTAATTTCAGGATTAATAGGTATAGGAATAACAGTACTACTAACAATTCCAATAAATACAGCAATTTTTGCACTAACAGGAGTAAAAGTAGTAACAGCAGTACCATTTATAGCAGGAGTAATATTAGTAGCAATTAGTATAATACTAACAATAATAGCAGGACTAATACCAGCAAAAATGGCAAGCAAAAAAGACCCAGTTGTAGCGTTAAGAACAGAATAGAAATTATAAAAAATATATAAGATAAAAATCATAAAGACACTCAGGAAGTTTACAAAATACTTTTCTGGCTTATTATTTTTTTGTTGTTTTCATATACTTTTTTTTAGAATAATGTTATAATGATAGCGATAAATAGTAATTTGAAAGTGAGATGAGAATATGAATAATGAAATTAAAAAAGTTATTGAGAAATTTAAAGAAGTAAAGAATATATTAAAAGATTTTTCTACTAAAGATGAAGCAATAGAATATCTTGTTAATGAAACAAAACTATCAAAAGAAGAATGTTTTGTTGCATACGATATTATTATGAAAATCGAAGATTAAATTACAAGTTATAGGGAAAATTAGAAAAAGCTGTTGTGTAACAGCTTTTTTCTTTTAAAGGAATAAAGAATTTCCTTTTCTTTCTTTAAATTGACTTTTAGCAACTGTGCTAACTATAGATAGTAATACAGGTGGTAAACTTCTTGCATTTTTAGGACATACTGATATGCAACGCATACAAGTTATACACTTGCTTTTGTCAGTACAAGATGGATTATCAAATGGAATTGCACTAACAGGACAAACTTTTGCACATTTCCCACATTTAATACAATCTTTATTGACTTTTATTTTTATTGGTAAATTTGGAGATTTAGCATAAGGCATTTTTCCTGGAACATTAATTGTTTCAGAAAGAGTATTGCTATCTAATTTTTCTTTTATTTTTCTGGCAAAACCAATTAATTCTTTTTTATCTTCATCATCTGGTCTATTAGTTGCAAATTGTGGCATCATAGAATGTTCAGCCACAGCTGAAATTGCAGCTTTACATTTAAAACCTTGCTCTGCCAAAATATTTTTCAATTCTAATAAACAATCATCAATAGCTCTATTACCATAAACTGCCACTAACAATGCAGTTGCTCCATTTCCTTTAATATTTTTTAAATTATCGACAGCTGGAGTAGGAACTCTCCCATTATATACTGGTACAGATACAATGCAAAAACTGTCCTGTGAAATTTCGTATATTTTATCTTTAAAATTAGGGTTACTAATATCAACTCTTGTTTTATCTCCTTCAAAAACAGAACTTATAATATCAGTTACTTTTTGTGTTCTTCCAGTTGCACTAAATGTTATTTCATATATCTTCATAGTGATACCTCCAAAAATCGAATTATTTGTATTATAGAAAATTACTATAATGCACTTTATAATATATCAAAAAATATCAAAATTGTAAATAACAGAACACCTTCCAAAGCACTTGGTAGAAAAGAGATTTAAGAACATACCCCCTTATTTACAAAATACCCTACTAGGTATATAATAATTTAAGGTGGTGAGGAAATGGAAAATAATGAATGTGATAAATGTTGTAATAAGAAAACACATAGAGCAGAAGAAGAAAAGAAATTGCTAAATAATAGATTAAGCAGAATTGAAGGTCAAATAAAAGGCGTTAGAAAGATGATAGGCGAAGATGCTTATTGCAATGATGTTTTAATACAATTATCAGCAATAGAAAATTCAGTAAAAAGTCTGTCGAATCAAATATTAGAAAACCATTTATATACTTGTATAGCTCGTGATATGGAAAATGGAAAAGTTGGTACGATAGATGAAATAATAAGTTTATTCAAAAGATTTAATAAATAATAAAAAAGAAAGGAAATGATTTTTATGAAAGAGATAATTTTAAAAGTAAATGGAATGATGTGTGGAGGATGTGAAAATAGAGTAAAAAATGCAGTAGGAAATATTGAAGGAGTTGAAAGTGTAACTGCTGATCATACTACTGGAAAAGTTTGTGTAACTGCAAATGAAAATGTATCTAAAGAGTTAATTCAAGAAACTCTTGAAGATGTTGGATATGAAGTCGTAGGAGAATAAAAAGAATGAAAAAAATAATTTTGTCGATTGATGGAATGACTTGTTCTGCTTGTTCAAATGGATTAGAGAAGTATTTAAATAAACAAGATGGAATTATTAATGCTTCAGTAAATTTAGTAATGGCAAATGCTAGTATTGAATATAGCGAAACAAAACTAGACATAGCCAAAATCGAAGAATTTGTCAAAAAAGCAGGATTTAAAAGTTTAGGAGAATTTAAGGAAATAAATACTAATACGAAAAGTAAAAAAGAAAAAGTTAAATTTATTGTATTTACTGTACTTGCTATACTTTTAATGTATATTTCAATGGGACACATGGTAAATTTACCTGTAATTCCTTTTCTTGATCCACATAGCTTTACAGCTAACTATATGATTTCATTACTAATACTTACTATATGTTTTATAATATATGGATTTGATATTATAAGAAATGGATATAAGAATTTAATTCATAAAACACCCAATATGGATACTTTAGTAGGAATTGGAGTTGTTACAAGTTTTTTATATAGTTTATATAATATGTATTTAGTATTTAAAGGAAATACAAGTCTTGCTATGAATTTATATTTTGAATCTTCTAGTATTGTTATTTATTTTATAAAACTAGGAAGATATATAGATGGGTTAAGTAAAGATAAAACAAAAGAGGCAATTAGTAAGTTAGTAAAAATAACACCAAATACAGCAGTAATAAAAGTTGATGGTAAATTAAAAGAAGTAACTTTAGATGAAATTCATAAAGGAGATATTGTTGTTTGCAAGGCAGGAGAAAAGATAGCAGTAGATGGAGAAATAATAGAAGGGAAAGCCCATCTTGATGAATCATTTATAACAGGAGAAAGCAAGCCACAAACAAAGGAATTTGGAAATAAAGTAATCGCAGGAAGTTTAAATTATGATGGATATATTGAATATAAAGCAGAAAGAATTGGAAAAGAGTCAACTGTATCTGAAATAGTTAAACTTGTTGTTGAGGCTAGCAATACAAAAGCTCCAATAGCAAAAGTTGCAGACAAAGTATCTGGATATTTTGTTCCAGTTGTAATTGTTTTAGCAATATTAACATTTATTGTGTATTTAATAATGGGGCAAAATTTTGAAACTGCAATAACAACATTCGTAACAATTTTAGTTGTTGCTTGTCCTTGTAGTTTAGGATTGGCTACACCACTTGCAATTATAGTAAGCGAAGGCTTATGTGCAAGTAATGGAATTTTAATAAAGAAAAGCGAAATATTAGAGAATGCTTGTAAAACAAATGTAATTGTTTTTGATAAAACAGGAACTCTAACTTATGGAAAATTGAAAATAGCAGAAGTTAAGAATTATAGTGATATGTCAGAAAAAGAACTTTTACAAATAGTAGGAAGTATTGAAAGCAAAACTACACATCCAATAGGAAAAGCATTTACAGATTATTTAGATGAAAACAAAATTCAAAAATTAGAGGTTAAAGAATTTGGAAATGTTGCAGGCTATGGAATTATAGGAAAAGTAAATAACAAAAAAGTGATTATTGGAAATGCTAAAATTCTTGAAAACTATCATATAGAAAACATATATAAACAAGAAGAAAAAGAGCTTGCAAGTAAAGGAAACAGTATTATTTATGTGGTACAAGAAGAAAAAATATTATCTTTAATAGGAGTAAATGATATTATACGAAATGAGGCAAAAGATTCAATAAAAGACTTATTAAGTATGAAAATAGAACCAGTAATGCTAACAGGAGATAACAAAGAAACAGCAGAAAAAATAGCAGAAGAATTAGGAATAGAAAAAGCCATTGCGAATGTATTACCAAAAGAAAAATCAAATATGATTAAGCAGTTAAAAGAAGAAAATAAATTTGTAATGATGTGTGGAGATGGAATAAATGATAGCCCAGCTCTAGCAAATGCTGATATAGGAGTAAGTGTAAATAGTGGAACAGATATTGCAATGGATTCTTCTAATGTAATACTTACCAAAAA
Source organism: uncultured Clostridiaceae bacterium (assembly GCA_947577025.1). Lineage (GTDB taxonomy): Bacteria > Bacillota > Clostridia > TANB77 > CAG-508 > UMGS1663. The sequence goes on along the minus strand of CANPTO010000003.1, from coordinate 56,941 downwards.
TGATTTGAGCAGTATCATAAAACTAATCAATATCAGTAAAAAAACAATAAGAAATATAAAACAAAATTTATTTTGGGCATTTTTCTATAATTGTTTAATGATACCAATAGCAATGGGAATATTAAAACCATTTGGAATTTCTATCAATCCAATGATTGCAAGTTTAGCTATGGTATTAAGCAGCATAACAGTTATATTAAATACTTTAAGATTAAAAAATACAATAAAAAGGAAATGATAATTGTGAAAAGAGAATACAGGAAAGAATATAAAATAAGTTATACAGAAGTAGATCAAAATTTAAAACTAGGATTAGTAGAGGCAATGACATTACCACAAGATATGGAAACAGAAGAAAATGTAATTCAAGATTCATATTCAAAGCTAAATGAAACATTTTCAGAAGATGATTTTGTATATGAACAAAAAGTCTATGTAACAGATATAGATTACAGTAGGCATACAAATAATGTAGTATATGTTAGATATATTGTTAATACTTTATCTTGTGAATTTTTAGATAATAACCAAATAACAGATTTTGAAATTCATTATATAAATGAAAGTAGAGAAGGAGAAATATTAAGAATTTATAAAAAAGAAAAAGAAAGTTCAATGGAGTTTTTAATAAAAGAAGGAGAACGAGAAATCATAAGAGCTAGTTTGGATTATTCAAAAAAATAAATGTGCAAGATAAACTACAATAAGTAGGGCAAGTAATTAAGTTAAAAATTACTTGTCCTTTATATATATAATTGAAACACAAGACAGCAGTTTATAGGCTATAAATCTTAAATGTTAATAAGCGTTGCTTGTAGCAACGGACTATTTTTTATATAATAGTTCGTAAAGAAAGGAGTTAATTAAAATGTTAAAAGAAAACATTAAATCAATAAGAAAATCAAAAGGACTTTCACAAGAAGAACTTGCTATCAAATTAAATGTAGTAAGACAAACAATTTCTAAATGGGAGAAAGGATTGTCAGTTCCAGATTCAGAAATGTTAGTGGCAATATCAGAGGTTTTTGAAACACCAGTAAGCACTTTGCTTGGAGAAAATATTTCAGAATCAAAAGTAGATGATTTGAAAGCAATTTCTGAAAAATTAGAAATAATAAACTTACAACTATTACAAAGGAATAATGCCAAAAGAAAAATAATTCATTGGTTATTTATTTCATTATGTGCTATTACAATTATAACTTTCATATCTTTATATTTTTTAAATAGTTCTTATTTGAATTGGGATTATAATAATCCAGAATATGCCTTTTTAGGTGTTGCTTTTCAGTCATTTGAATGGTTATTTGTTAGGATAGCACCAATTATTTTTATTATATCAATTATTGGTATTATATTGACTCGAAAGAAAGATTGAAATTATTTTTAGCAAAAATCACCAATTTATGGTTGAAAATCTTGAATGTTAATAAGCATTGCTTGTAGCAACGGACTATTCTTTGTATAATAATTTCTGGAGAAAGGAGAAAGTAAAATATGAAAAAATCTTTATTTAGAATTTCTGATGTATTAGAACTATGTACTGCATATATGTTTTGCTTTTTTCTAAATTTGCTTTTCAATTATGTAAAGATTATGGATTTGGATTCTTATATTTTAAAGGCATTTTTGAAAAATTTTACTGATTATCAAGAGATAATCGTTCTAATATTTACAGTTGTTGTGATAGTTTTTCATTATCAAATGTTGCACAGAAAAAAAACAGAAATATTTTGCAAAATGCTTGTAGGAGATACTATATTTAATATCACAATTCGATATGCACTGAATTGTCTAATGATATTAATATTTGTTTGCCTTTTATCAACTTTAGCAAATGTATATTTAAAATTCAATTTAATTAGCAATTTTTACTTAACATTTATTTTTATCATATACATACTAATTAGTGCAAGGGAGGTGCGAAAATATGAAAATTTTTAAGTTTATTATTTCAAAAATATTTTTGAGAAAAGCGATACTTGGTATAGGTATGATTTTGTTACTTTGTATGGCGAATTATATAACTTTTACTGCTACTCGTTCGATTTTATCAACTTTTCAAGGGTATCGAGAAACGGAATATATAAATCAAGAAGGAGTTTACACTGCTAACTTAGATCCAAATAGTCATATTGATATGGGAGTAATTAGTGAAAATGGAACACAAGCAGTATATGACTATTTGAATAATAACTTTAATTATGCGTTTTATACAGATGGGTTTATTGTATCTGTTCCCAACAGTTATGATATGAAAATATCATTAGGCTATATGAACGAGCAGTATTATAGATTAAATGAATTTGAGCTTTCACAAGGGACAGATTTAGACTTTGATTACCAATTAGATGGGGAAATCCCTGTTTTAATAGGAAAAGGGTTAAGTAAAACATATCCTGTTGGGTCAACAATAAAAATTGATGAATTTGTTTTGGGGCGACCAGTAACTTTGAAAGTTCAGGGGATTTTGAAACAAAATACTTACCATTCTAACTATTATGCTCTCAACTCCAAGACATACTACAATTTTTCAATTCTTATTCCTGTAAATGAGGCTTTTATAAATAATGCAAATATGGATCTTAAATTAAATGGTCTTATGGATATTATAACGCTGAATACTACAAAAGAAGAAGTAACAGATTTAAGTAAGGTTATTAAAGATAATATGGGATTAAAATTTAATTTTTTTAGCCAACAGGAAAATTATGATTATTTTAATGAATATTATTTGCATTCATTAAAAATTATAGCAATAACAACATTTATTTTATTTATAGTTATAACTTGTCTTTCTATATGGAATGCATTAGTTAGTGTTCGCTTAATGTTGAAAGACTTTACAATTAATCTATTAGTTGGATTAAGTTATTCAAAGTTGAGAAAAATATTTTATATTTATTTTGGGATACTTTCATTTATCAATTTAACAGTTATTTTTATAATTACTGCTTTTAACAGATATGGGTGTTGGTTAAGAAAAGACGCTACTTTTGCTACTTATGGATTATTTGGTTTAATAGGAATGGACTGGTTATCTTTATTGGTAGTAGTTCTTTCAGATATTATTATAGGAATGGTTATTGTCGAGAATATGTTACGAAAAATTAAAAAAGTTCCAATTTCTTTGAGGGTGTTACAATGACGAAAATTATTGATTTAAAAATTAAAGAAAAAATTTATAAGAATAAAAAGTTACAAATCTCAATCTTGAATAATTTTAATCTTGAAGTTAATGCTGGTGAGAAGATTGCTATTGTAGGCGAATCTGGAGTAGGAAAAAGCTCATTGCTTAATATTATTGGATTGTTAGATAGAGATTATAATGGTGAATATACTCTTTTTGATTCGAGAGCAAATAGTTTACATACAAGTGAGTTAGCACAATGGAGAAATCAAAAAATTGGTTTTGTTCTTCAAGAGTCAGCACTAATCAATTCTTTGACAATTGAAGATAATATCAAACTACCTTTACTTTATGCAGACTCTGGGAAAAAAGAATTTAAGCTAGAGGATTTTGAAAATGTAATTAATGCAATTGATATTGAATCTATATTAAAAAAGAAGCCACTTGAATGTTCTGGTGGAGAAAAAGCTAGAGCAGTATTTGCCAGAGGAATAATTATGAAGCCTCAAATTATTTTAGCAGATGAACCTACGGCATCTCTTGATGTAGAGAATAGAGAAAGAATTGTAAACTTGCTTTTTAAAATGAACAAAGAATTTAATACTACTATTATTACTGTAACTCACGATTTGGAAATGGCAAATCGCTATGATAGAGTAATTCATCTTGAAAGGAGGAAATAAAATGGGATTTTTTGCAATGATCATATCAATGTTGTTGGGGATATTTTCTATTGGTTTTGGAATTTATCGTAGGAAGAGTAATCGTTGGCATATAATTTTAATTGTACTTGGAATAGTATTTGTTCTTTTTGCAATTTATTTAGGATTTCCTAAATAAAGAAATTTAAAGGTAAACACAAAATTACAATAAGTAGGGCAGGTAATTAAGTTGAAATTATCTGTCTTTTATTATATAATCGTAACAAGAATTAGTAATCTATTTAAGGGAGTGAAAATTATATGAAAAAGAAAATAGGTATTGGTATAGGAATATTTGTAATAATCATTATAATTGCAGGAATTATTACAAACTATGTAGATAGTGGCAGAGTAGGAACAGGACATGAGCCAAAGTATTGTATAAAAATAGTTAGCAATGATGGAAGTAAAATAACTTATTGGGGATTAGGTTATAAAGTAGTTCGTTATGTTGGAGTATCCCCAAACGAGCCTTATGAAAGTAATATTGGTGTAAAAATGGGAAATTGGTTTATGAAATATGAATTACCAAAAGCTGATATTATTGAAATTGAATATGAAGGACAAACAATTACAGTTACTGATATAAAAGACATAGGAATTATAGAAAATATATTATTAAATTCAAAATATGATGGAGAGATATGCAATGGAATAAATACTCATAAAATAACTTTAAACAATGAAGTGTATTATATAAAAGAGTCTTGTAAAGAAATACAAAAAGGAGAGAAACAGTCAAAGATAACAGAAGAAGATTTAAACACAATTACAAATATTTTTGAAAAAAATATCAACCAAAATTATCAAAAGTATTCTACAGTAATAGATAATATTAAATTAGAATTAAATATTCCAAGTGAGTGGAAATATGAGGAAATGCCTAAAGATGAACAAAATGATTTTTATAAATATGCTTTGAAATTTTATAAAAATAATGAAGAACAGTACGCAGTGCTATATTTCTATAATAATCAATTTGGTGTTTGTGGCACAGGAAGAACAGCAGAAAATATAACTTTAAATAATGGAAAACAAGCAACTATTGGGTATTATGATGGAAATAAAAAATGGAGCGATATTTCATTTTATAATATAAATAAAAATATAGCAGTTTTGAATCACGACTTGATAGATGATGAATCAGATGAGGTAATAGAATTTATAAAAACAATAAATATTACTGAAAATAAAGATAATGAAATTAACAATAAAGTTACTACAATTTCTATTCAAGAAACAGGTTTAAGTTCAGTAGTACCAGCCAAAGAATATATTTTAAATCAAGAAGAAATATATACAATTTTTAGTATTATAGATAACTTAACATTTTCTAATGAAACTTGTGATGGATTACCAACATATTTTATTAGGTATAATAGTCAAGAAAAAGAAGGTTTTATGACTTATGGAATTGAAATGTTTGAGAGTGCATATCATATCACATCAAATAGTAAAGGAGAAGCAATATTATCTACCGAACAAAAAGAAGAAATAGATAAAATAATAAAAAGGATTGATAATTAGAAACACAACTTACAATTTGAAAGGGGATAAAGTTATGGCAAGAATATTAAAAAACAAAGAGTTAGTAAATACAAGATTAGCAACTAATTATGGTGGTTGGATGTATTGTGATAAATGTAATGAAAATATAGGCTATTTATGTTATTCAACTTATGATAGATTAGAATTAAAATATAAATGTAACTGTGGAAGTCAAGGAAGTGCAATATTAGATTTTGAAGATAGCAAGGGTGGTAAAGAGTGTAATGATCAATTAATCATCATAAAAAATAGATTTTGCTGTTCTAAAGATAATGAGCCTTTAATTACGATACTAGATAAGAAAGTGGTTAGTTATGAAATGAAAATTACTTGTAAATCTTGTAATAAAACATATAAAAAGGTGGTGAAATAAATGAATTTCTTATTAACATTATTGATTGGAATAGTTGTAGGAGTAATAGATGTATTACCAATGATTAAGATGAAAGTTGATAAATACTCAACATTATCAGCATTTGTATATTATTTAATAGTTCCTTTTGTTATCTTTGGAATTAATTGGTTTGAAAATCTGTGGTGGTTAAGAGGTGGAGTCGTTTCTATACTTATGGCTATTCCAGTAATTATTCTAGTAGCAAAAGAAGATAAAAAAAGCCCAATAGCAATGACAATTATGTGTATCATTTTAGGAAGTATTATTGGAGTTGTAGGGCATTTCTTAAATCTAATGTAATTTGTAAATTACATTAAGTAAGGCAGATAATTAAGTTGAAAATTATCTGCCTTTTATGGTATAATCGAAACACAAGGTAGTAATTTGTAGTGAGGTATTAAAGTATTAGAAAAAAATGCTAAATTAGTTTATGTTAGTAGTGTTCATGCCATCACAGAAAAGCCAAATAATGAAATTATAACTGAAATAAAGGATTTTGATTTTAATAAGGTTGAAGGACAATATGCTAAAACAAAAGCAAAAATAGCAAAAATATTATTTCTATTTTCTTTCATCCAACATCCAAAATATTTCCTTAATTCTTTCCATAAAAAACTAGCAATTAAAAAGTAAATATGATATATTGTTGCCATAAGTAAAATAAGGAGAAGAAAAATGGAGTTTTCTGTTAATGAAAAAATAGCGTTTAAAGAAGTAAATGAAATTATTGATATTATGGGAGAAAAATATAAAAATAAAGTTCCAAAGAAATTATTAGAATTATTAAAAAATGGAGAAGATATCCATTATATAACAAAAATAAAAAGGGATTTACCATTTGAAAAACAAACAATAAGTAGAACTGCACTTATTTTATTAAACTATATAAATAGAAACTATTGGCTAGATGAAGAAGTAGAAAAACAAAAAATAAAGAATGCATATAGACTAGAAGAAGAAAAATATCAAAAGTTATTAAGAGAAAAATATAATCCAGATGAAATATTTAAAAAGAGGGGTAATAAATAGATGAAAAATGGAGTTAAATGCAATATAAGTTTTGAAGAATTAGAAAATTATAGAGATAAAGAAGGTTATATAAATTTAGATGAGTTAAACATAGAATTTACAGAAGAATCAAGAGAAAAAATAGGAAATGAAAATAGAATAAAAAATTGGGTAGATTTTTCAGGAGTAGAAGCATTAATAAAAGGAGAATGCAAAATAGATAATAAAAGAAATGGAGGAATTTATTCAGAGCTAATAGTTGAAGAACTTGCAAAACAGGCAGGATTAGAAGCAGCATATTATGATTTAGTTAAAGTAAAAGGAGAATATGGTGTTTTATCTAAAAATATTCTAACTCATGATAATGATGACTTAATTACTTTGCAAAGTCTAATAGGAAACACAAAATTTAATGAAGAATATCCAGAAATTACTGATTACATAGAAGTAGAGGATAAACTATATAAAAGTTTAAAATTTGAAGAATTGGAAAAAGATAATATAAGAGAAATTATGAAAGACTTTAGAAAGCAATCAGCATTTTTCATTATGATATGCTCGATAGATATGCATCCAGAAAATATTAGTTTAATTACATATATAAATCCAGAAACAAAGCAGAAAAAACAAAAACTAGCGCCAATATATGATACAGAGTCTTCACTTATGTTAGACATAGACTTAAATATATTAGAAAGAATACAAAAAAACGGACTAGGTCTTCAAAGAAATGTAAATATGCAAGACCCAAAAATTGCAGTTATAGAAGGAGAGTACTCATCACTTTGGAAAAATACACTAGATACACTATTAGAAGATGATGAAGTATATGATTTTGTAATGGACTGCTATGATAACTTAAATATTCATAAAGCGATACAAAATGTAGAAGAGAAAATAAAAGCACCACTACCACAAGTAGTGAAAAAAACAGCTACATATGTATATGAGTTTAGAAAAAAAGAAATTGGTAAAATTATATATCCAGAATTAGGAGAAAGTTCAATTGGTGAAGTATATAGTAATGAAATTTCAAATAAAAGTATAGACGAAGGAATTAGACAAGGTGAAGAAGATGAAATTTTAAGAAGAATTATGCATATATATGGAATTGAAGAAAGAGATAATCGGAAGATAACTGAAACTTGAAAAAAATGTAAAAATATGCTAAAATATTAATGAAACTAAGAAATGAGGAAGATAGTATGAAAATATATAAAGTATATTGGGAAGATATTTTAATAGGAACTTTATCTGTTAACAATAACATGCATAGATATATACCTAATTTTGAAGGAATAAAAAGCTTGGAAGGAAAAGCACCATTACTTTCACAAGTAACTAAACCATATGACTGGGGAGAGCAAATTCCATTTTTTGCTTCAAGAATAGAAAATTGTGAGAGATTTGGAACAGAAAACTATACATATAATACAGACCATTATAAATTAGAGCCAGTAATAATCGAAAAGGAAAATATAGAAGAAAGATAAAAAGTTTGATATATGATGTTAAATGCATAGAAGATGAAACTTTTGCTTATTTTAAGGCAGAATATTTAATTGCAAATAGTTTTGTAAATGAATTCAGAGATAACGGTTCTTATATAGATACATAAGAATCGGAAAAAGCCCATATTTGTCAATACTTTAGAGTTTTTTTAGAAAGAACAAAAGATCTTTATATGAAAATAATTATCGAAAAAAATAATTAGAATAGTAAGTAAAATATAATAAGAGGGAGCCCATTTTAGGCTTCCTCTTATTATATTAGATAATATTCGTTAAAAAGGTAGTTTTAGAGTATTGGGCAAAACTTTTTCGACTAAAAATGATTTTTAACTTGAAAAATATACATATTTATTATATATATGTATATAAACGATAAAAAATTAGAGGTGTTTTATGAAAAAGGAAGAGCAAAATAAATATATGAATATGAAAAACCACAAACTAAACATTTGGTGGATAGTTATTATACTTGTTATAATGATTATAATGTCATATATATATATTAAAAATGTAAACCAATTAATATATAGGCATATATACAGTAACGTAAAAGAGCTTAGTGAGCAAACAGCCACACAGCTAAACCTTGCTATTATAGATCAAGAAAGATTTGTTGAAATAATGGTAGACTCTATTAATAGGGGTTACTTTAAAACACCAGAAGATATTTTTGATAGATATAAAGGAGATTTAGGAGATTATCATTTTACAAGACTTGTTATATTAGATGAAGAAGGAAATGGAACAACAAGTGATGGACATACAGTTAAAAATTATGCTAATATAGAGGAATTTTTCAAACAAGATGAAATATATGTATCAGAAAATAGGCCAAGTACAGTATCAAATAATCAAGTAAATATATATTCAAAAACCTTTAAATTAAATGGAGAAGAAAGAGTGTTAATGGCAACTATTAATACAGAAGACTATAAAAGTATTCTATTAAGAAAACTATTTGGCAAAGGTGGTACATACTTAATTAACAACGAAGGCACAGTATTAATAGATTCATTTGGCACAATAGAAGAAAAGAATGCAAATATATATAAATATGTAAAAGAAACATATAAATTAAAGGATGAAGAGGCAAGAAAAATAGATAATATGAGGGAAAGCATAAAAAGAAATGAAGTAGGGACTTTTGATGTAAAGCTGGGCAATGAAATTTACTTTATGCATTATGAAAAAGTAAATATTAATGATTGGTATGTAATAACAACAGCAGCCAATAGTACAATTGCAGAAGAGCTTATTATGCTAATTATTATATTGCAAATAGTATGTCTGCTAATTACTTTTACTATTATATCAATATGTGTATACATTAACATATCAAATCAAAAGAAAAACAAAAAACTATATAAAGTTGCATATATAGACCCAATCACATTACTTGGAAACGAAGCTTATTTCAAAGAAAATGGAGCTATCTATTTACAAAACAATAATAGTAAAAATAAATATGTAGTATCACTAGATATAGATAAATTTAAAGCTTTAAACAATATTTATGGATATGAATTTTGTAATAATATACTAAAAATAGTTGGAGAAAAATTAGAAAATGTATTACCACCAAACAGTATTACATGTAGAATTTCAGGAGATATTTTCACGGCAATATTTAGTTATGAAAAAAACATAAAAAATTTGCTAGATAAAATATATAACCAAGTTTCAAATATAAAAATAAACAAAACACCAATACATTTAAATTTATCAATTGGTGTATATAAAATAAAAAATAAAGATACAGATATAAATAAAATTTTAGACAAAGCATATATGGCAAGAGCAAAAATGAAAGGTCTATATGATAAGAATTACTATATATTTGACGCAATATTAGAAAACGAATTAGTAGAAGAGCAAAAAATAGAAGCATGTATGGAAAGTGCATTAAAAAATGAAGAATTTCAAATAGTATACCAACCAAAAGTATTCACAAATACTGAAAAAATAGCAGGAGCAGAAGCCTTAGTAAGATGGAATAAAGATGGAAAAATAATTTCACCAGGTAAATTCATACCACTGTTTGAAAAAAACAAATTTATAATAAAGTTAGATCTATACATATTTGAGCACGTTTGTAAAGACTTAAAAGTATGGAATGAAAAATATAATTATATGCCAACTGTTTCAATAAATGTATCAAAAGCACACTTTTCACAAGAAAATTTTATAGAAGACTACGTAAAAATTACAGATAAATACAATATTAATAGAAAAGACATAGACTTAGAAATAACAGAAAGTGCAACAATAGACGAAAACATAGACGTTCTACAAATATTAAATAAAATAAAAGAAAAAGGATTCACAATATCAATAGATGACTTTGGAACAGGGTATTCATCACTTAGTATGTTACAAAGCATGCCAATAGATATAATAAAAATAGATAAAATATTTGTAGACAAAGCAAACCTAAAAAGTGATAAAAACATAATAGACTACATAATGCTTATAGCTAACCACCTTGGAGTAAAAACAATAGTAGAAGGGGTAGAAACAAAAGAGCAAGTGGAATTTATAAAGAAAATAAAATGTGATATAATACAAGGCTACTATTATTCAAAACCAATATCAAAAGAAGAATTTGAAGAGTATTTTAACAGAAATAGGTAAACAATAAGGGGCTGTAAAAAAGGAAAGATTTGGGAAAGATTTGGGACGCGTTCAAAACTTTCCTTTTATTTTTTTACTTTATTTTTTAACTTTAAATAAAAAAGGAAAGTTTTGAACGCGTCCCAAATCTTTCCCAAATCTTTCCTTTTTTACAGCCCCCTTTTTGTAACTTTTATATATTATTGTGAAGTATTTATTTATAGTTAAGAAAATTTAGAAAATAAATTTATCATTTAATAAACAAAGCCTTAGCAATATATTGTCTAACCTCATAAATATTATACCATCCAGAGCTTTTACAGCTATTTTCTAACCCATTAGGATTAGAAACATATACCATATCATTTCCATCACTAGCAAGTAAAACCATATAATGAGAAGCGGTTGTCCATCTATTACTACTAGGTTTATTCCAAACACATATTAAAATAGGTTTATCTTTTTCTAAATGACTTTGTATTGTTTCATTTGACAAAGAAGAACTATCATACAGAAAGTCAGAATTATCAATTCCATAAGTATCACTCAAAACACTAGAAATTCTATCACCATTTAGAACAGGATAATATTTTTTCCTAAGGTCTTCAGGAGTAATATTTTTGCCATATCCACTTAAAATAATAGAAATTGCAGTAATACCACATCCATCAGTTTCCATTGTATTGTCCCAATACTTATTATTACTCCATGAAGAATTACCATTTTGTTTATATTCTTTATATATTTTATTGTTTTTAGTAGTAAAAGTCGTAAAATATCCATCTTTTCCTTGAATATCTTTTTGACCAATACCAGAATAATTAGAATTAAAATCTTGTTTTATAATATCATAATCTGAATGAGCAACAAAAATATTATTAATATTTGCCACATTATTTTTGATATTAAAGAAATTGTATTTTGCGAATAAATAAAGAACTATCAAAACTATAATTAAGGCTAAAACAAATTTTTTTACATTTAATTTTCTTTTTCTTTTTACTTTTTTATTCATTATATATAGTCCTCCTTACTAGATAAATAATTAATTTAAAGAGACGTCTATAGCTCGTCCACTTACCCAATCCTCCTTTGTACTTAAATAGGAAAAATTGAGCCTTGCTAATATATTTCACGTTGTAGTGGTCGCTACTAAAGGGCGACCTGAATGGTAAAACCAGTTTCTTGTTTTATTATATAAAAACAAACTAAAAAGTGTTTTAAGAAACAATGAATAAAATCTTAAAATTTTCTTACATTTTTTCACAAATAATGAAAAAAATATTAAGATATGCTATAATTCAAATGAAAGAAAAGGGGATAAAAATGAATGTATTAGTATTAGATGATGAAAAAGAAATTGCTGATTTAGTAGAGTTATATTTAAAAAATGAAGATTATACAATATACAAATGTTATACATCAGAAGAAGCAATAAAATATATAAATACAGTAAAATTAGATATAGCTATATTAGATGTAATGGTAAAAGGGAAAAATGGGTTTGAAATATGCAAATATATAAGAGATAAAAACCTAACATTTCCAATAATAATGCTTACAGCCAAAATAGAAGATAAAGACAAAATAACAGGTCTAACAATAGGTGCAGACGATTATATAACAAAGCCTTTCAATCCATTAGAATTAGTAGCAAGAGTAAAAGCTGCAGTTAGAAGATACACAAGATATAATGATAAAAATGAAGAAGAGAAAATATATATAGATGGTTTAGAAATTAGTAAAGAAAAACATAAATGTTTATTATATGGTGAAGAAATAATACTAACACCAATAGAATTCGATATACTTTTATATTTAGCAAATAATAGAGGAAATGTAGTAAGTTCAGAAGAATTATTTGAAAAGGTATGGAAAGAGAAATATTTAGATAATAATAATACAGTAATGGTTCATATAAGAAGAATAAGAGAAAAGCTAAAAGAGGATACAAGAAATCCAAAATATATAAAAACAGTATGGGGAGTGGGGTATAAAATTGAATAATGTAAAAGAGTTTAACAGTATAAAGAATGGAATAGCCTTAAAGTCAATATTAGAAATAACTTTATATACGTTTATTTGTATGTGTATAGTTTTCTTTCTAGTAGATGGTATTTTTAATGATACAATAGCAGAAAGTATAAATGATGTAGATAGTTATATATATTATAGAGTAGTAGAACAAAAACCAGCAATTATATCAATAATAAGCCTATTTATAATGCTAATAGTAAGTTTTTTTGTAATAAGGAAAACTATGAATAGTCTAACAATAATAACTTCTGCAATTAATGAAGTAATAAAAGAACCAGAAAACAAAGTAGAATTGCCAACAAGTTTAGCTATAATAGAAAATAAACTAAATAATATTAGAATAGATTTAATAAAAAGTAGAGACGAAGCAAAAGAGGCAGAAAATAAGAAAAATGACCTAGTAATGTATATGGCACATGATTTAAAAACTCCACTAACTTCAGTAATAGGATATTTAAGCCTATTAAATGAAGAAAAACAAATATCAAAAGAAATGCAAGAAAGATATACAAAAATAGCATTAAAAAAAGCACAAAGAGTAGAAGAACTAACAAACCAATTCTTCGAAATAACTAGGTACAACTTACACGATATGCCAATAAGCAAAAAGAAAATAGACTTATCATTTTTATTAGACCAACTATTAGAAGAAAGTTACCCAATATTACAAGAAAAAGCACTAGAATATAAAGTGATAAAGCCAGAACGCGTTTATTTTATGGGAGATGGAGACAAACTAGCAAGAGCCTTTGGAAACCTTATAAAAAATGCAATTAATTATAGTTATGAAAATACACAAATAGAAATAATAATGGAGCAAGAAGAAGAAAAAATAAACATAATTTTTAAAAATAAAGGAGAAGAAATACCCAAATATAAATTAGAAAAAATATTTGACAAATTTTACAGAGCAGATGACTCAAGAACAAGTGCTAATGGCGGAGCAGGACTAGGACTTGCTATAACAAAAGAGATAATAGAGTTACACAACCGGCAAAATTCAAGCAAAAAATGACAATGAATATATTGAATTTAATATACAACTTTAAGTACGCACGGAAGGGACGGTCCTTTTCGTTCCGAATTCGGAACGGTGGGGACGGACCTTTAATAAAAACTGAAAATTTTAAAAATAACCCTATAATTACCCTACTATTATAAGTTACATTTTATAGGAACAGCTAGATAGTTACCATCAAAATAATTCTTACAAAAATGTAAGGTTATTTTAATAAAAGTATGCTATAATAAAAGTGGAGTTGATAATAATGCAAAAGATACTAATAGTAGAAGATGACGAAAAACTAAGAAATGAACTAAAAATATTTTTAGAAAAAAATGGATATAAAGTAGAAGTTTTAGAAAATTTCAAAAATACAATAGAAGACATTTTAAATATAAAACCTGACATAATTTTATTAGATATAAATTTGCCAAATGTAGATGGTCAATATGTATGTAAAGAAATAAGAAAAACATCAAATATGGGAATTATAATAGTAACAAGCAGAGATAGCGAAATAGATGAATTACTTTCAATAAACTATGGAGCAGACCATTACATTACAAAACCATACAATATACAAATATTGCTTGCAAAAATAGCATCATTATTAAGAAGAACAAATGCAAGTGGAGAAGTTTCAGATAAAATAGATGCAAAAGATTTCATAATAAATACATCAAACAACACTATAGAAAAACAAGGAAAAATAATAGAACTTACAAAAAACGAATACAAAATTTTAAAATATTTAGTACAAAACAGAGAAAAAATAGTATCAAGAGAAGAAATAATGGACTGCCTATGGGAAACAGAAAGCTTTATAGATGATAATACTTTAACTGTAAATATAACAAGGCTAAGAAACAAATTAGAAGAATTAAATTTAAAAGAATTGTTAGAAACAAGAAGAGGCCAAGGTTATATACTAAGAAGATAAATAATAAATTAAGACAGTCCATAATCCCAAACAAGGCAGAAAAGTAGATTGGGGACGGTTCGTAATCGGAAACAAGATAGAGAAGAACCTAGAGCTTAAAAAGCAAAAATAATCTGGCTAGATTAGGAACTGTCCCCAATCGGAAGCCAATAGGAGAATATTATGAAATTCAAAGATTTTTTCAAAGATAAAATAATAACAACAATTTTACTACTACTTGCAATTTTGGCAATAGAAATATTCTTAATTGCATATCCAATTGCTAATTTCATAAGAATATATATAGCCATAATAACATTAGGACTTTATATAATTGGAATTGCAATAGAATATTTAATAAAAAAACAATTTTACAAAAATTTAATAATGACACTAGAAGAATTAGAAGACAAATACTTAATTACAGAAATAGTAAAATCTCCTAATTTCATAGAAGGAAAAATACTAAAGAATTCATTAGAGCAAATAAATAAATCAATGATAGAAAATGTAAATAAATACAAATATATGTTAGAAGACTATAAAGAATACATAGAACTATGGATTCACGAAATAAAAATGCCAATTGCAACAAGTAAAATGATTATAGAAAACAATAAAAATGAAGTAACAAGAAACATAGACGAAGAAATAGAAAAAATAGAAAACTATATAGAACAAGCCTTATTTTATGCACGAAGTAGTAACGTAGAAAAAGACTATTATATAAGAAGAACAAATCTTCAAGATATTGTAAATGAAAGTATAAAGAAAAACAAAAACATATTAATATCAGAAAAAATATCTTTAAATATTCATGAAATAGAGAAACAAGTAAACACAGACAGCAAATGGATAGTATTTATATTAAACCAAATTATACAAAATAGTGTTAAATACATGAAAAATCGGACAACCATTACAAATAGAAATATATGCAAAACAAAAGAAAGAAAATGTAATATTATATATAAAAGACAATGGAATAGGAATAAAAAAAGGAGAATTAACCCGAGTATTCGAAAAAGGCTTCACCGGAACAAACGGAAGAGAAGCAAATAAAAAATCCACAGGAATAGGACTATACCTATGCAAAAAACTCTGCGACAAACTAGGAATAGCAATAGAACTTAATTCTATGCAAAATGAAGGAACAGAAGTTAGGCTAGTATTTCCAAAAGGTAGTTATATGGATATTAAATAGAATTATGATTAAATAATTATTAAAACAATAAGTTCCTTGAAAAGTAAAATTTCCAAGGAACTTATTATTTTAATAGATATTAATAATTAGAATATTTCGGATTAACAACTTTGCGTACCTTTTCAAGGTATTCAAATGCTTTTGCATCTCCCCAAGCATGTATACCTCGTTTCTCGCCTTCTTTCCATTTAGTAACATCTTCTGTACCGAAAAGTTCTTTCATATCAAATGCCTTATAATTTTCCTGCCATTCAATTGATATAACACGTTTCCGCCAGCCCATAATGATATCACCATCAACGGTATGAAAAAGTATCCATGGAATATGGGAACAACACTCACCAGTGCAATAGCCGTTACGCAAAAGTTCAAAACTGTAATCAGTGTTTTTATAGACCATATCCATTAGTTGTCGAGTTAACTTATCAACTTCCATAAGTCTTCTGTACTTACGATGACAATGATAATGATAATATTTCCCATTTACATATATACATGGTTCATATCTCTTCATGTCATCAATTGTAAATGGCCTACCACAACATGGACAAACTGAATTAGCATTAGGAATAGCATATCCATTACTTGATAAAGAAAATGTCTCATTGTTTTCACAAAAGTCTTCGAATCTCTCAACAATTCCATATGAATATAGTCCACTCATTTCACCTCGAGGAACTGACATAACCTGACCAAATACATCAAGATGAAAGCAGCCTAGAATCATAAACTCATTAAGACGTTCATTCTCATGAGCTTTATGGAAAAGCCTCCTATTATTTAGCATTTCATTTAAATCTGAAAGATTTGTAAGAGATTTTTCAATACCACTAATTGTATCAAAACTGTCACGTGGCACATCGAAAATTCGCTCCTTGTATTCAATTTTTGCTTTCAAAGGGACATATTTACCTACTTTCCTTTCAAGATCGTCTTCCTTAAAACTAAAAAGCCTTTCCTGTTCCTCTGTAAAATTAGGATGACCATAAATGTCAAATGACTCAGGTATAAGTATTTCATCATCCAAAGTTACTTTTACAGTTTCTGGAATAGCTAACTTGTCAAGAGTAATATGACCTATAGATCCTTTCCCAGTAAGCCAACCTTCAATCCGCTTTTCTTCAATATTCATAACAAAACCTCCTAATATAATGTGTGATTATTTTACGAAGGCAAATGCCTCCGAAGTTTCGGACGGCATAAAAAAACTACCATCTGGCGATATTATAACACATATATTTACATAAATCAATATGCATTGCTATATTTTTGGGATACTGGAAAACATAATTATATAAAGCTTAAGCATAAAAAAATAAAATATACATAAAATAGTATTGACAAATAATATTACACATGTTAATATTATTTTAACAAATAATGTTTTGCTAATTAGGGAGCAAATAAAACAAAGCCTAATGAACAAATAATGTTTTGCTAATTAGGGAGCAAATAAAATAAAGCCTAATGAACAAATTTAATATGGGGCTAAAACAGTAAAATGTTTTGGCTCTATTTTTTTATATCTTAGAAAAGGATACTATTTTAATTTGAAATTGTAGGGGGCGATTAGCAATCGTCCGTGTGGCAAAGCCACATCTATTCTATTAGAAAGGAGTAAAATATGAAAGTAGAAGAAGGAAAATTTTATTTTATAAAACAAGAATTTTTTGAGAAGGTAAAAGATGAATTATTATTAAAAAATAAAGAGGATGAAAATAAAAGACCATGCTACTATTGCTTTAAAGACTTAAAAAATAGTGATATATTATGGTTCATACCAATAAGTAGTAAGGTAGAAAAATACAGTAAAATTTATAATTATAAAATGCAAAAGTATAAAATTGTAGATAATATTGTATTTGGATATGTAGAAGGTGAAAAAAGAGCCTTCCTAATTCAAAATATGTTTCCAACAACTGAAGAATATATAATTGAAGCATACATAAAGCAAAATAGATATGTAAATGTAAATAAAGAATTAAAGAAAGAAATAGAAAGAAAAGCTAACAAAATATTAAAATTAGTAGAAAAAGGTTATAAGGGCTTAGTGTTTTCAGATATACTAAAAATTAAAGAAAAACTAAAAAGCCAAAATATTAATTGACATAACTAAGTGAAAGTGATATAATTCTGTCAACTAATTATAAAGCTCCAAAACAATAATTTGTTTCACAAAAAAGGAGGAAAAAATATGGACTATTTTAAACAATTACTTGAACAAGAAAAAAGTGAATATGAACGGAAAGGTAGCTATTCACAAAGAATAGCAGGTGACACTTCAGAATTTCGATACCCACATTTAAGTGAGGTAAGTGAAAATTTTGAATATGATTCAGAAATAAAAACTTTTTACCTTAAACGGCAAATTAAAGAAACAATTACCAAAATTTCTACTAACGAAATAACCTTATATGAATTAATGAATAAAACAGCAAAAAGGCTTCACTTATATGATTTCTTTGGCTACAAAGCAACAACTGAAGAACAATACGAAGCTTTCCAGTCTGTACTTGAAGACTACAAAAGAAATCAGCAAAATGGCAAATGGAATTTAGACTTTGAAATACAAAAAGTAAATATTTCAAATATGCCAATACGAAAGGAATTTGAACACTTAAAAACCTTTATAAGGAAGTCGTATGCAAGTGATGTATATTTCTGCAAATTCAAAGGTGTAAACCCTATGTTTCAATTTGGAAGTACATTAAAAGGTACAAATATTGTTTTTGTAGACGATAGTAAGGCAAATTTCTGTCAAGAGTTATTTCATGCCATATACCATTTAGAGGAAGGCATTCCTGGTGTAAATGATGACAACATGAATATATTAGAAGTTTGGGGAAATGTAGATGCTTTATACTTAAAACAGCTAATGGAAGGAAGACTTGCAAGAAGAATAAGGAATAATACCAGCCCACATGACATTAAGTTCTTAGACTATGTATTCTTAAGGGCATATATTGGCCAAGCATTTTTACCAGAAAATGAACAAGCAACATTTCATAGTGCTTATGCATTAATACAGCCAACAGTAAAACTGTTAGTAAACTCGATGGAACAGGCAACAAAAAATACTCAAATAATAGATGGAATCTGCTATGACAAAACAGATGAAATAAAGAAAAATTTCAATAAGAAATATGGCGAAGGAGCATATGAAAAAATATATTATGACTTCAACCTATTTCACAGAATGACAGCTATTGGTGAAGTTTGCGAAAAGCGAAATATTTCTTATGAAAAAGTACTATCCATCATGTTTGCCGAGGAAAATAACCTATTGCCAACAGTTATAGATACTGAAGTAGTAAAAGCGATATGGCTAAATTCTGAACTTCATCAAAATAAAGAATTAATTTTTGACTTAATTGAGGACTATTCCCAGGAGGCAAGAAATGATAACTTTAAAATAACAATTGAACAATGGCTTGAACATATAAAAGAAAAGTTTGGAAAAGAACAATATGAAACCGTAAAACAGTTATGCTCAAACAGGAGGTAAAAAGATGAAAGTAATGATTTGTTATCCACCAGTTAGCAAGGAATATGAGAAAATTCGGGATGCAGGAGTAACTCCACACTTAAGTTTACTCTGCTTAGGCACACATATAAAAAACTCTTTTGACGATGTAGAAGTACACTTATGTGATGGACACCATAAAAGTGCTGAAGAAATCTGTGCTAAAATTGCAAAAGAAAACTATGATATTATTGGTTTTAGTGTAGATTTCACTAATTACAACACATCAGTAGAATTAGCAAACTTTGCTAAAAGTTGTAACAGCAATGTGAAAATAGGCTGTGGCTCAAACCATGCTTCTAACATGTATAAACAGATATTAAACAATCAGAAGTCATATGACTTTGTCGGAATAAATGATGGTGAAGAGCAATGGCAGCAATACATTAACTATGTTAAAGGACTAATAAGCATTGAAGAAGTACCAAACTTAGCTTATCGAAAAGAGGCAGAAGTAAAAGTAAACACGATAAGAACCTTTGACTTAAAGCAAATGTATCCAGTAGAATACGAAATGATGGATTTACAGCCATATTTTGCATTGCAAGAAGAAGTATTTGGAAAAGGCTTTAGAATGTTACAATTCACTTCCCAAAGAGGCTGTGCAAATCACCCATTATGCGTATTTTGTGGACGATATGATGATGGAATGAGGTTCAGAGATCCAAAAGAATACGCAAGAGAAGTATCACATTACACAGAAAAATATGAGCTTACCGAAGTATGGGACAGAAGTGACTCATTTATTCAAAATGTAGTATGGCTTAAAGAATTTGCAAAAGAACTAAACTTGCAAACAGACCGCTTCTCAAATGGAAAAACAACTTTCAAAACATATTCACGAGCAGACCAGTTATTAAGACAAGACGTAATAGAAGTGCTGAAAAGTTTGCATTTCAGAATGGTATTTATAGGATATGAAGCAGGAGATGACAGAATATTAAAAAACATAGGAAAACATGCTAATGTTCAGGTATATGAAACCGCTACTAAAAATGTACTAAATAATGGAATAGACATAGACGCAAGTTTTATTGTAGGACTTCCAGGAGAGAATAAAGAAAGCCTTAAAAATCATATTGAATTTGTAAAAAAACTAAATAAAATGGGACTAGACAAAATACGAGTAAATCGGCTATTAGTATTACCAGGAACACCGCTATATAGAAAAATAATACAAAAATTTCCTGAAATAGCAGATAAGGACATAGTTCCAATGGACGACTTACAGAAAATGATTTTCCAAACAGACTTATATGACTTAAGTGAGTTTGATAATGATGTTGACAAATTCATAGAAGCACTTCTTGAAACAGCACACATAATGGCAAATGTAATTACCGAGCATGGTGGTGCAAGTGAAGGATATGGACATGGCAAAGGTGAAAACATTTTAGAGGGAAAGGAATTAGAGTGATGAAAGAATATAGTATCAAAATAGGGAAAAAAGTTTTTGAAAATCCGTTTTTTGTTGGCTCTAGCGATTTAGTAAGCACATGCAAGCAAGCAGAGGAAGTAATAAAATATGGAAAACTAGGTTCTATCATATGGAAGACTACTACAATAGAGCCACGGGAAGGCTATAAACAGCCACGTATTTGCGACTTCTATAATGGATTTTTAGTAGCAAGTGGAATGAGAAACCCTGGGCTTGAAAATACCATAGAAGAAATTAAGAAATTTAAGGAAAAGCACCCTGAGCAATCTGTAATAATAAGTATTGCTTCTGTAAAATTTGAAGATCCAGTACAAGAGTTTGAGATAATGGCAAAAAAGTTAAAAGAAATACCAGTTGATGGCATAGAACTTAACTTATCTTGCCCTCATCAAGTGGCAGGCGAAAAGCAAAAAACAGAACTTCTGGCACAAAATGCAAGCTTAGTAGGGAAAATTGTAAGCAAAGTTACAGAAATATTAAAAGGAACAGAAAAAATAGTAGCAGTTAAGCTAACTGGCTGGAATGCAGACGTTTCAAACATATCAAAAGTAGCAGAGATTAATGGAGCAGATGCAATAACAGTTTCAAACATTTTCCCTGGTACAGGATATTACACAGGCTTAAATACTTACAAAAATGGTTTTTCATATCAAATAGGAGAGCCACTGTTAGGAAACTTTAAAGGTGGATATACAGGAGTAGCAATGTTGCCAGCAACACTATTAATTGTAAACACAGTAAAAAATGCTGTTTCAATTCCAGTAATTGCAACAGGAGGCTGTATGGCTTCAAATGATGCAATGATACAAGCATTTTTAGCAGGAGCAACCGCAATTGCCTCAGCAACATTCTTCTATGACGAAGACTGCTTAAACTGTAGAAACTTTTCAAAAGAATTGCTTGAAAGAAAAGCGATTTTAAAAGAGTTTATTGAACAAGGAATTGTTAAAACATGATTATAAATTATTCTTATAAGAGTAAGTAAAAAAATAAAAACTACTGAGAAAAATTTTCTTGGTAGTTTTTATATAGAAACTATTAACATGTTATGTAAAATATACTATAATATTTTACATGCAACTATAACAATTTACACGAGATGTACTACATCTCAGAAAGCGAGGAGCTTATGTCAATGGATATGATGGGAGTAAGTGGACAGATTAACAATGAGCAGGTAAAAAAGGAACGGCGCCTTCTTCAGCAAGGAGATATCATCCGCTTGGAATCTGGTATGAAAGTAAATGCAGACATTCTTGCGATGTTCTGTGGTGAAAACGAAAAAACTTTCGATTTGACAAAGTATCACATAACCGTTTGTATCGGTAGAATCTATAAGAGAGAAGCTCAAGATGTGGAAAGTATAACAGAAGAGATTTACGATAAGATCCAGAGGATTATTCCAGTGAGCAAAGAGCAAATATCAGCATTTGTTGATTCTCTTAATCTTGATATGGAGGAAAAATCATTCGACACTTCTGTGTATGCCGGTGAATATAAAGTATATGATACATCTCCTAATACTGGAGGAAGACCTTTCATCCAGCCCGGATTACCTTATGATGATGGATGGCATGTCTACTGTCACAAAGTGGATGATCCTTCTGTTAAGGTTGATTTTTATCAGACAGGGTATAAGTTTCCTAAGATTGAGGATATTGAGCCAATCAACAAATAACTTCGCAAATTACAAGCGTGTCAACGATAATATCTGTTGACACGCTTGTGTTCTTATAATTTGTTTAACATAAAATATAGACATTGCATGCAAAATATGATAAAATATTAAAGTAAAAATTTAAATTAAAAGAGGAAGAAATGAAAGATATAATAATAGTAGGAACAAGTAAAGCGGGCTATTTACATACAAATGCATATAATAAATTAAGTAATAAAGGAAAAATCTATTATGTAGATATTAATGGAAAAATTAACAACACTAATATAAAAGCAAAAAAAGCATATTGTTCAATAAAAGAAGCAATAATAAACGAAAAAATAGATGTGAAAAATGTTATAGTAGATATATGCATTCCAAAAGAGGAATTTTATAATGTTATAGAGCAATGTATTAGACTAAATATAAATAATATAATAGTAGAAAAGCCATTTATAGCAACAAACGAATTCTTTTCAAAATATGATGAATTAAATATTATAATGATACAAAATTACTTATATTCTAAAATTACAAATGAAATTAAAAAAATAATAAATGATAATAATTATAAAATAAAGTCAATATACACTAACTTTTCTAAAAATAGAATAGAAGAAAGTATATTAAGAAGAGGGATGTCAAATAAAATAACACAGAACTTTGAAGTAGAAATACCACATCAAATTTATTTAGTAAATTATTTGTTAGGAACAAGTCAAAAAGAGGAAATAGTATTAAAAGAGCAAAATGACCTATATTATAATAATTTATACTTAGAAAAACACGGATATGGAAAAATAATATTAAAGCAAGATGAAAAGATAATAATACATGAAAGTGACTTATGTACAAACAATATAATAAAACAAATATGCATAATATGTGAAGATGGAATTTTAATAAATGCTAAATTTGTAATATATGATAAACAATTAAATAAAATACAAAATGGAAAATTAACTATAACGAAATATGACAATATAATATTTGAAAAAGAATATGAAGAAGATGACAATATGTTTTATTGTATAAAAGAATACTATGAATATTTTAATAACTGTAAAATAACAGAAAAATATAAAAATAGAATACTAGAATTTTCAGAAATATTTGGAAAGTTAATAGAAGATAGGAAGGAAATTATTAAACAGTAAAAGGTAATAGCTAATTTGATTGAATATAAAAAATATAGACATTGAGTACGATATTAATCAATGTCTATTTTTTCATCTTCTAAGGAAAGTCATCCACGATAGTGGTGAGTTTCCTTAGAAGATGGTTATGGAAGAATTAGATTTTCTTAGCGAAGAATGAGCTTAGAAAATTTTATTCTTGTTTTTTATCAAAAAGATAAAGAGAGTGTATTTCTTCTATTTTAGTACCATTAATATAATTTTCTGTATTACTTTCATTATTTAAAAATAAGTTTTTATATCCATTAATCAAATAATAATAGTTATTATTATTTAATAAGCCATACGTTTTATTATAATCTTCTATTGAAATATTTCTTGATTTTAAAATTTGTATTTGTTCAACTATAGATTTAAAAGTTTTTTCCAATATTTACCTCCTAGAATGTAAAAAAATGACCTCGGGCCCGTAGGTTAACCGAGGTACGATCTACTATAAATAGTGTAACATCGCTACTTGACTTTGTCAATAAAAATGTTAAAATTTCTATTTATATTTACTATTATACTAGAAATAATATATATTTATTCATAATTTAATATAATCAGTTTTACATAATTTGACTTTTGCTTTACAATCGAGTATAATACTAGTATATAGGATATTTTTTAGTATACCCAAACATAATCAATATTATAGGAGGGTGTACAATCCTCCTAGCTTATAATTAAAAAGGAGGATATATTATGCGGGTAATGCAAACATATGATTATGAAGACATGAGGTCACTAATAAGGGATTGGGGTGTAGTATGGATTCGGAATAGCAATGGAGAGTTTCAATTATTCTCAGGGAGTGGTCAGGTAACACTGCCAATTCTTAGAGTAGAAAATCTGTCTATATGCGAAGAATATACAAAAGAAAATAAAAATTTTGCATACAAATTCAGCTACCCAAACATTACGATTTGGGATAAAAGTGTAGAGCAGTTTGAAGATGTCTCAGCTCCAGCATTTCAGAAAGTATCTATATGTGGTATGGGTATATATGCATATAACAAATATTCTGAAAGTATTACAAGACCAGTACCTACATTCAAAATGAGAGAAGCGGCAGAAAGTATTTTATGTGACCTTTTGGATTTTAAGCACAGAAAATGATTGCAACTTAAAAGAACACCTATAAAGGGTGTTCTTTTAAGTTAAAAACCTTACAAAAATGTAACCTTAATGTAACAAAAATCGATGGAAACAATATAAAAAAACGTTTATAATAATAACAAGTAAACGAAAGGAGTTTTTAAAGTGGAAAAAATTTTAGAAGTAAAAAACATAGAAAAATACTATGGAAACAAATCAAACTTAACAAAAGCAATAGACAATATAAGCTTTAATGTAGAAAAGGGGGAGTTTGTTGGAATAATGGGAGCAAGTGGCTCTGGAAAAACTACGTTATTAAATTGTATTTCAACAATAGATAAAGTAACAGCAGGTCATATTATAATTAATGGTGAAGATATAACAAAACTAAAAGGAAACAAACTAAACAAATTTAGAAGAGAAGAGTTAGGCTTCATTTTTCAAGATTTCAACTTATTAGATACATTAACATCATATGAAAACATTGCACTAGCATTAACAATTCAAAAAGTAAATCCAAAACAAATTGATAGAAAGGTAAATGATGTCGCAGAAAAACTAGGAATTAAAGATACTTTAAAAAAATACCCATATCAATTATCAGGAGGTCAAAAACAAAGGGTAGCCTCAAGTAGAGCAATAATAACAAACCCAAAATTAGTGCTAGCAGATGAACCAACAGGAGCATTAGATTCAAAATCAGCTAGGCAATTACTAGAAAATTTTGAATACTTAAATAATGAACTAAAAGCAACAATTTTAATGGTTACACACGATGCTTTTACCGCTTCTTATGCAAATAGAATACTATTTATAAAAGATGGAAAAGTATTTAATGAACTAATAAAAGGAAATGACACAAGAAAACAATTCTTCGAAAAAATAATAGAAGTCCAAACACTTCTTGGAGGTGACCTAAACGATGTTATTTAAATTATCTTTTAATAATATGAAAAAAAGTATAAAAGATTACAGCATATACTTTTTAACATTAGTACTAGGTGTAGCAATATTTTATATGTTTAACTCACTAGATAGCCAACAAGCCATGCTACAAGTATCAGAATCGCAAAGAAGCATTATTAAATTAATGATAACAATGTTAGGTTTTGTATCAACATTTGTAGCAATAATACTAGGATTACTGATTGTATATGCAAATAACTTCTTGATAAATAGAAGAAAAAAAGAATTTGGAATATACATGAGCCTAGGAATGGGAAAATGGCAAATATCAAAAATAATATTAATGGAAACAATTTTTGTAGGAATAATATCACTTGCAGTAGGTATAGGGGTAGGAGTATTTGCTTCACAATTTATGTCAGTGCTAGTAGCAAAAATGTTTGAAGCAGATATGAGTAAATTTCAATTTGTATTTTCAGTAGATAGCACAATAAAAACATGTATATATTTTGCAGTAATGTATCTTGCAGTAATGTTTTTTAATACAATAACAGTATCTAGGTACAAACTAATAAACTTATTAAATGCAAATAAGAAAAATGAAAGAGTAAAAATAAAAAATCCATTTATATCAATACTAGTATTTATAGTATCAAGTACAATATTAGGCTATGCATATTGGAAAGTAACAGGAGATGTACGTTCACTTTCTACAGCCGAAAAAATGTTACCACCTATATTAATGGGAATAGTAGGAACAATAGGAATATTCTGGTCTTTATCAGGATTTATATTGCACATAGTTAAAAGTATGAAAAAAACATATTTAAAAGGAACAAATATGTTTGTATTAAGACAATTAAACAATAAAATTAACACAACAGTAATAAGCATGAGCGTAATATGTTTAATGCTATTTATGACAATAACAATATTATCTTCAAGCTTAGCATTAAGAAACACAATGCAAAGGGAACTTATAGAAATGACCCCAGTAGATTTGAACCTTTATAAAACAGCAAATTTACCAGAAAAATATATAAACAAAAGAGGCAAAGAAATAACATATACAAAAGAGCAAATAGAAGATTCTAGATTACCTATAAGTCAAACACTAAAACAAAATGGCGTTGATATAAATGTACTAAAAGACATAACAGAAATAACAATATATACTGATAAAAATTTAACTTGGGGAAAATTCTTCGGAAATAAAATTGATGAAGTAAAACAAAAATTTCCAATGCTTGTTTATGAAACAGCTGAACAAATTATAAAAATATCAGACTATAATAAAATAGCAGAACTTTATGGAATAGAAAAATATTCTTTAAATGATGATGAATATATTATGCTTTGTGATTTCGACTCAATGAAAGAACTACGAAATACAGTATTAAAAGAAGGAGAAAATAGTTTAGAAATTGCAGGAAAAAAATATAAATCAAAATATAACGAATGTAAATCAGGTTTTGTAATGATGTCAACTAGCCATACAAATACAGGTATTATACTAGTACCAGATACATGCCCTTTAACAGAAAGCAATAAAGAACAAGCTTTATTAATAGCAAATTATAATGCAAATACAGATGAAGAAAAAGAAGAAATAGAAAAAATATTTGCAGGAACAAATTCTAATTTAATAGATAATATAGCAAATAAAGGAATCAAAATTGATGGATTTACAAAAATATCATTAATGGAAGCAAGCATAGGTTTAGCCACAATAATAACATTTATTGCAATATACCTAGGTATAATATTCTTAATAGCAAGTAGTGCAATACTAGCACTAAAACAACTAACTGAAAGTGCAGATAATAAACAAAGATATGCTATTTTAAGAAAAATAGGTTGCGACGAAAAAATGATAAACAAAGCACTATTTAGTCAAATAGGAATATTCTTTATAATGCCATTAATACTAGCAATAATTCACTCGGTATTTGGAATACAATTTGTACTTTCAATGTTAGAAGGAATAGCAAAAAAAGAAGAATTAGTGCCATCAATTATAGCCACAGTTCTAGTAATGGGAGCAATATATGGAGCATACTTCTTAGCTACATATTTAGGAAGTAAAACTATTATAAAAGAGGAGGACTAAGATATGCTTGGAATATTTAAAATGATATTTTTAGGTATAATAACTCTAGTAATAATATTATGGATTACAATTTTTAATATAGGAATAGGAGAAAATCCAAAGGACAAAATAATAAACACTTATAATTCATTTATTCAAAGTTTTGATACAGCAGGTTTAACAAGTAATATGAGATTAAAAGGTAAAAGAAAATATGGAATAGATAAATATGTTGGAACATATATAGCAAATTATGATAATTATTCAGGCGAAGAAACAATATTTGGTGGAACTGCTATTTCAAGGAAAAATGGAGACCATATAAAGGTAAAAATAAAAATAGAAAAAGAAAGTGGTAATATTAATGTAATTGCTAAATTAGGAAATAATGAAACTACTTTAATTAGTGATACTGGAGAGTATGAAGATAATATATATGTAGGAGGAGTTAGCTATTACTTGACACTTAAATTAGATAATTTTAAAGGAAACATTGATATTATAGCACAATAGGAGGGATTTAAGATGGATAGCATAAAAGAAAAGATACCATTTATAATAGGAATAATAATACTAATAGCACTCTGTATATCTGCCTATTACGTAATATGTGAGCAAGTATATGAGTACTACACAAAAATAGATAACACAAGAATACAAGCACTTCCAGCAACAGAAGATATGAACTATGAATATACATTAACTTGTTATAGTGAACAAGGAAAATCAAGAGAAATAAAATTCAAAACTAGCAGACAATTACGAGAAGGGGCATACTTAAAATTAGAGTTCCTTAACATAGCAGGTGTAAGAAATTGGGAAGAAGTGCAATTAGAAGAATTGCCAGAGAAAGTAAGAACAAACTATGAACAATAAAATAGAGTAGAGACAGTAGATTGGGGACGGTTCGTAATCGGAAACAAGATAGAGAAGAACCTCAAACTAAAAAACAAAAATAATCTGGCTAGATTAGGAACTGTCCCCAATCGGAAGCCAAGAGAAAAATTATTAATATATCAAAAAAGAAGATGCATAAGTATCAACATCTTCTTTTTTAAAAAAGTCATTATTGATTATTGGGCAAATATCCGGAATTGTTGCTGTAAAGGAACCTGTCTGATAAAAATTCACCCGAATGGAAGGATTATCAAGCTTTACGCAAAAAACGCGCCACCCATGAGCATATGTCTCATAACCACTAGGTGTTCCCTGAAGTCCGCCGCCTCCAAAAGAAACGTATTCTACCATATATTCGCCAGCATATATCGAGCTATCAAACTCTTCTTCATTAAAGTTGAGGTTAAGAGAGTCAATAAAAGTTTCCATTTCTTTTCTTGACATCTTGTTAAGCTCTTCTGCTGATATATGAAGAACTCCAGCAATAGCATCCATAGACTTATTTAGTAATTCCTCTTTTGTAACTACCTGCTTACGGTAAACTCTGCCAATTTCAATAGCTTTGGATTCGTATACTCCAGTAGAAAAAGGGGTATTAGCAAATAAAAATTTGCTGGGGATTGGAGCATATACTCTCATACCTTTCTCTAACCGAATTTTGTCACCTTTTTGCAATAAATAGTTTGCCATAACATAGCCCTCCTAATTTTCTTAGATGTATTTTACATCTTTGATTAATTGTTAATAGTTTCTATACCAAATTATAACATAATTTACATAAAATACAATACATAAATAAAAAAATACTGAAAGTCAAGGTGATAAAAAATGAAAATAATAAAAAGAATAATAATTATAATAACATTAATAGCATTAGCTACAGGAGCAATCTTAATAAAAAATGGATATGAAATGTACAAAAATGCAATAGATGAAATACCTTTAATAGAAAAAGTAGAAAAAATACGAAAAAAAGAAAATTATACTAAAATAGAAGAAGTGCCACAAATATACATAGATGCTGTAATATCAGTAGAAGACCACAGATTTTATAAACATAATGGAATTGATATAATTGCAATAACAAGAGCTGCCATAAATGATATAAAAGCAATGAGCTTTGTAGAAGGAGGAAGCACAATACCTCAGCAATTATCAAAAAATATATACTTCACACAAGAAAAAGAAATAACAAGAAAAATAGCAGAAGTATTTATGGCATTTGAAATAGAAAAAAACTATGAAAAAGATGAAATACTAGAACTATATTTAAACACAAGTTACTATGGTGACGGATACTACACAATAAAAGAAGCATGCAAACGGATACTTCAACAAAGAACTAAAAGAAATGACAAAAGCAGAAGCAATACTACTTGCAGGAATACCAAATGCACCCTCAGTATACGCACCTACTAAAAATCTAGAACTTGCTAAACAAAGAAGAAAGCAAGTTATGAAAAAGATGATTAAATATGGATATTTAACTGAGCAAGAAGCGGAGAGTATAAAATGAATACAAAAGATCCAACTCTTACCAAGTTGGATCTTTTTGAGTTTTATTAGAATCTGATTGCAACACCAGGTCCTACATCGACAATCTCAGTTGTTATATTATCATCATTTTTCGACACAAGCAGTGAGAATCTGGACACTTTAAATGGATATGTAGAAAAATACCAAGAGCTATCCCAGGTAATAACGCCAATCTGGTCAAAATTTCCACCTGGATGACCAGCATCTGAGGGCGAGTTCCAATTAATAAGTTCAATTTCGTCATTTTCAGCCAATTGCTGTAACATAAGTATAACTTCATCTGGGATATTTTCAAAAAAAATATTACATCCTTTTTCACCAGTTTCTTTTGCAAAAGTCCTTAATGTTTCCTTTATTGGTTCCCATACTTTTTTTCCATCCTGCAGATGTGCACCTTTTTTTTGCGCTTCAACAGACAACTTGCATAATTCTTTCCCAAAACTCATAACTGTTACCTCCTTAAATTTTCTTGGAGGCATAGAAACCTCCAAGTTGCTGAACTATCGGTTTCTAAACAATCTAACATTAGCATTATATGATATTTTACATAAAATTGCAATAGTTTTTTGAAAAATTATAGATTACATTAGGACTGGGTGGTGGACTGTTCCTAATCGGAAAAAAGATAGAGAAAAACACACAAGTATAAAACAAATTTCAAATGTATAAAATACATTGCATTAGTTGACATTTACATAAATGAATGATATAATATTCAAGTACATCGCACTATAGCGATAAAATTGTAACTGTATAATTTCTCTAAAACAAATGGTAGGAGGATAAAAAATGAGAAAAGAATTTGTAAGTAGACAGCAAGTGAATTTAATGCCAGAAAGACTTCGGAAAGCAGAAGAAACAGATGCAACAAAAGAGTTAAATATGTATATGTGGGATTTATACAAAATGAATGATTTTAAACCAATGAAGATTATGGTTGTAGGAGCAGGAGGCTCTTATCCAGCAGCGATATTTGCAAAGCATGCAATTAAAGATGAATTTTACACAACTTATGTAGAGGCAGCAACACCTCAAACAGCTGTTAGGATATTAACACAATTTGATAAGGTTAATTTTGGGCAATATAATCCAGTATATAATTTAGTAATAGGAATTTCCTATTCTGGAAGAACGCCAGACATTAAATATGTAGCTGAATTATGTGAAAAGAAGAACTTCCCTTTTGTACTTCTTACAGGAGCAGAAAAGCAGTCGATATCAGACGTTTATGCAAACTGTGAAGACGTCAAAATCATATCTTATTATAACGAACACGACACTACTGGAAAAGAGAAAGGTATGATTTCGATGGCATCAACACTTGCACCAGCAATCATTTTTGATGATAATTGGACTTCTTGTAAGTTAATTAAAGAAAATCAAGAAGCATTAGTAAAAGGTGAAAAGTTTGTAGCAGATTTAAATATTTCCGACATTGCAAAGGCAATTAAAGAAAATCCTATTGTACATGTATTTTATGAGTGGGATGAATTGCCAACAGCAGCGGATATAGAAAGCAAATTTATAGAATCAGGCATTGCAAATGTTATTTTGCATGAAAAGAAAAACTTTTCACATGGGCGTTATACTTCTCTTGATAATCAAGGTTTTGGCTTAGTTATTAATTTGACTAGACATGGAATGGCAATAAGTGGAAGTGGAGATATTCATAAAATATACAAGTATGATTATGATGAAAAACTTGCGACAGTATTAAATGAAATATGTAAGGAAAAATCAGCTCATTACATTGAAATTGGAACGATGGCATTCATGGCATCACAATGGAATATCGAAGCAATGACAAAACTTCCATATCTCATTACAGCTATTGGAGAAGAATTAGGAATTGACATTTCAAAGCCTTTAAGTCCTTTCCCAAAAGAAGCAATAGAGCTTTACAATTATAAAGGTGACTTTTAAATTTAAAGAAAATAAGTACAAGAAGTCAAGGTTGTCAAATGACAACTTTGACTTCTTGCTTTACATTTCCAATTTTATTCATATTTTCCCACTATATTTAATAATATAATTAATATAAAAATAAATTAAGCCCTAGGAGGTAACAAATGAAAACAATAGGTGAAAATTGTAGCTTATCAGAACTAAAAATTGGACAAACAGCAGTAGTAAAAAGCATAAATATTGTAAATAAGGATGTAAAAAGGCATTTGCTAGATATGGGGCTAACCAAAGGAACAAATGTAACAATAAAGAAAATAGCACCTATGGGCGACCCAATTGATATTCTACTAAGAGGCTATGAACTTGCAATAAGGAAATCAGATTTAAAACAAATAGAAGTGGAGGTAATAAAATAAATGAAAGTTGGACTAGTTGGAAATCAAAACAGTGGTAAAACAACATTATTTAACTGTTTAACTGGTATGAACGCAAAAATAGGAAATTGGCCAGGAGTTACAATTGAAAAAAAGCTTGGAACAATAAAAGGCACAAAACATGAAATAACAGACTTACCAGGAATATATTCTTTAAGCCCATACTCTGCTGAAGAAGAAGTTTCAAGAAACTTTGTGTTTAATGAAAACCCAGATGTAATAATAAACATAGTAGATGCAACATGTTTAGAAAGAAGTTTATTTTTAACAACCCAATTATTAGAATCAAACTGTAAAGTAATAGTTGCGCTAAATATGGCAGACAAACTAGAAGAAAAAGGGTTAAGCATAGATGAAAAGAAAATGGAAGAAATGCTAGGAACAAAAGTAATTAAAATATCAGCCTTAAAGGAAACAGGAATAGAAGAGCTTATAAAAGAAATAGATAAACCAATAAAAAGGAAGGAAAATAAAGTTATTCCTGAATACCTAAGTAAAGATTATGATATTGAAAAATATGAAGAAATCGTAAATCAAAAGTATTCATTTATAAGTAGAGTAGTAGAAACTTGTATAAAA
This sequence comes from uncultured Clostridiaceae bacterium, assembly GCA_947577025.1. Taxonomy (GTDB): domain Bacteria; phylum Bacillota; class Clostridia; order TANB77; family CAG-508; genus UMGS1663. The sequence goes on along the minus strand of CANPTO010000003.1, from coordinate 23,636 downwards.
AAGAAAAAAAGACCTGAAGCAATATCAGATAGATTAGATAAAATCTTTTTAAATAGATGGCTTGCATTCCCTATATTTATAATAATTATGTTCTTAATATATTATCTATCAGTAGGAATAGTTGGAAACTTTACAGTCGACCTAGTAGGAGACGCAGTAGGAAGTTTTGGAGAATGGGTAGGAAGCTTAATGGAAAACATAGGACTATCTGAATGGCTAAATAGTTTAGTTGTAGATGGAATTATATCAGGAGTAGGAGCAGTACTAGGCTTTGTACCACAGCTTATAATATTATTCTTATGTATAGCCTTGTTGGAAACCACAGGTTATATGTCAAGAATATCACTACTATTAGACAAAGTATTTAGAAAATTAGGTTTAAGTGGAAAAAGCCTAATACCATTTATAGTCGGTTCAGGTTGCTCTGTTCCAGGAATAATGGGAACAAGAATTATAGAAAATGAAGACGAAAGAAAAATGACAGCAATACTTACCCCATTTATTCCATGTAGTGCTAAACTGCCAATAATAGCACTATTTGCAGGGTACTTCTTTCCAAACTCATCAGGTATAGTTTCAAGTTCATTATACTTTTTTGCAATAGCAGTAATAATTATAAGTGCATTAATTATGAAAAAATTTGTATTCAAACATACATCAAGTACATATATTTCAGAACTACCAGAATACAAACTGCCAAGTGCAAAATACATATTAAAAGATGTATTCGACAAAGTAATGGCATTTATAAAAAGAGCAGGAACAATTATTTTACTATGTTCAATTATAATTTGGTTTTTACTTTCATTCTCATTTAAAATGGAATATGGGGTAGATGTAGAAGAAAGTATATTAGCAAGTATAGGAAATAAAATTTCATGGGTATTTAAGCCAATGCTTGGAGAGAACAGTTGGGAGGCGGCAGTATCAGCGTTGCAAGGACTAGTTGCAAAAGAACAAGTAGTATCCTCAATGTCAGTAATAAATGGCTTAGCAGAAGATGCAAGCGAAGGAGCCGAAATATTTGTAAAAGAAGGAGCATTTGGTTTCTTCACAGCATCATCAGCCTATGCATTCATGGTATTTAACCTATTTTCAGCACCATGCTTTGGAGCAATAGGAGCAATGAAAAGAGAACTAGGAAGCACCAAAAAACTACTAAAAGCCATAGCCTTCCAAACAAGCTTAGCATGGGTACTCGCAACATTTATATATCAAATAGGAAGTAGAATAGAAAAGGGAATATTTAATATGGTAGATATAGGTTTTATAGGAGTAATTGTAGGTTTAGTGATATTGATAATAAGAGCTTTGAATAAGAAAAATAAAAATGAATGTGAAGAGTGCATTTATTGTAGGAGTTGCAATAAAAATTAGAAAAATGTATTGACATAATGAATAAAAAGAGATTATAATAAATATACTAGAAATAGCAACATAGTTATTTCTAAAACTGCTACCAAGTAGCATAAAAAAGATGGTGAATCCAGCCATAAATTGGAACTTAAAAAAGCGGTGAATCCAGCCAATAAATTGGAATTAAAAAAAGCGGTGAATCCAGCCATAAATTGGAGTAAAAAAAAGAAAGATTAGGGGGCTTTAAAACTTTCCTAATCTTTTTGCGTTTTATTTAATTATTTATAAATATACATATAAAGGAGGAATTTTAATGATTATAAATTTAAGAATTGTAAGGGTTAATACAGATTATTGTGATTACCTGAGAAAATATGAAAATAAAGTAGCGTACAATAAGCACGAAAAAGAATTAAGGCCATTTATAGGAATATTATTCAAAATAGAAAACTGTGAGTATTTTGCTCCATTAGCTAGTCCAAAAGAAAAACACATAAAAATGAAAAACAAAATTGATTTCTTAAAAATAAAAGGAGGAGAACTAGGAGCAGTTAATTTTAATAATATGATTCCTGTAAAAGAACAAAATTATTATTTAGTAGATTTAAACAAAACAAATATATCTATACCAGAACAAAAATATCAACAATTATTAAAACAACAATTACAATGGTTAAATGAACATTATAAGCAATTAAAAAATAAATCATTTAAATTATATCAATTATATAATAATGGAAGATTACCAGCCAACATAAAAGATAGATGTTGTAATTTTAAATTGTTAGAAGAAAAATGCTTGGAATATAAGAAGTAAATATATATAAACTAAATATAACTATATATTTTAAAAGTAGAAAACAGTTGCATTCAACATAATAGTATGATAAAATACAAATGTTTTAAATATTTATAATTTCCTATTTTACACATATATTAGCAACTACAGTAAAATTATTATTTTAAGGAGGAAGAAAAAATGAAAGAAGAAAAGCGGAAAATACCAAAATTAGTTAGAGTAGTATTAGCAGTAATTACAATATGTATTATATATGTAATTGCACATCAAATTTGTAATAGTATATTCGAAAGAGATGAAGTAACTATTCAAAGTGATTACGAAAGTGAAAAGCAAAATGTGGAATTGCTAAAAGAAATATGTAAAGAGTGTATTTATGGAGAAAACACTTTTAAAATTTCAAGTCCAATTCTTGAAGAAGATGAAGGGTATATTAATCAAGAAAGTATAAGTTATAAGATATATGGCAAAGATGAAAATATTATTTTATATTATGAAATAAAAGAACCTTTAAAAAGAGAAAACAAATACTATGCAATAATTACATTGTCAAAGGATTTTAAAATTTTAAAAGAAGAGTATAGTACAGAACTAGAAAACTTTGAGACATATAGAAAGCAATGTAAAGATGCTGATAAAATTACGATTAGTTTTCTCTCATTTTACATTAGTATAGCAATATTCCTTTTACTAAAAGTACTTCTTGACGTATTTTCAGATGTTAAAACACTTATTAATAAGATAAAAAAGTAAATGACTAAAATAAAGTAAGTTTAAGAAAAACTTGAGCAACAGCTCTTGATATCTTAAACTTACTTTATTTTTAATTATTTAAATTTTTGTTATAAAGCTCTAAATAATTCTTTATGTACATATTTAACCAACAAATTTCCCAAAAACTATATACAAACCACAAACAAAATGATATACTAACAAAAGTTAGGTAACGTATGTTATTTTAAAAAGGAGATGATACAAATTGCCACCAAGAACTATATTTGAAAAAGAGCAAGTGCTTAACATTGCATATAATATAGTGCGAAATGAAGGCTTCGATGGACTAAATGCTCGTAGAATTGCAAAAGAGTTAAATGCTTCTGTTCATCCGATTTTTAAGCACTTTAAAGATATGGAAGAACTAAAAAAAGTAGTATATGAAAAGATATGTGCAAAATATAAAGAATACATGCTAAGTGGTGCAAATGAAGAACAGGCATATAAAAAAATGGGGTTATCATATATTAAATTTGCAAAAGATTACCCAGAATTTTTTAAAATTATATTTATGCAAAAAACAAACCTTAATGCAGAAAATTTTATAATGGCAGATAATGTAGGAGATGATGTAATAGAGAAAGGCCAAATATTAACAGGGCTTTCTTTTGAAGAACAAAAGAAATTCCATGTTAAAGTATGGATATTTACACATGGAATAGCATGTTTAGTTGCCACAAATACAGTAAAATTTTCAGATGTAGAAATAGAAGAATTACTAACAGAAACTGTAAAAAAATTAATAATAGGATATAAAAACTCGTAGAAATAATAATTTTGATGTAGGGGCGATTAGCAATCGTCCGCTCTTCGAAGAAATAGCTTTAAAATTAGCCACCTTATGCATTTATATATATTAAAATAAAAATCGAACCCTCCAAGCTCACGGGTATTCCCCCGCGATCTGCGGGCTGTCGGGCTTCAATTTTGATTTTAATATATATAAACACATAAGGTTACTCTACAAATTGTTATTTAGCAATTTTTTGAATGGTAATTATTAATATATGGAACTGGATTATATATGCCATAATCTCAACAATAATAGAAAGGAAGATTTTATAAAATGAACAATGTAATAGAAGTCAAAAATTTAACCAAAGAATACAAAACTTTTAAAGCAGTAGATGATATATCTTTTGAAGTACACGAAGGAGAAATATTAGGTTTACTTCGGACCTAATGGAAGTGGAAAAACTACCACTATAAATTGTATATTATCTTTACTAAAATTTAGTAAAGGAAGTATACAAATATTTGGAAAAGAAATGAAACCAAATTCTTATGATATAAAAAGAGATATAGGAGTAATATTTCAAGAAGTAGCAGTATTTGATGAACTAACAGTATATGAAAATATAGACTATTTTTGTGGACTTTATATAAAAGATAAAACTACTAGAAAAAACTACATAGAAGAAGCAATTAAACTAGTAAGTTTAGAAGATTTTAAAAAGTTTTATCCAAAACAACTATCAGGAGGCTTATTAAGAAGACTAAACATAGCTTGTGGAATTGCACATAAACCAAAATTAATTTTCTTAGATGAGCCAACAGTAGCAGTAGACCCACAAAGTAGAAACAATATATTAGACGGAATAAAGAAATTAAGAGAATCTGGAGCTACTATTGTATATACAACTCACTATATGGAAGAAGTAGAAATTTTATGTGATAGAATTATCATTTTAGATAAAGGAAAAATACTTGCAAGTGGAACAGCAGATGAGCTTAAGAAAAAAGCTAGAATAGAAGAGAAAGTTACAGTAGAAGTTAATAACTTAAAAGAAGAACAAATAGATAAAATAAGAAATCTACAAAATGTAGAAGAAGTTAAATATAATGTTAACAACTTAATTATTACATACAAACAAGGAGAAAACAATTTAGGAGAATTAACAAATCATTTGAAAAAAGAAGAAATAAAATACAATAAAATATATTCAGAAAGACCAACGCTAAATGATGTATTCTTAGAATTAACAGGAAAGGAGCTTAGAGATTAATGTTTATACATAATTTTAAGTATACCTTAAAAACACTATTTGGAAACAAAATACTAATATTTTGGACCTTTGCATTTCCAATTATAATGGCAACATTTTTCAACTTAGCATTTTCAAATATAGAAAATAGTGAAAAATTAAGTATTATTGATATAGCAATAGTAGAAAGTGAAGAATTTAAAAATAACGAAATATTAAAACAATCTTTTGAAACTTTAAGTGACGAAGAAAATGAAGATAGACTATTTTCTTTAAAATATGTAGAAGAAACCAAGGCAAAAGAACTATTAGAAAATGACGAAATAACAGGATATTTAAAACTAGAAGAAAATACGCCTAAAATAGTAATAAAATCAAATGGAATAAATGCAACTATATTAAAATATGTTACAGAAGAAATAAACCAAACAAGTAAAGTAGTAGAAGATTTAGCAAATGGTAAAATAGTAGAAGCACATATGCAAGGAAAAACGCAAATTGACTACGAAAAAATATATAAAGAAGCATTAGAAATAGCAATGAAAGATGATGTGAAATTAAAAAATATATCAAATGCAAATTTAAGTTATACTATGATAGAATTTTACACATTAATAGCTATGACATGCCTATATGGTGGAATATTAGCAATGACAGCGATAAATAATAGTTTAGCCAATATGGGAAATGTAGGAAAAAGAACAGCAGTAGCACCAATTAGCAAAGGAAAACTAATAATTTCTAGTGTTTTTGCAAGTTATATAACACAATTAATTGGAATTAGTTTGTTATTTATCTATACAATATTTATATTAAAAGTAGACTATGGAAATAATTTGCCTTTAATAGTATTATTAACTTTAGCAGGAAGTTTAGCAGGATTATCACTTGGCTTAGTAGTTGCAACAACTCTAAAAACAAACGAAAACGTAAAAACAGGAATATTACTTGCAGTTACAATGTTTGGTTGTTTTTTATCTGGAATGATGGGAATAACAATGAAATATATCGTAGATAAGAATGTGCCAATTATAAATAAATTAAACCCTGCAAGTATGATAACAGATGGATTATATTCTTTATATTATTATGATACTTTTAGTAGATATTATATAAATGTTATAAGTCTACTTATATTTAGTAGCATTATGATAGCAATATCAATTATACAATTAAGAAAGCAAAAATATGAAACATTGTAAAAAAAGTTCCAATTGGGGACGTTTCCTAATGGGGTATCTGTCCCCAATTGGAATAGAAAGGAAAGAAATGACAGTATTTAAAACATTTTTAAAAATATTAAATAAAAATAAATTTGTTGTACTTTTATATACAATGATATTACTAATATTTGGTGTGTTTAATATGACAACAAGTGAAAATAATACAAATTTTATAGCAGTTAAACCAGATATTTTAATAATAAATAAAGATGAAGAAATAGGCTTAACTAAAAATTTGGTAGATTATATAAAAGATAATTCAAATATAATAAATATAAAACTAGAAGATGATAGTATTAATGATGCATTATTTTATAGAGATGTAAACTATATTATCTACATACCTGAAAATTATAGGCAAACTGTATTAAATGGTGAAAAACCAGAAATACAAATAAAAAGCACAGGGGACTACCAATCAAGTTATGCAGAAATGTTACTTTCAAGATATATAAAAATACAAAATATATATTCAAATGAAATAAAAAATGAAGCGGAACTAATAGAAAAAATAAATAATAGTTTAGAAAATGAAACACAAATAGAAGTTACATCAAAGTTAGACACAAATAGTTTATCAAAAGCAAGCTTTTACTATAATTTTGCAAGCTATAGCATATTAGCAGGTGCAATATATGTAATATGCTTAATATTATCAAATTTTAATGAAAAAAGTATACGAAAAAGAACAATTATAAGTAGTATGAATTATAAAAAGCATAATAGAATACTATTATTTTCAAACGGTCTATTTGCAACATCCTTATGGTTATTTTATGTAATAATAAGTTTCATAATAGTAGGAGAAAAGATGCTTAGCACAGCGCGGTTTGATATACATAGTAAATTCATTTATATTTACAATGTGTGCTTTAACAATAGCATTTTTAATAGCAACAATAGTAAATAACAAAAATGCAATAAACGGAATAGTAAATGTAATAGCACTAGGCTCAAGTTTCTTATGTGGAGCCTTTGTACCAGTAGAATGGCTACCAAAAAGTGTTCTAACAGTAGCACACATTATACCAACATATTGGTACATTCAAACCAACGAACTATTAAAAACAATAGAAGTATTCAACATAGAAACTTTAATGCCAGTATTTATTAATATGGGAGTAATTGTTTTATTTAGTTTATTATTTGTTACTCTAACTAATATCTTTTCAAAGAAGAAAAGAAGAATAGGGTAAACAAATGGATTTTTGACAATACCTCAAAAAAATGGTATAATATAGACATAATACGGTTGGAAGATTATTGTAAAATTTACAACATCTTATACAGAAAGGGTAGGTAACATCATGAAAAACAGAGAAATTGGTCATATTATATCAAAAGGAGGTAAGGTAGAAGACATACAGAAAGTAGTTCCAAATTTTCCTAATAATCCAACAAAAGAAACTTTTATCGAATTGGGTTATGCGGAATCTACTGCTAAGCGGTACATTTATTTATTAAGTCAGAACAACGCTAAGAAAGCACCAAAAAAAGCAGAGAGTTGTGTTAAAGTACAGACAGATGACCTGATGAATTTAGTTCAATCTGATAATGCTAATTATGATAATATATTAGTTGATACATGTGCTTTAACATCTGAACAAGGCAGAAATGTAATAGATAATGCTAAGCAGGTAACATTTATATTTGCAACATTGGAGGAAATGGACAAAAAGAAAAAGAATAGCACAAAGTCCTTGACTGAAAATATAAAAGAATATACTTCTAAAATATTGACTTCTCCTGACAAATATATGTTATCAAGGTTCAGCGGATATTCCGGCGAGCAATATGTTGATAACATATTGTTGCAATATTTACAAATACTGCCTAAGCAAATCAGACCCACATTGCTAACAGCTGATAGAAACTTAGCAGCTAAAGCAGCCGCTTTCGAGTTAAATTATATTTTTGTAGAGCAAAATGGAAATGCAAAACCTAATAAAAAACTTGGCCATGGTATTTTTATATCTAAAAGAAATGATGAACTTTACATTTTTAATAAGGGAACTTTTAAATTTGAAATTCATCGTGATGGAAATATAATACCATGTGCAACTAAAGTAGAAATTAAGGTTCAACATGGAGATGTTCTACATGTATATGAAAAAAAGAATTCTAATACCATAGAGCACATCATAAGTATATGATTAAATTTCTATAACAAATCATTTCTACCAAACGGAAAACTAATAATTATAGTTTTCCGTTTTTCTCTTTTTATAGAAAATTAATTAAAATAAGTTATACAAGTATTGAAATTTATAAATCTTTGATATATATTATACTATGTTCAAGAATGAAAAGGAGAAATACAAAATGTTTTTATCAATTATATTAATAATAGTTGGATTCATTCTACTTATAGTAGGAGCAGATATGTTAGTAGATGGGGCAAGTGGAGTAGCTAAAAAGTTTCATATACCAGAAATAATAATAGGGCTTACAATTGTTTCTATTGGAACTTCTATGCCAGAGTTATTTGTAAGTATAACTTCTGCAATAGATGGTTATTCAGATATGGCAATAGGGAATGTTATTGGAAGTAACTTGTGTAATTTATTGTTAATTTTAGGATTAGCAAGTATATTAAGACCTGTGAAATTTCAAAAAGAAACAATAAAATATGAAATACCAATGTGCCTAATATTTACAATAATACTTATGATATTTGCAAACACAGGAAGTACAATATCAAAAGTAGAAGCAATTTGTTTATTAATATTATTTGGTTTGTTTATTGTGTATACAATAATTATAGCCAAAAAACAAAGTATGAATAATGCATTAGTTGAATTAGAAAAAGAGGACAAAAAGCAAAATAATATATTAAAAAATATAATATTCATAATATTAGGAATTATAGGCTTAAAAATAGGAGGAGACTTAGCAGTAAATAATGCTGTAAATGTTGCAAAAATTGTAGGACTAAGCGAAAAAATAATAAGTTTAACAATACTTGCAATAGGGACAAGCCTTCCAGAACTTGTAACAAGTGTAGTGGCTGCATTAAAAGGAGACAGTGACATAGCAATAGGCAATATAATAGGTTCAAATATATTTAATATATTACTAATACTAGGAGTTTCAGCAATAATAAAACCTATTACATATAATATGACATATAATTTTGATTTAATGCTTTTAGTCGTTTCAACAATAATACTAGCAATCTTCCCATATATACCACCTAAAAAGGAAATGAGTAGATTAAATGGAGTATTATATTGCTTAATGTATGCTTCATATATAGGAATGCTATTTATAAAATAATTAAATATTCATATCAAAATAAGATGCTGAGTAACAGCATCTTATTTTGAAGAAATTCTCTTAAATTAATTTTTCTAATTTTTTACCACAAATCATTTATATCAGGTTTTCTTTGCATAAAACGACATAAAAATTGAATTTAAAGTTGCCTAAAATAAATTTAAGTATTATAATTAAATCAAGGAAAATAGAAATAAATTAATTAAAACTAAATAGAAATATTTCCTTACAAAAAACTTACAAAATATTCATCTATTTGTAAAGAAATTTTAATATTAATGGTGTATAATTATATTTGGACAAATATTATACGAGAGGATAAATTAAATGGAAGAACAAAATAGAAAAAGGAAAATAAAATTCAATAAAAGAATAATAAGAAGAAATATATTGATTGTTGGTATAATTATATTAATTTGTATAATTATAAAATTCATTATTCCAAAAAAGAAAACTAATAGTAATACAAATACAATTGAAGTAGCAAAGGTTTCAAAAACAAATATACAAGAGAAAGATAATACTACTTCAAAAGAGCAATTAGACTGGAAACTTACACTTGTAAATCAGTCTAACAAATTGCCTGAAAATTATGAAATGAAATTATTAAGTATTGACGAATATAGAAAATTTGATAGTAGAGCAATAAAATATTTGCAAGACATGATAGAAGACATGAGAGAAGATGGAGTGAGAAATATATGGGTTCAATCTTCTTATAGAAGTGTAGAAGAACAAACAACAGTGTATAATAATAAAGTGCAGTACTATAAAGAACAAGGGAAAACAGAAAAAGAAGCCAAAAGACTTACAGAGCAAGTTATTAACAAACCAGGATATAGTGAGCATAATTTAGGTTTAGCAGTAGACTTTAACTATGTTAATGGAACATTTGAAGAAACAAAAGCATTTGCATGGCTAAAAGAAAATGCAGAAAAGTATGGTTTTATTTTAAGATATCCAAAAGAAAAAGAAAATATTACAAAAGTGACTTATGAACCATGGCACTGGAGATATGTAGGAAAAGAGAATGCTAAAAAAATAAATGAATTAGGAATGTGTTTAGAAGAATATGTAGAATATATAAAATAAAAAAGGAATGAGAAAGTGTGAAATTAAGAAATAAGTACCTAATAGAGCAATTAAATCAAGAAATTTCAATACATAATGCAATAGAGCAAGAACAAATACCATTAATAGACTTAAAAAATCCTGAAATTAGAGAAGAAGAGTTATTAAAGTTTAATAGTTTATATATTGAAATCGATGATAATGTTCCTTTAGAAAGTATAGATGACTATCTTACTGAATTGTCTAAAATACTTAAAGTTGTTAATATAGAACAATGTGGAATTGATTTAAAATATGACAAACCAATAAAATTAAATACCGACTTTATTCAATCAATTAATAAGAATGTTAAATTCCTAACAATAAGTGGTGTTAATTTATCTAATTTTGAAAGTAAGGAATTTAATCAATTTGAAAATTTAGAAGTACTAGAATTGGATAGAGCAAATATAAAAGATGTTAACTTTATTAAAAATATAGATAAAAGAATAAAGATAGATTTAGGCAAAAACCCTATAAGTCAAGTTATTTCTAAAGAATTAATTACAGAAATAGAAAGTAGAAATAGTAATGGACAATTACGAATAGCGTTGAATGATTGCCCAATATATATTCCTATAGTAATGGCGACACTTAGTAAAAATGTTAAGTTGTATAATTGTGATATAAATAAAGAAAATATTGACCAATATGTTAAAATTTTTAATAAATATAATTGCCAAGTAAATGTAACAATAGAACAATTAGAATTATTAGAGCAAATATCTGATAGAGTAACATTTCCAATTGGAGTAATTGCAATGACTTCAAAAGAAATAACAAATGATTTTTTAAAGCAGCGCCCAAATATACAACAAATTCAAATTAAATATAGTGAAGAGGAAAAAGCAGGGTATGCAAAAGAGCCATATACAAGAGAAGAGTTTGAAAAAATAAGAGAAGAAATTAACCGAATTAAAAGTGAAATAGTAATTCCAGATGAATTTGATGAAAATAGAGAAAAAAAGATTTTTATGCAAGTATATAGACTATTAGGAAATAAAATTAGCTATAACTTTTTTGCTATTGCAGAAGAAAATGAAGATGATGAAGAATTACAAAAAGTATGCAGGAATTTATATGGAGGACTAGTAGATAACGAAACAGTTTGTGCAGGATATGCAATTATACTAAAAGCTATATTAGAAGAATTTGATATAGAATGTAAATATATCCCAAGAGACGCCGATAAAAATCACGAAGATTATACAGAAGAAATGGATGATAAAGGCCATTCATGGAACCTTGTTAAATTAGATGGGAAAGAATATTATTGTGACTTAACATGGGATGCAGATGATATAAAAATGGAAAGATATCCACTTAAATATTGCCTAACTGATTCTGAAACATTTGGTCATGAAATATATAACTGTCCAATAATAGAAAATAGTTTATGTTATGCAGAACAATTAAGACTAATGGGCTTTGATGAACAAGAAATTTATGATATATTCTGTAATATGATGAATGAAGAATATGATGAATATATTAATGAAGATGAAAATGAGGAATATACAAAAGAAGAATTAGAATATAACAAAGAATATTTAGAAAGATTATTAAGCAGTTTTGTTTCTAGCACGTCTTCAGATATTAAAAATTCCGATTTTTATGAAATAGATAGAGCTTTTGAAGAGAAGGAGAACAATTTAGAGTATGATAAATAAAATAAGTTCAAAAACATGTAGTGAAATTTATTATATATTAACTGAATTAAAACAATTTAATAAACTACCACAAGAAAAGCAAAAATATATTGTAAAAAATAAGGATAATAACTATAAATTTAAGTTTAATAAAAATATTCCATTACAGTTTCAAATAAAAAGTAAAGAAACTAGAATTGTATTATCCTATATATATTTAAAGTATATTAATAAGGATGAAAAGTTAAAAGAGTTTGCTTTAAATAACTATAAAAGTAACGAACAGCATTATCAAGAAGAACTACATAAAAAATATAATTATGATAATCTTTTTAAAAATAGGCAAATGAATAAGTTATATAAAGAAAAAAAGGATACTAATGAAGAAACTTTAATGGAAATAAAAGATAATATTATTAATAAAATTATAAAGAAAATTAGAAATATTTTCAAGAAATGATTAATATGAAAAAAGTAGAAAAACAAATTTTATACTCCTTAAACATATGCAGGTTTTAAAGATATAAAATAAAAAAGAATGGAGGAGTATGTTAGATTTTTTAACTAACATACGAAGAAAAAATGGCAACTACAAATGAATATATAGAATATGTATGTGAACAAATAAATGGTATTGGTGACATTAGGTATAAGAAAATGTTTGGAGAATTTATGGTATATGTTAATGATAAGCCAATTATTATAGTTTGTGATAACAATGCATTTGTTAAAAAATTAGAATGTATAGAAGAAATGATGAAAGATTCAAAACTAGGATACCCATATAAAGGAGCAAAAGAACATTATATATTAGATATTGATAATTCGGAATTTTGCAAGAATGTTGTAAGCAAAATAGAGGAAGTTACACCTATGCCAAAACCTAAGAAAAAGAAGCAATAGTGAAATAATAAAAACAGTTGTATATAACATAAATTTATGTTATAATACAACTGTTTTTAATTATATATTTTCCTATTTTTACAAATATTTTAGCAGCTATAGTAAAATGATTATTTTAAGGAGGATGGAAAATGAAAGAAGAAAAGCGGAGAATACCAAAGGTAGTAACATTTTTTTTATTAATAATAGCAATATGTATTACATATGCAATTGTTAATCCAATTATTCAAAAAACATTAACATCTGATGATTCAGACATTGAAAGCAGCTATCAAATTAAAAAACAAAAATGTAATTTGTTAAAAGAAATATCAGCAAACTGCATTATTGAAGGAGAAGGAATAGAGCTTAAGAAAATTTCAAACATTATTCTTACAGAGGATGATGGATATGTTAATGAAGAAAGTATAAGTTATAGAATTTACAATAAGGGTGAAAATATTATTTTGTATTATGTTATAAATGAACCTTTAAGAAGAGACAATAACTACTATGCAACAATTACATTATCAAAAGATTTGAAAATATTGGAAGAAGACTATAGTATCCAATTTGAAGAAGATTTTGAAACATATAAGCAACAAATAAAAAATATTGATAAAACGTTTGTTATAGCATTTTCAGCTTTTATTAGTATAGTAATTTTACTTATGCTAAAGATTTTGCTAGAACTTATATTAGAAATTATTGATATTTTTAGAAAATAATATGCAAAAAAACAAGATAAGTTTAAATCAGCATTTTTGTTAATTTAAACTTAAAGAGTCAATGCAAAATAGTATTGACTCTTTTCATTTGAATGAAAATTACAGTATTTTTTATAAGAATATATATCATAATTATAATATAAATAATTAAAGGAGGAGTGCAAATATGTGTACAGCAGTAACATATAAAACAAAAGACTTTTATTTTGGACGAACACTAGACTATGAATTTTCTTATGGAGATGATGTAACAATAACTCCGAGAAATTATCCATTTCATTTTATAGAAGAAGGAAATATAGATACTCATTATGCCATAATTGGTATGGCTCATGTAACAGAAAATTACCCATTATATTATGATGGAGTAAATGAAAAAGGATTAGCAATGGCAGGTCTAAATTTTGTAGGTAATAGCTACTACAATAAAAAGATAGAAGGAAAAAATAATATAAACCAATTTGAATTCATACCATGGATTTTAAGTAAATGTGCCACAGTAAAAGAAGCACGAAAACTAATTGAAAAAATGAATTTATTAGATAGACAATTTAATGAAAATTTACCAGTAGCCCAGCTTCACTATATTATATCAGATAGCACAGAAACAATAACAGTAGAACCTTTAAAAGAAGGTATAAAAATATATGAAAACCCAGTAGGAGTATTAACCAATAATCCACCCTTTGATATGCAAATGTTTAACCTAAATAACTATATGAGTTTATCAACAAAAGAGCCACAAAATACATTTTCAAAAGGCATAAATTTAAAAACATATAGCCGCGGAATGGGAGCAATAGGCCTCCCAGGAGACTTGTCATCACAATCAAGATTTGTACGCGCAGCATTTGTAAAATTAAACTCAATTTCTTTAGAAGGAGAAAAAGAAAGTGTTAGCCAATTCTTTCACATATTAAATTCAGTAGACCAACAAAGAGGTTGCTGCAATTTAGGAGATGGCAAATATGAAATAACAATATATACATCATGTTGCAATACAAATAAAGGAATATATTATTATACAACTTATGATAATCATCAAATTACAGCGATAGATATGAATAAGGAAAATTTAGACAGCAGTGAACTTATAAAATACCCTACAATAAAAGAAGAGCAAATAATGTTACAAAATTAGATGAGTATACACATGTACAAAATCCAACTTTACATTTAACATAAGATGTGCTATAATTTAATTATAATAAACATTAGGAGGATTATGTCATGTCAAAAATAATAACAACTGAACTTAAAGTAGATTCAATTCCACTTGAAAAAATACTTGAGGAAATTAAAAAAGGAGAGTATTCGAGTGAAATAATGATAAGACCACTTTCAAATGTTGTTTGCTTTGAAAAGACAGAAGATCTTGTAAGATTTGCTAAGTTTGTACACTCGTACGAAGAATAATCAGTAAGGCTCCAATTGGAGCCTATATTTTATTTGAAAATACTATGATAATGTTTAATTTTTTCTAATCTTACAGAAATGAAAGACTTGTGTAAGAAAAACACAAATAATAATATAAAAAAATGCAATAATAAAATTGACAAATGTAGAAAATCATGGTAATATAGTATACATAAGATAAAACTAAAGGAGTAGGATTATGAATATTATAGTAAAACAAAATTATATGACAAATAATATCCCTACACCACCAGTTCCAAAAATGAATTGGTGTTCTTTAGTGTTTGATAAACGACCGTAAAATTGTATTTATAGATGTTATAAATTAAACACAGGGAGCATAAAAGGCTTTGTGTGTTTTCTTTTTGTATAAAAATATAATTTATGGGAGTGATGTAAAATGAAATATGTTATAAAAATTGGTACATCTTCGCTTTTTAATGAAGATGGTACTGCAAAGGAAAATGTCCTAAAAGACTTACTAGAAACTGTAAGGAAAATTTTTGATGAAGGACACGATGTGGTTATAGTTATTAGTGGAGCAGTGGCTTGTGGTAAAGCTATTTTAAAACAAATAGTAGAAAAATTAGAAAAAGAAGGAAAAACAGAGAATAATACTTTGTATATAGAATATAAGAAAATGCAAGAGAAAATAGATTTTTCAAGAAAATTAAGAGAAAAAGTAGATGAATTTGAGAAAACAGGGAATACAGTCAATAATTTATTGTATATTAAATGTAAAGAATTATTAGAAAAGGCAAATTTAACAACAGCAGAAAAATCTATAATAGCAGGGGTAGGACAAACTGAAATGATGAGAATTATACAAAATGAGGCTTTTGCTTATGGAATACTTACAGAACAAATGCTACTTTCTGGAAGAACAGACTTAAAAAGAAGTATAGCTGTAAAAAATATAAAAAAATGTTTTGAAAAAAGAATTTTAGCAGTAATAAATGCAAATGACACAGTTTATGAAGAAGAGCTAGCTGATGAAGGAAATGAAAGATTTAGTGACAATGATACTTTAGCGGCAGATTTGGCAAGAGCAATAAAAGCAGATAGGTTATTTCTAATAACCAACGTAGAAGGATATTTAGATAGTAATAACGAAGTTGTAAGAGAAATAACAGTAGATAAAGGCAGTGATTATCTTAGAAGAACAAAATTAACAAAGTCAGTAGTAGGAAGTGGAGGAATGTATTCAAAATTAGGAAATGCACTTACTTTTGCAAAAACTGGTGGTATTACTTTTATAATATCAGCAAAAAATATATCTCATATTCTTGAAATTGGTGAATTAAAAAGGAATGTAGGAACTAGAGTATGTAAGAATTTAACATTAAGAGAAAGAGTAAAATCAATTGTGAAAAATAACATAGAAAATGGAGGGATACTAAATAATGGAAGTTCAAATAGACAAGCAACTGAAAGATAACTGTAATGTAAATTTAGGATGTATATTTTATAAAACTAATGTGATTAAAACAAATAAGGAATTATGGAATTATATTGATAATCAGATTGTTACTAATATTCAAAAAACATTTACATTAGAGAATCTAACAGAGCAAATAAATATCAAAACATCGCGAGAAGCATACAAAATTTTAGGTAAAGAGCCTAGTCGTTATAGAGTATCAAGTGAAGCATTAATTCGTAGAATATTACAAGGAAAAGGCTTATATAAGATAAATAATGTAGTAGACACGAATAATTTAATTTCAATAGAAACAGGATATTCTGTAGGTTCATATGATTTAGAAAATTTACAAGGTAGTATAAACTTTAGAATTGGCAAAGAAGGAGAAAAATATCAAGGAATTGGAAAAGAAATGATAAATATTGAGAAACTACCAGTATTTGTAGATGACTTAGGTGCATATGGAAGTCCTACAAGTGATTCTACAAGAGCGATGATCACAGAAAACTCAAAAGAGATTTTAACAGTTTTGATTTCATTTAATGGAATAGAAGGTCTTGCAAAATCTGTAAATATAGCAAAGAAATATTTAACGAAATATGCAAATGCTGAAAATATAAGTAGCATTATTGTTTGATGTATTAAGATTAAAATTGCATATGATATAAAAGGAGCAAAATTTTTGCTCCTTTTTTAATGTACAAAAAATATAAGTAGAATATAAATTATATTTTTTATTGATATTTATTTATGCCTGTGCTAATATTTAATTATAAAATAATAATAAGTAAATAAGGAGAAAAATAATGGAAAAAGTTAAAATATTATGGAGTGGAATAACAGGTAGAACTGGTAAAGAAGCAATAGAGATTTGTAAAAACAATGATTTTGCTGAAATTGTTGCAGGTATATGTAGAAGTGACAGCAATTATTACAATTATGAACAGTTAAATGATATAAAAGAAGAATTTGATGTTATTGTTGATTTTTCACATAAAGACAGCTTTGATAAAATACTAAGCTATGCCATAAAAAAGAACAAACCATTAATTATAGGAACAGCAGGTTTAACAGAGGAACAGATGAAAGCATTTGAAGAAGCTTCAAATATTATACCAATATTTAGAGGTGGGAATTTTAGATTTAATGTTAAAAGCTTTATTGATGCAGTTGTAGAGTATGCCAAAACTTGCAATGATAATATTGAACTAATAGAAACACATTATAAAACAAAAAAAGTACCAAGTGAAACTGCAAAAGTAGTTGCTAAAAAGGTATTAGACGAAACAGGTAAAAAAGTAGAAATAAAATCATTTTTAGAATATGATGAATTGATAAATGATTGGAGAGTAGCAGACTTACATTGTAGAGTTTGTGGTTTTAAAGAACTTGCAGAAGACGTAATAAAAATTGCAATAATGATGAAAAACAAAAATGCAAATGGAGTATATGACCTGGATAGGCTTTTAAAAGAAAGTGAAAATTAAAAAGGGAGCTAATATTATAATGGAAGATTTTAATACATTAGAAAAATTAGAAGAATATTTTAAAAAAGTAGATTGCTATGGAGAATATAATTATTGCTTCACATGTCAAATAGAACCATCAATACTTCCTATGTTATTTGGAGCAGTTGGAGCAATTATTGAAATGAAAAGAAATAAAAAAGTAATGGGATATTTATTTAATAAGTTTGATAAAGGAATATGCCTTATTCCAATAGTTGCAGATACTTTAACAAAAAACAAAATTGATATAGATAATTATGTTTTTATAAATAATGATGAAATAGAAAAAGTAATTATAAAAAATGAAGATATAGTATATAAAAAGATAAAAATAATTCTAAAAAATAAAACAAAATATACTATGAGAGCTGTAAAAAAGATAAAAAATATTGAATATCATGAGAAAAACTTAAATAACTTTCTTTCATTTTACAAATAATAAAAAATAAGAATGAAAAGAAAGGAAGAATTATATGCGGGTTAGTTATTGGATTAATAATACCATTTATAGGTACAATGTTAGGTTCAGCAATGGTATTTTTAATGAAAAATAAAATAAATAATAAAATAAAAAAACTACTTTTAGGTTTTGCAGCAGGAGTAATGATAGCAGCATCAATTTGGTCACTACTTATACCATCACTAAACATGTCAGAGGAACAAGGAAAAAATGGCTGGGTTCCATCTGCAATAGGTTTCTTATTTGGAATAGTATTTTTATTAACTTTAGATAGCATAATTCCACATATGCACTTAGAAAGTACTAAGCCAGAAGGAATGAAGTCACGTTTAAAGAAAACAACAATGCTAATTCTTGCAGTAACACTTCATAATTTGCCAGAAGGAATGGCAGTAGGAGTAACATTTGCTGGTGCTATTCTCGGAAATAGTGGAATTACAGTAGCAGGAGCATTTATATTATCTATTGGAATTGCAATACAAAACTTTCCAGAAGGAGCAATAATATCAATGCCATTAAAAAGTGAAGGAATGTCAAAATCAAAAGCATTTTTATATGGAACACTATCTGGAATAGTAGAACCAGTAGGAGCAATAATAACAATATTATTAACCAATATAGTAATACCAATACTTCCATACCTACTATCATTTGCAGCAGGAGCAATGATATATGTTGTAGTGGAAGAACTAATCCCAGAATCACAAGAAGGTGAACACTCAAACATAGGAACAATAGGAGTAGCAATAGGATTTGTTATTATGATGATTTTAGATGTAGCATTAGGATAAGGAGGAAAATAAATTATGGAAAATGTAATAAAAATTGGACTAGGAATAATGATAAAAGATGGAAACAAAATACTACTAGGACATAGAGCGAAAACAAGAAAAGACACTGGAGGAATACACGAGCCAGATACTTGGACATTTCCAGGAGGAAAGCAAGAATATAATGAAACAGTATTAGAAGGAGCAATTAGAGAAGTGAAAGAAGAAACAAACCTAGATATTTCTGAATTAGAAGTTTTTAGTGTTTCAGATGATATTCAGCCTAATAAGCATTATGTAACAATACAAATAATTGCTAATAAATACTCAGGAGACTTAAAAATAATGGAACCTACTAAAGAAGATGAATGGAAATGGTATGACTTAGACAATTTACCTAACAATATATACACACCAACTAAACATTTTATAGAAAAATATAAAAGTAATAAAAGATAGGAGGAAAAGTAGCAGTTAAGTTACATTCAGGAGAAGAAGGAAATCAAAATTATTTAAGACCTGAATTTGCAAAAGCAATTGTAGAAAAAGTAAATGGGACAGTTGTAGAGTGTAATACAGCATATGATGGAGCAAGAAATACAACAGACAAACACAAAAAATTAATGGAAAAACATGGATGGACTAAATATTTTGACGTAGACATTATCGACGCAGATGAACCAGATAAAGTATTAGAGATACTAAATGGAAAAGTAATAAAAGAAAATTATATAATAATTTTCTATTTTTTATCCCTTTAATTAACATAAACTCATATTATAATATAAAGTAAAAAAAGGAGGGAATGTTTATGAAGTTAGAAGGGAAAAAAGTTGGTTTTTGTTTGACTGGCTCTTTTTGTACATTTGATAAAACACTAGAACAAATGAAAAAAATAGTTGAGGAAGGGGCAGAGGTAATACCTATAATGTCCTATAATTCATATGAGTTAGATACCAAATTTGGTAAAGCCGAAGACTTTATAAATAAAATTAAACAAATTACTGGAAAACAAGAAATTATTCATACTATTCAAGGTGCAGAACCGATAGGTCCAAGAAAATTAACAGACATCATGCTTATTGCTCCATGTTCTCGGAAATACAATAGCAAAATTAGCAAATCGGAATTACAGACACTCCAGTAGTAATGGCAACAAAATCTCACTTACGAAATCGGCAATTCAGTTGTAATTGCAGTATCTACAAATGATGGTTTATCAGGAAGTGCAGAAAATATAGGAAAGTTACTAAACAGAAATAATTATTATTTTGTTCCATTTAGACAAGATAACCCTATTACAAAACCACGTTCATTAGTATTTGAGCCTAATTTAATTATAAAAACTCTTGAGGAAGCATTAGATAGGCAGCAAATTCAGCCTATTTTAATATGAGTAATATTATATTTTACTGTGTATACATTACTAGTTAAATTAATGTTAATAAAAACCAAACATTTTTTCTAAAAACTATTGACAAGAAATAAATGTTTGGTTATAATAAATTAGCAATAGCAAAACAATGTTTGCAATAATTAGGAGGTATACTTATGAAAATAAAAAATATAAAAAAATTTATGATATCTATGTTAATTACAAGTTTTATTGTATTATTTATATTACTATTATCTGAAAAAACTTTTTCACATGGAGAAGCTGCAACAAAAGTAATATACATTTCAGATGGTGATACTTTATGGAATATCGCATTAACTGAACAAAATAACAATAAATACTATGAAAATAAGAATGTAAGAGAAATAATACAAGATATTAAGCACTTAAACAATTTAAGTGACAGTTATATATATGAAGGGCAAAAAATAGAGATTCCAATACTTTAATTATTATTTAAAATTAGCTAAAAATAAGATATAATCAAAATATTTAAAAAGATTGAAATAATAAAACTTATTACAAAAAATATAGAATCAAGCAAATGTTATAAATAACACTTAAAATACTAAAAACGAAAGCAAAAAGCCATTCTTTTATAATAAGGGAAGAATGGCTGTATATTTAAATTTTACATATTAGCTAAAGGGTTGCTTTCAACAGCATTTCTAACTTGCTCGTTATTAACATGAGTATATATTTCAGTTGTAGAAATACTAGCATGTCCTAATAATTCTTGCAAAGCTCTAATATCAACTTGTCCATATTGGTACATAAGGGTAGCTGCAGTATGTCTAAGTTTATGTACAGAATATTTATTAATATCTAAACCTGCCTTAAGAAGTTCCTTTTTTATAATATATTGAACAGTTCTATTGCTAATTCTTTCACGTCTTTCACTTAAAAAAAGAGCATTTTTAGAAGAATATGGAATACCTTCTTTAGGTCGTACAGCTAAGTAATCATTTATAGAATTCATACATGCTTTATTTAGGTAAATAGTACGTTCTTTATTACCTTTGCCAATAACAGTCATTTTGCATTCACTAAAAATAATATCCTTTATATTAATTCCTACAAGTTCTGACAAACGCATACCACAATTTAGAAATAACGTAGTTATTGCAAAATCACGTTGTTTATTTCTATTATCATCATCATTAGCTATGTCTAAAAGTTTTTTACTATCATCTAAAGATAAATATTTAGGCATACGCTTTTCTTGTTTTGGAGTTTCTAAATTTTGAGCTGGGTTTACTTCAATAAAATTTGTTTTCTGCGACAAATATTTAAAAAATATACGAATAGTAGATATTTTTCTAGCACGAGTAGCAGGTCTGCTATGATTATTAGTTGCCAAATAAGAAACAAAAGCATGTATATCATTTAAAGTAATTCTATTTAGGTAACTAACATCAAAATCATTAATACTAATTTTATTAAATTCATTTTCATCTGTCATTTTAAAATGAATTTTCATATATTTAAGAAACATAGCAAGGTCATAATTATATTCCTTAACAGAGTTAGGGGATTTATTTAATATAGTAATAGAATAGTCTAAAAAAGAATTAACAAATTCAGGATTATCTTCACGACTTATCATTAGAAATCACTCTCCATATTTATAATTTATTTTGATAATTATAGTACTAATTATATAATAAATATATACTAAAAGAAATAGTTTTAAAGAAATTTTGTGCAATGTTTTGTAAAACTTATCTCTTTTAGTATTAAAAATATAATCCAAACTATAGAGTACGTAAGAGAATTGGAGAGTTAAGATATATAAATAGCAATAAGATTGCAAAATTGTTAGTAGTATCAATGTAAAAATTACTACTTGGATGAATGCAAAATTTTTTGAAGAACAACTTTGGTGTAGAATATACAATTGGATATGTTGAATCAAAAAAAGCTTTACTATGATAATACAAACCAAAGTTATATATATAATAAATGTCGATAAATTAACAAAATCATATAATTTTAATAAGTTTTGTTAATGCAATAACAGAACTTGACAAAGACATAAAAATGGAATATACTTATGGTAGGTGATGAAATATGATAAATAGAGAAAATTATATGAATAAATTATTATCTTACAAAGATACAGAATTCATAAAAGTAATAACTGGAATAAGAAGATGTGGAAAATCTAGTTTACTAAAATTGTTTATGAATAAGTTAAAAGAGGAAGATCCAAAAACAAATGTAATATATATGAATTTTGAGTCTTTTGAATTTGACAAAATAATTGATTATAAAGATATGTATACAGAAATAAAAAAACAAATTAAAAACAATGGAAAAACATATATATTGTTAGATGAAGTGCAAAGAGTTATAAACTGGGAAAAATGCGTTAATGCTTTAACCGTTGATTTTAATTGTGATATATATATAACAGGATCTAATGCTTATTTATTATCGTCAGAATTATCAACATATCTATCTGGTAGGTATATAGAAATTAAAATGCTACCATTATCATTTAAAGAATTCTTAAAATTTGCGAACTTTGAAAGTAATATTAGTATTGATGAGAAATTTAATCAGTATATGAAATATGGAGGAATGCCAGGAATAATAAAAATAAATTATGACTATAATTTATTTGATGATGCAATAAAAGGAATATATAATACTGTATTTATGAAAGATGTTATAGAAAAGAACAAATTAACAGACGCCAGCTTATTAGAGAAAGTTTTAAAATTTTTAATGAGCAATACTGGTAGCTTAATATCATCAAAAAAGATAGCTGATTTTTTAACAAGCCAAGGAACGAAAGTTACTCATAATACAATATTGAATTATTTAGAAATGTTAGAAAATGCATATATAATATATAAAGCTCCTAGATATGATATAA
>CANPTO010000002.1 GCA_947577025.1 uncultured Clostridiaceae bacterium | reverse complement strand
AGGAAAGTTTTGAACGCGTCCCAAATCTTTCCTTTTTTTACAGCCCCTTTTTTATACTTATATTTCAAATGAAATTTCAAATTTATTTTCTTCTAGTAGTCTTACTACAAATATTTTTTCATTTCTTTCTGCTGCTGCATTTATTCCACTTTTATATGGAACTGTTGCAATATAGTTTTGCCCTTGCTCTTTTATTGTTATGTTTCCTATAAAGTTATAGTCAAAAAACTGTACTTTTATATAGTCTTCGAATTCTTCTAATGTAGTAAAGTTATTCTCCCTAAATTCTTCATTTAGATATTTATATATTTTTTCATACTCTTTATTATCTATCATTTTAAATATTTTGTTTATATTTATTATAACTTTTTCTTTTGAACTGGCATTAGCATATTCTTCTGTATTTTCACTTTCTTCTAGTTTTTCTATTGTAAAGTCCATATAATTATATTCTTTTATTACATAGTTATCTTTATATATGTCTTCTATTTTATATTCTGTATATTCACCGTTTTTATTTGTAGTAACTTTTGAAATTTGTGCATTTAGAAGCCTCTCTTCAACTTCTTTTATATATTTTTCGTAGTTTTCTATTTTATTATCAAATTTTTCTTTTCTGTATGTTGCTTCTAACATTTGAAATGCTATTTCTTTATCACTTAACGCCATTTGTATGTATTTACTATAATACTTATCTGCTATTTGCCTCTCTGCATCTTCTTTTACATTTATTGCATTGTTCTGATTTAATTCTATTTGTATGCTTTTTTTGTATTTTTCTGCTACGTTATTTTCTTTTGCATTTTTGAATTCTTTTATTTCTATTTTTCTCATATTAAATGCATTTGTCCTATAATCAACATTTATTAAATAGTGTTGTTGTTCATTATTTATTAGTGCTTCTACAAAATATGTTGTATCATCCATTCTTTCTATTTTATATATTTCGTTTATTTTTACATAATTTTGCTCTGCTATTTCTTCAGTACCTATTTTTCTCTTTTCTTCTAATATATAACTTAATTTTTCTTTTGAATTATTGTATAACATAATGTATTTCTCTATGCAATTTGTTACTATTTTATACACCTTATATGTATTTTCTTGTTGTATATCTAGCACATCCCCATAATTTAAGTTTTCTTCTTCATCGATTAGTGTTGGCATTAATTTTAGTAGCATTATTATTATTATAAGTATTATTATTATAGTTGCTACAATACTTATTATTAGTATTTTGTAATTTTTCATATTTACCTCTTATCTTAATCTTGTGTTATTAATATACTTTGTGTTTTCATATTTCCTGTTATTCTAGAAAGTGCAACCCATCCGTTTTTTGAAGAGTTTACTGTTCCTGGGTTAGATACATATACTTGCTCCTCACCATTATGATTTCTATAGTTAAGTAGTGTCATATAGTGCCCTGTACTTGATGTCCATTCTCCATTTACATTTACTATTATTGGTTTTCCTGTTTGCAAATGTGATTTTATATCATTTGCACTTAATTTTTTTCCTGGTCTCGTACAAGAAACTCCGTGTTTTTGTAGTAGTGCTACTAAATTTGTTGTCTTTCCTCCTACTTCTTTTCTAAGGTCCTCTGGGGTTACATTTTCTCCATAGCCTGTTAGTATAATTGCTACAGAAGTTATGCTACATCCACTACTTTTCATTGTTCCACCTGCAAATTTATTGTTTTCCCATGATGAACCTGAATCTTGTTTGTATTCACAATATGTTCTTCCATTTGCTGTATATTTGCTTTTTACATCATTTGATGTTCCGCCTTCACTTTGACCTGGATCTTGTCCTCCGCTACTTATATCTATTCCTAATAATCCATATAATTTTATTACTTTATCTGTTACACATGCTACCCAATCATTTCCTTGTGTAGGATGTGAACTAGTGTTTGGACAATATGTAAGCCCTATATCTTTAATTGTAATTTTCCCTTGAGAAAAGTAAATGCTTCCTTTTGCTATACTTTTCATTACTGTTTCTACGTTTTCTTGAGGGCTTGAATAACTATGTCCTAAATTCCAACTCAACCAGTTGTTCATCTTTACGTGACTTGTATTTGCCGTTCCTATATTTGATTCTGTATCTGCCATTGCTAATATAAATATTGCATTTACTTTGTATGTATCTTGGCATTGTATTAAAGTACTAACTATACTTTTTGCATTTTCTTTTCTTTTTCCAGAATATGCTACTGATATTACTCCTACTAATTCATCACTTGCTACTGGTCTTAATGCTCCTGGTTCATCTGTTTTTACTATTAAGTCATCTACATTTATTTCATCTTCATCTATATCTGGTATTTCTCCTGGTCCAGGATCAATACTAAAATCGTAATCTACATCTTCATTCTCTGGAAAACTCATTAAATATTTTAAGTGGTCTACTATTCCTGTCATTTTTGTTTTATATTCACTATGTGCATCATCTATTGCATTTTGCCCGCTATTTCCTTTTAGGTTTTCTCCTAATAAATCATATAACATTTTTTCGCCACTTTTTAGTTTATCTAATGCTGATTCTTTTCTTGTTGCATTTGGTATCTTATATGCTACATTTATTCCTTCTCTGTCAAATACTGCGTCTTTTGCGCAATGGTTAGAAACTAGTGAATTCCTATAACAATTGCTACGCTCACATTCACCTATTGAATTTCTAAGTAGTCCTAAAAATTGCTTTGATTTTTCTACTGAATTTTTTATTATAGATGGACTATATACTGTTCTTATAGTAGTTGTTGTAGTGGTTGTTTTTGTTTCTACTAGCCAAGGTCCTCCTGTCCATTTTTCTACTACTGTATGTATTACATTATTTACATCTATTTCTTGCTTTTCGTGTTTATCTGGAAGTTCTGATGGTATTGGATGTTTTTGTATATGTGGACCACTTACATTTGGTCCATCTTTAGTTGTTGTTTTTGTGTATTCAAATTCTTCAAAAAAGCTCCAAGTATTTGCACTTTGTATTTCTAAGTGTGGGAACATAGTTGTTGTTGTTACTTCTGTTTCTATTATTTCTATTGTTTCATCGGTTACTGTTGCATCTGCTGTTGATGAACTATCTTTATTTTCAAAACTTTGCGATTTATTTTCTTCTTCTGTTATTATATTTTCTATTGTTACATCATCTTGCACTACTAGTACTATTTGTGTTTCTCTTGCAAGTTTTGCTACATGGTATACATATTCTGGGTTTTGCGTTATTTCACATAGTGTTATTAAAAACTCATATGGCATTGTATATTTTTCTATGTAAGCTTTATAATCTATTGGGTTCATTTCTTGTACTTCTACATCTGTATGTTTTTCTACTAATGCTCCATTTACTTTTTTGGTTGTTACTACTGTTTTTAATTGTGCTATTCTTAGTTCTCCAGTCTGCTTGTTTATTGTATATTTATATCTTACTGATTTATCGTTTTCATTTACTTTTTGGTCAAATTCATCTTCATCTATATACACCATTTGTACATATTTATCTGAATTAACTTCATATACAAACTCATCTTCACTTACTTGTACTGGATTTCCGTCTTTATCTTTTTCGGGTGTTCTGAATAAATATACTCCTCCATCTATTTTGTTTTCGTCATTTGATTTTACTAGTGCTTTCCCTCTCCTTTTATGCATTTTCTGTGTGATAAAATCTGCTCTTACAAATTCTGCTATGTAATTTTCTATAGTTTCTTTTTGATCTATATATTTTGGGTCTTCTAATATCTTTTTTACTAATTCTTTTTCTGTTAGTGCTTTATCTTCTTCTGGGAATTCAAAATCTCCTAATATTCTTAAAGATTCTAGTGAAATTCCTAAATCCGCTAGTTGTTCTATATATTCGTCTACTAATGTGTTTGTTCTTTTTGGCGTAATTACATTGCCGGTTTGCGTCTTTTTCTTCCTCCTGGACATCAATTTCTTGTCCTATATCTATCCAATAATCATCTGTAAGCCATCGCCAAAAACCTGTAATTGAGCTTCCTAGCTTTTTCATTAACTCTACTATTTTTTCTTTTACTGTGTCAAATACAGAGAAAAGGCTAAGTACAATAATTACTACCATAAGTACAATTAATATTGGAATTAGGGCTGGCAAAATAGCTTTTAGTATTATTTTTTTTATTTTTTGCATTGCTTCTTTTTTTAGCTTATCCCCCATATTTACTCACCTCTTTTTTGTTCATTTTAAATTCCTTTTATAATTTTATATCTATTTTTATTTTTTCTTGCTCTTCATTTTGTTCTTGATATTGTTCGTAATTTTTTATTACATCTGAAAATGTTACTTTTTGTGTTTCATCTGCTGAGTTATATTTTTTGTTGAATTTTATGCTAAATGTTTTTGATGTATATTTAGGCATTTCATAAGTACTTTTTGGTAATTCATGAGCATATGCTGTGTATTTTATATTCTGATTATCTGTTATATACATTGTTTTTGATGTTGTTCTTGTGTCTAGTATTACTGTATTTTCTGTATTATTTTTTACTTCAAATTTATATATTTCGTAATCCTTATATATTTCTTGTTTTAATACATTAATTTCTATTTTATCATCTTCATTTTTTTTGTTTATTTCTTTACATGATATTAAGCTATTTATATTTATCTTTCCTGTGTCTTTTTCCACTGTTATATAATCTTTATATGTGTTTGTTTGGTCTATTTTTCCTGATGATAATACATCTTCATAAAAAGTTACTAAATATGTATTTGTAGTTTTTGAGTTTTTGTAATTTTCTATTTTTATTGTTCTATTTTCACTAAAGATAATATTATAATAGTTATTTGTGAAAGCCTCTTCTGTTTGGAAAAGTGTTTCTTTGCATTCATTTGTAAGTAAACTATATGCTTCTTTTATATTTCCTTTATTACATTTTTCTGCGAATTTTTCTATTATATCTACATTTGTTTTTGTAGTTTCTTCTTTTACTTTTTCACCTGTTATTATTGATTTAGTTGGTAAATTTTTTTCTTCTTTTACTACTTGTTCATTTACCTTCCCATTTGCTATTTCCTCTCCTGCAAGTTTATTTAATATCTGTATAATAACCAAACAGAAGACTACTATTGCTGCTATTATAATAATTTTCTTTCTGTTTTGGTTCCACATTCTTATTATATTATTCATTTTTGTAGCCTCCTGTTTTTTTAACTTTTTATATTTTATTCTTTAGTTCTTTTTATTACTTTTTAATATGCATTTTTCTCTCTTTCATTAGTCTAAGTGTTCTTTCTTAAGGTTGATTTCCTCCTGGATTTGGATTTCCTCCTGGGTTTGGAATTGGACCTCCTCCTGGGTTTGGGTTTCCTCCTGGGTTTGGAATTGGACCTCCTCCTGGATTTGGATTTCCTCTTGGTCCTGGTCCTCCTCCTGAGTTTCCACCTCTTCCTGAGCCTGATCTTCCTCCTCCTGAGTTTCCGCCTCTTCCTGAGCCTGATCTTCTTCCTCCTGAGTTTCCGCCCCTTCCTGAGCCTGATCTTCTTCCTCCTCCTGAGTTTCCGCCTCTTCCTGAGCCTGATCTTCCTCCTGGGTTTCCACTTCCTCCTGAGCCTGATCTTCCTCCTCCTGGGTTTCCGCTTCCTCCTGAGCCTGATCTTCCTCCTCCTGGATTTCCGCTTCCTCCAGAGCTTGGAGCAGGAGTACTTTGAACTCCTAATATTTTATTTCTATCATATGATTGTCCTACTTGTGCTTTCATTACATTTAGTACATAATCTGACTTCATTTCAGCAGCTTGTTCACTTAATCCTTTGTTCATAAATTCTTGTTTAAAGTCAGCTCTTCTTGCATTGTATTTCTTTTCGTCTCCTAATACGTCTGAGGTTATCTTTCTGTCTTGTGCTAGTAATGCTATTTTAGCTGAATCTTCTGCACCTGCTAGGTCTTCTGTTTTTCTAGCTCTATAAATTTGTGATATGTCTGTCATTCCTTCATCTGCATATGTTTGTATTGCTTTCATTTCTTTTCTTAGTTCTGATGCTGATGGAGCCTCACCATTATGGTCATTAGTCCATTTATCTCTTACATATTGTCTTGTGCTTTCATCTTTCATAAATGCTTTTGCTTCTGCTTTATCTTGTAGATTTGAGTTTCCATTAAATGTATCTACTGTTCTTCTAGCTTTATTTACTACTGTACTTCCTGCTGATTTTACTGCTCCTACTACATTTTCTGGTACATTTACTAATGTATTTCCTAAATTATCTCCTACTTTTAGTCCTGACTTAAATCCAGCAAAAGCTCCTGCCACATTTCCACTTGCTATTCCCATTGCAAGTCCAGCTACTCCGCCTGTAAGTTTTATTCCGTTTCTTGCTACAAATTTAACTCCTCTTCCTAATGCTCTAGCTCCTTTGCCAGCTATTTTCCTTTTTCCTCCTTGTGCACTAACAACATTTCTCATTCCTTGTACAAGTCGGTTCTTTTTCTTTCCTGTTCTACCTGTACTTCCTGGTGCTCCTGCTCCAGAGCCTCCTCCTGCTGTTTGTTGTCTTCCTGGCTGCCCACTACCATTTGTATTAGCACCTTCTGCGCCTGGTTGTCCTGAACCTTCTCCTGCTTGGTTTGCACCTCCTGGATTCAAGTCATCTTCATTAAATCTAAATCTTTCATTTGGATTTTGTTCTGCTCCGGTTTTCTTGCTGAGCTCCTGTAGGTCCTTCGCCTCCTGGCATTGGGCTATCTCCTGGTTGTGCAGATTGTTGTTCTTGCATTCCTGGTTCTTCTATTCCAGGTCCTGGTCCTCCTGGACCACCTATGCCATCTGTTCCATGTGTTCTTTGATATCGTGGTGATTCATCTTCTTTTGAATCTCCTCCTTTATCTGCTTTTGCTCTATTTTTTGCTGCTGCTGAACCTCCAAGTGCACCTAGTGTTAAAGCTGCTAGTGGACTTATAGTTCCTGCTTTAGTAAATCCAAACATTTGCTTTAATAGTTTTTCGGCTGGTATCATAAATCCTAAAGCTACTATAGCATATACTAAGTTTTTTTCTACAAGTTGGGTTGCAGTACCTATTAACACTGTATATAAAATTAAGTGAAAAGGTTGTATTAGTGCATTATATATATATTCTTTTAACCACATGTTAAATGCTTGAGCTTGGCCATCTCCTATTTTGTCTATTGGATATGTAAATGCTACTAATGGTGCTATTATAGTTAAAAATGCCATTGTTACTAACCTTCTTAAGTACTGCCAAGTAAACATTACTGTATATGTTACTAACGCTAAATAGAATATAAGATATGTAAATTTTGGTCCAAAGTCCTTATATTGTGTATTAAATCTTGCTAGTCCTATAAGATTTGTACTAAATGATTTACCTGCTGATTCATCATAAACACTTACTGCTGCACTATTACTGTTACTTAATGCTTCACATATTGAATCTGTTAATGTAAGAACAAATGTCATTATATAGTGTAGGAAGAATAATAAGCATAATGCTACTATCCAATCTATTAACATTTGTTTATATTTTGCTTTGTCACTTGCTGTACTTGAAAGTATCATTCTAATACCTACATATACAAGTACGCATAAAAGCCCTACTGTTGCTAAATTTCTTAGTGCTACATACCATTGTGCAATTGTTGATTGTAATGTTGCTGCTGATCCTCCTTCATCCTCATCATATTTAGGATTAATAAAGTTAATATCTAAACCTGAAACTTCTCCTTTGAATATTTCTTCTGGACTATATGTTGCTATTGGTATATGGTAATCTACTTCTGCTCCAAGCAATGATAACCATCCTTTATCAAATTCATCTTGCGGATTAACTTTATGTATACATTCACTTGCTGGTTTTCCTGCTTTATAGTGAGAAGCATAATATTCCTCACTTGGCATTAAAAATGCATTTAATGACATATTTATTCCACCTGTGCTTTGAGAATTACCTTGCATAAATTTTTGTAATAAGTTTATTACTACATCTCCAATTGAACAAAAGAAGTCTACGAATGGACTTGCCAGTATTCCTCCTCCATCTGCATTAGAATAAGTTGGAACTGTTAAATTAACACATAATACGGTAAGTATTATTATTGTTATCTTTTGTAGTATACTTTTTTTAGTACCTATTTTCATTCCCTATTTCTTCCTTCCTAGTATTCATTTCTATTTTTGTTCATTTTTACCAACTTATTTATATTTGTTTCAACAAATTCAAATTCTTTTGCTGTTGGTCTTATCTGAATTATTGCTGTGTCTGCTCCTACTTTTAAAAGTCCTTCTCCTTTTTGGCAGGTTACTAAGAAACCTGATTCACCTGAACTTAATTTAAATACTTCTTTTAAGTATTGTATTTCGGATTTATCTTGTGCTAAAAATAGTTTTGTATCTGATGATGTTAAAACTGCTTGTGCTTCTGGCTTTTCATAAAAGTCTTGGAACCTTTGTGAAATAATTGCTAGCGAAACATTTCTTTTTCTTGCACGACGTGCCATTGTATTTAAAAAGTCTACGGCTTCTGGATATGGAAGTAACATCCATGCCTCATCTACTAAAACTCTCTTTTTTGATGCTTTACTTCTATCTTCACTATTTTTCTTAACATATTTTTCCCATATCCATGAAAGTAGTATTTGTTGTGCTAATGGTCTTGCAAATCTTTCTTCTAGACCTGAAATGTCTAAGTTTATAAATAGCGTTCCATCTAGTAAGTCAAATGTAGATTGTCCATCAAAATATGCCATTTGACCATTATATTCTCTTATATATTGTCTCATAACTTTTATTAGGTAACTATAATGGAATTGATAGTCTGGGTTTTTATTTTCTTCGGCTTTACGAAGAATCCTTTTATACCATGACCCTATTGTTGGCATTAGTTTTCTTGTTTTCCCTAATGCATCTCCTGAGTTTATTGCATTTGCTTCATATAAGCTGTTTGGGTCACTTGTTATTCCAATTTGTTTATATTCTTCTGCTACTGATTCTGATATAATTTGTTTTGTAAGTTCATTTACTTCTTTACTTCTTGTACTTCCCCTTGACATTGTAAGTAGTGCTTGTGTAACGTCTTCTACTTTGTTTTCTACATTTACTACACTTCTTGATTTACCTGTTATTTCGTCTTTTATAATTTCTGATTCTATATCAAATAAGTTTATTACTGTTTGTGATGTTGGGCTTATTACAACATTTATTCCTCCTAAGCTTTCTGCAACTATTGAGTATTCGCCTTCAGCGTCTAGTGCTAAACTTTGTATTCCCATTAATACTGCACTTCTTGAAATTAGTGTTTTCATTGTAACTGATTTTCCTGCTCCTGATTTAGCAAATATAACCATATTATAGTTTGTAAGAGACCCATGGAAGTTATCAAATAATATTGGTACTCCTGTTTGTTTGTTAAAGCCTAGGGGTACTCCTGTTGGGTGCCCTACTTCTGATGTTGTAAATGGGAATACTGTTCCCATTGAACGTCTATCAAATGTGTGTGTTTTCTTTATTTTGTTTTCCATTAATGGCATATTACTTTTGAATGCTTCTTCTTGCATTCCCCAAGCACTTTTTATATCTACTAATGATTTTGACATTTCTGATGCTAATAGTTTTGTATATCTGTTTAGGTCTTCTAAGCTATATGCAAATAATGTTGATACTATTGACGCTTCAAATAACTTATTGTATCCTGCTGCTATTTCATCTCTTAATTGCTCTGCTTCCCATCTTTTTTGACCTATTGTACTTTCTCTGTTTATGTTTCCTCTATCTGCCGCTACTATTCTTTCTGTTTCTAGTTCGTTTATAACTCTGTTTAATTCATTTTGTGACCTTGATTCTGCTATTGGGTTTATGTATATTGATGTATTTATATCTCCAAACATGTACATGTCTCTAAATAACTCTGGGAAGGTTGCCATTCTTGGAAGTGTTGATACAAAGAAGCTTCTTGCATACCTTGTAATATTTGACACTATTTCTAAGTGGTCTATATTACTTGCGTCTATTCCTGCTGGCGCTATTAATTCTTTTATTGTTTTTTTCTTTAATATTTGATATTCATCTGGGTTTGTATAGTCATTATTAAGCTGTTTTTGTTTTTCTAGTTCTTTTTGCTTTTTGTTTTTTGCCATCTTCTTCACTTCCCCCTTCTTCTGTTTCTTTTCTTATTTTTTCTTTCGCAACTTCGGCTACATCTTCTCCTACTATTGGTGCATTTTCATCTACAATTATTCCTGCAAGTTCTGCTATTAGGTCTCTTTTCTTTAAACGTTTTTCTTGAAGTGCTTTTTGTTTTTCTGTTCTTGCTTCTGTTACTTTATTTTTTGCAAGTTCAAATGCTTCGTCTTCTATTTGTTTATTTAATAGCCTTATTTGTTTGTCTATTACATCTGGTGCAGTTGAGTATAGTTCATCATATCCAGCTTTTAGTGCTTTTTCTAGTCCATATACTTCTGATTCGTCTCTATTATATGCTACATATAGTAATTCTACTAGCTCATTTGAATTCATTACTTTTCCGTTTATTCCACATACGCTTAATGTTCTTACTACTGATTGTGCTCTTGTGTATAATTCTGAGAATGCTAGGTTTCTTTGTTCTTCTTTATCAAATGAGTTTTCTCCTAGTTCTTCTACAAAGTATGGTATTACAACATAATATTTTTTGTTAAGTACGTTTTTGTTTGAGCTCATTCTTTCTGTTGTATATATAATGTCTTTTCCATATTCATATAAGTTTTTTTGTTTTGTTAGTTCAAAATATGCTCTATCTATTTGCTCTTTTGTGTACATTTCTTCTTCTCTTTGCATTTTTTTATATTGTGCTTCTAGCTTTTCTACTACCATTTCTATTTCTTTTATTTTTTCTTTATATGTTTCTATACTGCTATCTAGGTTTATTGTTCTTGTTTGTGTATATATTTGAACTGGATGTCTTAGTGTGTTTAGGAATTGTATAAAACCTTCTTCTACTGAGTTCTTTTCAACTTCTGACATTAGGTCATAGTTTATTCCTTGGCATTCTACTACCATTACATATCTATTTCCATTTTTTTGCGAAATCATATTGTCTACGATAGTATCAAACTCCATAAAGTCTAGTACTGATGCTGTTTTGTATTCTTTGTATTTTTTTACTTTTGGTGCTTTACCATTGCTAGCATCTTTTATTTCTTCTTTTTCTTCTTTTTGCCCCATTTTTGATGTTACAAATACGATTCCTAGCACTACTAGTAATATTAGCATTATTCCTAATATTATCATTAAAACCATTGTTAATAATTTAATACTATCCATTATTTTTCTTCCTCCTTTGTATATAGGTATATCTTGTTGCCTTTTCTTTTAAAGTTTATTGCTCTTTTTATTACATCATCTATATTTTCTCCACCTACTGTTTTTGTAAATTTCAAAATTCCTATTTGTGGAATTTTAAATGTTCCTATTGCAAACCCTATAAGTGCGAAAAATGCAAGTGCTATTAATCCTGCAATTGTTAGCTTTAATGCTGAAAATATAAAGTAGAATGGTAAGCCTATCACTCCACCTATCATTGTATAAATCATACTTTTTCCTGAAAATATAAATAAAATTCTTCCTTCACCTTTTACATTTCTAGGTATATTATATGTTCCCATATAAACACTTCCTCCTATTTTGCTTTTGTTTAATTATTTTTGTGCATAATTACACTTGATTATATTATAACAGATAAGCGAGTAAAATGTAACAAAAAAACAAAAAAAAATGCATTTTTATGCATTTTTAATGTAATTGTAATATGTTTGTTATGGTTTTGTAAAATAAAAAGGTAGTTTTTATTCTACCTTTTCATTAGTACTTTTTAATTAACTATTTATTGAATGAATTTGCAATATTATATACAACATTTACTATTGTTGTAGATGCAAATATTAATATTGCACCAACTAAGTATGGTATCATTGTCTTTTTGTATTCTGCTTTTTCTTCTGCACTTCCTATCATGTATTTGACACCTAAAATTAATAATACAACTACTGCAACTACTATACCTACTGTTTGCATAATTGTAACTATTGTTTTACCTAAGTTAATAACTTCTTCTGGTCCGATCTCCATTTCCAGCAGCCATATCTTTTATTTTAGCACTTAAATCTGCTGCTAATACAGTACTTGAAATTGTTGTTAAAGCCATCATAACTATTAAAATTATAGATAATATTTTTACTTGTTTTTTCATAATTTTCCTCCTTATAATTTTCATTACTAATTTTATTATAATATATTTTTATTTATTTTTCAACTATTTTTTACTTATTTTTCTATTTTTGTCACATTCCTTGTAAAACTAGTACTATTATCTTCCATATTGTAAATGCCCCAAATACTACTACACAGCCTGCTATATAAGGCGCCAGAGCTTTTTGTACTTCTGCTTTTCCCTCTGCTCCTTCTATTATAAATCTTATTCCTAATATGGCTCCTATTATAACTGCTATACATATTCCTAATATTAATAATACCATATATATTCCATTTGATAATTTTTTCATGCTATCTTGTGAAATAGCATCATTTGCTGTTGCTTCGCCTTTTTTTATAAAACCATCAGTTTGTTGTTTAATATCACGTATATTAATATCTGGCTGATATGTTGTTGCATATGCAGATGTACTAAATATTGTTAATAATATAATTATCATTGTAATTATTGTTGTTATATAAATACTCTTCCTCATTTTGCCTCACTCCTTTCAATATATTCAAATTGATTATGCTGTTGCTTGAGATACTATATTATATAAGACTCCTACAAATGTTGTTATGCAAAATAGCATTATCATTCCTACTAATATAGGTATCATTGTCTTTTTATATTCTGCTTTTTCTTCTACACTTCCTGCCATGTACTTTATTCCTAATCCCATTATTGTTACTACAGATATAACTATACCTACTGTTACTATTGCATTTAATATAGTGCCAGTCATTCCAAACGCTGCACCGTAGTCTTTTGGTACTAGAACTCTTGGTTCATAGTCATCTACTGAAATTGTTGCATTTGCTATTGGCATAAAGTTTGATATTATTACTAAAGCTATTATTATTGTTGTTATTATTTTTTTCATTTTTGTTTTCATTCGTTACCTCCACTTTTATCTTATATTTTTATTATACTCTATGTTATTACTTTTTTCAACATATTTTTTCAAGTTAATACTCAAAAGGTTACTATAGAGTTACAGTTCAGTAGAAAAATTTTTATAGCTTTAAAATGACTTTTTAAGCATTTTTTATTGAATAGGAAAAATCGATTTCAAATGTAGGGACACGGGGCACCGTGCCTTTTTGTTCTAAAAAATTAGACTTTATAGACATTAAATAAGTCAATAATTTATATCCTTACTGAACTGTAACCTATAGAAATAAAATATTTTTAAGTCGTGAATTGTAACTATTTAATAACTTATATAGTAACAGATACTGGCTTTTATATAGAGACAAAGGGGCTGTAAAAAAAGGAAAGTTTTTGGCGCGTCCCAAATCTTTCCTTTTTTACAGCTCCCTTGCTTTTGTCTGTTGGTATTTTTTTATTTCATTTATTTCTACTTTTTCTACTTTATTTTATTGGTACATACTTTTTTCTCTTTTATTCCTATTATTTTTTCAGTTTGTTTTTCATCTATTATACTTTTTCTGTAGTACTTTGTAATTAATTCATCTAACTCTACACTTAGTTTATAGGTTATACTATAATCTTCTCCTTTAATTATGCTTTCGTTTAACTTTTCTCTTAATTTACAAATTTCATCATTTATCATATAACCACTCTCCTTTTTCGTGAATTTTTTTCTTTCGTATATTATTAAAATACCATATTTTTACATTTTAGTCAATAAAAAAACGCCAATTTTAGGCGTTTTTGACTAACTTTCGTATTGCTTTTTTTGACGTTTTTTATTTTTTTTCGACAGTTTATTCTATTTTATGTTTACAACTGACATTACCATATTTTTTTCGTCAAATATTTCATTTAATATTTCTGTTGTATATTCTTCGGTTACTGTATTATATTGTTCAATATAATCAAAGGAATTTATTCCTTTAAAATAGTCTGATAAAAACATTCTTGCTATGTCTGCAACATTATTATATTCTACTACATAATCTCCATATACTTTCTTTTTTATTCTTTCAAAATATTTGTTGTCCATATTTTGTTTTAAGTTTTGTATTTGTTTTAATAGTTCTTCTTGTACTTTTTTTGGCTCTTTTGATTGACCTGTTAACATTACATGTGCATAGTTATTAGTGAATTCATAGTCCATGTCTAGTGGAGCTAATAATAGACCCTCATCATACATTTTTTGATATAATGGTGAACTTTTTCCTACTAGCATATTCATTAGTATTTCTATTGCTATGTGTTTTTTTACTTTGTCTTTATTTGTGTTTTCGTCTTTGAAACCTATTAAAAATATTGGCTTACTTACTGGCATACTAGTTTCTTTGTATTTTTTGTTTATTCCTTTTTCGTCTTTTGGATATATTCTTTCTATTTCGCCTTGCTTTTCCTTTTCTACTATTCTGTTTTTTATTTCTTGCATTATTTCTTCTGGTTTAAAATCTCCACATACTACTAATGTCATATTTGATGGATTATAAAATGTGTTATAGCATTTGTATAAAACATCTTTATCTATTTTATTTATTGATTCTACTGTTCCTGCTATATCTATTTTTATTGCATTTTCTTTGTACATACAGTCTAATGCATTCATGTATAATTGCCAGCCTGGGTCATCATCATACATTCCAATTTCTTGTGCTATTATTCCTTTTTCCTTTTCTACATTTTCGTCTGTAAAATATGGATTTTGTACATAGTCCATTAGTTCATCTAGTGCTTCATAAAAGTTGTTTGTTGTTTCAAATAAATATGCTGTATGGTTATTTGTTGTATATGCATTTGCATCTACTCCTAGTGACATTAATACATCTAGGCTATTTCTTCCATTTTCTTGTTCAAACATCTTATGTTCTAAAAAATGTGCCACTCCATCTGGTACAAATACTTCTTCGTTTGTTTTTGGCATTATAAATCTATTATCTATTGAACCAAAATGTGTTCCCCATATTACATACTTTTTTTGGGTATTTTCTTTTGGAATTATTATTACTGTTAAGCCATTATTTAGCTTCTCTATATAGGCTTTTTCTTTTATTCTTGTACTTTCTACTAATTTCATAATTTTTCTCCTTTCTAGAAGTTGGAAGTTGGATTTTTAGGTAATTCTTCGAAGTATTTCTACTATATTCCAACTTCCATTTCAATTTCTTAAAAAATAAATTGTATTCATTTTCACACTATTCGCTACTTCTACTATTTGCTCTTTGCTTACTTTTTGTATTTTTTCTTTGTATTCTTCTGTTGAGATGTTAGTATTTGCTAGTTCTTGACCAAAATAATAACTTATTTGTGTATCTTGTTCTTCTGGTATGTTTTCAATTGTTGCTATTATTAGGTTTTTTGCATTATTTAAGTCTTCTTGCGTGAATTTTCCATTTTTCATGTCATCTAATTGTTGTTTTATTATTTCTAGTGCTTTTTCATAGTTTTGTATTTCTATTCCTGCTCTTATTATTATGTTTTGTTTTCTTTTTAGATAATTTGACCCTACTGTGTATGCCAGACTTGCTTTTTCTCTTACGTTTTGGAACATTTTTGAATTTGCTCCTCCTCCTAATATTGTGTTATAACACATTGTTATATAACTTATATTTTCTATATTTGAGTCTACATCTAATCCTAGTACTAGTTTTCCTTGTGTTACTTCCATCTTTTCTTCTATTATTTTTTCTTGTTCTATTAATTGTTTTGGTTCTTCATTTATTTGTACTTTTCTTTCTTGTAGTTTTTGTATGCTTTCATTTTCTTTTACCATTTCTAATATGTTTTGTGGTAGCATTCCTGAAGCATATATGTCTATTTTACAAGTTTTTATTACTTCTTTGTAATGGTTATATAGCTCTTCTTCTGTTATTTTATCTAATGCTTCTATATATCCATATTTGTATAGTCCATATGCTTTGTTTTTATACATTTCTTCTATACATCTTTCCATCGCATATGAACCTTTATTGTCTATTTTTCCTTCTATTATTTGTTTTAGGTTTTCTTTTTCTCCTTGTACATATTCTGTTTTGAACTTTCCATTTTCTATTAATGGATTAAATGCTATTTCGAATATTATTTGGAAGCTCTTTTTTAATAATTCTTCTTTTTCTGGTAAAAATTCGTCATTTATTGTTTCTAAGTATAATTTTATTGTTTGGTTATCTCCGTTTTTTTCAATTCCACAGTCAAAGCCTGCTCCATACATTTCTTCTAGGTTTTGGCTTATTATTTCTTGTGTTTGCATATTTTTAGTTCCTCTTCTTAGCACTGCTGCAAGTAATGCATTTTTTGTTACATTTTCCTTAGTTAGTGGCATTGTTAAAAATATTGCTAATAAGTTTGTTTTGAATTTGTTTGTTTGTATTTTATGAAATTTTATACCTTCTTTTAGTTCTATAGTTTCATTTATCATAATTCTTTTCTCCTTTGCACGTTAGGGACGGTCTTTTTCGTTCCGATTTCGGAACGGTGGGGACACTCCTTTATTGGTATTTTGTATAAATTGGAAGTTAGAAGTTAGAGGTTGGATGTTGGATTTTTTGGTAATTTCTTCGAAGTATTTACATTGCTGTATAACTTTAAATTGTTAGTTTTTAACCGATATTGTTCCTTGTAAAAATATTTTTTCATCTCCATGCAACCTCAAATAGTTAATTTCTAACCTTTATTTATTCTTGTTTTTCTAATATTTATATTATAGTACAAAAAAATAAAAATATACAAGGCTTTATTGTATATTTTCTGTATATTTTTCAATATAAAATTGTTTTTATGATGTAGTTACTTATATCTAATAAGAATACCTATGAGAATTTACCCTAAATTCTCACCTCCAACTTCCATCCTCCAACTTCTAATTTAATTTACCTTTAACAATTTCATTTATTGTTTTTCCGTCTGCCGCAGCTCCTACTTTTTCTTTTACTGTTTTCATGACTATTCCCATTTCTTTTATTGTTGTTGCTCCTACTTCGCTTATTACTTCTTCTATTATTTTTTCTAGTTCTTCTTTTGAAAGTGGCTTTGGTAAGTATTCTGCTAATATTTCTATTTCTTCATTAATTTGTTTTATTAGTTCTTCTCTTCCACTTTTTTCGTAATCTGATAATGAATCTTTTCTCTTTTTAGATTCTTTTGCTATTACTTCTACTATTTGTTCGTCAGTAAGTTCTATTTGTTTATCTTTTTCTACTTGTAATATGGCGGCTCTTACCATTTGTATTACATTTTTTCTAACTACATTTTTGTCTCTCATTGATACTTTCATATCTTCTAATAATTTTTCTTTTAACATTTCTTTTTCCTCCTCAAAACTCGAAGAGTTTTGTATTATTCACTCTTCAATATTCATTATTCACCATATTTCGGACACAGTGGTGTCACGTTCAAGGGGTATTCCCGCAAACGGTGTCCCTACAAAAAAATTGAAGATTTGTATTTTTACTGTTTCCTCTTCTCTTAATCAATTTCTTCGAAGGTATTACCCTAATTTTCAACCTCCAACTTCCAACTTCTTATACAAAAAGGTTGAAAATTATTGTTTATTTCTAATCTATAACTTCCAACCTCTCTTTTTTAATTAAAATTTTCTTTTTCTTGCTGCCTCTGATTTTTTCTTTCTTCTTACACTAGGTTTTTCATAGTGTTCTCTTTTACGGACTTCTTGTATTACTCCATTTCTAGCGCATTGTCTTTTAAACCTTTTTAAGGCATCTTCTATATTTCCATTATTTACTCTTACTTCTGACATTAATATTCCCCTCCTTCCAGTATTAACACTTTTATTCGTGTGGGATTTATTTTTTGTGTATTATTCAACTCTTGTACACGTTTTGTATTATATAGTATGTTGGCATTATTTGTCAATACTTAGTTTTCAAAATTTCGGAAGAATTTTATTTATTTGTTACTATTTTATCTTTTCTATTTCTTGTTTTGTTAATTTTGTTATTTCACATATAGTCTCTATGTCAATTCCTTTTTTTATCATTTGTTTTGCTACTTCTCTTATTCCTTCTTTCTTTTCTTCTCTTCTTGCATATCCTATTTCACTTGCTCTATCCATTTCTCATTTTTCTTCTAGCCATTGCATTCTTTTTACTTCTTCATCTCCTGTTAAATATGATATTTGTAATCTTGCTTTTTTTAATGTTTCATTTTTTTCTTCTGCCATTTTTACTAACCCCATATCATAATCGTCAATGACGGCTAACCATTGATTTATTTTTTCATTCATATCTGGATTTTGTTTTCTGAATTTTGGTAGTTCTATAAAATACCACTTTATTCCTTTTAATACTTCGTATTCTCTGTGTTTATCTAGTACTACTGCTGTTTCTGATATGTATTCATCAAAGCCTAACATTTCATAATCTAATATATTTATCATTATTACTTGTTTAATGTCTTTATATTCTGTACCACGCTCTGTTTCTCTGGCTATTACCTTTGAACTATAGTATGTTGTTCTTTCTTCTATATTATGATTATTTTTTAGTTGCATTTCTATATTTACTATTGTCCCATTATCTAATTTTGCTTGTAAGTCTAGCCTTCCACCTTTTTCCTTTTTACTTAATTTTTCTAAGTTTACTTCTTCTTGTATTTTTATTTCTTTTATATCTATTTTTAGTAATGATTTTAGAAAATCTATTAAAAATTCTTCATTTCCTTTTCTACTAAAAAATACTTTGAATATTATATCATCTTTTTAGATTTAATTTATTTGTTTTCGAAATATTATTCACTCTGTTACCTCCTTTATTATAGCAATTTTATTTTTGTTATTCAATAATTAATGTTAAATTTTATTAATAACTTTAAAAATTTGCACAATTAATAAACACATTATTTTTTTATTTTTTCTTTGCTTATAATTCGCTTTTGGATTTTATTTAGAAATAATATTTACTCGAATAAATATATATTGATTAAAAGCACTAATTGTGCTAATTGAACAACTTATTTATATCATATTTCAAGTTTGTTGTAAACATAATTAATTATATTTTATAGAAAACTTTTCGACAAAATTCTTCTTTAACATCGGTTTTTCTATACTATAAAAAATCTGTCCTTTCCGTATCATTTTGACACGGAAAGGGGCATCCCTAATGTGCTTTTTCTGCATATGAGTTGTTTACTATTTTTTCAAATGGAGCTTTTTGGCTTAGTTCTCCTGCTTCTTGCATTACTTTTTGTAATAGTTCAAATGCTTCTTCTTCCATTGTTGGCACTGTTTTCCATGCGTCTATATCTTTATAGCTTTGTAATACTGCCTCTAGTAAGTCTATATTTGTGTCTGGGAAGAAGTCTTTTATTACTTCTGCTACTTCTTTCATTGTGTGTGTTTCTACGAATTTTTGACCTTTATATATTGCGTTTGTAAATTTTTGTATTGTGTCACTATTTGATTCTATATAGCTCTTTTTAGCAAAATATGCTGTGTATGGTATTTCTCCTGATGCTTCTCCTACTGACGCTACTACATATCCCTTTCCTGCATTTGCTGTCATTGTTGCTGTTGGCTCAAATAATGTTACATAGTCTGCTGTTCCTCCTGAAAATGCACCTGCCATTAAATCGAATTTTATACTGTCATCTAATATTAAGTCTTTTTGTGGGTCTATTCCATTTTTCTTTAGTACATATTCAAATGTCATGTATGGAACTCCCCCTTTTCTTCCTGGTATTACTGTTTTTCCTTTTAAGTCTTGCCAACTAAAGTTATCTGTTTTCTCTCTTGCTACTAAGAATGAACCATCTTTTTGTGTTAATTGTGCAAATACTTGACAGTAATCTTCTTTTCCTTCGTTATATACATATATTGATGCTTCTGGGCCTGCAAAACCTATGTCACTTTGACCTGCTAAAACTGCTGTCATAACTTTGTCTGCACCTTGACCTGTTGTAAGTTCTATTTTTAGTCCTTCTTCTTCCATGTATCCATTTGCTATTGCTACATATTGTGGTGCATAAAATACAGACCTTGTAACCTCATTTACATTAATCTTCTTTAATGAAGCTATGTCTTCTCCTTTATCTTTTGTTACGAAATAAATAGTAACTGCTGCTACTATTATTATAAGTACTATAATAATTGCTATGCTTAAAGTTTTTTTCACTTTCCTTTCCCCTTTCAAAGTTTTATTTGTAAAATTTATTTACACTTCTATATATATTATTCAATTATTTGTGTTAGAGTAACTATATTGGGGAATTTATTTTATGTAAGTTTAATAATCTATCTCTCTTTTTATGTTGCCATTTAATACTTCTCCTTCTGTAACTCCTAAAACTTCACATATTTGCGACAATCTTTTTAAATTTATGTGCATGCTTCCTCTCTCAAGTCTGCTGTAAAATGCTATTGATACTCCTAATTTGTCTGATAATATTTCTTGTGTATAGTTTTTATTTTTTCTGGCATTTCTAATGTTTTCACCAATTTTTACATAGTCAATTCCACTATGTTTTTTATACTCTTGTTTTTCAGTTGTATTTTCTTGCATTTTGTTTATATAATATTCAAATTTTCTATTTATAAGATTTTCTATGTCCTCTATACTTGGCATTTTACTTTCTATGTTATTTTG
This sequence comes from uncultured Clostridiaceae bacterium, assembly GCA_947577025.1. Lineage (GTDB taxonomy): Bacteria > Bacillota > Clostridia > TANB77 > CAG-508 > UMGS1663. The sequence continues at coordinate 103,848 of CANPTO010000002.1, read as the reverse complement.
CGTATTTAGTAATATCAAACTTAGACTATAGGGATCTTTAGCTATGTTTTCAAATGTTTGTGTTTTATTTACAATTAGTTTATTTATTATGTCTTCATTTTGTACTTTTTCATATAATTTATGTTCTATTTGTTCTTCCATTATATTTACAGGCCAATTATATTTTATTGTTTTGTTTATATACCATAATCTCTCTTTTTCATCTTTAACTTTTTGTATTAATACTTTATGATGGCTCCAACTTAATTTATATAGTACTTCTTTTAGTAAGTTATATTGTTCATATGTTTTTGCAAATTTTATCATATATTTTATATTTCTTGCTGAAAAGCCTTTCATATCTGGAAATTTTTTTGATAAATCTATGGATAATTTTTTTATTATATCATTTCCAAAATTCTCCTCTTCTTTTATGGTCAGAAGCATATTACCAATTTCCCAGTATAATTCTATTAGCTTTAAATTGATAATTTCTATCGAGCTTTGTCTTTCTTGTACTACTTTTTCAATAATAATCTTTAGTGTTTTTTGATATTTTGTATTCATTTTCTTCTCCTTTTTATTAACTTATATATTCTTTTTTTACTCATTATTGTAATATATAAGTTTAATTTTTGCAATATACAAAAAGTTTAAATTTTGATTTTTTTAAATATCTTGATAATAGTTAATTTGCTGTTTCAATTATAAAATAAATCCATTTTTTTAGTAAAATGTTATAGTTTTAAATATTTCTTAATTTAACATTTTACAAAAAACGGAAACTTAAAATAAAAAGATATGAGGTTTAATAGTTTTTCTTATGCAACAGTAAAAGGCACAGTCTCCCGTGCCTTTATAGTTTTATTATTAATTTCTTATTTTTTTACTAACAATTTTTCTAACCTAACAACTGCCTGATACATTACATATGCTACAATTGCTAATATTATAACACTTGTCATTACTAAGTCTAATTGGAATACTTGACCTCCATATACTATTAGGTAACCAAGCCCTGCTTTTGATACTAAAAATTCTCCTGTTATAACTCCTACTAATGAAAGTCCTATGTTTACTTTTAGTGAGTTAAAAAATGTTGCTTTATTTGCTGGTATTATTATTTTTGATAAAATTTGAAATTTGCTTGCATGAAATGTTTGTGCCATTTTTATAAGTTCTTTATCTGTATTTAGGAAACCGTTTAGTATTTCTAATATAGTTACTATTAATGAAATCATTAGTGCCATTGTTATGATTGCTGGCATTCCTGCTCCTACCCATATAATTATAACTGGTCCGAAGTGCTACCTTTGGAAGGCTGTTTAGCACTACTAAAAATGGCTCTGCTACTTTTGATAAGAACTTTGACCACCATAGCATAATTGCTATAACTGCACCTAAAAAAGTACCTAGTAAAAACCCTATTAATGTTTCTAAACATGTTACTTTTATATGTTCTGGTAAATTATTTTGTGATAAATTTAAAAATGTTTTTACTATTCTAGAAGGCTGGCTCATAATAAAGCTGTCTATAATTCCTTTGTTTGCAAGTATTTCCCACAATAATATAAGTCCAATAACAATACTAAATTGAACTACTTTTACTAAAATTTTATTATTTGTTTGTTTTCTTAAGTATTTTTTTCTTTCTTGTGATATATTTTTTTCTTTATTCATGTACATCTAGTCCTTTCCAAATGGTATCAAAATATTTGCTGAATTTAGGGCTTTCTCGGCAGTTTAATGGTGTTCTATTTTCCATTTCAAATTCTATTTTATGAATTTCTTTTACCATGGCTGGTCTATTACTTAGTACTATAACTCTGTCTGACATACTTATGGCTTCTGAAATATCATGTGTTACAATTAGTGCTGTAATTCCTTCGTTTCTTAAAATATCGTAAATGTCCTTTGTTACCATTATTCTTGTTTGATAGTCTAAGGCTGAAAATGCTTCATCTAATAGTAATATTTTAGGCTTTATTGCTAGGGTTCTAATTAAAGCTGCTCTTTGCCTCATACCGCCTGATAGTTGGTTTGGATATTTGTCTTTAAATTCATATAAACCATATTTTTTAAGTAGGTTATCCACATATTGTACATTTTCTGTGGTTTTTAGCTTTCTTATTTCTAATCCAAACATTACATTTTTATAAATAGTTAGCCATTCTAAAAGGCTATCTTTTTGAAGCATATAACCTATTTCTCCATCTATTATAATTTCTCCTGATGTCTTTTCTTCTAAGCCCGCAATAATAGATAACATTGTAGATTTTCCACATCCACTTGGTCCAATTAAACTTACAAACTCGCCTTCATTAATAGAAAAATTTACATTTGTTAGAGCTTCTACTTCTCCGTTAGCTGCCTGATATTTTTTTGATACATTCTCTACTTTTAAAACTTCTTTCATTTTGCACCTACCTTTGTTCCCATTGGGGACGTTTCCTTTTGGGGTATCTGTCCCTTTTGGGAATTATTTTTTATTTCATATTATATTTTATGGTAATTAGATTTGTTTTGTGTAAATTTATTTGCATTTTTATTGCTTTTTTGTAAAATTATGATATAATGTTTTAAATTTATGTAACCATTAACCTTTAAAATAATTTTAGGAGGTATAATTATGCTTAGAAAGAAATTTGACTCTGCACTAAAAGATGGTCCTTTTTCTTATACTGACTATGGATTTAATGCATACAACTTTATAGTTCAAAATAATGAACTTTTAGGTGCTCTTACATCTTTTATAAAAGACTACAGAAATGAACTTTTAAAACTTTTTAAAGATACATATACTGATTTGGTATGTGAAGACTTTTTAGAGACTTTTAATATTTCTGAAGATGGTTTAATCCATATGTTTGAATTATATGCAAGTGATTGGCTAGTTGAATGTGCTATTTTTGATTGCTTGCACAATAGAAATTATGACTTAAAGGTGAATATTATTAATTTAATTACACCTGATGATTTGCTTAACCAGAATCAGCACTATATTTTTAAAAACATAATTTGCAAAATAGTAGAAAATAAATTTAATGGCAATTTGCTAATTAAGAAGGTAGAAGATGAAAAAAATTAAATTTGATATTTGATTTATATCTCAAAATTTAGTTACTCGCTAATTAATCATAAAAAAGAACAAAAGAGGCTTCGCTACGCAGGTGGACTTAGAGTCCACGCCCCTACATTAAAATCGATTTTTACTATTCAATAAAAAAGTAAAAAGGACTTCATTTGAAATCCTTTTTACTTTTTTTAAACTATGCTTTTTTCCAATCCTTTTTAAACTCTTCCAGTTCAATTGGATTTGAAAGCTTTGACCTGCCTTCTTTCTTCAAATGCACAATAACTGTAGTTTTATCATCACTTACAGTATAGCTGAATATCTTTCCGCTAAGGTTTCCACTCTTTACAGCAGTATCAACTGCATATGGCAGTTCAATTACCATAGGCTGCTTTCTTTCTTCTGCTTCCCATTGTTTTCTAAATTCCTTGAGCTCAATAGGTGGCATTTGGTTATTTTCTTCACAATTTACATCCAAAATTACATTTATTTCATCACTTATTACGTACTGTCTTACTTTGTCTGTAAACCGCTGACCGTTCTGATATGTTTTTACAACCTCACCAATTTGATATGGTAATTTAATAGTTACTTCATTTCTCTCTTCTTTATACATATGCTTTCCTCCTGCCATTTGGCTTGCTTAATTATTAATAGTTACTTGGTTAGTTTTTAGCTCAGAAATTAAAACTTGATATATATTTATGTTAACATATTTTGTTTTATTTTTCAATACTTTATTATTATATTTCACTTATCTTTTATACAAATTAGTTTTACTAACATTTATAATTTTGTTATTGATATATATCTTTTACTTTATAGCATATATTTTCTATTTCTTTTTTGTTTTCTTTTGATGTATTTTCTACTAAATTAAGTTTCTTTTCGTTTTCTTCTATTTGTTTTAGTGCTAAATGCATAATATCAAATATATTTTGTGGTTGTTCTATTATACTTCTATATCTTTTTTCTACTTCTATAAAGTACTTTCTTAGTTTTTTACCCATATTATTATTTTCTATCATACATAATTCTTTTGCCATATCTATTGAAATATAATATTCTTTTAGACTCTTATTTCCATATTTATTTGCTTTAACAAATTTGTTAAAGCAAATAAATTCTGTATTTTCTATAAAATCATACTGTTCTATTCTTTGTTTTTTATTAGTTGTCAATGGGGACGGGGCTTTTTGACAATTAATGTGTCAAGTGGGACAGACCTTAATAATTCAAATTTTTTTAATGTGTGTCCCAAGTGACAAAAAAATTGTCAAAAAGCTCCGTCCCCATTGACACTAAATTCTTATTGTTTGGCCGGCGTAGATTAGGTTTGGGTTTTGAATTCGGTTTAGCCTTACTATTGTGGCTATTGGTACTCCGTATCTTCTTGATATACTGTATAGTGTGTCTCCCCATCTTATTTTGTATAGAGTGTGGTTTAGGTCGTAGCGGTTTGTTGGTATTATTAGCCTTTGTCCTACATATATTAGGTTTATGTTTCTTATTCCATTTTCTACTGCTATGGCTCTTGCTGTTGTTCCGAAACTTACTGCTATTTGGTTTAGGGTGTCTCCTGCTTTTACAATATATATTGTTTGACCTGAGGTTGAATTTCCGTCTGTGTCTGTTGGCGTTTCTCCACTTGGTACTATTAAAGTTTCTCCTGTATAAATTAAGTTTGGATTTGCTATATTGTTTAATTCTACTAGTCTTGATACTGTTGTATTATATTCTAGGGCTAACCTACTTAAAGTGTCGCCTCTTTGTATTGTTATTGTGCTTGTTCCTCCTGCTACTGGTTTATCCCAGTTATCTGGAAGTGGAATTTCTGACGAACTGTTTAATAGTATTCCGTCTGTAAATTTATCTCTGTCTACATATCCACTTATTCCTGGTATTTCTCCTGCATCTGAATATTGCCAGCCTACCCATGTACTCCAGTTACCGTTTGGTGTTGGCTCTGATACTTCGTATTGTGCTACCCATAAAGGATAGCTTGTTAGTTCTCCATAGAATCTGTATGACGCATTACTTGTGTCACTATAAATTACCATTTCTTTTTTAGTTAAATTTTCTACTGTTCGCATAAATGCTAATCCAATTTGAGTAATTTCTTCTGGGCTTAAATTTCCAAAACTTTCAAAGTCCATTGCTAACCTGCAATCTGGTACTTTACCTGAAATTGTTGCTGCAAAGAAGTTTGCTTCTTGTATTGCTTCTTCTACGCTTCTTGCTGTTACATAGTGGTAAAAGCCTACTTTTAAATTGCTTGCTTTGGCATTTTCGTAATTTTGATTAAAGTATGGATCTACAAAGTAGCTTCCTTCACTTGCTTTCATATATACTATTTCTATTCCACTTTCTTTTACCGCTTCATAATTTATATTTCCTTGCCATCCGCTTACATCTATTCCTTCATATATAACATCACTTGAAGGAGAAAATGCATATACTGGCCCTATTAATATGTACATTGGAGCTGTTACTATTATTAGAAAACTTACCAATATTTTAAATACTCGTTTTTTCATTTTTCCACCTACCTTTTTATTTATTATATGAATATTAATAAATAAGGTGATTTTAGTACTTTTTGCAAGTTTCACTTAATATAGTAAATTAGGTGATTTTTTTGAGGAAAGTTAAAGTTTTTTTACTTAATGGCATTTTGCTTACTTGTACTTCTCTTTTGCTTAGAAGTATTGGTATGTTTTTTGGTGTGTATATTTCTAATAAAATAGGGGCTGAGGCAGCTCGGGGTTTATCAGCTTATTATGTCTGTTTATATGCTCTTTGTGTGTTTTGCAAGTTCAGGGGTTAACCTTGCTACTTCTAGAATTGTTTCTGAGCAGATGGCTTATGGCAAGGAAGATGGAATGAAACTTGCCGTTAAGAAGTGTATTAATTATAGCTTATTTATGGGGACTGTTTCAGCTGTTTTGTTATTTTTATTTGCTCCTTTTATTTCTACTTATTGGCTACATTCTAAGGTTAGCTATATGCCTCTTAGAATTATTGCGGTTAGTCTTCCTTTTTTGTCGGTTAGTAGTAGTATAAATGGGTATTTTTCGGCTATTAGGAATGTTAAGAAAACAGCGATTTCTCAAGTTTTAGGGCAAATTGTTCAAATTTATTTTGTTAGCTTTTTTATTAATTACTTCTTGCCTTCTGGTATTGAATATGCTTGTATTTCATTGGTTTTAGGTAGTACTATTTCTGAAATTGCTTCTTTTTTATTACTTGGCTTTTCTTATAAAAGAGATGTTAGAAAAAAGAAGTATGTTATAAATAGAAGCGATAATTATACAAAGCAAATTTTAAGAATTACACTTCCTATTGCTTTTACTTCATATGTTCGCTCTGGGCTTTCTACTTTAAAGCAAATTCTTATTCCGATACGTTTGGAGAAGTCTGGAATATCGTGCGAGAAGGCTTTAGCACAGTATGGTATGATTAATGGTATGGCTATGCCTTTAATAATGTTTCCTTGCAGTTTTATTTCTTCTTTTAGTATGCTTCTTATTCCTGAGTTTTCGTATTTAAATGCTAAAGGGAGCTATAATAGAATTAATTTTGCTATTAATAAGATACTTAAGTTTTGCTTTATTTTTTCTTTTTTAATTATGGGAATTTTTTGGTGCTTTTCGGAGGAGCTTTCTAGTAGTATTTATAGTGAGGCAAATGTTTCTATTTTTATAAAAGTGCTTTCTCCTCTTATTGTTTTAATGTATATTGATAATGTTGTTGATGGTATTTTAAAAGGATTAGATAAGCAAGTTGCTGTTATGGGAATTAATATCTTGGATTTATTTACGAGTATAACTTTTATTTATTTTTTACTACCTATTCAGGGTATAAAAGGTTATATTGTTGTGCTTTTTATTAGTGAAATTTTAAATGGATTGGTTAGTTTGCTTCTACTAATTAAAGAAACTAAGCTTAAAATAGATTTTGCAAATTGGCTGATAAAACCTTGCTTTGCAGTGTTTTTACTTAATTTGATTTTTAGGAATTATAGCCCTAATAGTATTTTTGAATTGGTATTTCAAATTTTAATTTTTTGTATTTGTTACTTTGCTACTATTGTTTTACTTAGAGGGTTGGTTAAGAGTGATTTGAAATTTTAATACATAATTCACTTAAAGAATAAAGGTAGATTCGTTAAGCTAGTATTTTTTCAATTTGTATCAACAATTTCTTATTGCTATATGATTCAGACCTTGTGCTCTCCCCTACATTAAAAAAAAAGAAAAAACACCAACTGTTACTTATTTAAGTACAGTTGGTGGCATACTTTAGTTAGAAATATTTATCATATAGCAAGTCCATAGTATTGGGGAATCCATTTTCATTGAGAGCTTCTTCATATGCAAAAAGGAAGTCATCACTCAACTCTTCTATAGTAGGGAATGCTTGCCTGTATTCTTCTTCCATATTAATAATAGGGTAGTCTTTCACTTTATAAGTATAATAAAATCTTATGAGCGCATATATTTCTGCTTTTGTAGTTACAATAATTGAAAAACCATTATCTTTTATTGTATATAAAACACTTTTAATGGCTTCAAAGTCTTTCCACATATTATTAGACCAATAACTACATATTTTCCCCAGCTCTTCAGTTTTTCTATCAAACTCTTGCTCTTCCGCTTCTAGTCGTTCTTTTTCTTTTTCTAATTCTTCATATGAATACTTATAAGTGATATACTTATTTTGCGTACTATCAGCTACTGAGATTTTGAGAAGACTTTTTACCATTTCTAAATCTTCTTCATTATAATCGTTTACTAAAGCATCCTCTTCTTTTTCTAACCGCCTTACTTGTTGATATGCAATATAAAAGCTATTGCATAAACTTTTAAAATAACTTTGTAAATCGTACTGATTCATTTTGTATTCACTCATATTGTTTCCTCCTTATAAAGTTATTAGGTTTCTACTATTGTTACTGCATTGCATTATATCACAATGTTTAACATAAAGCAATAAAATTATTTAATTTTTTGTGATTAATTTATGATTAGTTCACCCTAAATTTAACTTATGAATTGTTCACCCTATGATTTATATACTCTTTACATTGAGTATAAATGTGTTAGCCTAAAATCCATTAGGCAAGCCATTTATATATTTTAATATGCTTGCTCCTAATGGCTATTAAAACGCATTTATAGAGGCTCAATGTCAAGAGTCATAGGGTGAACTAATCAAAAGTTATTCACATAAAATTATTTAATTTTTATTCCAGTTCACTTTTTCCAGTAGCATAGTCTATTTTTATGCCTGGTTGAACATTGTATATATATACATTAAAACATACTCCCTTTCCATTATCTTCAATTGAATACGCTTCTATTTGTACTCCACTTGCTACTAGGTTATTTTCTTGAAATACTGGTGTAACTCTATATAAAACGTGGTTTTTTGGATTTTCTTCAATATAGTTCGCTACTTTGTTTTCGAATGGTAGCATTCCTTCTACGTTCATATAGCGAGTTCCAGTTATTAAGTTTTTTTCATTTGCGTTTTCTCCTGCTAATTGATAACCTATTAGGTGGCACCTATTGTATAGGTAATTTCCTTCTACTAGTCCTTCGTATTTTACTGTTTGCCAACCTGATGGTTTTATCATTCCTATGGCTTCTCTTTTTTCTCCTTCTGCTGGCATTATTTCTTTGCATATATTGGCATATGCTACACCACACCTACCTAAACTATCTAGTGGGCTATATTTTTCAAATGCTTTTTGTGTATGGTCTGCTTCTTCAAAAGATGGCATATTGTTATTTATTATTATGTATGGAGATTTTTCATATTTTGGAATCGATTGTATATCAAATGATAATGTATTTACATTTTGAATATTGTCATTATAATTTCCGCCTTCAAAAAAGTAACCTATTGTTCCTATTATAATAACTAAAATGACTAGAACTAATTTATTTGTTAGATTATTTATTTTTTTATTATTTTTCATTTTGATTTTTACCTTTCCTATTCTTATATAGGTAGTATAGCATAATAAAAAAATATATAAAAGTTTTATTTTAATTTTCTTCAAATAACATATCATATCCATTTTTTGAATATAATTCGTATTTTCCATTTTTATATTGTAGCATCGCTCCTTCTTTTGCTACATTTAGTAAGTCTTTATCTGTTATTTTTTCTTTAAATTCTATTTTTGATTTCTCAGTATAGTCGCATAAATAGATTTCATTATTTCTATCTTCTGTTACTAAATATAGGTGTCCTTCTTTTCTGTAATTTTGTAATTCTTCATCTACATCTATTTCTGAAATATTTTCATTTTCTTTTATCTTTGGTGATTCCATATTTTTTAAATAATTTGTTAATTCTTGTATAAGAGCTTTTACATCAAATTTATTTTCTATGTCTTCTTTTATATTTTTTAATATGTTTAAATCCATAATTCTACCTCCTTATTTTGGTATTATACTATACTTTATTTGCATTTATTGTAGAAATTTGTAAGTTTACTTAATTTTTCATTTTCTATTGAGATTTTATGTATATTGTGCTATAATATCAAAAGCATTTTAATTAGATTACCTAAAATAAAATTTTTAATAGGTATATCTTTTCTATTTCCTAAAAGGAGGTATTTTATATGGAAATTGCTTTTTACTCAGGTAGCTTTGACCCTTTTACAGTTGGTCACTTACATGTAATTAAGGAATCCCTTAAATTATGCGAAAAAGTTATTGTTGGAATTGGTACTAATTCTGATAAGAAACGTAGGTTTGATAAGGATTTGATGAGAAAAACTATTGAGAAAGTCTTGATTCGTGAAGGACTTTCTAATGTAACTGTTGTGACTTATGAAGGCTTGACTGTTAAAGCTGCTCTTAATAACAACGCAACTCTTCTTTTAAGAGGTATCCGAAATAATGGTTTTGATTATCCTTATGAGGAAAATATGGCTGCAATTAATAAGAAAGTTTCTGGCCTGGATACTATATATATTAGGGCAGATGATTATGGACTTGTTAGCTCTAGTCTGGTTATGGAATTTCTTAAAAATGGTGTAGATATTTCTGAATACCTTCCTGAAGAAGTTTTGGAAGTAGTAATGAAAAGTAAGGTATAAAAAGTAAAGTGCTGAGCCTAGGCTCAGCACTTTACTTTATTTACATTTAATTAATTTTTTTAGACCTTCCTTCTTTGGCTATTACTACTCTTTTGAATTCTTTCTTTGCCTCTTTTAAGTATTGTCTTGTATTTTCTTCTGGCCAAAAGTGAGTTAGCATTAGTTCCTTTACTTTAGCTTCTCTTGCAATTATTCCTGCTTGTTTGGCTGTTAAGTGTGAGTTGATTTCAGGGAAACCATAGCTTTCTAGTAAACTTGCTTCACATATTAGTAAGTCTGCTCCTTTTGCAAATTGTACTATTCTATCTTTGCTTGAAAATGATGTGTCTGAAGTATATACTATACTTGTTTTTCCATTTGTAACTTTTATAGCATATGTTTCTACTGGATGGTCTGTAGTGCAAAATGTTACTTGCATATTTCCTATGTTTATTTTTGTATTTTCAGAAATTTCATGATAGTTTGCAAATGAATTGCTTTCTGCTTTTATATCTTCATTTATACTGTTTGGTGATTGTGGAAGATATATATTGATTGGGCTATCAATTCTTTTTTGATTATGAAATACAAAAGATGCATATTGTAAGTTATAAATATCATTATAGTGGTCTCTGTGTAAGTGACTTATAATTACTGATAAGTTTTGCAAGTCTTTAGGATATTTTAACATTTTATGGGTTCCGCTTCCGCAGTCTAGCATTAGCAAGTTTTCACCTTCTTGTATAAAAAATCCTGGGCAGTTGTGTTTTTTGGTGTTGTATGGTGATTGTGTTCCTAATACTTTTAATTTCATAGTTTTTCATCCTCCATAATTTTGCTAATTATCATATTAATAGTTTCTTCCATTTTTTGTTCATTGTAGTCATTTTCAAAAATATAGTTAAATTCGGCTTCTTTATATTCTATACTTGCTGAATCTCTTTTTTCAAAGTATTTTTCTGAGATGTTATCTCTTTGTATCACTCTTTCTTTTCTTTTTTCTTGGTCTGCTTTAACTAATATTTTTGAGTCACATTTTTGCCAATATTTAATAGTAGGTAATTTTATCCATTCTAAAACTATTGCATTGCTATTTGAATTAGCTAATATGGTGTCTAACTCTTTGTATGCATCTGCCTCTGTTATCTTCATTAACTCGTTTAGCTTTTCTTCATCTGAAAAAACTATATTTCCCATTTTCTTTCTGTCTATATTTCCGCTTTCATCTAGTATTTCATTTCCGAATTTTTCACATAATATACGAATTATTTCTGGCTTTTTTAATGGCATATGACTTATTTTATCTATATCTACATACTCACAATTTAATTTCTTTGCTAGTAATTTTGCAAAGGTGGTTTTTCCACTTCCAGATTTTCCTGTTACTCCAATTATTTTCATAGGTTATACCTCCTTTAAAATTATTTAATTAGGTTTATTTTTTATATAATTTTTTGTATTATATCACATATTTTCTATATATTCTACATTTTTTCTAAAGGAAAATTTATTAATGGTTAATGAAAATGCTACTCAGCGAGATATAGAAAATGCTTGTAAACTAGCAAATATTGATGATTTTATTAATAGACTTCCTAATAAATACGATTAGATTATTAATGAAAATAATAATAATATTTCAGTAGGACAAAAGCAAAGAATTGCAATTGCCAGAGCTATTTTAAGAGATACTCCAATTATGCTTTTTGATGAGGCAACAAGTGCACTAGATAATTATAGTAAAAGTAAAATTGAGGAAACTATAAATGAATTATCTAAAACAAAAACTATCATTTTAATAGCTCATTCTTTAGATATTGTTAAAGATTTTGACACTATTATTATGATGAGTGATGGAAGAATTGTTGAACAAGGTACACATGATGAACTTATTAATAAGCATGGCGATTATTATGAGTTAGCAAGTTTATAAATATGTAGTAATACTTCAATAAAATAACTCATTACACATTTTTTTAATACCTTAAAATATTTACTTTAAAAGCATTCTGTAAATCCAAATTATCTTCTTACATAAATTTAAAAAATTAACTTGACATTTTTACAATATTATGTAAAATATATAAAGTTACTAATTATTTTTTAGTCTTTAGGCTTATATTAAGCAGAAAGGAGCTTTTATGGGTAGTATTGCACTTTGTACTTTTGTAACTGGAACAACTGAGTATGAACTACATGAGATACGGCAGACTAATGATAAGACTTATCCTTATAATAAGAGGAATTATCCTTCTCTTATAGACTTGCCGGCAAATGCTCGTTGTTTTGCTTTAGTTCGTGAAAATGACAAGAAAAATTATGTTGCTATTATAGTTGGGCTTACTTCTGAACTTATCCGTTATAATGGACGGCCAGCAGATTGTGTTTTGGATAGAACTAAAGTTTTCTCATATGATAGTTACGAAGAGAACATTTCTTCACCTATAGACAAATATGCAATAACGTGTGCAGTCAGCTTACTTAACACAAATTTTAAAATTTCAAGGTAATTACCAAAGAGCTTAAAGAACCTTTGCTTATAGCGAAGGTTCTTTTCTCTTATGTAAATTGTAAATTCAAATTATCTTTTCACTTGACTTTTCACCCCCAAATGTATATAATATGAATTATACTAAGTGCTAATTTTGCCAAATGCATCTTAGAAATAAAACCACACGGAGGTATAATTACTATGGCAAATGTTATTCGGTTTGAGTCAAAAAGTGTAAAGGTTTGGGAAAATGGGAGATACTTTGTTGAAAAAACACCTGAGCTGGAAGCTGAAGTTGAAAAAGTTATTAAACTTTGGGAAGAATCTGACGCACTAGAAGGATATTTCCCAGAAGAACGTCGGGCAAAATTATATGAATACAAATCTGATGATTACAAAATTACTACTGTTGCAGAACACTATGGAGTTACATGTGTTTGTCTGTGGAAGAAGCAATAAGAAGTACAAAAAACCAGCCAGAATTCTATGCATAGAATTTTGGCTGGTTTTAATTTGTTAAATTTTAAATCCTAAATAGCATTTTTATTATTTTTCTACTATATGTGTAGTCTATTCAAGATATGAAAGATATTTCCTATTTCTTAAAATTTTACAATTTTCTCCCACTCTAGCTCTTCTTTTCCCAAATGCCCATAGTTTGTTGTTTTTGCGTAAATTGGCTTGTTTAAATTTAAATATTTTATTATTCCATTTGGTGTTAAATCAAATTTTGCTTTTATTTTTTCTACTATTTGCTCTTCTGGTATAGTATTTGTTCCAAAGGTTTGTACTAATATTGATGTTGGTTTGTCAATTCCTATTGCGTATGATATTTGTATTTCGCATTTTTGGGCATATCCATTTGCTACTATGTTTTTTGCTATATGTCTTAACATATATGCTGCTGACCTATCTACTTTGCTTGCATCTTTTCCTGAAAATGCTCCTCCGCCGTGTCTTGCGTAGCCCCCATAAGTATCTACTATTATTTTTCTGCCTGTTAGTCCTGTATCTCCTAGTGGACCTCCTATTACGAATCTTCCTGTTGGATTTATATATATTTTTGTGTTTTCGTCTATCATATTTTTTGGTACTATTTTGTGAATTATTTTTTCTATTATTTCTTGTTTTAGGCTACCTAAATCCACATTTTCTTCATGTTGTGTGGATATTAGTATTGTGTCAATTCTTTTTACTTTTTCTTCTTCATATTCTACTGTTACTTGTACTTTTCCATCTGGTCTTAGGCCTTTTATTTTTCTTTCTTTTCGTGCATTTGTTAATTCTTTTGATAGTTTATGTGCCATATTTATTGCATATGGCATATAGTTTTCAGTTTCATCGCAGGCATAACCGAACATTATTCCTTGGTCTCCTGCTCCTCCTATATCTACTCCCATTCCTATATCTGGGCTTTGCTTTGTTATATTTGTTATTATTTTGCAGGTTTTATAGTCTATGTCTAAATTACTATTGTCATAACCTATTTCTTTAATTATTTTTCTTACTAGAGCTTCTATTTCTACTTCTGCTTTTGATGTTATTTGCCCTGCTACTACTATTAGGTCTTTTGATGCAAATGTTTCTACTGCTACTCTTGAATTTTCATCTTTTTCTAAATAGCTGTCTAAAATGCTATCTGAAATTAGGTCACATAGTTTATCTGGATGACCTTCTGTTACACTTTCTGATGTAAAAAATTTCTTCATATTTTATTCCTTCTTTCTTTTTCGGAGGTCAGAGGTCGGAAATCAGATTCAGATTTTATATTTTTGTTTTGCTAAAAAATATATTATGACTTGTACGTATTTGTGGTCTATAGTGGGGTAATATCTCCTGGGTATTTCTTATCCGTTTTCTCTGCAATCCTATATTTGTATGTTATTCAAGAATATTTATTGTTAAATAACGGTGGCTTCGCCACGTGGGCGGACACAAGGCCACGCCCCTACATTATAAAAAATTTTCTTACTTAACTGTAACAGCTAATTTTATATATTTGAGCAGAAAAAGTTTCCCAAAAGGGACAGATACCCCATTTGGACAAGTTAGCTATTCGAGTGAAACGAGTTACAGATAACTTAGGCAGAGTGGGCGTCCCTAATGGGAACTTAAATCCAGTCTTCATACTTTTTAATATACAACTTCTTAACTTCTAATGCTAATAGGCAATATATTATTGGCACTGCAAATATAAATAGTATATATTTTAGTGTAAGTGGTACTAACCCTAAAAATTTTCCTATAAATGTAAATGGTACTAGTATTGCTACAACACATATTATTGCTGTGAATATATATACAATTTTTGAGGCGTTACTTTCTATGAATGGCTTTTTAGCTGTTCTTATTATATGAAGTCCTATTAAGTTTGATATTATTCCATATGAGAACCATATTGTTTGGAATATGGCTGCTTCTCTTATTCCAAATACAAACCATAGTGCAGCAAATATTATTAGGTCGAATATTGCGCTTGTTGGTCCCATTACTATCATGAAGTTTTTTATGCTTTTTATACTCCATTTTCTTGGTTTTCTTACGTAATCATCATCTACGTTATCCATTGGCAAAGAAAGTTGACCTATATCGTATATTAGACTTTGTACTAGTAGTTGTATTGGAGTTATTGGGAAGAATGGCAGTAGTACACTTGCTATTAGTATTGAACTTACCTCCCCAAAGTTAAAGCTTGCTGCTAATTTTATATATTTCATTAGATTTCCAAAAGTTTTTCTTCCTTCTATTACTCCATCGTTTAATACTTTCAGGTCTTTCTCTAGTAGTATTATATCTGCGGTTTCTTTTGCTATATCTACTGCTGTATCTACTGATATTCCTACTTCTGAATTTACTAGTGGTGGGCTATCGTTTATTCCATCTCCCATGTATCCTACTATATTTCCCATTTCTCCTAGTACTCTTACTATTCTTGCTTTTTGTATTGGCGATAGTTTTGCAAATACATTTGTGTCTTTTAATATTCGCTCTAGTGCTTTATCTGATAATTTATCTATTTTGCTTCCTAATACTATTCTTTTTGTGTTTATATCTACTTTTTCACATACTGCCTTTGTTACATATTCGTTATCTCCTGTTAGTACTATTACTCTTATTCCATTATTGTTTAACATGTTTATTGCTTCTTTGGCACTTTCTTTTGGTGGGTCTAGGAAACCTATGAAGCCCATTAGTATCATATCTTTTTCGTGTTTTACTTCAAAATGTTTTATTTCTTTTACGTCTGTTCTTTCACATATTCCTAATACTCTAAGGCCTTGTTCGTTTAAGCTTTTTGCTATGTTTTTTATATTTGTTTTTATTTCTTCTGTAAGTTTTGATACTTCTCCTTTATATTCTACTTTTGTACATATATTTAATATTTCTTCAATAGCTCCTTTTGTTATTAGCTTTTCTTTTTCTCCATCTGTAACTACTATTGATAGTCTTCTTCTTGAAAAGTCGAATGGTATTTCATCTACTTTTTTATATTCTTTTGCAATAGTTTCTATTCCCTCTTTTTCTCCTCTTGCTATTATTGCTTCATCTATGTTGCCTTTTAGTCCTGTTTGGAAATATGAGTTTAGATATACGTGTTTTAGTACATCCATATCTTCATTACCTTTTATGTCTAGATATTTTTCTAATACTATTGTATCTTCAGTTAAGGTTCCTGTTTTATCTGTACATAGAATGTTCATTGCTCCAAAACTTTGAATGGAATCTAATTTTTTTATTATTGTTTTTTTCTTTGACATTTTTACTGCACCTTTTGCAAGGCTGGAAGATAGTATTACTGGTAGCAAAAGTGGAGTTATTCCTATCGCTATTGCTACTGCAAAGGTGAAGGCTACTAGTGTTCCGTGGGTATTAACATTTAGTATGAATATTATTGGTATCATTACTAGCATAAACTTTATTAATAGTTTACTTACACTTTTTATTCCTTTTTGGAATGCTGTTTGTGGTTTTCCGTTTGTTACGGTATGTGCTATTTTTCCAAAGTAGGTGTTATCTCCTGTTTTTATTACAACTGCTTTTGCATAGCCACTCGTTACATTTGTGCCCATAAAGCATATATTGTTTAGGTCTGTTATTGTTTCTATTTTGTTATTTTCTAAGTTAACTACCTTTCTTGATGCTTCACTTTCTCCTGTTAAGGTTGATTGTGATACATATAAGTCTTTTGCTTCTATTATTTTTAAGTCTGCTGGTATTATATCTCCTGCTGAAAGTATTACAATATCTTCTACTGTTATTTGATTTAATGCAATCTTTTCTTCTTTTCCATTTCTTAAAACTAATGCCTTTGTTTCTATTAGGCTTTTTAGTTTTTCTGCTGCTTTGTTTGATTTGAATACTTCGAAAAATTCTAGCAGTGTACTTACTGCTATTAATATAAGTATTACTATTATATTTGAATAGTTTTTTGTTTCTGGCAAAATTACATCTGTGTATGTTAGAACTATTGCTATTCCTAATAGTATTAAGTTAAATGGACTTAAGAAACTTTCATAAAAGTAGTTGTACCACTGTTTTGGTTTATTTTGCCTTATTTCATTTAGTCCATACTTTTTCATATTCTCTTCTATTTTTTTTTCATTTAAGCCATTTTTTATATCTATGTTATTTTCTTTTACAAATTCATCTGCATTCTTTAAGCTTTCTTTTTCATACATTTTTATAATATCATTCTTTTCTTCCTTTTCTTGCATGTGCATTCTCCTTAAAATTTTTTTATATAGTAGAAAGTTCTCATAGAATGAGAAGTTTCCGTACTTTTCTTAGCTGTTCGAACGAAGTGAGTTACATATAAGTTATACAGCGAAAGATAATTATTGCGAAAATTAGAATTTCTAGCAATTTTCATTGCGTAGATTTCTTAGCCGTATGAGTAATAACAAATTACGGATAAGTTATGCACTCGTAAATTCTTAATTCCGCTCCTTTTTTATAATTATTACCATTTATATTTTTTTTATTATGCTTTAATTGAAAAGGCTCTTAGTTTTTGTATAAAATTTTATTATTTTATCGACATTATGTCAAGTTTAGTGTATAATATATTTATTGAAACGTATTAATTAATCTTTTATTTATTTAGGAGGATTTATTATGGCAAAACGGAAAAATTTTTTAAATGTTTTAGAAAGCGTTCTTAATTATTTAAATACGCCTTCTGTCAGTTCCGTTATTTGGGCTGCATTTACTATTGGATTTGGTATTATGCTTTTTGTATATTCTAAGCAAGTACCCATTCCTCTTACAGAGAAAGAAATTCTATACTATACTTCACAGGCAGAAGTTGGGTATCTGAAAGGAGCCTATTATTTAGATGAGAATGTAGAATTTATTCCTGTTGGTCATTCTACAACATTTAAGGTTCATTCTTCCTTACCAACAGGAGACAAGCAAAAAATTAGAGTAACGTTTAAAGATGGTTCTATTTCAAAAACAGAATTATACTATACTTTTGAACCGTTTTTTATTAGAATTATCTTAATCGGTTTGGGAGCCGTTATAGGCTTCGCAGTAGGTTTTATATTTTGGGTGATAATAGATTGTCTATATTTCCAAATACAACGCTATACATAATTACCATTTAAATTTTTCTGTTGAAGATGAAATCAGTTTTATGTTTAAAAAGCCCCTAATTTTGGGGCTTTTTAACGTTTTCTATTTTTCTAAAAATCTCTTATTTACTACATTCCAGTTTAAAATATTCCAAAATGCATTTATATATTCTGGTCTTTTTGTTTTGTATTGTAAGTAGTATGAGTGTTCCCACATGTCTAGTACTAATAGTGGCTTACAACCCCATAGTGTTAAGTTTTGATGTTTTTCGCATTGTAGTATTTCTAGTTTGTTCCATTTTTGAACCCATACTAATAAGCACCAGCCTGAGGCTTCTACTTGGGTCGATGTTGCTGTGAACTGCTCTTTAAATTTCTCAAAACTCTCAAAGTCTTTTATTATTTGTTCCATTAATTCTACACTTGGAGAAGTTGGTATTGCTGGTCCCATGTTTTCAAAAAATAGTTCATGCAATATTGCTCCTGAACCAAAAAAACTTAAGTTTTTTTCTAGACATTTTATATTTGAAAAGTCATTTGTTTCTCTTGCTTTTTTTAGCCCTTCTTTTGTTTTATTGGTATTATCTACATATCCTTTATACAATATGTTGTAATGTAAGTCTAATGTTTCTTTTGAATAATATGGCTCTAATGCATTTAGTGGATATGGTAATTCTATCATTTTTAACATTTTTTTGTACCTCCTATTATTATTTTTATATATTATTAGGATTTTTATTACAAAAATTATATGTTTTTGTTTGTATTATATCAACTTTATTATATAATACTTTCATTGAAACTAATTAACAATTTTTCTTATAATAAGGAGGATTTATTATTAATTTAATGCTCCTGACATAATTCTAAATTTTGGTATTTCTTCCCAAGTTTTTTGTAGTTTTTCAAAGTTTTTATTTGGCTCTAACATAAGCTTTGCTAAACTATCTAATTCTTTATATTCGCCTTTACTTAATTCAAGGTTTTTATCTTGTATATATTTGGGCATATGTAAGAATATTATTTCGTTATTCATTAGTGAGTGAAAATCATAAAATAATCCTCTAATTGCTGCTTTTAAACCTAGTGTTGGTGGATCAGAAGAATATAAAATTGTAGTTTTTTCATATTGTTTTTTTCTGACTCCTAGGTATTCCTTAGCACCAAATAAAAATTTATCATATGGAATATCGTTTAAGTCAAATTCTATTTTATGCGCAGGACAGTGCATATCTGGATCCACTAATTTCCATCTTCCTTCTTTTTTATCATAATACTCTGTAATCCAATGGTCATAATATATTCCATCATATTTTATATATTCAGCAAACCCGCTTCTTGCTCTTGCTGGTATTCCTTTTGCTTTTAATATACTTGCTAATATTATTGCTTGACTTCTACAAGTAACATGTACTTTATCTTTTGCCTCTCTATTTATATTATAATTTGGATTTTTTCTTAATAGTTCTGCAATTACACTTTGTGCGGTTGGAAAAATGTCATCTTCATATTCTAACCTAGTAACTCATATCTCCCCAAAAGCATTTTTCTTTATTTCTAATTTCTTTTTCCTTAAATGCTATTGGATGAATTATTTGCATTCTTTGCAATGTATATTCAGAAGTTCCAACTATTTTAGCTAATTTTTTATATTCTATATTTTCAGTTAAATTATCTTTTATATATTTAATCATTTTATTTAGATATTCATAGTTCATAATAATTTCTCCCATATCTTTTATAACCGATATAATAACATAATGCATTATTTTTTTCAAGAAAATTTTTTAGTTTTGATAGTAGTACCACTATATGCTTTTAAACTATATTTCCAAAATTCTGACCTCTGTATTCTGACTTCTGACCTCTGTTTTAAAATTTACGTCAATTGTATTGTAAAACCATTTTTTTTATTGTATAATTTTATTAAATTGTAAAGGAGATTATAGAATGGATAAAATTGCGATTATTTCTGATGTACATGGTAATTTAACAGCTTTAAATGCTGTTCTTAAAGATATTGATTCAAAAGGTATTAGTAAAATTTATTGTTTAGGTGATAGTGTTATTAAGTGCGCAAATCCAGATAAGGTGATTGATATATTAAGAAATAGATGTGAGATTATCTTAAAAGGCAATTGTGATGAAGCTGTATGTAGACCTAATATAGAACATGGTAGGTTTTGGAGTAGAGATATTATTGGTGATGAAAGAGCTGATTTTATTTTTAATCTTCCTATTTCTTGTGAATTTTATATGAGTGGACATTTAATAAGATTATTTCATGCTTCTCCTTTTAGCTTAGAACACGTTTTTAACCCTATGTATGGAAATAGCGATAGTTTATATAATAATCTTATTATTAAAGATCCTGAAGATTTATTTAGAAATACTGAATTTATAGGTAAAACTGAAAGTGACCCTATTCCTGATGTTGTTGGTTATGGACATTTACATACTCCTAATTTATTTCGTTTTAAAAATAAAACTATTTTTAATGTTGGAAGTGTTGGAGTTCCTATTGAAATGATGAATGATAAGGAAGATGATGAAACTAATAAATTTTCTACTATGGCTTCATATGCATATTTAGAGGGAAATTTTGGTTCTAAAAAACTAGAAACTTTTAATATTACTTTGGTTAGAGTTCCTTATTTAATAGATACTGAAATTAAGGCTTTGGAGGCTTCTAATATGCCTAATAAGGAAATGATTATTAAAAGTTTGAAGACGGCTATTCACTAAAATATGCTTTTATGTATATTATATATTGAAATGGAAAAGGGCGAGATTTGGTATTCCTTACCGATTTAGCCCCTACATTTAAAATTAATTTTTCTTATTTAAGAACAAAAGGGCACGGTGCCCCTACATTTGAAATCGATTTTTCCTATACTAGAACAAAGGTGGTCTTGCCACACAGGTCGCACGAAGTACGACCTCTACAATATAGAATATATATTTTATTCTAAAAAACAAAATGCAAGACATTAATTAATTTCTTGTGTTACTAATTAATAGAGGGTGTTAATTATTTTATGGATAATTTTCTGAAAGCAAAAGAGATTTTAAAAGAATATAATCAAGAACATTTATTATCTTTTTATGATGAATTAGATGATGTGCAAAAGGAGTTTTTGGTAAATCAAATTTTACGTATTGATTTTAAGCAAATTTTTGATTTATATGAGGCTTCTAAAATTGATGAAGTAATTCCTTGTAATTTGATAGAACCTTTGCCTTATTTCGATAAAGCAAAACTTACTTATGATGAGCAGGACTTATATATATCTTTAGGTGAAACTTACATAAAGTCAAGTGCATTTGCAGTTGTTACGATGGCTGGCGGTCAAGGTACAAGGCTTGGCTATAAAGGTCCTAAAGGTACTTTTGAACTTGATATAGTTCCTAAAAAATCTTTATTTGAAATATTATGTGATAATTTAAAAAAAGCAAATGCTAAATATAATGTTACTATTCCTTGGTACATTATGACTAGTATTTATAATGATGAGGCTACTAAAAAGTTTTTTGAGGATAAAAATTTTTTTGATTATCCAAAAGATTCTGTTAAATTTTTTACTCAATCACAGCTTCCCCTAATAGATATAACCGAGAATTTGATATTAGAGGAAACTTACAAAATTAAAGAGGCTTCTAATGGTAATGGCGATGTTTTTGGTTCATTAAAAAAACATAAAATGATTGAAGATATGAAAAATAGAAATATTAAATGGGTACTTTTTAGTGGTGTAGATAATGTTATTTTAGATATTGTTGATCCTCTTTTAATAGGTTTAACTGTTAAAAATAATGCTCATATTTCTTCTAAAACTTTATTTAAAGAAGATGCTAATAGCCCAGATTGGATTTTTGCCAAAAGAAATGGTAAGCCTGCTATAATTAATAGCTCACATTTAAGTGCCGATATGAAAATAGCTAAGAACGAAAATGGATATGATTTATATAGAGAAATTAATATGCTTGCTCATTTATTTAGTTTATCAGCTGTTGAACTTATTGCTAATAAGAACTTACCTTATCATAGGGCATTTAAGAAAAATACTTTTGTAAATGATGAAGGTATGAAACAAATACCTGAAAAACCTAATACCTTTAAGTTTGAAACATTTATATTTGATGCTTTTTCATATTTTGATGATATGGTACTTCTACGAGTAAATAAAGAAGATGAATTTGCACCTATTAAAGATTTCAACGGACCACATAACCCAGAGGTTGCAAAGGATTTGTATTTGAATAAATTAAAATAATTGAATAAAAATCGGCGTAACGCCGATTTTTTATTCAATGGCCTTTTTGATATGGTTTATATATACTTTACCTTTGCTTAAATATATTTCCATAACATCTAATCTTATAAAATCATCTTGTAAATTTCTTGAATACAAATAGTATTCTACTGCTTTCCAAAGGTGCTTTTTCTTTGTATCATTTACTGCTTCTGCTGCTAGTCCATATTTTTTATTTCTTCTGGTTTTTACTTCTATAAATACTATTTCGTCTTTATCTAAAGCAATTATATCTATTTCTCCTTGCCTACACTCGAAGTTTCTTTCTATTACATTGTACCCTATACTTTTTAGGTAGTCTACTGCTATGTCTTCTCCCTCTTTTCCGGTTTCTTGTTTATAATACATTTTTAGTTCTCCTTTTTTATATTCTTAGGAAAGTCATCCGTGGTAGCGCTTTATGTTTCCTTAGAAGATAGTTATGGAAGAATTAGATTTTCTTATGTGGCTTTGCCACTTAGAAAATTTTATTCTTGCTTTTTTATTATATTCCCTGGTAATGTTTCTATAAGTCCATCTATTTCCATTATTGTAAGTTTCATGTTTAGTTCTGCTATATTTATATTTAGTGTTCGTGCTATTTCGTTAATGTTTGTTGGGGATTTTTTTAATAGATTATAAATCTCAATATATTCTTTTTTTACTCTTATTTTTTTATTATTTTTTCTTTCTTCTTCACATTGTATTTTCTTTTTATTTTCTTCGGGCGAAATTCGGTATTCCTCTATGGTATTCCTTACCGATTTAGCCCCTACATCAAATCCCAAAGATTTGTACTCTTCACTATTCACTTTAGTATTCTCCTCGAAGAGTGTGCGATTGCTAATCGCTCCTACATCTATTTTTTTGTTTTTTTTAAGTTGGTTTTGTTTTTCTGTATTTTTTTCTATTACTCGTGTCTTTACTTTTTCATTTTCTTGTATTTCTTCTCCCAAATCACTTAATATTTCATTTACATCTGTTAATATATATGCTCCTTTTTTTATTAAGTTATTTGTTCCTCTTCCAGTTTTATCTCCTATTCTTCCTGGCACGCAATATACTTTTTTACCTTGCATACTACAATGCCTTGCTGTAACTGAGCTGCCACTTCTAGCTTTGGCTTCTACTACAATTGTACTACTTGCTATTCCTGCAATTATTCTGTTTCTTATTGGGAAGTTTGATAAGTTTACTTCTGTATCTGGAGGGTACTCACTAATAATAGCTCCACCATTTTTAATTATTTCTTTTACTAAATTTACATTTTCTTTTGGATAAATGTGATTAAATCCAGCTCCTAAAACTGCTATTGTTTTTCCTTTTTCGTTCATAGAACTTTCATGGCATACTGTATCTATTCCCATTGCTAAACCGGCTTACTATTGTAATACCTGCTTTTGATAAAGCTTTTGCAAAATTTGACGCATAATATTCTCCATAAGGCGTACTATCTCGGGAGCCAACCATTGCTACTGATTTATTGTTCAATACTTTTACATTTCCCATTACATATAATTTTGGTGGACATTTTTGTATTTTAAGTAAGTTTTGTGGAAACTCTTTATCATTTTTATTTATTTCATAAATTTTATTCATTTTCCCTCCTTGTATAATAAACCTTACTATTCACAGCCGATTTTAAATAAAAAGTCCAGTAATTACAGTAGTCTGAAGAATTGGTAAAATTAATTATAAATGAAAAAAACTCGCAAATATGCCATTTTTCGTTTAGTTAAAATTACTTCAAAATCAATGTAATGCTTATTACTACAAGAAATTTATAAGCTGTGAATTGTAACTAGTAAACAGAATGTTTTAATATTTTCTTGAATAAACTATTGATTATTAATCTAATTTGTTGTATAATTGGATTAATAATTAATTATTAGAAGGTCAGTTGAGAACCCCCATATTTATTGGTTCGCAGTTGGCCTTCATTTATTTCTTTTGCATACCTTTTCTATATTATTCTTCTTTATTATGAATATTTTATCTATTCACAAATATCTTTTTGAAATATAAATACTTTCAATTTGTCTTTCTATTTCTTTAAATTCTATATTTGTATTTGTTAAATCTATTATGAAGTTGTTGGCTTGTTTTTTCTTTTTCTTAAGATTACCTTCTATTACATATTTACCAATACCAATTATTTCTTTTAAATCAAATCTTTCATTACCTATAATATAGTCTGATGTTTTTATTCCAACTGGGTTATTTATTCTAGGTATAATATTTACTTTTCCTTCAATTGCTTGTCCTATTAATTTTGCTACTTCTATTTCTCTTTTTGTTGGCTTTAATATTACGTGTTTGCCGTCTACATTATATTTAGTTCCATCATTGTCAATAAAATATTTTTGTTTTTTGATTTGATATTTCTTTTTAAAAGTATATTCGTCTGTTATATCTTTATATTTCATTTTATCTTCCTTTTACTTCCAGTATTTTTTATCTAAATTTCTATATTGTATTGCCTCTGAAATATGAGTCCCAAAAATAACCTAGTCCTTTTGGGGACTTTCCGAATATTTTAATATTTTTTGAGTAAACTATTGATTATTAACCTAATTTATTGTATAATTACGTTAATAATTAATTATTAGAGAGGGTATGTTCTCCCTTTGGAGAGCACCACCCTCTCACTTTTTTTATTTTCTTTTAAATATTCTTAAAACTTTTTTATCTTTAATTAATATAATTGTATTTACCCATGTTCTATTTTTAGCATTATATATTCTCTCTATTTGTAGTAGTGCTTGTTCTACGCTCATTTCAGTTTTTGTAATATCAAAAACAAAATTATCAGATTGCTTTCTCTTTTTATTTATGGCTGTATCTAATGTATTGTTTCCATTTCCTATTATTT
Source organism: uncultured Clostridiaceae bacterium (assembly GCA_947577025.1). Lineage (GTDB taxonomy): Bacteria > Bacillota > Clostridia > TANB77 > CAG-508 > UMGS1663. Next base: position 78,472 of record CANPTO010000002.1, on the reverse strand, counting down.
GTTTTAAATCAAATTTTTTATTGTTTATTATATAATCTGGCGTTTGTATTCCTTTTGGTTCTAGTACAACTGGAACTAGTTTAACTTTACCACCTAATGTTTGTCCTAATATGTTTGCAATTTCTTTTTCTTCTTGTGTTGTCTTCAATAGCACATATCTTCCATCTATATTATATTTAGTTCCATTTTCATTAATAAAGTGTTTCTGTTCTTTTATTTGATAATGTTTTTTAGTATTATATCGCTCTGTTATATCTTTATATTTCATTTTATCTTCCTCTTCGTGGATACCTCTATTTATTATGCAAAACATTTCTCGTTCAAGCGTAATTTATGTAAATTTTATTGATGTTTTTTTCAGTTACCATTTACTATTCTTTTATAGTCTATTCTTACACTTAACGTTTTTTATGCAAGGAGTGTCCCCAGCGTTCCTAATTCGGAACGAAAAGGTCCGTCCCTACCGTGCTACTTCCAGTATTTTTTGTCTAAATTTCTATATTGTATTGCTTCTGAAATATGTGATACTTCTATATTTTCTTCTCCTTCTAAGTCTGCTATTGTTCTTGCTACTTTTAGTATTCTTCCGTGTGCTCTTGCACTTAGCCCTAATGTTTCAAATGCTCTTTGTAATATTTTTTTACTTTTACTATCTAGCTTACAATATTGTTCTATTAGTTTTGGTGTGAGCTGTGAGTTTGAGTATATTTCTGAATTCTTGTATCTTTCTAATTGTATTTGCCTTGCTTTATTTACTCTTTCTTTTATTTGCTCAGATGTTTCTATTTCACTACTATTTTCCAGTTTTTCATATTTTACTGGTGTTACTTCTACTTGAATGTCTATTCTATCTAGCAATGGTCCACTTATTCTTCCCATATATTTTTGTATGCTTTGCTGTGAGCAATTACATTCTTTATCTGGCGAACCATAAAAGCCACAAGGGCATGGGTTCATTGAGGCTACTAGCATGAAGTTACATGGGTATGTTAAGCTTGCATTTACTCTGCTTATACTTACTATTCCATCTTCTATTGGTGCTCTCATTACTTCTAATGTACTTTTATTAAATTCTGGTAGCTCATCTAGAAACAATACACCATTATGAGCTAAGCTTATTTCTCCTGGTTTTGGAATTCTTCCTCCTCCTACTAATGAACTCGGCGATATTGTATGGTGTGGTGCTCTAAATGGTCTTGCTGTTATTAGTGGAGTTTGTTTTGTTAACACTCCTGCTATGCTGTGTATTTTTGTTGTTTCTAGAGCTTCTTCAAAACTTAAGTCTGGTAAAATTGATGGTATTCTTCTCGAGAGCATAGTTTTTCCAGAGCCAGGCGACCCGGATCAAAAGTACATTATGTCCGACCCGCTGCCGCTATTTCTAAAGCTCTTTTTATATTTTCTTGTCCTTTTACTTCTGAAAAATCTAATAGATATTTATTTTGTTTTGAAAATAAGTTTTTTATATCTGTTTTATATGTTGGAATTATAACTTCTGAATTTAAATAATCTACTACTTGATTTAAACTTTCTGCACCTAATACTTCTATTCCTTCTACAACAGAGGCTTCTTTTGCATTTTCCTTTGGTACTACTATAGTTTCAATGCCTAGCCTTTTGGCCTCTATACACATTGGGAGAACTCCATCTACTTTGTTTATTTTTCCATCAAGTGAAAGTTCACCTATAAATGCAATATCCTCCAAATTCTCTTTTTCTAAATATTCTGTGCAATTTAATACTCCTATTGCAATTGGCAAATCAAAAAATGAACCTTCTTTTTTTGTATCTGCTGGTGCCAAATTTACAACTATTTTTCTGCTTTGTAGTTCATAACCAGAGTTTTTTATTGCCGTTTTTACTCTTTCTTTTGCCTCCCTTATACTAGTATCAGGAAGCCCAACAATTTCAAAACCGCGGCATACCACCTGAAACATCCACTTGTACAGAAATAAGGTAGCCCTCTAAACCAAGTAGAGACATACTTTTTACTATTGATAACATATTCTTTTTTCCTTTCGTTTTTTGGATTTTTAACCTTGAATTAGGTTAAGTGATTTTAATTTTTTTGAATTAATTTTTATTATAATAGCACCATTTACATAATTTGTAAATATGTTTTTGAAAAATTTTTATACTTTTACTAAAAAATGATTGTACTCACAACAAGTACAATCATTTTTCTGTTCTCTAGTTATTTGGTAGGCGTGGCGTTCTCCTACATCTCTCGGGTTTCCCCTATCAATACCATCGGCGTGTGGTTGCCACGAAATTTACCACCTCAAATAACTATTTTTATTGTATTTTAATTATAGCATTTTTATTCATCATTGTCTAGCCTTTTCCAAACTATTTCTTTATTCCTTAAGTATTGATTATACTTCTTCTTTCCTACTTTTAGAAATGTTATTATAGAATTTTTATATTCTTTATTATCTTTGCTCGTATGTAATCTTAAAATTAACTGAAATGTTTTGTTTTCTTCTATAAATTCCTTTAACAGAAAACCTGTATTAGGTTTTGTATCTCTTATAATATAATCTGGATTTTCTACTATTTCTTTAATATGTTTAAAATATTGCTCATAATCACCTTTGTGTCTTTCTTTTATATGCTCTACTTGTTTATCTGTTAATATTACTTCCTCTGTACTTATATCCTTCGTAATTAGTTTATACTTTTCTTTATCTATTTTGCCAATATATTGCACACTATTTACCTCATTGTTTTTGTTTTATTTTAGGATTTTTAACCTTGAATTAGGTTAAGTGATTTTAATTTTTTTGAATTAATTTTTATTATAATAGCATCATTTACATAATTTGTAAATAGGTTTTTGAAAATTTGCATTAATTTTTTAATTATTGTTCTAGAGTTTAGGTCTCTATAATGCTATAATTCTTATGTAAAACTTTTATAAGGAGGATAATTTATGGTACAAAAAGTCAGAAATCAAGTTTTTGAGCTGTTAAGTAGTGATAACTCTGGGCATAATATGGATCATATAGACAGAGTTTTAAGATTATCTTTAAAATTTGCAGAGCAAGAACATGCAAATGCGGAAGTAGTTTCTTTAATTGCTTTATTACATGATGTAGATGATTATAAGTTATTTGGAAAAGAAAATGCTGAGAACTTAACTAATGCCAAAAAGATTATGAGTGATTGTATGATTGATTTAGAAACACAAAATTTAGTCTTGTCTTCTTTAAAATGTATTGGTTACAGTAAATTATTAAAAGGTTTTAGACCTGAAACATTTGAAGGAAAAATAGTTTCAGATGCTGATATGTGTGATGCTTTAGGTGCTAATGGTATTATACGAGTTTATACATATAGTATAAAAAATAAAAGACCATTTTTTGATAAAAGTATTTTTCAAATTGAAAATATGACTGCTGATACATATACAAGTAAATGTGCTGATACTAGTGTTTGTCATTTATTTGAGAAAATATTGAAACTTAAAAATTTAATGCTTACTGATTCTGGTAAAAAAGAAGCTGAAGCTAGGCATCAGATTATTGTTGATTTCTTATATCATTTATTTGACGAAGAAAATGCTCCAGAATGGACTGAATATTTGGATAATTATCTAAATTAGAATGCAAAGCGCATTAAAATAAATGTTCAAGTTGCAAAATAGCCCCATCCTCGGAAGAGTTTGGGGCTATTTGATGTAGCTAATGTAAATTTATATTAGCTTTAAAACATTAAGATTAATAGCGACAACGTGAAAATTCCCACTCATGCCCGCATTCTTTACAGGTTACTGTTTTAATAATTCTCGGAAAGACGATATCATCATTCCGCCTTACTGAAGTTACTTCACCTGTTAATTTCCGTGCCAAATAATTTTCAGAACCTTTTGGTGCACACCATTTACACATTTTTCTTAACATTTTTTGTACCTCCTAATTATTTGATAGTATTAATTATACTATAAATCAACATAAAGTTCAATAGTGCTTATCAAATTTTCTATTTATTTATAATTTTCAATATATCGTATACCTTATGTATTGGAAGTCCCATTACTGTGGAGTAGTTTCCATTTATTTTTTCTATAAAAACACAGAACTCTCCTTGTACAGCATATGCTCCTGCTTTATCCATTGCTTTTCCTGTTGATATCCAACCTTTTATTTCGTTATCTGTCATATCTTTAAAGAATACTTCTGTTATGTCATAATCTAAGTATTCTTCGTATTTTCCTTCTTTTTCTACTAATATTGCTAAACCTGTTATTACTTGATGATTGGTTCCATTTAATTCTTTTAATATTTTGAATGCGTTTTGTTCATTTTTTGGTTTTCCATATATTTTATTATCTTTTATAACCATTGTGTCTGAGCCTATTACTATTCTATCTCCTGAGGTCTCTTCAAATACTGTTTTTGCTTTTATGTATGATAGTCTTTTTGCTTGTTCTTCTGCTGTAATCCCCTTTTCTAATGTTTCATCTGCCTCACTTACTATTACTTCATATTTTAAGTTTAACATGTCCATTAGTTCTTTTCTTCTTGGTGATTTTGATGCTAGTATTATTTTCATATTCATATTTTCTTTATTATAATTTTCCTTTCTTATTATTTATTTTTTGCTTTATTAATACGCACATGATGATTATTTCAATATTTGTTGTCTATTACCAAAAGTCTGTCCCTTCTGACAATAAAATTGTCAAAAAACTTAAGTCCCTATTGACAATATTTTTCATCTAATACTTTTTTTCTTTCTTTCCAATCTGGCATAAATATTGTTATGAAATTATAAAATTCTTTTGAATGATTCATATATTTGAAATGTGATAGCTCGTGTAATACTACATATTCTATACAATATATTGGTGTTTTTATTATGTGTGTATTAAAGATAACTTTTTTATTTGCTGGTATGCAACTCCCCCATTTTGCTTTCATTTTTTTAAGTTCTATGTCTGGCATTGGAATTCCATATTTTTTTAATTTATTTTGGTAAACTTCTACTAATTCTTTTATTGTATTATTAGCATATTGTTTTAACCATGTATTATATACTTTTTCAATATATTTTTTGTTTGTTATATATTTTTCTTTTACTTCAATATATAAATACCTATCTTTAATATAAATGTTATTGCTTTTTTGTGGTAATAGTTTTATTCTGTATTGTCTTCCTAATAAGTATATGGTTTCTCCACTTTCAAAGGTAAGGCTTTCGTTTATTGGCGTTAGGCTTTCGTAAAAGTTTATTTGCTTTTTTATCCAATTTATTTTTTTTATGACTAATTCTTTTATGTATTCATCTTTTACCTTTTTTGGTGCAGATATTATTATTTCTTTGTTCCTATTAACTTTTATATTTATATTTTTTATATCTTTTTTTATTATATAAAAATTATACTTTTTTCCACCGTATATTATAAAGTCTTGTTTCATTTATCCCCCTAGTATTTTATCATAGCAATAGCTAATATGTCTTCTATTATTTGGTCTATTTCTTCAAAAGGTATTTCTATGTTTTTTTCTTCTGTATATTTGTATATTGCTTCATCTATAAACCTTTTTATAGAATTGTGTACTTCTTCATTATAATGCCAGTCTCTTTTTATTCTTTCTTCTATTCCTTCTTTTATATTTGTTACTATTTCTCCTATTTCATATAGTTTGCAGTTTTCTTGTAAATGTGGATTTATTATTTCATATATAGCTCCATATATTGCTCTTTCTTCATCTTCTTTTATGTTTTCTGGATATATTATTCCGCTATTTCCAGATATGAAGTCTTGTTTTAGTTTTTCCATTTTTTCTAAGTATTGTGCCTCTGATATTCTTTTATTCCTATATTCTTCTATTACTTCTTCTAACCTTTTTGAGAATTTTTTATAATATGGAGGATTTTCCATCATTTTCTCATCAAAAGTTTTTGTTAATCTTGTTCTTATATGAGTCGCTTTTGCCATTATAGTTTTCATTTGTTCATGTTCTTTGTTGAATTTATCTTCTTCCGTAATATTACAGGGCTCTACTATCTTTAGCATTCCTTTTGCAGATACGTATGTATCTAGCAGTTTTTGCATTTTTATATCATATTCTCTATGGTCTATTCCTTCTGAATATCTTATTTTTACGGTTTTTCTTAATTTTTGATAGTGTTTTAATGCATTTTTATAGCCTTGTATTTTTTCTAAACCTAATTTATAATAGGCTCTGTTGCTAGATAAAATCATTCCTAAGTAACTTCCAAAAACACATAACTTGTCATAGAATTCATATCTTATTTGTTTGTCTTCTAATAGCATTTCATATGCTTCCATGTCTTGTTTATTTTTTATGTCTCTGAATATATTTTTTAATTCTTTATATGCATTTTCTAATTTTTCTATTTGTGAGTCTATTACATATACTGCTTCTTTTAAGTCTTCTTCTAGAAAGTCTTCCATTCCAGCATTTTTATACATGTTTAATGCTTTATTTAATTTTCCAAATAGACCCCTATAGTCTAGTATATAACCATAATCTTTTCCTTCATACAGCCTATTTACCCTTGCTATTGCTTGTAATAAATTGTGTGCTTGAATATTTTTATCCATGTACATTACTGAAGCCCTTGGAGCATCAAAACCTGTTAATAACTTATCTACTACTATTAATATATCAATATCTCCATTTACAAATTTAGATTTTGTTATATCTTCATATTCTCTTTGGTCTTTATAACCACATATCATATTATTATAAAAGGCTTTTACTTCATCATTTGAAATGTCTTCTATGTCATCTTCCCCTTCTCTTTCATCTGGTGGTGACATTATTACTGCTGTTTTTAGTCCTCCTATTTCTTCAAATTCTTTATAGTATTTTACAGCTTGTATTTTTTTGTTGCAAGCAAGCATTGCATTAAAACCTGTGTCTTTTAAGTTATCTATATAATGATTGTATATATCTAATGCTATTTTCCATATTCTTTGGTCTGTTGAAGCTACTTTTTCATAGTTACTCCATTTTTTTTCTACTAACTCTTTTTGCTTGCTATTTAAGCTTCTAGTTATTACTTCTAGCTTTTCATCTAAAGCTTCTTTTTGTACAAATTGGTCTACCATTCTTCCTTCATATATTATTGGCACTATAGATTTATCTTTTAATGCTTCTTCTATTGTATATGTTGGTTTTATTAAACCTCCAAATTTTTTAAATGTATTTTTATCTTTTTTCATTAATGGGGTTCCTGTAAATGAGATATATGTTGCATTTTTGAATACTTCTCCCATTCTTGCATTAATTAAGCCATATTGCGTTCTGTGTGCTTCATCTATTAGTATAAATACATTTTTTGATTCTACTAATACATTACTTTTTACTGCTGCTTCAAATTTGTTTATTACTGTGGTTATTATTTTTATTTCTGAATTTTCTATTAATTGTATTAGGTTTTGACCTGTTTTTGCTCTTGCCGCTTCTATTCCTAATCTGTTAAATGTTTTATGTATTTGGCTGTCTAAATCTACCCTATCCGTTACTACAACTACTTTTGAATCTTTAGAGTCTACTTTTTTTAGTAATTGTTTTGTTACATATGCCATTGTTATTGATTTTCCTGAACCTTGTGTATGCCAAATTACTCCACCTTTTCTGTTTCCATTTTCGTCACGTTCTTCTACTCTTTGTAGTATTGATTTTACTGCAAAGTATTGTTGATATCTACATATTTTCTTTTTTCCTTCTTCAAATATAATGTAGTTTTTTATAATGTCTAATATTCTTTCTGGTGAAAATAATGACACTAAGGCTCTATCTTGACATGTTATTTCTCTATTTTCTACAACTTTTTTTAGTTTTTCTTCTGCCCATTCTTTATCTTTTTCATTCCATACACTCCAGAATTTGCTTTCAGTTCCACATGTTGCGTATTTTGCTTCATTTTTATTTACTGCCATTACTATTTGAACAAATTTGAATAATTGTGGTATATATTCTGTTTTTTGGTTTCGTAACATTTGTGATATTCCTTGTTCTAATGGCTCTACAGTTGATTTACATTCAATTACTGCAATTGGTATTCCATTTATAAATAGTACTATGTCTGGTTTTGCATCTCTTCCATTTGGTCTTGTTACAACAAATTCTTCTGTTACGTGGAAAGCATTTCTTTCAGGATGTTCAAAATCTATATATTTTATATCATGTGACTTTTTGCTTGTATCTATCATAGTTTCTTGATATGATTTTCCAAGTGTTAATAAGTCATATATTTTTTCATTTGTACTAATTAAACCAGATATTAATGGTATGTTTATATCTTTTACTGCTTGTCCTATATTGTTTGCTGAAAATGCATATTCTCTTTCATTATATTCATATTTATTTATTTCACTTAATTTTTGCTCTAATATATCTTTTAATATTACATCACTTAAGGTTGTTCTTTTGGCTTTATTTTCTGACTGGCTAATTGGTGTATATCCTAATTTTTCAAGCACTTGCATTGCTGGCTCTTGACTTACCTTTTTTTCACTAGTTTCTAGTACTTCATTTAACATTTATTTTACCTCCTTTACTATTTATATTTTTACTCTTACTTTTCCTGTCAGTAGTTGTTGCATTAAACCTTTTTTTAGGTTTTGGTATTCTTTATTCTTTTTCTTTAGTAAGATTAGTTTATTATCTAATTTTGATAATATTTCTACTATTTTATTTTGTTCTTCTATTTTTGGAATTACTATTTCTAATTGTCTTTGTGCTGTAATTCCTATATACGCTCTTGTCGATTGTGCTGATAATATTTTTAATCTATTCTGAAAATTTGGACTTTGGAAGAAATAATATAAATATTCTTTTGTTAATATTTTGCTTTGCTCATTTATTCTATAATATGTTACTTGTGGGGTAAGCATTATATATGGAGTAGTTATATTTTTTACAATAGCTACATTTCCAACGCTTCCCTTATGTGTAATTAGTACATCATTTTCTTTAGCAAAACCTTTTCTTAGCATTTCTGCTCTTTCTTTTGATATATATTTACAATTTTCTAAATTTAATTTTCCATCTACTATATTATTTGCCATTATAAATGGAATTCCATTTGATACATAATCCTTTGCAGTTGGATGCAACTCTCCATGGTTTCCATCCATAATATCAAGTATATCTTTACTATCTATTAATTCTTGAAATTTCTTTACTTTCCAATTTTCTGGTATTTGCCCTATATTTGTAGTCTTTAATTTTTCATGATATATACCATAATTAAATATATTTTTCATTAGTATTTGCTTTTCTGTTTGTATGTTTTTAATGTCTTCATTTATTTTATCTATAATGCAATCTACATTTAATAGTATTTTTGCTATTCTTCTTTGCTCTTCTATGGTTGGTAATTCTATCTCTATATCTTTTAAGTCTTTAGCATATAAATGTACAATCGTAGTTCCTTGTGCTTTAGCTGATATCTCTCTTTTTTTCATATTTGTTAAGTAGTATGCTATATAGTTTGGGTCTATGTCATATGTGTTTTTATTCCTTAATATGTTTATGTCTCCACCTAGTTTTACATTGTCCTTATTTACTACTGAGCAAATTGCTAGGTCTTTTGCATTAGTAGTGGTAGAACCTGGTAATAATAAGTCTCCCGAAATTGAATTTACACCTTTATCTATATTAGTTTTACTTACTACTTGTTTAATTATTTCTTTATATTTTGTGAATAATTCTCCATACAATATACATTCATATTTTCCATTTTGGTCTATACTATCTTTTGATAGTCCGCTTCCTCTAATAGTATCAAAAATATCTCCTATTTTTAATTTAACCCATTTTTGCATTTTTTCCTATAACTCCAATTCCTTTAAAGATTTTTCCAAATCATCCTCTAATTGCTTTATTTCAAACTCTATAGTGCGTATATTACTTTTTGTTTCTTCTATGTTAATTTCCTCTTCTTCCTCAAATGTGTCTACATATCTTTTTATATTTAAGTTGAATTCATTCTCTTTTATTTCTTCAAATGTTGCTATATGTGAATACTTTTCTACTTCTTCATAGTTCTCATATATTTTAGCTATTTTTTCTATATTTTCACTCGCTAATTTATTTTGATTTTTGTCTTTTTCATATTCTCTGCTTGCTTCTATAAATAGTACATCTTTTCTTTTTCTTTTCTTCTTAAATACGACTATTGCTGCTGGTATTGTTACTCCATAGAATAAATTTTCTGGTAAGCCTATTACTGCATCTATTAAATTTTCCTCTAATATTTTTTGCCTTATTTTTCCTTCTGCTCCTCCTCTAAATAATACTCCGTGTGGTAATACTACTGCCATTCTTCCTTCAGCTGTAAGAGATTTTAGCATATGCAAAATAAATGCATAATCTCCTGTTGATTTTGGAGGTACTCCATATTCAAACCTGTTATGCTCATCCATTGATGCTTCAAATTTGAATTCATTTTGTTTTTTTCCGTCTACTACTGTATTATTATTTCCTGCTTCAAATCCTTTTGCCCATTTATCTAGTGAAAATGGTGGATTTGATACTATTACATCAAATTTCATTAGTGCATCATTTTCTTTATGTTTTGGGTTTGAAATTGTATCTCCCCATTCTATGTGTGCATCATTTACATCATGTAAAAACATATTCATTCTGCAAAGTGAATATGTTGAGCCATTCATTTCTTGCCCATATATGCTTACTGTATTTGTGTTTGCTTCTTTATATGCTTTTAATAGTAGTGAGCCAGAACCACATGTTGGGTCATATATTCTTTCATTTTTCTGTGGCTTTACTAATTTTGCTAAAAGTGTAGAAACTTCTGGTGGAGTATAGAATTCCCCTCCTTTTTTTCCTGCATCCCCTGCAAATCTAGCTATTAAATATTCATATGAATTTCCTATAACATCTTGATTTCCTATTTTACTTGGTCGTAAGTCTAATATTGGGTTATTAAAGTCTTCTAATAATGTTTTTAATATTGCGTTTTTTTCCTTTTTTTGCCCTAGCACATTCTCGTTATTATAGTCTACAATAGAAAATAGATTTGCTAATTTTGTACCATTTAATTGTGTTATTTTTTCTAATGCTTTATTTATAATGTCACCTATATCATCTTTATTTCTATTTTCATATAGATAATCAAATGTACAGGTATCTTCTAACTTGAACTTTTCCCATTCTAATGCTCTTTTTACTCTTTTTTCATCCCCATTATACTTTTTGGTAAGTTCTTCTTTTTTTTCTTTATATGTATCACTAACAAATTTAACAAATAACATTGTTAGTATATAGTCCTTATAATTTTCTGCTGGTACAGAGCCTCTTAAAGTATCACATGCTGCCCATAATGTTCCATTTATTTTATCTTGTAGTTCTTTTCCTTCCATTACTATTTTCCCCCTAATAATTTTTTTATATTTTCATTATAATACTTTTCTTTTTCTATTAACAATTGTTTTACCAATCTTTTTTCTTTGTACCAGTTCATTATTATTTTTCCTACTAACCTTTGTTTTTCTAGTTCTACTTTTGGAATTTCTAATTCTTTTATTGATTTTACAGTAATTAGCGGCATTACTGTATTCATTAAAAATGGAGTTACTTGCTTGTCTACCTCTGTACTTTCTAAATACCATTTCAAGAATTTTGCATCATAATTTTTATTTGTTACTCGTATAATGCAGTATTGCGAAGGCACTAATAGCCCTTCTAATTCTTTTGTAACATATACTACTTTTAAAGGATATAATAACCTGAATATTAGGTCTCCTTCTTTTACTAATTTATCATTTAGTATATCATTACTTTCAAAGTCTTCATATTCTTCCTTGCTTAAGTCTTCTTCATATGATTTCATAGAAAATAATTTGTATTTAGCTTTTATTTCAATTTCTGTTTTTGCTTTTTTTCTACTTATTATTGCTCCAAGAGAAATATTTGCAATACTCCATAACTTTTCCAAAAGTTTTCCCCCCATTTTTAAGTAAAGAGATGAGGTTTTAGCTCACCTCTTTTTACTACTTTTTCACTTACTTATTATGTATTTCTGGACAACAGTAATAGCATCCATCAATATCATAGTAGTATTCTTGTGCCTTTTTAAGTGCTTCTTTAGAAGATTCTAAATTGCCTAAATAGATTCTATCCATAGTATTTGGCAAACGATAGCAACTTCCTGTATGAACTTCATGTTCACCTGTTTTTTGAGTATTTTTATTTACATAGTAGTCTTCCATACTCTATAGCCTCCTTCTTTATTTATTTAATAAAGAAAGATATAAATACTTTTGCATTTTTTTTACTTGTGTGTTATAATAGTTGTATATATCATATAAATGCTTTTAGTATTTATATTGTGGAAGTTATTAAATTGCAGTTTAGTAACTTCCTTTTCTTTATTATATTGTTATTATATTACATTAATTTTTATCTGTCAAGTTTTTTGAGAATTATTTTTACTTGTGCATATTTTTATTTTATGCATTGCTTTTATTCTAAATCATTATATAGGTTTTTATATTTTTATTTTTCAAACATGTCTTTTAAATTTCTAAAGCTCTTATATATTTTTTAGAATGTCTGTCACTATTGACAATAAAATTGTCAAAAAACTCCGTCCCTATTGACAAAATTATTTTTTCTTTTTTTCCTCTTTACAAATATAAAATAATGTGATAAATTAGTGTACATAATTTAATCAAAAAGTTTTGCATCTTTACATTTTCCGTAGTATAATTATTAAATATAAGAACGAAACTTAGATTTTCTAAGCTCATTCTTCGCTAAGATTTCTTAGCCGTAGCATTTTAATGCGTACGGATAAGTTATCTGTAACTCACTTCGTTCGAACAGCTAACTTAACTTACATTCAAACAGCTAAGAAATCTACGTCAAGTGCATTAAATACTCTACAATGTTAATGATAAAGTGCACTTTCCTAGAACTTAAATAAGAAAAGAGGTTTTTTTATTGACTGCTAATGAGGTTTTAAAGAAATATTTTGGTTATGATAAATTTAGAGTTGGACAAGCAGAAATCATTAACCATATTTTAGAAAGAGAAGATTGTTTGGGCATTATGCCTACTGGTGCTGGTAAGTCTATTTGTTATCAAATTCCTGCTATGATTTTTGATGGAGTTACTATTGTTATTTCTCCACTTATTTCACTTATGAAAGATCAGGTTGATAGCTTAAATCAAATTGGTATTCCTGCTACATATATTAATAGTTCTTTAACTGAAAATGAATATTTGCAAACTATTCAGAATATTTATCATGGAATGTATAAAATTATTTATGTTGCACCTGAAAGATTTTTTTCGGATACTTTTATTGGTATGTTTAATTTTTTAAATATTTCCATGGTTGCAATTGATGAGGCTCACTGTGTTTCCCAATGGGGGCATGATTTTAGACCTAGTTATTGTGAAATTTCGAAAGTTATTAATGGTTTAAGTAAAAGACCTGTTGTGGTTTCTTTTACTGCTACTGCTACACAAGTTGTTAAAGATGATATTATTAAGTTATTAGATTTGAAAACTCCTTTTGTTTTGACCACTGGTTTTGATAGAGAAAATCTTTATTTTAGTGTTCAAACGCCTGAGATTAAAAAAGAATTTTTACTTAATTTCTTAGAAGAACATAAAAATATGTCAGGAATTATTTATTGTTCTACTAGAAAAACTGTAGATGAAGTTTATGAAAGGCTCTCGGCTTATGGCTATAAAGTTTCTAAGTATCATGCAGGAATGAGTGAGAAAAATAGAAACTTTTCTCAAGATGACTTTGTATATGATAGAACAGAAATTATGGTTGCTACAAATGCTTTTGGAATGGGTATTGATAAGTCTAATGTAAGATATGTTATTCACTATAATATGCCTTCTGACTTAGAAAGTTATTACCAAGAAGCTGGTCGTAGCGGGCGTGATGGAGATAAGGCTGAGTGTGTATTACTTTTTAGTAGAGCAGATATTGTTACAAATAAATTTTTAATTGAGCATTCGTCTGAAGGTAATCATACTAATGAATATCAAAAGCTAAATGATATTGTAGATTACTGTAATACTAGTAAATGCCTTAGAAGTTATATTTTAGAATACTTTGGCGAAACACCTAATTTCAATAACTGTAAGTTTTGCTCTAATTGTGATTCTGAAATAGAAATAACTGATATTACTACTGATAGCAAAAAAATTCTTTCTTGCATTAAAAGAATGAATGAACGTTTTGGCGCTGGATTAGTGACTGACGTACTTAAAGGCTCTAAATCTGCAAAGGTTAAATCTTTTGGTTTTGATTCACTTTCTACTTATGGAATTATGAGTGAATATAGCAAGGATACTATTAGAGACTTAATTTCATTTTTAGTTGCAGAAGGTTACATTAAGAGTATTGGCGATAAATACCCTATTTTAACTTTAGATGTTAAGGCAAATGATGTTTTATTTTCTGATACACAAGTTGTTATTAAGAAGAAAATTGAAAGAATTTTAAAACCTGAAAAGAATAGTAAAGATGACTTTGAAAGTTTACCTTTTGATAGTAAGCTATTTGAAATATTGCGAGAACTTAGAATGGAAGTTTCCAAAGAAAATAAAGTTCCACCTTTTATTATATTTGCAGACGTTTCCTTAAAGCAGATGTCCACATATTACCCAACAGATGTGGATAGCATGCTTAAAATAAGTGGAGTAGGTGCGTTAAAATTAGAAAAATATGGTGATATTTTTATTGATACCATTAAAAATTATGTTCAAGAGCATAACATTATGAAACTTGATATTTCAGAAAAAAATAAGACAAAAAGTATTACTCCCACTAAAGTTGATACTAAATTAGTTAGTTATGAGCTTTATACCAAAGATGAAAAAAATATTAAAGAAATTGCTGAAATTAGAGGGCTTACTGAAAGAACTGTAGAACAGCATTTATTAGACTGTTATGAAAATGGTATGGATATTAATTTAGAAAAAGAAATTAATACCAATTTTGAAAACAAAATTTACAATGCTATTAATAATTGTAGCTCTGGCAAATTGCGTGAAATTAAAGATATGCTTCCTGAGGAGGTTAGCTATTTTGATATTAAGTATTATATAATAAAGATAAATATTAATTAATTTTTAATGTACCAAAAAATTAAAACAACAAATTTTTTGGTACATTAATTATACATAAATATTCCCCTTTTATCGGAAATTCAATGAACTTTTGATATTCTACTATATTTAAATTAATACTTAATATTGAAATTTAAACCTTTTACATCTGATAAATTCTTTACATTCTACTATATTTAAATTAATACAGAAAAAATGATGACAGAAGAAGAATATAATAAAACTTTACATTCTACTATATTTAAATTAATACATAAACTATTAGTTGAATGTTCAAAAACACATAAATACTTTACATTCTACTATATTTAAATTAATACTCTTAAAGCATCGTCATTTGATAAATTTGCTTTAGGCTTTACATTCTACTATATTTAAATTAATACTTGTTAAGAGAATGTGAAAGCCAATGTGGTTTATCATTCTTTACATTCTACTATATTTAAATTAATACTCATCTGTTGTTACGATAAACTGTCCTTCTACAATCTTTACATTCTACTATATTTAAATTAATACCGTTTTGCATAATTTTAATGACGTTGTAGCTCCACTCTTTACATTCTACTATATTTAAATTAATACTCTAGGAAGAGGAACATATCCAAGTTTGAATTTACCTTTACATTCTACTATATTTAAATTAATACCTACTAATATGCTATCGTCCCAATGAAAACTTATATTCTTTACATTCTACTATATTTAAATTAATACGGAACATTTATAGAAGCAACGACAATTGGAGAAGGTACTTTACATTCTACTATATTTAAATTAATACTCCTTCTATCAGCATATTATTTTCATCTATTGCCAACTTTACATTCTACTATATTTAAATTAATACATTAGTCCATTTATAGTATATTCTGTTCCTTTTTCTCTTTACATTCTACTATATTTAAATTAATACTTCATCATTTGTAATAGCGCAAATACATGGTACTACCTTTACATTCTACTATATTTAAATTAATACGTACCTTCGTCGCCGTTTACAATAACAACAGCAACCCTTTACATTCTACTATATTTAAATTAATACTTGCTAACCACTTCATACTATATTCAACACTATTCTTTACATTCTACTATATTTAAATTAATACAGGAAGGCTATTTAATTCTGAACTTAAAACAAAAAACTTTACATTCTACTATATTTAAATTAATACTCAAGGAAGAACTTAGAAACTATTTATTAACAACCTTTACATTCTACTATATTTAAATTAATACTTCCATTCTTAGCTGCAATATATATACAGCCATAGTCCTTTACATTCTACTATATTTAAATTAATACGCAACATTTAATGATTTTACATCTTCATTTAACCACTTTACATTCTACTATATTTAAATTAATACAAATGTATGATATTAAATTAAATACTAATACTATATTCTTTACATTCTACTATATTTAAATTAATACTTTTATTAATTCTTTACATCTTTCAATATTAGTCATATCTTTACATTCTACTATATTTAAATTAATACGAAATGTATATAAAACAAAAAAATAAATGGTGCATAACTTTACATTCTACTATATTTAAATTAATACTTGTATTTCTTCTCTAATCTCTATTTCTTTTTCAAACTTTACATTCTACTATATTTAAATTAATACTTTCATTTCTTCTAATTGTTTCATAAGCTAGTCCTCCTTTACATTCTACTATATTTAAATTAATACGCAATAGTATTTACAATATTGTGGTGCTTGTGGGTCTTTACATTCTACTATATTTAAATTAATACCAAAACTTGTATAATCGCATATATTTTCTACTACTCTTTACATTCTACTATATTTAAATTAATACAGGAATGATAACTATGATGCACAATTCAACAAAAGTCTTTACATTCTACTATATTTAAATTAATACTTATTGTAATTAGTTCTTTTAGTGGAGATTCAATCTTTACATTCTACTATATTTAAATTAATACACTCAGATTATTGGCATTTTGAAAAGCTAAAAGAATTCTTTACATTCTACTATATTTAAATTAATACACTCCACCTTTGGCAAGTCTTGGAATATTTAAAGTCTTTACATTCTACTATATTTAAATTAATACTGCATTAGAACTAAGAAAGAATATGATACAAGTTTTCTTTACATTCTACTATATTTAAATTAATACACACTAAATTTATACTCAATTCTGGCAATTCTATCTTTACATTCTACTATATTTAAATTAATACAGGTTCTAAATATCCCTACTTATATCAAGCTTTTTAAGCTTGCTTTCTGTCTATCTACTCATATATGCTACCATAACAACTATAAAAATTCAACATTTTTAATAAAATCCTTCTATTTCAACACTTTTTTCTTCTGTCGTACCCCTATAATTTTTACACTAATACACATCGACAGATATTTTATAGAAAGTTAGATGTCTTATCTTCTTCTACTTTTCCTAAAAATTCCTTTTCTAGCCACTTTTGGCTTCTACTTTTAAATAAAATTACGCTATCTTTTTCTTCTCTTATATACTCATCCAATTCTGCTTTTAACTTTATCGCTTGTGATTCTAATAATTCCCCTTCAAATACGGAATTTTGAATGTGTACTAAATATTTTTTACATGTTTTGAATACTTTTCTTAATACCTTTTGCCCTTCTTTTTCTTCTAAATTAATATCATATACTAAAATTACATACATATTACCACCATATTTTAAACCCTTCATATGGTATATCTTCTGTAAAATATTTTATTAATTTGTATAGCTCTAACCTCATTAAATATTCATATGTTACTTCTCTTCCTAACTTTTTATGCTTTATTGTAGTTTGAAGCCTTTTATCTATTTCTTTTGTTATTTCTTTCCTTGCGTTTTCTTTAATGTATAAAAAATTTAAACCTTTTTCAAAGTCTTTTTCTGTTATTTGCTTTTTGTTTAACATTGAAAATATTAACCTATCTGCTAAAATTGGTTTAAATATTTCTGATACATCTAAGCAAAGTGAAAATCTTCTTTCTGATGGTTCATGTAAATAGCTAATTGTTGGATTTAATTGGGTTTTATATATTTCACTTAATACTCTAGTATATATAATTGTATTAACATATGATATAAGTGAATTTATTGCATTATCTGGTGGATTTTTTACCCTTTTTTCAAACTCTATATCTTGGTTTATTATTGTATTCCAAGATGCATAATAACTTTTTCTAATATTTCCTTCTATTCCCATTAACTCTTGTACATCTTTACATTGAGGTATTTGCTTTCTTAAATATTCTATTTCTTGCATATACAAGCTTAAATCTTTTCCTCTATTTTTATAGTATACTAAGTTTCTATAAATATTGTAGGCTGCTGCTTCTATAAATGCTTTTGCTACCTCTAACCTCTTCTTTTTATTTGTATAACTTTCCACTTGCTTAACTAACAACTTCCCTGATACTAGCTGCTCTTTTGGATAATATGTACCTGTATAAAAACCATAATAGTTGAAAAAGTGAACTGAAACGCCATATTTTCCTAAAAAGTTTAATAAACTTGTATTAAAATCAAATTCTGTCATAACATAGATGTCATCTACCCTCTCTATTGGTATAGATTTTTTAGTATTATCTTTATATACAATTTCTAAAGAATTATCCTTCCTTTGTATTCTTCCACTTTTATATAAATAATAAGATTGTTTCATTTTCTCGCCTCCTATACATAGCACAAGTCATAGTATGAACATTTTTTACAAATCTTTTCATTAATCACTTCTGGTGGATTTTCTTTTGTTACTATTTCCTGTATATTTTTTATTACATTCTCAATTATTTCTACATCTTCTTTTTCTAATACTATTTCTTTTGTCTGCCTTAATAATGGATAGTCTATTTTTGCTTCTAATGTTTCTACTCCTTTTTGTTTTAAATAGTACATATAATATTTTAATTGCCAAATTCCCGCTTCTTCTATTGCTTTTGTCTTTTTCACTTCATGTAGTACAGCTCCATCTTTTATAAAATCTATATTTATTGTATTATCTATTAATATTGATTTTTTCTCCCTTTTATAGCTTGTTTCATCTATAGTTTTTCCTATTGATACTAGCTCACTATTTTGCTCCATATTTATTTCGTTTGCAAAATACCATAGCTTTCTTTGGCATATGAAATAGTAATATATCATAACTCCTGTTATATTCAAATTTATTTACCTCCTACAAACTTCTTGATTCAACGTCATCTTCTAAACTCTGTTTTAATACTAAGCCCACTTCATTTGAATATTTAGTATCAATACCTTTTATATCTTCTAAACCTATACTAAACATTCTACCCTGTAATAGTCTTGCTTGATTAGAAGATATACTAGTAGATAATTTTTCTATTTTCTTTCTTAATTTTCTTTTTTCTTGGTACGCTTGCGCTAAGCTATATTCATCAAATAATTCTTTATTATCATCATATATACTTTTAGGAATAACTTTTACATTTTCTATATTTCTTAATATTTTTTGTGCATCTTTTTTGCTTGTTTCATAGTCCATTATATTATTTAATATTTCCATTCCTTCTTTAAATGCTTCTATAAATTTTGTCCCCTCTAAGTTTTCTTTTGAATATAATATATCTACCATCTTTACTTTGTCTTCTTCTGATAGTATTTGTTCATTGTAGTCTTCTAATAATTCTATACTCTTTTCGTAAATTTCTTTATCATATATATAACCTACTCCTGTTACTTCTTGTGTATAAATATGTACATTACATTCTTCTTTTTGCCATTCTCTTTTTCTATAACATCTTCCTAATCTTTGGAATAAACTATCTAATGTACTCATTTCTGTATACAAGTAGTCAAAATCAATATCTATTGAAGCTTCTACTATTTGTGTAGTTATCCATATCCCACTATTGCTTCCCTTTGCAAACTCTTTTATATCTCTTTCTTTTGCTTCTCTATCTATTGCTATAAATCTAGAATGTAATGTATATACATTATCTGTCTGCTGCTTTATTTTATTATATAACTCAATTGCTTTATCTACTGTATTTACAATAATTAATACTTTACTATTTTTTGATTTTTGTACTATATTTTCTATGTCGTCTGTAATTTCTTTATTTTCTAATTTTATTTTATGCCTTTTTGCCTCACTTAAAAATTGTTTACTTTCAAAAGGTACTCCCATTTCTATTAATTTTTCTTTATAAATTTTAGGTAATGTAGCCGTCATTACTAAAAATTTACCACCTATTTTATTTATCATTTCTAGACCTTTTAATATTACCGCTACTATTTCTGGTGAATATGCTTGTATTTCGTCTATAATAACTTTTGAGTATGCAAGAGTTGCATATACTTTTTCATAACCTTTATATTTAAAAACAAATGGAAAAATTTGGTCTATTGTACATGTTGTAATTTTTTTAGATAAATTTTTTGCTTCTTCGTTTTGAAAATAATTGCTCTCATAACTTTCAGTCTCTTTACTTTCTAAATAGTCTAATGCAGAGGAATGCAAAAGCCCTGTATTCTTATATTTATATTCTTCTACTATTCTATCGTAAATAGCATTTATACTAATACGAATTGGTAATGTAAAAAATGTTTTATTTCCATTAGACCATAATAGTCCTCCTTCTGTTTTTCCCATTCCTGTTGAACCTATTATAATTAAATTTTCTGATTGATTTTCTCTGCAATACTTTTGTAATTCATTTTTTTTGAAGCCTTTTTCTTCCATTATTTGTTCTACATTTTCATTTACTTTTTCATCTGTAATATCTTCTATATTTACATGTGCAGAAGCACTATGGTCTAGTCTATGTAATAGTCCTTTTTGCATACAATATTCTATATAGTCTGCATCTTTTTGCGTTATTCTTTGTCTTCCTTCTAAATATCCAATATAGTAACTGTCTGGTTTTTTATTTAAAGATATTTGTAGTTCTTCTTCTATTTCATTTATCCTAGGTTTTATATCTTCTTCTATTATTTTTTCTATTAAGTTTTTACTTAAAGAAACATATCCTCTCTCATGATGAAATGAAATTACTTGTGTTAGCATTTTTTCTTCTTTTTCTGATAATTTCATAATTTCTTCTAAAGGTATAAATAATGCTGATAATTGTTCATGTTTTATTTCATTGTTAAAATTAGTTTTTATAGTAGGTTCTCCTAACTTTTGTAATATCATATTTTGAAATGGAGTATATGCTTTTCCTATATCATGGTACATACATTCTAATTCTAGCATTTTCCAAAATTTTTCTTTTTCTATATTTTTATTATTTAATATTTCTTCTCCATAATTTTCTTTTAGAATTTTTAATCTTTCTAATAATTCATTTGTATGTTCTTTTATTGTTTCTTCTGGTTTTGATTTTGCATATAACATATTTTATCCTCCTTATATATAAAGAGGTTTGCATTTTTAATTTTGCAAACCTCTTTAATGTTCTATTTATAAAAATAAATAAAGTCTCCTTCTTCATCTTGCACCACGCTTCTGAATTGTACATTGTTATTTTTTTCTATATATGTTACATTTACTTTTTCCCATTTTCTTAAGTCATTTTCTATTTTATATACAGTGTTTAACCTATATTTTATACCTGGTACTTCTTTGTTTGGTACATATGCACTATGATTTGCTGTAACTCTGCACACTTCTTTTGGCTCTGATATTATTTTTATATCATCTATTCTTACTAAGTCTTCATTTCTTCCTAATGTTATTGTTTCTTTTCCTTGAGATAAATTTTCATATAATTTTTCAATTATATTTTCTTCTGCTTGTACATGTATTATTAAGTTTATATCTAATAATTGATGTACATTTCTTGGCATTGCTGTTACTTGGCCATTTGATTTATACATTCTTAAACTTTGATAATTTGAAAATATACTATCATATTCTCCTTGTATAGATACATTCATATCAAAGTATTCTCCATTTTTTGCTTGTAATGCTTTGTGTAACATTCCTATAACAGTAGAATATGGTGGTAGTGGATATGTTTCTGCTACTTTAAATGCAAATGGCTTTTTATAACATGCTGTTTCTTGATATAGTTTTAATTTTAATATTTTCATTTTTTTATTCCTTTCTTTAGGAATTATTTGTAATATTCTTTTACTTGGTTTTCTAAGCTTTCAAAGAAGTTTTGCACATTTTGTACTTTTCCTGTGAATAATTCTTTTATTTCTTCTTCGTTTTCAAATTCTCCATTTACTATTCCTAAGCTTGTATCTTCTTTTATTTCTTGCTCTCCTAATTTTAAGCTCATTGTGTCTTCTATTAGTTTTGTATTTATAGTAAATTCACCATTTTTTCCTGTTATATTTACTCTTCCTAAAAAGAATGGTGAATTAATAGAATACATTCCGCCTATTATAAATAATGGACTTAGGTTTTCTTCTCTTCCTCTTATTTCACGATTTAATATTTTTAGTATTTCTAATAATTGGATTACCCTATTTGCTTTTTCTTCATTAGAAATTTCTACTTTTCCATCTATTCCTATTTTTTCTAAATCAATTGTTACTGTATATGTATAATAACTAAAATGTTGCTCTATATTTGCTAAATTTGGAAATTCACCTATTCTATCTGCTAAACCTTTGTTATTTAAAAAGTCCATATCTGCTTTATAGTTTTCTAATGAAATTGCATTGCTTAACCTAACTGCTGCACTTCTTATATTAGAGCCTCCTAATTCTTCGTCTGTCTTTTTTGAGGTTTTCATATATCCAAAAAGGTCCATCTCTTGTGAATCTTCTATGCTTAGGTTTTCTTTAAATTGTACTGTTCCTTTTGATTTATCTACTACTTCTAAATTCCAATTATATAGTTTATTTCCAAGCCTTGCTATGTCATATCTTAGTGCTTGTCTTGATGCAAATGTGTATACACTTCCATCTCCTCTTGATAATTTTTTAAGTTCTGATATATTCCCTATTCCTTCTCCATAGTTTAAGCTTTGTGCTTTAAATATCATTGTTATTGATAATCCTTTTTTATTCATGTTTATTTTCCTCCTCTTCTTTTTTATATCTTTCTGATGCTAATCCTGATAAATAGCTATGTCCTATATCTTCAAATGCTAGTCCTTCTTCTTTCATACTTTCTATGAATATTGGTGATACACTTTTTTCTATTGAAATGTGTAGTCTTATAACAATATCCATAAATTCATTTCTATCTCCTTGTTTTATACAATTTAGCATTCTATATATATAACCATCTAATTTATTTTCTATTTTTTTATTTATAAATTCTTCTCTAGTTGATATTCCTATATTATATAATGCTGATAATTTTTTATTATTTGCTTTTATTTCTTCTTCCATGTCATTTTCTCCTTTCTTTAACATATTTAAATTCATTCTTGTTTTTGTTGCATAATAAGAATCTACATTATTTTGTATTTTTTGTTTAAAGTTATCTCTAATTTTATTATTTATATCTATTAATGTATCTTTATTTTTTAATATATGGTCTACTATTTGTATACGATATTTATAGTCATATATTTTGTTTAGACTTTCTTCAGCATACTTAGTAAAAAATGTTGCTACTGGCCTTGTTATATTAAAGTATTCCATTCTGCTATAAGATAAATATTCTGCTTCAAATTCTACAACAAATATATTTTGTAGTTGCCAATTACTTATTTTCTGGCTTTGCCCTACTATATTTACTATCATTTCTGAATATGGATTATAATTTGCCATATCCTTTTTTGATATTTTTTTAAAATAATTATTTGTTTCTAATAAGTTTTGTATATTTGTATCATAATTTACAAAGCTATATATTGTTTTTTCTTTATATGCTCCATTTTCTTTTACTGTTTTTATAATAGAAGTTATTCCTGCTGGTATACAAAATAGTATCAATTTACACATATCACAAATAGGTAGTTTTGCATTTTGGTTCCAGAAAAAATTTGGCATATTATCGCTACTTACCGCTAATGGAATAAAGTTACTTTCTGAATATTGAGTAATTATAATTTTATCATTTTCACACATTGAACAATTTGAAAGTGCTTTATTTTCTATGTATTCTTTTATTTCTTCTACTGATTTATTTTTTTCTATTTGTTTTTGTATATTGTTATATATTTTTATTATTTCTTTTGTTAACAAGTTTTGTTCTTTTTCTTTTAGTATATTTTCTATTTGTTCTACTGTATATTTATCTTCTATTATTTCTTTTAAAAAGCCTGTTTCTATAATGTTACTTATATAATCTTTATACATTATTTGTTTTTGCTCTTCATAACTAAGTGCGGATTTTACTACATTTAGAAATGATGGCTGACCATAATAAGAGTTACTCAATATACTTTTAAATAAATTCATTGTTAACTTTTGATTTATGCTTTGTTTTTCTAAATTTATTTTTATAATATCTTGTATTTGTTCAAGTTTATAAGTATCTTCTTTTTCTCTTATTTCATCTATAGAATTCATCGCTTGTAATATATCTTCGTAAGTTTCTTCGTCAAATTTCTTAATTTTATTTAGTTGAACTTTTATTGTGTCTTTAAAATACTTTTTTTGAGTTTTTATTATTTCATTTATTTTATTCTTTTCTTCTTTAGTTATTGGCTCTTTTTCTAAGTTTTGTTTTATTATTTTTAAATTATTTTCTATTCTTTGCTGTGTTTTTTCTGCAACATTATATTGGTTAAAGAAATATTCAAAATAGTCGTCTGCAAAGTTTGATAAGCTATTACTTTCTAGTTCTATATAGTTATCCTTTATTATTAGCTTACTTTTATCTTTAAATATTCTATAAAATCCAATTAGACCTGCATTGTAGAACCAATCTTGTAAGTAAATTTTTATTTTCAAATTTTTTCACCTCCTATTGTATTATTTCGAATAAGCCAAATCCCATTGCTTTTTTGCTTCCTATACCCGCTTTATATAAATATTTTAATAGTTCTGTATTTCCATATAATTCAAATATTCCTAATGAACATTCAATCATTTTTTCATAAACAGGTATTATTATTTTTTTTGCATTAATTGGTGTTATTTCAAAATTATTTAATAATTGTATATTTAAGTTTTCTTCGGTTAGTTGTTCTTCTATGTTAATCCTTATATACTTCTGAAATTCTTCTTTGTCATATGCATAGTACATATCTTTTAATGTTGTTTTGTCATGATTTCTACATATGATGGGGCTTGACATTTTTATTATTATTTTATCTTCATTTATTTCTCTTTCTTTTAGCATTATTATTGATGTTAACTTCATGGAATTTTTATTTAGTGAGAATTTTTGAAATTTTTGTTTTACAAATGAATTATATAAATGCAAACCATAAATATAATTGTATGCAGAAAATACAATTGAAAATTGATTGTCTTGCATAGTTATTTCTTCTTTATCAAATTTTGGATTTGATAAGATAGGTGCAAATGTGAATGTTTTTTTGTTGTTATTGTTGTATATCTCTTGAAATAAATTTTCGTCATATGATTGCAGAGCGTGCTTTATCCAGCTTATTATTGATTTTCTGTATTGTATGTCTAGTTTATTGTTTTCTAATTGGAATATTAGTTTTAGTCTCATTTTCTACTCCTTTCTACATTTTTCATTATTATATAGTATAAAAACTACAAAATTTGTCGAAATTTGTAGTTTTTATAAACTTTTTTACAATTTAATTCTTTGGTAAATTTAATAAATTATCAAATTCCTATTCATTTGCTATACTTCTTACATATTTTCTCCATTAACGCTTAATGTTAATTATCATTCTAAACATCATTAAAAGTTTATATTTTTTATATATTGCAAATAAATATTGAATGGAAAAAATGTTATAATTTCCATTCAATGTTTAAAATTAGTTATTTATAATTATTCCAATTTTCTTCTTTAAAACCGATAAATATTCCTTTTTCTGTTATTAATATTGGTCTTTTTATTAACATTCCATCACTTGCTAATAATTCTATCTTTTCTTTATCAGTCATGTTTAGTAATTTATCCTTTAAGTTTAATTCTTTATATTTTAGTCCACTCGTATTAAACCATTTTTTTATATCTTGCTTACTCTTTTGTATCCACTCAGTTAGTTCTTCTACTGTTGGCGTTTCTGTAACAATATTTCTTTCTTCAAATTTAATGCTATTTTCATCTAGCCATTTTTTTGCTTTTTTACATGTTGAACATTTTGGATATTGTATAAATATATTTTTCATTTTTGTTTTTCTCCTTTATATTTGATTCATTTTATTATACTTTACTTTCTATTATACTTAAATTAATACTGCAATTTCTTTTGTAGAATATTCTCTTGTTACAATCTTTACACTCTACTATACTTAAATTAATGCAGGCTCTAAAAAATGCTACTTCTACTAGGTTGTTCAGCTATCTTTTCTATCGATTTACTTATATATGTCATCATATTAAGCTTAAAATTTAAAAAATTCTACATTAATCCTTTCATTTCAATATTTTGCTTTTTTCGTTTTCTCTAATCTCCTAATTCTACATATATTTTCTTATTTTTTACATCTATACTCCAATAACTATTTCTATTTGCTTGTTCATTATCTATATAATTATGCTTTCTGTAAAATTCAGTTATTCCTGCAAAAGATTTTATTTCTTTAATCATATTAAGTTGTTTTTCACAACCATCTATAATAACATTATACGAATTTTCCTCAGAAATTTTTTCAAAAATTTCATTAGGTATTCTTAATATTCTTGCTCTTACGTCATTCTTTGTTATTACCCTCAATATTTTTTCTTTCTCTATTTCTGAATGTGCATCATTATTTTCATCATCTTTTCTATTTTTCATTACTAATTCATATAATTTTTCTTTTGATAGCTTTGGCTCCCAGTCAAATATTTTATCTGATTTGTTTTGAATATAAAAGTTAATGATGTCTATTCCATTTATTAATGACATATCTGGCATTTCTTTAGCTTCTTGTTTAGCTTGTTTTGAAAAATCACTAGTTGTTATGAATAGCTTTCTAATTCCTATATTTCTAGCATCATTTAATGCTCTTACTTTTTCGGGTGCTATATTTTTATCGTATTTCTTTGCCTGAACAATAAATTTTTCACTTTCTACAGTATTAATTCCTTCAATTATATCTTTATAACAAATCAAATCAATTCCACCATCTTTAGATTTTTGAGTTACCTTTATATCTTTAAACCCTAAATCTTTAAGAAATTCTTTTAAAAAAATTTCAAAGTCATATCCATTTTCAAAAAAATTATAAAATTCTTTTCTTAATACTTCATTTTTTTCCATAAAAATCCCTCAATTCTACAAATAATACTTATTTATCAATTCTTCAATATCTATATAAATATTACTTGTTTTTAACTTTTCAATTTTCTGATTATATAATAATATTAATCTACTCTTTTTCTCTTCAATAGTTCCATAATGGATAGCTCTATGACAATTAGGGCATAAGCAACAAATGTTATCACTTCTATCTATGTTATTTTCAAAATTTTTTTGAGCTTTCATTGGAATCAAATGATGTCCTTCCATATATTGTATTCCTTTATTAGTATCAAATGTTTTGTGTTTATTCCCTGTTAACTTTTCAATTTCACATATATAATTATTTTCTTTTAAAACTGTCTTTGAAATTCTAGCATCTGTTTTATATCTAGCATTATTACTTCTAGAAGTTTTTTCTGGATTTCTTGTATTTGCTCTTTTTAGCTCTTCTTTGTCATATACATTACATTCTCTTATTTCTCTTTGTAACTTATTATCTTCATGTTCTTCTACTACTTCTTTTCGATTATATCCTTGTATTTCATTTTCTCCGTTTTCATTGATATAAAAGCCACTATTTCTTCCTTCCTGCCTATAATTTACGCATTTACCAAATTTGTTTCTTTCTTTATGAGAAATTAAATTTCTGACTATCTGAGAAAATTTAGTATCATTTCTTCCTGCTAATATTTCTTTATCGCCTGGATATAGCTCTACTACCTTTTGAAGTTCTTTTATTAATTCAGACGTATTTATTCCTGGCTTATCTTTTATTATTTTTAGCGCTGGTTTTACAATTTCACTTTCTTTAACTCTTTTTTCACTCATATTATCTCTCCTCGTATAATATATAACTTTTATGTTTTGAATTTCTTTTTTTTATTGTTCTAATTTATTTTCATCATCACAAACAAAGTCCTAATACTATTTTCCTACTATTAATTCTTTTCCATTAAAGTATTGCCTTACTTGGCTTTTACCCTCATCAAATTTGTTATAAGCTGTTGCAAATAACTCTTTATTTTTTCATCAGTGCCAATTATTTTATTCTTTAATAAAAAATATCTTTTTAATAATTTGTTATCAATAAATGCTCTGCATCTTTATCATTTCTGTTTTTAAAACTAACAAGATATTTTTTATCAAATGTTCTTATGTTGAATTCTTTTGTATTATATAAGCTATAAATAAATTCTGTATTTTTTATAATTAACATTATATTTGCCTCTGTATTTTTTAAATATTCGCATAATCTTATTTGATCATTCTTTGAAAACTCATTTTTTGCATATGTTGAAAATTCAGTATCATATGGGGGATCTAAAAAAATAAAGTCTCCTTTTTTAGGTTTTACTTGTTTAAGAAAATCCTCAAAGTCATTACAATATATTGTTGTATTTGCCATATATTCTTTTATTTTCTCTGAGTCTATATAATTAATTTTTTTTATAAATTCTTTTCTATTATAGCTTATGCCCCCATAAGGTACATTAAATTTACCATTTTTATTATATCTAAACATCGATGCATAGCAAAACTCTCTTATAAAATAAAATATTGCTGTATAAAATGATACACTAATATTTAGATTTTCAGCTTCGTTATATAAATGTCTAAAATGCATATAAAATGCACTTTTGAAAGCACATTCAATATTGTCAAGAGTATCTTTCTCATTCATTTTCTTCTTTTTAAGTTCTATCTTATACATTCTATTCATTTTAGAACTTAGGTTTTTCACAATTTCTTTTATAAAGTTATCTATTTCAATATTAAATTCTGACGATAATATTCCATTAAATTCTTCATCATGTGTTATTACAAATTCATATATTTTACCATCAAATTGTTTTTTAATGTTCTTTATATTTTCATTATCACTTAGTTGTTTGCAATAATCTGTATATATTTGCAATAGTTCATCTGCATTATTTTCAACAACACCTTCTAATAATACCCAATTCTTATGAATAGCCTTTAAATTTGTAAAAAATTCTTTGTCTTGATTTTTTATACATTTATATAGACTTATTAATTCTTCTGACTTATCATTGATACTTGAATTTTTAATATTTAAATCAAAATAAACTGCTCCGCCTCCTACAAAAGGCTCTATATATCTATCTATTTTGTTTGGTAAATTTTCTTTTATATATGGTAACTCTTTTTCTTTTCCACCAGCCCATTTTATTATTGGATTCATAAAAATACTCTCCTCTATCCCAATTATTTACTTTATATCACAAAATACTTCTTTTAACAATAAATTATTAATATTTTTTCAAGATAAACACAGCAATTTTTCTAGAAAGACTATTCAAACGGTTTACTATGTGATATCCTTTATTTATAAAATTAAATATTTTAGTTTTTTTGATAAACACCCTCTTTCGTATATATTTTCTTCAAATATATCACATACAAAATTGGGTGTTTTTTTCAATATCTTAATTAATTTCGGATTTTTTGAACTTTTTATTTTTTTGCTATCTTTCTGTTTTTTTCTATATTTTTTTATTTTAAGGAAAAATTACTGTCAACAATTTACAGTAAAAGGTTACTAGCTTTCCATATATTGATTTTCTTGTTTTGTAATAAATATTTTTACATATTTTATTTTGCCTTGCCAAATCGGTAATCTACTGATAAGGCTAGTGCTGCGTTGTTAAAGGATATATTGATATCATCTAACATAAAATAATTTTAAAAATTTCCCTGTAAATTTTTAAATATGTATGGCCAACTATAATAAAATATGTTATAGTATATATGTAGGTGAAAAAATGAAAAAAATATGAACTCTCCACTTAGATATCCAGGTGGAAAATCTAAGTTATATGATGAAATGAAAAAAATACTTGAATATAATAATTTAGTAGGTTGTACCTACATAGAGCCATTCGCGGGTCGGATCTGGATTAGCCTTATCTTTATTATATAACAATTTAGTATCTAATATAATTATAAATGATGTAGATAAAGCTATATATGCGTTTTGGCATAGTATTTTAGTACATAATAAAAAGTTCTGTCAAAAGATTATAGATACCGATATTACTTTAGAAGAATGGTATAAGCAAAAAGAAATATATAATAATCCTAAAAGTAAACTTTTTGATTTAGGTTTTGCAACATTTTTCTTAAATAGAACAAATCGTTCTGGAATTATAAAAGGTGGACCTATTGGTGGAATCAATCAAAATGGTAAGTACTTAATTGATTGTAGATTTAATAAAAAGGACTTAATTAATAGAATTAGAAAAATTTATTTATATAAAGCTCATATTCATTTATATAATCTCGATGTTACTGATTTTATTGTTCATGAGCTACCAAATTTAAATCTAAATTCTTCATTTATATACTTTGATTCACCATATGTAGAAAAAGGACCAGAACTTTATAAAAATAATTTTACTGAAGATGAGCATAAAAAATTAAAGAATATTATAAAAGATAATATATCTATTCCCTGGCTTATTACATATGATTATACTGATACTATTATTAATATATATAAGGAATATAATAAAGATAAATTTACTTTAACATATACTGCTGGAGCTAGTAAAAAAGGTAACGAATTAATGATTTTTAGTAATAATTTGAAAAATCCAAGAGATTAATCTTGGATTTTATTTTTCGATATAATGCTTGCTCAATAAATCTAACACTCTTCCTCCTGGTTCAAAACTAATTGCTGTATACTTATGAGCCAATGCAACTGGTATAATTGAATTTTCATATAAGTTACATTTAAATTCATTTAATAAATTAACGACTTCGTTTATTTTTGTATAATTACTGATTTCTAATTTTTGTCTTTCAAATTCTCCTTCTTTATTATAAAATGGAAATATAACTGCAAACGATAATATTTTTCCTAAATCATTTTTATATATAAAATCTTGTCCATAATATGTTTCTCGTCCCAAACCTTTTGAAGCAGGGTCTCTATTTGGAGAAATATATTTATATCTATAATCATCATCTATAAGAAATATTCTATTCTTATCTAAATATTTATCAATTAATTTTATATATTCTGCTATTTGTCCTGTTTTTTGAACTCCTAAATATAATATTTCGTCAAATCCCATGTCTTTTAATTCTTTATTTATATTATAAACATATTTCATAATACATGCATGTAACCATGCAGCAGTTCCAAAAATTGCTAACGGTCCATCTATAATAAAGGATAGTTTAGATAATATATTTGCATATGATTCTTTATTAGTTTCTTTCATAACTCTAATATAATGAATGGGCATCATATGTTCCATTATTAGCATAAATCTTGATAAAACTGAAGTATTCGATTGATATTCATAAACTTCTTCCCAAAGTCTTAAGCAATCACTTGGATATATAGGTTTATGGCAATGAGGGCAATATTGTTGTTCTTCTATATCTAATAATTCTATATTTCTACCTTCACATTCTTCATTAGGACATCTATATATTCGTATTTTATTAGTATCTCCTGTTCCTCTTCCATCTAGTCTTAATGCTGCTAAATGAAATAGTGTGGTTCTTAGACTAGTCTTATAGTCATTTTCTTTTGTTCTCTTTTTTAGTAATTGTTTGTCTAATTCTTTCCTAAAACTATCTTTTAAACTATCAGTTCCTTTTGTAACTATATTAGAACTTGGAAAAGTAAAAGTCATAGACAAATTATTATTTTGAAATTTCGATACTTCAAAAGGATCCACAAATCTATTTTTTCCTAATTTATTATACTCTTTTCTTTTTATAAGCATATTTCCTATTTTTACATATCCAATTTTAGTACTTGGCAATTCATCAGAAATTGATGCTTCATAAAAACTTCCATCTATTGATATTATATTATCTGGCAATTTATCACTCTTTACATTTTCAATAGCCTTAAAATCCTCACACATTTTCTTTCCTTCAGCTTCTGAAGGAACTTTTATATAATCACAGCTTTTTATAAATTCAGCTACCTCTGGATTTTTTACTATATCAAAATGTGAGGTTTTATTTGCTACTTCATTCTTATATGGCATTGCTTTCACCTAATTCCTTTTTTGGATTAAATTTGTCTATTTGCACTGGTACGACAAATGGACTTGATAAAGTTTTTACTCTTGTAAATCCCACATCTTGAGCTCTTAAAAGTGATTTACTAAAGTCACCAAAATCGTAGAATTTTGAAAGTTCTCTGACTTCTTTTTCATTATTTATGTGTGATACAAACCAGTTCTCTGTATTTGCTAATATATTAGGATGGATAGATGAAACCTCTTGTGTTGAATATACTAATGCTATTTTATATTTGGCACCTTCTTTTGCTATTCTTGGCCAAATTTCTGTTAATTTTAATTCTTTTCCAATTAAGTTATGTGCTTCTTCTACATATATAACTATATTAGGTGGAGTCTTGGCTTCAATAAATGTTTGCATAGATTTATTAAAGATCTTTTTTGCAATTCGTTTGCTAATGTTTTCTCTTAAATTAGCAGGTCCAACTGATAAATCTAAAATAACAATTTTCCCTTCTGCTAAATACTTGTATATTTCATCACTAACTTCATCTTCTCTATTTTTTGTATGATATTGAATTATACTTATTAATTGCTTATATCCTTTTATAAATGCTTCTTTGTCATTTTTTTGTGTAAGTATATTCAGTATAGACTTTATGTCATCTTTTATCCATACTTTAGCATATTTATTATCTTTTTTATATAACTTTTTCAATTGTGTAAATATTAATTCTGATTCATTTAATTTTAATATTAGCGTCGTGTTCTCTAATTTCATTATTAGAGGAATCTTGTCATAACCTTCCAATGTATCATCTTCATTTATTTGCTCTTTTAATGCTTCTCTTAGGTCTTTATTCATTTCAAACTTAACCATATAACCTTGTGGTGGAACAAGTCCTACTTTATATAAAATTGTTTTATATAATGCTAATCTTATTTCCCATTTTTCTAGCAATTCTAACTGGCATACTTTCTTTAAAAAATATCCATGCATGTGCCCCATTTCCTGAACGTGATTTTTCTACATATATTGGTATATTTAATTCATCGCACGTATTCCAAAATGCAATTACATCTTTTTCGTAAGTTTTTTTATCAAAATCTATTGCTAAAAAATTGCATAAATCTCCTGGTAGTAATGGATATATTCCTACTGTTATTTCTCCTTTTAAATGTTTTAATATTATATCATTTGTTAAAGGCATTAATTCTCTGTAAGGGCATTCATTGCATTTTATTCTAGGTTTGTCACATTTATATGTGCTAAATTCATTTTTACATACAGGCAAATAGCCTGATTTTCCTGTTTTATTGCTTGTCCATCTTTTGCATATATATCAGTTCTTCCTTTAAATATCTCCATAAATAGTTTTACTTTCTCTTCATTTGAAATAACTTTTACTTCTTTAATTGATTCTTTTTCTTCTATTTTTCCATATATTTTTTCTTTTAGTTCTTTATTTTGTTTTTCTAGTTTTTTAATCAGTTGTATAAGCTCTTTTTTATCTAAATCTTCTAGCAAAATTAATTCCTCCTATGTTTATACAAATTTAATTATTTCTTTATAATTATATATTATTTTTCTAACATATATAATTTAACCATAAAACTCACACATATTAATGCTGTGTGAGTTTTATGCATTTTGTATAATATTTAATATATATTTTTTATTATATTTTTTTCTATATTAATTTTATAATTCTAATCTTTCATCAAATATAACCATACTATTAATTATCTGCTCTATTATAAATAATTCTAAATAATCGTAATCATTTTTTGTATCAATTTTATTCAAAGCATCAATATATCGAGGCTTGTCCTCTACTTTTATATATATTAGTGGAATATTTTTTAATCTTAGTAACCATAACAATATTCCCCTACAACATCTACCATTCCCATCATCTAATGGATGTATTACCGTCAATCTATGGTGAATTTTTAATGATTCTAAAATATATTCATGTAATGTTAATATTTCTTTTTTTCTTAATAAATCATTAATATCTTCTCCTACTTTTATTAGCTCTTGAGGGACTAATTTATAATCAACTGTACTTATTTCAGCCCCATTTATTCTATTGTTACTTTGTCTTGGAAATGGCATCTCATTTCCAAATGGTGTATATTTATATAATAGTTTTTGCAATTTAAATAATTTCCATACTTCGATTTTGTCTCTAGTAGATAATACATAATCTAACATTTCAATATTTCCTAATGCTTCTAAAATATTTTTATTTGTTTCGTTTTCATATTTTGAAAAATCATTATTCAATCTTATATCCGCCAATATGTAATTTAATCTTTGTTCATTTATTTCAATGCCTTCTAGTCTATTTTCATTTAATACTAAAAATTGTTTGAATTTTATATTAGTTGCTGTGTTTTCTTTTGTCCTTGCATAACAGTAAAAATCTACAATTTCTCTAGCTAATTTCAAATTATTTTTAATACCAAATTGTTCTCTTAATTTTTCAGGTTTTATTTTAGCAATTCTCTTTTTTAATTCTTTGCTTTCTGTGTTACCATCAATTTTTTCGTAATTTGTATGCAATATTGAATACACAACTCTCAAAACTTACTCCAAAATATTCTGAAACATATATTACTTTTTCTAAATCAATATATCCTTCTTCATTTATATATTTATTTACTTGTTTATTTAATTCATTTATTGGCATAAGTAAATATGCTGCAAATTTATCTGCAAATTTTTCTATCTCATTCTTTTTCCCACTTATTGGGCATACAATGGCATTATTCTTATCTTTAATGAAATGACATATTTCATGTGCAGCTGTGAATCTTTGCCTATACAAAGGTCTATTAAAATTTATCGCTACCACATCAATATCGTCTTCATTTATCGAAGGTATATATAATCCTTCTAAATCTTTGAAGTTTCTTATTACTAATTTTATATTTAAGCTTTTTAAAATCATAAAAGGATTTATTGGAAACTGTAATTTTCCAATTTCTTTTTCATACTGTTTCAATACAGCATTAGCTAATAATTCAGGAGAAGAAAAGTATTTTGAATAATCCAATTGTCTATTCATTAAGCTTTTTATCCTTATACATTTTTTTAAATTTTATTAAGTTTATTATTTCTTTTTGATCTTCTTCTGATAATTCACTAAATGCTCTTGCAAACATAGGCATATTTTTTTCTTTTTTTTCTCCTTCTATCAATTCTTCCATTGTCCATCCATATATTTTTGAAAGTTTAGATAGTTCTTCAGCAGAGACCTTTCTTGTACCTGCTTCAATATTGGTTATAATTACTCTAGATACTCCTACTAATTTTGCGACATCATCTTGCGTTAATCCTAAATATTCTCTTGCTTCTCTTAATCTTGTACCTAGTTCATTCATTTTAATCACTCCTTTTACTATATTAGTATACTATTTTTCGTAATAAAATGCAACATTCTTTGTAATATTTTATTACATTTTAGTGTTTCAATACTTGGCAATATTTTTTATTTGTTTTCTTTTACATTAATTATTTTATGATTTTCATCACAATCTATTTTTAGTGATATCTCTCCATTATTAGATATACGTTTTAATATTTCTATACTTGGAAAGACTTTTTCTTCTTTAATTAATCTTTGAATATCTGCCCACATTGAATAATTTTCTTCAAATTCTTTTGGCTCCCCATTATATTTATTAACTATATAAATATCAAAATCAAAAATTTTCTCTGGATATTCAATAATAGCATTTCCCTTATATTCTGGATTTATTATTTCTATTCCAGTTTCTTCTTTGAATTCACGGATTGAAGCTTGCATAGAAGTTTCATTTTCTTCAATTTTCCCACCTGGTATATCATAATAATCTTTATTCATTTCGTTTTTATATTTTATTGCTACAACTTTTCCATTTTCAATTAAAAATGTTCTTACTGCTTTTCTAACCTTTTTCACTGTTTTCACCTATACCTTCCTTTTAATATTTTATATAATAACTACCATTCAATTATATTCAGATTATCAAATCTATTCTTCCAAGCTGTAGCTTTTTTATTATATAATTCTTTAGAATTTGCTTTGTGTTTTATTGGTCTAATTGTTTCTTTTTTTAATTTAATAATATATTCTTTTTCATTTTTCTCTCTGCACAAACTTGGATGACCTATAAGTTCATTTATAATTTTACTATAAATTCGAACTTTCTTTATGTTATCACCATTTTGTAAATCACATAACTTTTCATAATCTTCATCAAAAAAATAATATCTTGAAAAAAATTTTGTATTATATCCACTATCTGGCGTTCCAAGTACTTCTGAGTGTCCACAATAATGTGCTTGTTTTAATTTGTAATTCATTCTTGTTTGATAATCAATTATTAATATATCTCTTTTTTTAAACTCTGTATTAGTACTAAATGTTCTTACTCCATTAATTTCTGGTATTTCATCATTTATATCGTAGTTAACAACTATTTCTATTCCATCTTCTTTAACTTCATATTGACAATCAAACTTTTTATCATATTTATCATCAAAATAACAAACGGCCATTATTACACTTCCTTTATTATATTTTTTATTCTATATATTTCCATATTCTTTTATATTGTTCCAGTTGCTCACTTTTCTTTATTTGTGCTACTGGATGATATAAAGGTATAATTATAAAGTCATTTACTTCTATTTCTGGTTCTTTACTAATTGTATCTTTTAAATTTTTCTCTATCTTAAAGTTATAGTTTTTTGATAATGATAATAGTGGATAATAACCTAATGTTAAAATAATTCTTGGTTTTACAATTTCAATTTGCTTTAATAGATATTCTTTACAATTATCCGTGGATTTCTTTAAATTGATGTTATCTCCTCTATAATTTTCACCTTTTCTAGCGCACATTATTGCATTGGTTATAAATATATCGTTTAAACTATATTTATTGTTTGAAGATTCTTTTATATAATATTCTAATTGTTTCTTAGTATTGCTCTTTTCTTGTTCTATAAAGTATTTCCAATTTTCTTTATTTCGATTTTTTATATATTGTTTATTCAACATTTCCATATCACTATATGGTCCCCAGTCTTGTCCTATAATCATAATTTTTGAATTTAGTCTATTAAACCAATCTGTCCAAATAGATGGTATATTTTTGCAAAATTCCTCATTTTTATATAAATTTATTAGTGCACAATCTTTTCCATTTTTGTTTTTTAGATTAGTACATTTTTCGCATTTTGATAGTTCTTCTAGTAGTTTATTGTATAATTCTTCTTTCATTTACTGACTCCATGTTTTATTACATTTTCCTAAATATCTTTTTATTTAGTATTTACTATCTTATAATCTTCTCTATTATTTACTATTATTGCTTGTTCGTTTGTAAGTGGTAAAAAATTTGAATTATTGTATTCTTTCATAATTTCATCTGCTAATTTTGTGTATTTTTCTTTGCTTCTATAATGTGGTAAAATATATGCATCAATTAAATTCATTGCTTTACAATCTTTTAATAATGGCGCACCGTGTCTTATCATCTAATTTTTGTGCATATTCAATTGATGGGCATGTAATGCATGAACCTGCACTTGAACCAACATATATTTTATTATTTGCAAATTCTATTAGGTCTTTTAAAACATCTTTTTCTTTTAATTGTTGTAGTAGATAGAAACAATTCCCTCCCGCAACAAATATAGCGTCTACTATATTAAATTTTTGTTGTATTTCATTTTTTTCTTCATTTGTTATATCAATATCTATAATTTGAAAATTCATATTTTCTAAATCTTTCTTATCTTTTTCCATATACCATCTGTCATCCTCTAGCTCTGATGCTGTGGCAATGAAACCTATTTTTGAGTTTTCTTATATATATTCCTTTATAATCTCTTTGTTACTTGATAATAATATTTGCATGTTACTACTCCTTTTTAATATCTATTTATCTATATAGATATTATCATATAACTTATTATTCTTCAACTGTTAATAATGCTTTTACAGTTAATCTTTGTGCATCTATACTTTAAAACTTTTTAAAATTCTGGTTCAATAAGAAAGGGCGTAATTTGGTAAATTCTCATAGGTATTCCTAACCGATTAAGCCCCTACAGCTTTAACTTAAAATAAAGATTTTTCTGTATATAAAAAACAGTTAGCTTTTTAGCTAACTGTGACGTGGTTGCGGGGGTAAGACTCGAACTTACGACCTTCGGGTTATGAGCGAGACTTGACGGCTTTTTGTACCTTTGTGAAAATTAGAGTTTTTGTTGGTATTTAGGTATTTACAAGAGTTTTGGTTTATGGAACATTTGTGCATTTTTAGGGCATTTTTGGAGTGGATTTTACCCAATTTTTACCCAACTCGTGTAGTACGTTTGTTCTTAGATTCATAGTTCTTGTAGGTGCATTTTTGAAAATGAAAAATTTTAATTTTTGGAGGTAGATTTTTATGAGTAATTTAAGAGAGGTTAATGATGATATTTTGAAAAATTGGTTAGATTTTAGAGAAGATACTATTGCTAGTCTTACTTGTGTAGAGGATAAAAAGCATTTTATTTGCTTTGAGGAAATTTCGGAGAAGATTTTAAGGAATGTTCCTAAGCAGAATAAGAAATATGTTGAGAGACAATTGAAACAACTTGATGATAATTTTTTCGACTATATTTGCTATTGGAATGAGAAGTATTATAGGAATGGTTTTTGTGATGGGGTTCAGTTGATTGGTGGATGCTTGGGAAAATAAATTCAAAGGCGAGTTAATTCTCGCCTTTTGCTTAATCTTCCTTTTCTTCATCTATTTTTTGAATTATTTCATTTAGTAATTTGCTTATAGTATCATAGACAGCAATTGATAATTTATTGCCATTCTCGACACTATTACCTTTTTTTAACTCTATGCTATCGCCAATAGAGTATTCGCTAAAAAAAGTTTCATAAAATTTAGTTCCATCTACCTTTAGATTATCCTTATTAATTGTATATACCTCTGTTTCTTCAAAAAATATTACATATGTTTCATCATTTTCTTCAAAATCATATATTCTTTTCATATCTTTTCCACCTTTCATTAATAGAACTAATTCCTCCATCTATATTATCTGCTACAATTTTTAACACATCATAATCTTCATTAAAGTACTCTAGCGCTCCACTTTGTATTATAATCTCATTATTCTCATTCTTTCCTAAATAAATGACATTATCAACATCTAGATTTACAATAAATTGTGGATTATGTGTTACTAGAATAATTTGTCTATTTTGGCTCATATTATAAAAATCTTCTAATAAGTACTCTTTAATTGATTTTTGTGATACATCATCCTCGGGTTGATCTATTATATATATACCATCTTTTTGGTTTTGTTCTGATAATATGTCAAAATATATCTTCGAATTAAATCCTGCTGACAATTCTTTAGTAATATCTTTATCTTCTAAATTATTTATTATAGGCTTATACTTAAAATCTGCTTCAATCTTTTTATATATTTCTTTTTCTAAATTATCTAATTTTTCGTAGAAATCTTCCCCTTCTATTTTTTCTGATATATTATCTTCTGTCAAAGTATTTATATCTTTGATTTTTTTACCTAATAACTTCTTAATACTTTTTATAATATAATCATTTGATATTTCTTCAACATCACATTTATTAATAAATCTATATTTACCAACATTGTTGTATTCTATAGGAATTTTTTCATTTATTATATTAGCAGTATATACTCTTTCTTTTTTTGACTGCAAATATAAATTCACTATATTATCTTCGAATGTTTCTAATGTATTTTCGTATTTTTCTATTGCTTTTGTATTATCAGTTTTGGATTTTTGTAGTTTCTGTGATAATTTTCCTAAACAATCATTTACAATTTTAATCTTTCTATTTTCAAATTTCCATTTTTTTATTTCATTTTTATACTTATCTATCAAGTTATAATAAATCTTCTTCTGTTCTTCTAATAATTTAACATCATCTTCAAAAATATCTTTATTTTTAATTAATTTATCTAGTTTCAAATTAATATCTTCGAATTCAGCTATAATATTATTTAATTTTTGAATTTTAGACTTAAAATTCTTTTTGGTTTTCTGAACATTTAATGATTTTGCATTTTCTTCAAAATATTTTATATAAAAACTAGATACTTTCTTTTCATTTTCTCTATAGTCATAATTATCCTTTATGGCTTGTATGTATCTCTGTATTTCATCTTTTACCTTAGTCTTATATTTTTCAACATTAGGTACTGGGGGAAAATATTCATTTAAAAATCCATTCACATTAAAGGTTCTTTTCTCAAACATTTCCCTTACTGCTCCCTGTTTATCCACTCTATATATTTTATCTTGTGAAATAGATGTACTAAGTTGAATATTATTTTTGTTTAAATACTCCTCATATTTCTTTTCTATTCTTGAATCTTTTAAGTATTCATAATTAGTTATTTTATGAAGTAATAATGATTTTCCTATGGAATTATCTCCTATAATTGCATTTATTCCTCTTGATAAAGGTATATCTTTTTCCTCCCCATTAATCGAAATCTTTATGTTATCAACTTTATTATCACTATTTGAAAAGAAACTATTTACTAGCTTTATCCTTTTTGTATTTGTAATTGCCATTGCCAAACCTCTAAATGTTGGCAAACATTTTAAATAAGTAAATGAAAAACTTTCATCTTCTATTGGGTACTCACTCCATTTATGACAATCACTTCCAGTAATAAATCTTAAATCTTCACTATTTAAATTTTCTTGATTATTTTCTATATAATATTTATTAAATATTTCATTTCTTTTATTTTTAAACTCAAAAGATTCAAAATAATCTATAAATACTAATTCGTTGAATTTTTCTTTTCCTAAAGACATAACATCATTATTTCTCGTTTTCTTACTTGTTAAACTTTCTTTTTGATGTGCAATCATGACCACGTTTAAATCTATTTTCTTTAATATCTCTAAAAATTTTTCTTCTGAAAATGACTTTTCTTGATCATATAATGGAGTATCTTTTTGACTATCAAATATAAGTTTTTTAATATTCTCTAATTTCATGTCATCATTATCTTCAAAAATTGTAATAATATGTATTACTTTTGAATCATATTTTACCGAAAATTCTACTGCTGGTAAAACTTTCTTTATAGTTCCCTTGTTTTCTTGATTCTTTAAGGCTCTATAAATATTTATATCAAAATTGTCATGGTCAGAAATGGAACACATATTAACTTGTCTATCATTTAAATTCTTTATTAACACATCTATGTTATCAATTGTTGAATCTTCAACTTTCCCCGATTCTTCTTTATGCTTAGATGCAATAGAGTGTATATGAAAATCTACTTTTATTCCTTTTTCTACAATATTCATTTGCCTGACTCCTTTTACAACATATATTATTATTTTAATATTATATTACTTCCTTGTTAAGTAATTTGTCGAAATTTGCAATTTATTATCAAAAAAAGCAAAATAATCCTGTAACTTTTAATTACTCCCATACCTTGCTTTTCTTTTGTAAAATTTATTCTAAATACTCTTTTAATCCATCTACTATTTTATAAACTTTAGTCATCGGATTTCTCTGTGATGTTTGTCCATCTTTGTTTAATTCTTCCATATATTCGCAATTCTTTATTGCAGTATGTAGCTTCCCTTTACTTGTAACTTTATCGAATATATCTGTATCATTTTTAGTATAATCACCTAAACCTTTTTTCTGAAATTCCTTGCTAAGTTCTTGTATGACATCATCTTTTGAAACATATCTGCTTACTTTCTTAAAATGTGCCAATAGCCAAAGTTCAAAGTTAGGATTAGACCAAGCTACATTATAATTGCAATTATCTATCGCTGAATTAAATTGTTCATCATTATAATCATCTTTGTCAAATACTACCCAGACTTGTCCATATACCTTATTCGCATGATTAACTGTTTTTTGAGTATATTTTACTAAAGATGTAGTATTCATTCCTGCCCCTTTTACATCAATATTTGGAATTAAA
This sequence comes from uncultured Clostridiaceae bacterium, assembly GCA_947577025.1. Taxonomy (GTDB): domain Bacteria; phylum Bacillota; class Clostridia; order TANB77; family CAG-508; genus UMGS1663. The sequence goes on along the minus strand of CANPTO010000002.1, from coordinate 36,065 downwards.
ACATCCACCTTATTACCATACTTTTCATTAATTTTTCTTTTTAATCCATTAAAATAATTAGGCTCTGTTTTCTTTCCTTCACATACAATTAAATAATTGGCTGGTGCTTGCCTTTTACTTTTTAGTCTGTCTTTTCTTGAAATATTATTATTTTTCATAATCTATATCAAATTCTTCTAGTACTGGAATAGCACCATATCTTCCAGTTAAATAATCTTTATTGTATGTTGCATCATTTCTTACTTTTTTACCTGCATTTTTATCATCTTCTAGTATATAATCAGACAATGCATATATTTCTGAAATACCATCTTTATCTTTTTCTGCAAACCATATTTCATCTCTTCTAAATGTTTCCTTATTTAAGTTTACTGTATCATGTGTTGAATATATTAACTGTCCATTGCCTTTATTGGTATCACTATTATGGAATAGATTAATGATATATCTTGTTAATAAAGGATGTAGTTTTGCATCTAATTCATCGACAAATAATACCATACCATTTTTTAAAGCATCCATGAAGAAATCAAATAAATGAAACATTTTTCTAGTACCATTTGATTCTAAATAGAATGGTAATGCTTTTAATTCTCCATTTTCTCCTTTATGAATAACTTCAATGTCTATTATTCCATTATTGCTTTTTACTGCTTCAATTGAGTCTGGTGTTGTTTTTATTCCTTCAATTCCAGAATCAAAAGTTTTTATAAATTTTAATAATTCATTTTTATAATTTTCATCACTTAATATTTTTAAAGAAACTCTATTATTAATAAACCTTTCAAAATTAGGATTGCCTAAGTCCAAATATGTGCTGTTTACAAACCAATCATACACATTATTGAAATCCTCATTATCCTTATCAATTTTGCTATATATGTTTAAGAATAAAGTCCTTTCATCAATATTAGCTAATTTAGAAAGTTTATTGTCTTTCATCATTTTTATGTTGTTATTTTCTCTTTCAAATATAGAATAAAATTTATTAACTCTTTTTTCATATAACCATTCTGAAATTATATTATCTTTTACTAGTTCAAAACCATATTTATATATTTTATTGTTTTTTGCTAATATTTCTACTTCTAAAGCAATTGGATCATTATTTATCATAAAACTATAGACATTTTCTTCATCTATTAGAGAATTCTTTTTAGAGTCATCACTTACTAGTATTCTTTTTTTCATATAATCAAAAGCTTGTAATACATTAGTTTTGCCACTAGCATTAGCACCATAAATTGCAGATACTTTTAAATATTCACCATTATCTATTTTAGCAACATTATACTCGTGTTCTTTTAATGATGTTGCTTCCATATCTAAACAATTTTCGTCTTTAAATGATTTGAAATTTTTAAAACTAAATCTTATTAACATTTTAAAATTCTCCTTTACTTTATATATTATATGTTAAAATTTAAAAAATATCAATATTTTTGAGATATTTTCTCAAATTGTATTGATATTTTTTATTCATTCTATTTACTTGTTATTTTAAAGTGCAATTTTTGCACTTTAAAAATATTAAAATTGCACTTTAAGTTTACAATTAGCCTTCTATTCTATCTTTTGATTTAATGGATTTTTAATAAGATTTCTATACTTATCATTTTCCCACTCTTCATATTTCCTTTTATAATTTTCTTCATCACTTGCTAATACTTCTGTGCCATCATCGAAAATAATTAAAATTTTACTAAAGTCATTGCCTCCAAAATGTAAATAGTCTTGTCCACCATCTATATAGCAATTTGTACATTTGCAAGATACTAGATTATGCACACTCTTTGATTCAATTATATCGCCACATAATAAACATTTAATTCTCATAAATATTACTTCCTTGTCCTAGCCAAATTATTTCTGTAAAAAAATTATTTTTGTTAATTATATCTTTACATTACCAACATCTTTCAAGTTCATTTGCAGAATAAGAATCAACATATTGACCATTATTTATTGAAACCATATAAAAATCTCCATTTTTGTCAATTATTCTTCCTTCTTGATCTCTATATTTTACTCTAACTTTATCGCCAATATTAAATTCATCTGAACTAAATAATCCCATGTAATCAACCTCCTATTCTTAATGAGATATTTGAAAACCTTTTGAAGTATCTAAATCAAATCCTACTTGCCAAAAACAACTATCAATTATTTTCATTTGAGGATATTCCAAACCATTAAATGACATTTGACTTCTTGCCTTCTCAAAATCGTCATAATACTTATTATAAAATTCGACAAGTTCTAATATAGATCTAATATTAAAATTGCCAGAAGCAGCTTTTTCGTTCCTTATACCAGATATAAAATATCTATCATAAGCAGGAACACATCCTAAAGTCCCCATAAGAACTTTTGTAACTAATGTGTCTGATAAATCATTTTTCGGAATGGATTCTTTTACACTCAATCTAATTTTGTTATATATTTCCTTTATTCTTATTACTAAATCTTGTAATTTTTCTTGTTCTTCAATTTTTTTATAGTTGTTTATATCTATTCCATATAAAGAACTATATTTATTATCTAAAAGAACTTCTATAATAGGTTTATGTACTTTATAATCTTTTTGAAGTAAAAATGAAGATCCTCTATACATTCCCCAACTTGCAAGGTAAAATGATAAATGTAAGCATAAATAATCCATATATTCATTATCTACATTTTCTGACAGATGTGCATCGTGAAATATTTTATAACAATATTCCCATGATCTGTATCTTCCGTTTTCATCTTCTCTTAATTTATTATAGAATTTTAATCCCTGATTTATAATTTCCCTTATATCACTCATTTATTACCTCTTTGAATTTATTATACTTATACTTCTGAAATATTATCTAATTTTTTATTTATATTTTCACATTCTAATTCCAAAATTTCAAATTGTTTTGTGTCTAATAATGTTTCATTATAAAGGAATTTATATAGTTGTTTTAAGCTTTTATATGCAAAATTAGAATATTTTTCTAACAACTTAAAATCAATTTGTTCATTTTGTTTTAAACTTAACAAGCCCATAGGATACTTTTTATCTATGTGAGAAACAACTTTATCTCTACAAACTTTAATTTTTTCTATCTCCTTATTATCATGTAATTCTTTTAAAATTGCTGATACATATCTTTTTATCCTTTTGTCATTTTTATTTAATTCTTTATTGCTTTGTACTTTATTAAAAATGTGTAACAAAGTAATAGATTGCTTATCAGGATCAATATCATATATTTTTGTTAGTTTTAATAATACTGAAAATTCTAATGCATCAAATGTTGTGTGTAATATATATTTCATAGAATCATCATTTGATAATATTGCATTATATGTTCTAGTTAATAAAATATATTGAGCTTTTACAAAATAAGCTTCTCTATATAATATCAACAATTCATCTTTAAACTGCTCTTTTAAACTTGTTTTCATATAAAATTTTCCTTTTATTTTAAATAGTATTTAATATGCTTTTTAATTTTTCTACTTCATCTTTTGATAAAGTAATGCCTTTTCCCATTTTTTCATGATTTTCTGACCAATCTCTTAAATCATATTTAGGTTCTCTATCATTCCAACTAACAAGATTTAGCTCTTTTTTCCATCCTTTTTCACTTTCTGATAATACTCCTAATTGTTCTATTATTTCATACTTAATTTCTGACATTTTTATTCCTCCAAATATTCCTTTTCTATTTCATCAATTTCGTTTTCTGATAATTTATATAAATTATATATTATTTCATCTATTTTTTTGCTATTTTCTTCAATTTCTCCATTTTGCTTTAGCATAATTTCCACTTCATTAGCAATTATACTTTCTAAATCTTGATTCCTTTGTCTAGGTAAAGGAATTGTTCTTAATTGTTCTGGCTTTATATTAACATCTTGATAATAAAACTTAAACCAAAAATTGATTACTTTACTATTGATTAGTCCTAATATGAACCTTATATCATAATTATCATTGTTTATTAAAATGTTAGATAATCCTGTACCATTTACATGTTGATTATTATCAATGGTAGCAACTATTCTATTCTTCAATTTTGGGTTTCTGATTCGTTGTACTAATATTTTTGTTCTTTCAAAAATATAACCAGGTCTTGGTCTATGTAACCATTCTCCATACTTTAAATATTCTCCACTCCACTCAATTTTATATTTACCTATATCTTTTCCGTATAACAGTTTCTTCCATGAATCGTCTTTTTTAGTGTCTGAAGTATATATTCTAGGTTGATCCTTTGCGCCATAAGCAATTAAGCCTTGCCAGATTTCTGAAATATCATTAAGAGTTATATCAGTATCTTCAATTTTTTTAATAGTCTCACTTTTTTCCTCTAAACTTATTGAATAATTGTTTTCTTCTTGAAATAATATAGATTTTATGTATTGTAGTTTTTCATCTATTATTTTTATTTCTTTATTATTGCCATGTGCTATTATAAAAACATTTGTATCAACAGTTGCAGAATCAAAAACATCAAATAAACATTTAGAAACTACTTTTAGTTGATAATTATTATAAATCATTCTTCTTAATTTAGTAAATGAGTTAAGTTTTAACCATGTATTGGGTGTAATATATGCTAAAGAACCATTGTTATTTGTTAACTTAATACCAAATTCAATAAAGTATTTATATATTTCAAATTTCCCCTCTGTTGATTCAAAATTATCGGAGAAATATTTTTTATTTTCTTTTATTATTTCTCCGTAAGGAGGATTACCTATAACAATGTCAAAACCATCATTTTCTATAAATACTTCTATAAATTCAAGCAACCATGCAAAGTATGGCTTATTATGAGACTTGTCTATCTCAAATAATTCACTTTCTTTGTTTGTTCCAATAAAATTAAGTCTTAATAATTCCTTTCTTGTTGTTTGAATTTTCTCTAATAATTGTTTTTTTCTGTTTGGATCGTTAGTTCCGTATAATTCTTTCTTTAAGTCAATTAAGCCATCAATTTGTGCTTTCTTTTGTCCATCTCCGAATTGAATCTGGTCATTTCCTATTTCAATGTTTTTATAAGTTTTTCCTACTTTAGCTCTGTAAGTACCACCTTCATTAAGTATAACATTGTCTCTATCTTTTAAATCATCAATAAATTTTTCATCTATAAGTTTAATCCCATTATATTCATCAATTAAACTATTGCCTTGCATTATTTTACAGTCTAAATTTGGTAAAGGTTCTGGTCCAGATTTTGGAACTTCTACTTGATCTACTACAATCGATAACCATAACCTTAACTTTGTAATATCTACTGCGCTATTTTCAATATCTACTGCATAAATGCTATTTTTTATTGTATTCCACTTTATATTATAAATACTTCTTTGATTTAATATATTCTCTTCATCATACTTCTTATCAAATATTCCTAATCTATTGTAAATTAGTACATACGAAGTTAATATATCTCTTACTTTTACTATTTCGTTTAGCATTCCCAAAGGAAACGCTCCAGATCCAACTGCGGGATCTGCAATCTTAATATTTTCTAGAGCTTTGTCTATTTTAACAATGTTCTTAAATATTGTTTCTCCTGCAAGATATGAGGTCTTTGTTGCAGCTTTTAAGTCCTCATCTCTAATCATTTCTCCATATTGTATAAAATCTTTTGTTTCTTCATAATTTGTTCCAACTTTATTTACTAAATAATTAGCTAAACTTTCTTGGCACATGTAATGAACTATTTCTCTAGGAGTATAAAAAGCTCCTTTTGATTTTCTATCTTTAACATCTAGTAAGTTTTCAAATATTTTACCTAACATTTCAGGATCAACTGCGACATCTTTTTCTAATGGTTCTTCTTCGTTCATTGTGAAGTTATATCGATCAAAGAAGTCTAATATTCCTGTTTCTTCTTTATTTGAGAATATATCATTATCTATATTAAAACTTGCAATTTCCCATTGATAGTTGTCTAAAGGTTCAAATAATCCTCCGTTAAGAAATGGTATTTTACAATTAAAAACACTAAAATATTGATTTTTTCTTTTATGATTCAAACCATTATAAAAGAATGGCTCTAAATAATCATCAAAGAAGTTTTTATTCCTATTTTTGCAATTTTCAAAAATAGCTCTTATGAATCTCTTTTGCCCTGTTCCCCATTTATTATCGAATTTTGTATTTACAAATATATCTGAAAGACCTTCTATTTCTTGTTCATTTTCTTTAAATCTTTCTAATAAATCACTTTTGATTTTTTTACTTCCTGCAAATGTTATATAATATTTATCTAAAATTTTTCTTTGAATAACATCAGCTTTTTCATATATTAGATTGTATTCCTCTAATGGTAAATTTTGAGGAACTAATTTAACTCCTAACCATCCTTTTTTCTGTAAAAAGTATATGAATACAATTTGTCCCATAAGTTTTTTTGTAAATTCTTCTGAAGTAAAATCACATCTTTTTGCTTCACTAATAAATTCTTCGTTGTTTTCTAATGTTTCTTTTAGTAATAAATAATTTTCCTTATATCTTTCAAAAAAGTCTTTTGTTACCTTTTCTACGCTAAATTTTTCTTCTATTTCTTCTACTGTATATTTTTTCCTATTGTTTTCTAGCAAATCAAGTAGTTGTTCTTTTGCAGTATGATTTGGTTCATCTTTTCCAAATAAGTAAGAATATCTTTTAGCAGGTGTAAATTTTGTTTTAAACTTTCCTTCTCCGAAGTCAATTTCTTGTTTTACAAAAGATAATCTCCAGGTATCGTCTGAATCACTATAAATAGCTGCAAGTGTAGCATCTAATTCAAATTGGTCTAGTAAATGAGCAATATAATTTCTTTGCATTGTTCTTGCGTTTGCAGGATTCTTATTATCTTTTAATTTTATTATTAAAACTCCTATATTTCTTCTTTTACTATCTTGATATTTTGCATATTCTTGAACTGTATCTATGTATTGTTTATATTGTTCGCTTCCTGCATTATATTCTCTACTATCTTGTATGTCGCCTTGCTCTAAATTTAGTAAATCTTTTATAAATTCTTGAAAATTTGCTAAATTAAATTTTTCTTCTAACATATCAAGATATTTTTTTGTTATATCACTTGCTATTGCCATCTATATTCCCCCCTATTAAAATACATATTCTGATAAAATTATTTCTTTTTCCTTATTACTTGACTTTTTAATGTTTGTTTCTACTTTTGTTTCTTGTTCATAATAAACTTTTGGAATCATTTTTTCTAATTCTTTATAAAATTTTATTATATCGTTAATGCCTGTGATTTTCTTTATTTCTTTATTAGCATCTTTAACTATTCTAACAGGAAGTTCTCCATTTTCTAACAAGTTAATAGTCTTATTTATTTTATCTATTTCAATGTCAGTAAATTTATACTCAAGTTTTAGACATTCTTTAAGGATTTTAATAATATTTTTTGCATTACTTGTACCTTTTTTATTTACAGAAAGAACATCATTGTCAGTTTCTTCTTTTTCAGAAATCTCAAATGCTAATTTATTATTTTTTAATAAGTCGTAATAATCACTTTTTACTTTTTTGCTTTGTTCTGATTTTGTTGCTTTTACATGTTCTATTGCTTGTTCAAATGTAAGTTCTTTTGTTTCTTCAACATTTGTAATATAGAATTTCTTTAAGTATCCTTTTCTGAAGAATGTTATTAAACCTTCTAAATCTTCCTTTTTTCTTCCTATTTTTATTTTCTTTGGATAATTTTTAATTTTTTCAAATAATTCTTTATCTTTATCTCTTATATCCCTTATAGTTTTAAGATAAGATAATTCAGAATTTATTTCATTATCTTCATCATTTACGATTGAGGTCATTCTTCTAAATAATTCATGTGTACTTATTTCTTCATCTTCAGTTAAGAATTTTGAATCTTCTCCTAATATATCATGAAACATTTGCATTTTTGTTATAATATTCTCCTCCAAAGACATTTGCTCATTTGACTTACTTGTTGGGAAAAAGTTATATACATATATTTCATCATGATCTGTTCCAACCCTATTTATTCTTCCTACTCTTTGCATTATCTTTGTTGGATTCCATGGAAGATCATAATTTATTATTACATTACTTCTGTGTAAGTTCATACCTTCTGCTAATACATCTGTTGTTATTAATATTCTGTATTCATTTTTTTGTCTGTCTTTGTTATATGTAGGGTCAAAATTTGCTCTAATTGAATTTCTTATACTATCTGGCATTGATCCACTAAATAAAATAACTTTTTCATTAAGCCTATCTTGAATACTTCTTGTCAAGTATTCAGCTGTTTCCTTTGATTCTGTAAATATTATTATCTTGTCATTCTTTAGATTCTTATTTACTTTTAATTCGTTAATAAAGTATTCTAGTTTATCGTCAATTTTAATTTTATTCCATATATCTTTTAAGTTTTGCAATAAAGATAAATCCTTTTCTAGATCATTTATAAAACTCTTATCAAAATCTTCTGCTTTGAACTTAAAAGCTTCTTCATTTATAGCTGCTTGTTCTAGTTTTTCAAAATCCTCATTATTCACCAATTCAGAAACATTATATTTTTTACTAACCCATACAACTCCATTTTTTCTATACATACTTATAAACTCATTATAAGAATCAATAAATCTATTTAATGTCATTTCAAAAGCATATTTACTGCTTTCCAATCTCTTAACTAGAATTCCTTTCATGAATCCACCCATGTTCGCTTGTCCAACTAATAATGATTTTTGACTAGATTGTAATTTGCTTTCTTTAACATAAGTTAATGGTTTGTATCTTGAATAATTTAATTCTGTAATAGTCTTTATTGTTGTTTCAAATACTTTTTCAGTATCTTCACTAAATTTATAAATAAGCTTTTTAGGATCTGAAACTTTAGGAAATCTTAAACCTTGTTTCTTTAAATCCTCTGCATAAGTTTTTTGTATTTCAGTTCTTGTTCTTCTAATCATGACTTCTCTTAAAACTTTATCTCTTATTTCTTCAGAAGTTTCTCTTATTGCTTGCTTATATTCTTCTGTATCTTTTTCAAACACTCTTACCTTTTTTCTTAATGTATCAAAAAATAACTCTAAATTTCTAGCATTTACTATTGTTGATTTATTCTTTGACTGGAATAAATATAATTGATTAGCTATATCTGTATTATAGTTATTTTGTGGAGTTGCTGAAATAAGAACTACTTTTTTTCCTACACATATTTCATGTAATTGTTTATATTGTTCTGTTTCTGCGTTTCTAAATCTATGGGATTCATCAACAAAAACATATCTATATTGTTCTGAGCCTTCTTCAATTATTTTATCTAGTTTTCCTTCAGATTCAACTTTGTAACCTCTTACTCCAAAATCACTTAAAACTCTATCCCAATAATCAACTAATACTGGAGGACATAAGAATAATGATCTTCCCTCCAATTCTTGTCCTAACATAGCACAAATATAAGTTTTACCAAGACCAACAACATCAGATATAAATATTCCATTATGTTTTTCTAATATTCTTTTAGCTTGTATAACTGCATCCTTTTGATATTGTAATGGTACAAATCCATCTGGATAAAATCTAGAATAATCTTTACTGCTATCTATTAAATCATCGTTTATTTCCTCCTTAAAATATTCATATAGAAATTTAACATACATTTCATAAGGAGTAATATCGGATTTTATCCATGTTTTATTTTCTATTGTGTCAACACATTCTTGATTTACTTCAACAGATTCTCTCCATAATTCTTCAAATTTGTCTAAAGCAAATTGTACATCAGCTGAATTCTTTAATTCAACATTAAACTCAAGATTGTTTACTAATCCAGACTGTGAAAAATTACTTGAGCCTGTTATAACTCTTCCAAAATCAGGGCTATCTTTATAATCCCTCATTACATATATTTTAGCATGAATGGGTTGTTTAGTATATATTCTTATCTCTAATTTTCCTTCTTTAATCAATGAAACAAATTTGTTGACTCCATTTTCAACTTTTTCTGTATCAGCAGACTTTTCAAATTCAATTTCAAGTGATTTTTTGTATTCGGTAATAGATTCTTTATTTGACAAGCTAAATTCCTTTATTTCGCCTTGTGCTTCCTCATACATATTAACAATTTGTTTATCTGTATTTATTCCTATAAGAATTCTTGTCTTTTCTACTTTTTCTAATGCATCTTGTAATAAATAAAAGCCACTTGCTCTAAAATATCCTACTAGAACATCAAAAAATTGTGTATTTCTATTTAATATTTTTGCAAATCTATCATATAAATTTCTTTCAGGTTCGTTTGTAAAGAATGTTAAATCTGTATTATTCATGTTTCCTCCATACTTTTTTATAATTTCTCTAGTATATTTTATATCATAAAATGACATTTTTCTCAATAGTATGAACCATATTTATATTCATCAACTTAATTTAATTTTTCCAAAAGAAATTATCATAAGGATAGCCTGCTTCAATATATAACTCCGTCAATTCCATCTTATACTTTTCTAATAATTCCAAATACTTCTGCTTAAATACATTTTTGCAAATCCATTCCACTCCTTTACTCGCAATTACAACTTTATTATCAACTAAAAATTTATATTCTTCAAAATCACTATCACACATTTTGTTTATTGCTTTTCTAACAGTAATATCTTGCCTATTAAAATATTGGCATAGTTGTTTTATATCCATATTTTCATTCCACCAATTTTCATTATGTTCTATTTTTAGTAACTCTTCATATTGTTTAATCCTTAATTTGAAAAAATCTATATCAGCATCTATTAAATATTTTTCTTTTTGAAAATATACTTGAGTCAGCCAATAATATCCTTCAATTAAAACAAAATATTTTCTACTTCTAATTTTTTCACTTCTCCATCTACAAGTTGGATGTTTTTCCACCATAACATCTATTGCTTTTCTTAAATCCATATGTGATATTTCTTTTCCATTTTTAGTAGTTAATCCTAAATTGTGTAGTCTTATCAAAATTTTATTATATGATAGAAAAATGCTATCTAAAATTTGTTGTGAATCTGTATACATATTCCATCACTTCCTATCTATTTAAATATCTTAATGCTAGTTTACGAAGCATTAAGATTTAGCAAAATTAATTTTGCTTGAATATAGGTAATATTTTTTATTACCTAATATTCACCAGCTAGGTGTCTTGACACCCTTTTTGCTGTTTAGGGCAAATTGCCCTAATACCCTTTTTGCTCTCCGAGGGATTTTTTTTAGTAAAAATTTTTTTAATTTTTATTAAAATATTTTCAAAAAAGTTCAAATTTCTAAATTAAAAATTTGAACTTTTTTGCTTTACTTTTATAGCAAAATATACTATAATAAATTTAGATTTTAGATTAAGTTAGCATTTAGTTTTGTCGCTTGTGCTAGCTTTTTCTTTTTGATTTTCATCATATCTTTTTAGTTCAATTCCATAACACATTTGATATAATTTTTGAATAATTGCATCCGATAATTCTTTGTCATTACTTTGCTTAAATCTATGTAGTAAGCCTTCTTTATCAAACTTAGTTGTTATAATAATTGGTAACTTATTTTCATTTCTATTTTCTATAATTGTATATAACTTATCTAATGCCCAACTGCTTATTTTTTCTGTTCCTAAATCGTCTATTACAACCATATCTATATTAGAAAATAATTCTATTAATTCTCCTTCTGACTTTGAATTATCTTTAAAAGTTTCTTTTATCATATCCAATAATGATGTTAATCTTCCCATTAAAACTAATTTATCTTTTTCTATCAATTCATTTGAAATTGATGCTGCTAAATGTGTTTTTCCTACTCCAGAATCACCAGTAATAATAAGTCCATTTTCTTGCTTATCTTCGATACATTTCTTTGTATAATCTTTTGCAATCTCTACTTCTTTTTTATTAATATCCGTTACTTTAAAATTCTTAAAACTATAATCCTTTAGCCTTTTACTAATATAATTTTGAGAATAAAATTGACTAATCATTTCTCTATAATGTTCTTTCTTTTTCTGCTCTTGAATCCAAAAGTCTACATCTTTCCAATAATCTTTTGATTCTTTACAAGTGCATCTTTCATATTCAATTAATTCTAAAGATACATTAGTATATAAGTATTCTAATCCTATTGGCTTTAAATCTTTTCCACAAAATTTGCATTTATTGTGGAAATTCTTTTGACAATTTTCATATTTGGTATTCTCTAAATCCATTGTTATTCTCATTCTCCTTTCTTGTATTTTTTCTTGTGTATTATCTTCTATCTCGTTATTTTCCGTTATTGTAACGTTACTTTTTTCTTTTTCACTTTTCAATTTTTCACGATATCTTTGCTGTCTTATCCTGTTTTGTTCTAGATATTTTTCAGTGGTTTCAACACTTTGGTATTTACTCCAATTTTTAATTTTGTATGCTCCTTCTTCTACAATTAGCATATTTAATTCTTGAAATTTTTTAATAATTTTCTCCATTTTTTCTTAGACTTTCCCATAATCTTTGAAAAATTTTCTATTGTCATTGGTGTATTTTTTCCTATTACTAACTTTCCTTCACTATTACATTCCATAGCAATAGTTATTAACTGAATCCATACTCTAAAATATGTGTCTCCATCAGTTTCTTTTAGTAATATTTGTATTTTCCTGTTTGAAAATATTTTAATTTCTAGTTTTAACCATTGTAAATTATACATATCCTCCTTTCCCCGCTTTCCTTACAATCTAACTAATAGATTGTTGTTCCATATTTACTAAATATTCATCTAGTGCTTGTACTCTAAATAAATATTTTCCACCAACTTTTGAGCATGGTATTTGCTTTCTTCTTACTAATTGATTGACTAACCAATAAGATATTCCTAAATACTCCGCTGCTTCTTTCATCGTTAGTGTTGTTCTTTGAACTTTTTGTAATTCCATAGTATCACCTCCAGATTTTTAGCAAATTTGCATTGACTTTTGTTAACATTTGTATTATATTGTGTATAGTTAACTTTGTAAATACTTTATTGTTTATTTTGATAGCAAGTTAACTTTTGATGATTTTATAGGTTGTTAACGGAGGAATTATGAAAGAAAATAAAGTAAATAGTAATATACACATCTCTATTAATAATGGGGAAGAAATCAGACATATAACTTTATTGTATGGTGATCCAGATCGTAAATTACCTGAAGGTATTTCAGTTTTAGATATTATAAAAGATTGCTTAACTGAAGATGAATATAAAGAATATGAAGAATTATTTACCGAACATCTAAAAACCAAACCTTTTACAAATGAAATAAAAAGAAAAATTGACCATTTAAATATACCCAAAAAGTTGCATTACTACGAACTAGGCGAACTTTCAAATTGTCATTTCTTTATAAAAGACCATTTCTCAATTTATGACAGAGGGACAAATTTAATTGATTTTTTAAATACAAATTTCTCTAATTTTGATGAATATTTTGTTTGGTTTACTAAATTTTTTGCTTCTTATATAAAATATTTTGAAAAAAGTGATATAGAAAATTTAAAGATTGATAAGTCTTATAGTTATGATGAAATTGAAAATTTAGGACAAAAATACTTCAAATTAATAAAAAAAGATGTCATAAAAGTTCAAAGGATTTACTCTGAATTTGTTGACTACATTTTCAGCAAACATCCTCTTGAAAATTCAAGAACAATGACTAATCAGATGAGATTTTATATTTACTACACCTCACATTTTAAAACACTAAAGCCATATGTTACTGATTTTAAAATAGATGATGCTTTTAATTATAAAATCTTTCCTGAGTATCTTGAAACCAGTGAAGATAAATTATTAGAATTTTTTACAACAGGTCAACATTTTGCTGATGTATATGCTGAAACTAATGCAACAAGTTCTAGTGTTTATACCATACTTTATATTACATTATTTAAATTTGTAGAAGAAAATAATTATATAATAAAAAAGTGTAAGAATTGTGGTAAATACTTTATAACTGATAATCCTCGCATTAATTATTGTAATAATTTATTCAAAGGCAAACAAACTTGCAGGGATATTGGTAATCAAATTGCACAAAGAATTAAACAAGAAAATGATAAGGTATATGGGAAATATCGTAAAATGTATTCTAAAAAAGCTATGTTAGTTAAACGTAATCCTGATATAGAAGTTTATAAAAAGGATTATGAAAATTGGAAAAAGCAAGCTAAAGAATTTATGGATGATATTAGAAATGAGAAGAAAACTTATGAAGAATTTGATAAATGGCTAGATGAAAATAAATAAAAAAATTTATAATTTGAATAAATTTTAACACATTTTTGTTTTTTATGATAAAATATATAATAATTGGAGGATTATAAATGAATAAAATTTTTAATTATGAAAAGGATTTAGTGGAAAATTTCAAAAAAACATATTTTAATAAAAAATCTTGTATTTTAATAGATGAAATGCCAATTCGTTGGGGAAATATAGATGTTGTAAGCATTACCAATACTGTCCTTCCTTTTACTGAAGCCCAGTTATCTGTTCTTTCTAATCCAACAAGTGCTAAGCTCTTTTTAAAGACTAAAAAAAATAGACCTATTACTGAAAAATCTTTAATTAAAAATATAGGTGCTAGTGAAAGCACTTGTAAAATAGCACTTCGTAACTTACTAAAAAATAATCTTATTGTAAGAAAAGATAATATATACTATAGAGCTATTGACTTTACATTTCCTAAAGTTATAATATCTGGCTATGAAGCAAAATTAACTGATTATAATAAGGTCTTTTTTCAAAGTTGTTTAAATAAAAACTATGTTGACTTAAGTTATATGGTATTTCCCCTTGATGTAGCTAATAAAATTTTTGAACAGCATAAAGATATTTTGTCTAAAAGTGGAATTGGTTTAATTGGAACTTCTTTAAATAAGTCAATTACTTTATTAAAGGCTCAAAAACAAAATGATGTAAAAGATTATTTAAGACTAATAAATTTAGCTCAATCACAAATGATTTCATTAACAAATGAAGTAGCGTTATCATAGTAACGCTACTTTTTTTTCAAACAGTTCTATTGCAAATTGCCAATCATCGATATGCTTGAATTCAAGTCTTACTCTATTTTGAACTTCTTTTTTGTCGCTTGTAGCACTTAATATTTCTTCATAAATATTTCTAGATTTTTCTATACACTGCTTCATATATTCTATTTTTTCTAAAATAGTCTCTTTTTGATTTATTTCTATAATTATGTTATGCAAAGCTTCCCAATATTGTTGTTCTAAATCAACAAAGGATACATTATCTTGGTCTTCTAGCGCTACTACATCCCATTGAGTATTAGAATACAATTTAGTTATATCTATTTCCTTACACTCATTAATCAGTTCCAATGTCATATAAGTTAATGTTGGTATTGATACATACCTTTTTTTTCTTATTCCAAATGAATCTACTGACTCAAATTTTGATTGTTCAAATTTTCTTAAATTATTAAACCAACCTGTTGAAACAGCATCACAATCCAACATTGCAAATAGAATAGAATTTAAAAAGCTATATCCCATTATGACTTTAAATCCATCCATCTTTAATGAATATATAAAATAAAGGATATTTGATAAAGTTTCTGGATCCATTGACTCATAATTCTTTATTTGCGTTAACGGATATTTTATTATTAAATATATTCCATCTTTTTTGTCTACATTATCGCTAATATCTTCTAGAATATCTTCTAAATCATTTTTACTATGAAAAATTTCACTTGCTATCATTAATGACATATAATAATTTTCAAACTCATAATTATCTCTAAAATAATTATAAAAATCTATTGTATAATCAAATTTCCAGTCTATTGCATCTATACAAAATCCAGGTGTTATTATGTTGTTACTAATTTCTTTTACTTTTGCACTATAATTGTCAAAATATTTAAATAATCTTTCATCTCTTTTTCTCCAATCTTTTCTTGTAACTTCAACTGGATATTCAAATTGTTCATTTAAAAGTTTAAGTAGCTCACTTCCAAAAGTTGAATAATAAAATTGTGGATCAATAAAAGTGTTGTTTTGATTTAAATGTATCGAATTATTACAATATTGTTTGATAGACTCTATTATTTCTTCTCTAGGAGAAAAAACTGTTCCTTCTACAATATTATTTTGAAAAGCTTTATCTATTTTCTGACCTTTAGCAGGTCCATGTTGTATTAATAACTCTGTCATATTATCTTCCTCCTTTCAACAAAGAAATTGCATCATTAAATGCATTTATGTCATAAAATCTTAATTTTCTATCTACCTGTAACATTTTCTTAATCATATTAAATAATAAAATATTTTTTGTAGTCTCCTGCTCTGCAAATTTAAAAAACTCATCTTCTATAGTTCTGTCAAAATTTTTTATAATTTCCTCATGTGGGTTGCTACTTTTTTCTATTACCATATACCTATATAGTAAATTTTTTCCTGTGACAATTTCATATAAAATTATGCCAATTGAATATAAATCACTTGAAAAATCAACATTAACAGCCAAACCTTTATATTGTTCTGGAGAAGCATAATAATCTTTTCCTAACATATATCCTAACCTTGTAGAATTTCGATCAATTATTTTAATAAATCCTGGATCGATAATCACTGGTTTATTTGATGTAACTATTATATTATCAGGTGAAATATCTCTATGCACAAATCCATAATCAGTATATCTTTTTATTGTATTTGATATTTTTACCAAAAAATCAATAGCATAATCATATATATCAATTTCATTTCTTTTAACTATTTTTATTTCATCAGTTAACGAAAGTCCTTTTACAAATTCTTCTATTAGTAATCCATAGAATCTTTTTCCAATTTTAATATTATTTTTAAAAGCATATAATTTAGGAAATAAACCTTCTGTATTGACACATACCTCTATATATCTATTAAAAGATCTTTTTGATAAATATATACATTCTAGTATTTCTTCTACATTAAGTGTTGTTGTGTTATCTGATAATTTATTTTCGAATTCTTCTATTGTTTCAGCTTCGATTCCTAAACATTCTAATCTGTCATCACTTAATCCTTGCATATAATTAAAAAGTTTAGCAATATATAATTTCTCTTCATTTTCTTTGATAAAAAATGTTAAAGATTGTCCACTTGGTTTACTATTGAATTCTATATTATACGATTCCTTCCAAATGTTCGTTTCACACATTAATTGTATAATCTCTTTATTAAATTCTTCCATATTCTCTCCTTTGTCAAATCATATCATATTTTCTGTAAAAAGTCTAGCAATTCACTGATATTACAACTTTCGACAATTTTCTACATTTTATTATGCTCGTAAATTTTTTAAGTTTCTTTTTGAAATCTCTTGCATTTTGTTAACTATTATTGTATAATAATTTTGTTAACAACAATATATATACTCCTCCCACCCATAGGCATCCTTGAAAGGAGGTGAATTAAGTAATGGCTGGGAGTATAGAAAAAAGAGGAAAAAATAGTTACAGGCTAACAGTTTCTGAAGGTTTTGACCTAAATGGAAATCCAATGATACACAGAAAAACAGTACATGGAACTAAAAAAGATGCAGAAGTTGAACTAGCAAAGTTTGTTACTGAAGTACAAAATGGTTTAGTTGTTGATGGTAAATCTCTTAGATTTTCTGAATTTACAGAGATATGGAAAAGAGATTATGGTTCAAAAGAACTTGCTCCTACTACATATAAACGATATTGCAGAATGTTAGAAACAAGACTTTTACCATACTTCGGACATTTTTATATTAACAAAATTAGACCAACTGACATTATGAAGTTTTATGACTTACTTGAAAAAGATACTCAGTTAGTTAGAAAAAGTGGTAACAATGGCGAAAAAACTAAAAAGCCCTTATCTGGCAAAACAATTTTAGAACATCATAGATTATTAAGAGCAATGCTTCATAAGGCAGTTTATTGGCAACTTATAGTGTCTAATCCTGCAGAACGTGTTCAAGCACCTAAAGCTAGAAAACCTAAAAGAAGATCTTACGATGATGAGCAAACTAAAATACTACTTGAAAATTTAGAACTACTTTCTATTGAAGATACTAAATACAAAGTTGCTATTATTCTAACAATCTTTACTGGTGTTCGTTTAGGCGAGTTAATGGGATTAGAATGGCAAGATGTCGATTTTAAAAATGGAATCATTAGTATTAATCGTTCTAGTCAGTATCTATCTGATATGGGAGTTTTTACAAAAACACCTAAAACAGAAAGTTCCATTAGAGAAATTGCAATACCCGAATTTATTATTTCTTTACTTGAGGAGTATAAGTTGTGGTATGAAGAACAAAAATCGATTTACGGCGAATTATGGACTAATTCTGATAGGTTATTTGTACAAGCAGATGGCAAACCTATGCATCCTTCTTCAATTAGCAAATGGTTTGTTAGATATGTAAGTACAATTGGATTGCCTGTAATTAATTTTCACGGATTAAGACATACAAATGCAAGTTTATTAGTAGCACAAAATGTTGATATTGCTGTTATTTCTGCAAGACTTGGTCATGCACAAATTAGCACCACATTAGATTTTTATGTGCATCCACTACTTTCTCATAATAGAAAAGCTGGATATGCATTAGAAAACTTGTTATTACCAACAAGGTCTTAATTTGAACTTTTTTCTAATTTTCACAAACGGAAATAAAAGCCGTTACGATTTTCACGATATAAAAATAAAAGGCTAATTCTAAAACAAAAAATTAGAATTTTCCCATAGTCTTTTATAAAAATCTTTATAAAATTTTAATGATTTTTTATTAGAATTTAAGTAGTTTGAGGTACTTATTTTACCCAATTTTTACCCAAATCTACATAATAGTGATTAAAAATAACGTTATTGTAAACTATTTTAAAGCAACAAAAAATCACTAAAACCGTTATAGTTCTAGTGATTTTGGTTTGGTTGCGGGGGTAAGACTCGAACTTACGACCTTCGGGTTATGAGCCCGACGAGCTGCCAACTGCTCCACCCCGCGATGTATTAAATTGTGCTTTTTTGTATGCTTCATATAGTATAATGCCAAATATTTAATTTGTCAACCCTTTATGTGATTTTTGTTTCTATTTTTTTATAAAAATTTATTTTCTGTTCATATTTTCAAATTTTTCATAAAAAACTATGTTCTTTTTTGTATAAATTTTCCTTCTATATACTTCTTACACTATATAATATATGAAAAACTATATATTTTTATACCACATTTACACACTTTTTTGTATAAATGTGGTATTTTTGTTATTTCCTTATAAATAATTGCATTCCACAATACTCACAAATACTATTCTCCCCTTCTATAACAGTATTTATTCCCCCGCAAGAATTACATTTTACTATATGTTCTTTTTTCTTCTTTTCTTCCTTTTCTACTACTTGTCTCTTATATATTATTTTTCCATTTTTGCATTCGATTTCTTCATCTATATATTTCATTGAAATGGCTTTAACCATATATTTATTTGTATCATTTAGATTAATTTTTAATCGTTCTGCAATATCTTGCATATTTTCTATTTTTTCATATTTGATTAAATATACCAATTGATCATATATTTTTCCTTCTTTTATATTTTTTATTCCTATATATATAAGATATATGCCTAAACTTAAAAAGAAGGTTATTAATATTATTCCTATTAGTAAATCATCTGAGGTATCTTCCATTTCAGTTGTTAAACCTACTAATCCAAAAAATACTGAAAATATACCTATTACAATTTTTGTTTTTCCTGCAAAAATTAATTTATTTTTAGATGTATCTTTAAATTTCAAATATAATAAAAATAATCCTATCGGCCAGCAAAATATTATTGTTAATATTACTACTGTCCAAGATAAATATATTTTTTGGTTTGATTCCATATTTATTCCCCCCTATTTTTATATTACCACATTTTTTTAAGCTTTACAATCCTAATTAAATTTGAGTTTCAGTTTTTTATAACTCGATATGCTCTTAAAATGCTGAAGTCTAACCATTTACATATAAGTACTATTTTTATTACTTTATATATATATAATTTTTTATATTATTAAATTTAGCTTCCCCTATTCCACTTACATTTTTTAAGTCCTCTATTTTAGTAAATTTCCCATTTTCTTTTCTATATGCTATTATCCTTGCTGCCATTGACTCTCCAATTCCTGGGAGTTTTTGCAATTCCTCACTTGTTGCTATATTTATATTAACTTTTGTAGCTTCTTTACTTCCTTTATTTTTACTAACCTCACTACTAGATATATATTCTTCCTCTTCTTCATCATTTATACTTGGAATATGTATTTGCATTCCATCTTCTAGTAAATATGCTAAATTTACCTTAGATAAATTCGCTTCTAATGTCGCTCCCCCTGCCGCTTCTATCGCATCAATTACTCTCGCTCCTTCCTTTAGTTTAACTACTCCTTGATTTACTACTTGTCCAGTTATATGTATTACAATATTTTGTACCTCCATTACTTCTATTTTCTCTTCATTACTATTTGAAACTTCTAAATAAGAATAATCTTCTGTATTTTTGTAAAAATAAATCATTATTCCTATAATAATTGCTAATATTAATCCACATATTATTAAAATTTGTTTATAACTTTTTATATTAAAAACCTCCTTTTTGTATTGAATTTTCTCCTTACATAATATATTATATAAACACATTATTAACCAAAGGAGAATTATATGAAACGTTTAAAAAAACTTGTACCTATATTTTTGGCTCTACTTATTATCTTACATTGTAAAATCATATTGGCTAATACAAATGATCTTGTTACATACTCACCTACTTGCCTCTTAGTGGAATCAAAAACAGGAAAAATAATTTATGAGAAAAATGCTTATGAGAAATGCTATCCTGCAAGTACTACAAAAATTATGACTGCAATTCTTACTTTAGAGTATTGCAAATTGACAGATGTTGCAACCGCAAGTTATGAAGCTGTTTTTTCTGTACCAGTTGGATACACTAATGCAAATATTCAAGTTGGGGAAGAACTAACAATAAATCAATTATTACATGTATTATTAATACAATCTGCCAATGAAGCTGCTAATGTTTTAGCTGAACATATAGCAGGCTCTGTAGAAAGTTTCTCTACAATGATGAATTCTAAAGCAGTAGAGCTAGGTTGCTTAAATACTAATTTTGTTAACCCTAATGGAGTTCATAATACTAATCATTATTCTACTGCTTATGATTTAAGCTTAATTGGTCGTTATGCTATGCAAAATGAAACTTTTAGGCAAATTGTTGCAACTACTATTTATACACTTCCTGCTAGTAATAAATACCCTAAAAATGATAGAGTCTTTGCTACCACAAATCCTTTACTTAGAGAAAATTCTTCAGATAAAGTAGATAATTATTATTATGAATATGCTACAGGAATAAAAACAGGTTATACTAATCCCGCTAAAAATTGCATTGTTGCTAGTAGTGAAAAAGATGGTATAGAATATATTGTAGTAATTTTAGGTGCAGGTACTACGGAAAATGGTCTTTCTGCTAGAAATTTAGACTGTAAAACCTTGTTTAATTATGCATTTGAAAATTATACTGTAAAAACTTTACATGAAGGTAACTCTACTTTAAAAAGTATAAAAATTCCTAAAGCAAGCAGTAGCACAAAAAATCTTAACATTATTGTTGAAAATGAAATATCGGTATTAGTAAAAAAAGACTCTGCTGATTTTGCAAATATAACTCCTACTGTCGAACTTAATAGTGACTTGCACGCTCCTATTACTCAAAATACTGTTATTGGAAAAATAACCTACACTATAGATGGAAATGAATACACTTCTAAGCTTTTAGCAGGAGCAAATGTATTAGAATCTAATGGTATTACTACATTCTTATCTATTGCTTCCATACTTATTGTGTTATTCTTATTAAATAAACTGCTAGGATCCAATAACAAAAATAAGAAAAAAAGGCGCAGACAGAAATATAAAAAAAGGGTGCTTAAATAAAATGCCCCTTTTTTATTTATAATCTTTTCCTATTATTATTGTAAAATCTACATTTGAATTATTAGACTTATTATTTACATTATTTATGTTCAATATGTTTTTTAAGTCTTCCTCTACTATTTTAGATTGCATTGTCCTATTTATTATTAAACTACTAGATGTCTCATTTGTATTTCCTGTTTTTATTACATTATATCCTTCTTTTATAAG
Organism: uncultured Clostridiaceae bacterium; assembly: GCA_947577025.1. GTDB lineage: Bacteria > Bacillota > Clostridia > TANB77 > CAG-508 > UMGS1663. The sequence continues at coordinate 13,858 of CANPTO010000002.1, read as the reverse complement.
TTTTTGTTTCACTTTATCTAATAAAGTATCAGAGCCTGTTGCATTTAATAATTCTATTTTTGTATCCTTTGTCTTATCTTCTTCTTCACTAATGGTATTAGAATCATTTATCACATTTGCATTTTCTGCTGGCAATTCTATATCAGTAAATAATTCATCTACCAATTTCTTTGTCTGTTTTGAATTAGCTACGTATATCCAAATTCCATTACATTGTTCTGACGCCCCAGGAAGAGTTCCTGTTTGTATGTTTTCCATATTAAACTTAAATATATATGGTATATAATATTTTATATTTTCCATTGTTAAATCTGTTTTTATATTATTAAATACTATATCTAAAATATTTAAGACCTTAGTAACATTCTCAAATTTAATTAATTGTTTTAAAGTTACTTGTATAAACTCTCTTTGTGTTCTCATTCTTCCTAAGTCATTGTCTCCATATTCTTCTGGGTAACTTGTATAGTCATTGTTGTGTCTAAAACGTAATAATTGTTCTGCTTTTTTTCCATCTATTTTTTGCTCTCCAGCCTTCAAATGTATATGTAAATCCTGTGTTGGATCATCATAATCCATATCTATTGGTACATTAAAGTTTACTCCACCTATTGCATCTACTATTTCAATTATTGCATCTGTATCTATTAAAACATAATTATCTATATTTACTCCTGTTAGTTCACTTACTCTCTCTACTGTTTCAGGAATATTAGTTCCATTACGATATACTGCGTTCATTTTGTAACTTGCTAAATAATTTTGTGATGCTGTATTTCTATTTTTTCTTCCTACATATGTATCTCTAGGAATTGACAATATAGAAGCTTGCCCAGTTTGTGGATTATATGATACTAGCATTATGCTATCTGTTAATTTATAACCATCTCCTACTCCACTTTCTCCTAATATTAAAACATTAATCCTTCCCACTTCTTTTAGCTTTTCAGGGTCTATTCCTAACGCTGTTGCTGATAATGGATCATATTGTGGTTTCTCATCGCCTGAAACATGCCTAAAGTAATTTATTCCAAACCAAATACCATACCCTATTATAGTTGCTAATATTATAAATAAAATTATTCTTAAAACTATTTTCAATTTGCTCTTTTTCTTCTTGCTTTTCTTATCATTTGATTTCACATCTTTCTTCAATTAAATTCACTCCTAATAATTATTTATGCCTTTAAAGTATATCAAATATGCTAATTTTTTTCAATAATTTTAGAAAATTTTAAAAAACGAGATATATTTTTACACATATCTCGCTTATTTTAATTTCTTTAGAAAATTATATTTAATAATAAGTTATTATTATAAAAAATGCTTCCTAAAATCGATTTACTAATTGCTGTAATTAATTGACTACCCTCTATCATTGGACTTATAAATGAAATTATAGCAAATATTATAAATATTATTACTAGTGCTTCTACTAGTCCATATATAATTCCTCCAGCTTTATCAAATTGTTTTATTATTGGTAAATCTGTTATTAGTGATGAAATAGCACTTACAAATATTAATGCAATCCTTGCTATTATAAATAATCCAATTGCTACCCCTACATTAATAATTGTTTTTGATATTTGCTCTGCTGCCGCATTTACTACTGTTTGCTTTGTTTCATTTACTGAATTTTCAACTTTCTCATTTATGTTGTTTATTATAGATTTTGGTAAATTGCTATCTTCTTTTACTTTTCCACTTTCTTCTACATCAGCTGCCACAACTTCTATTATAGAATTTTTTATATTATCATCTATCTGTGTATTATTTATTACAATATTACTTATTGGCTTAAATAATACTACAGCTATAACTATTGCTATTACAAATGATAATATTTTAATTACACATTTTGTTAATCCTTTTTTATATCCTAGTAAAACACAAAGTAATATTAACCCTAAAATTATTAAATCTATTATTATTGACATATTAAACCTCCTATATATCTACTATTTCTATTTTATCTCTATATACTATTCCTGCAAAACTATTGCACATTATAACTTTTCTAACCTCTTGTTTTGAAATGTATTTTTTTACAAGCCAACCATTTGTGCCTATAAAGTGCACCTCCGAGCCTACATTTATTGCTATTTTGTCATTATAACTATATATTTCTTTCGTAACTCCATCAAAACTATATGTATTGTTTTTTTTGTTACTTGAATTTATTATCTCTACATTAGTTTGTGTGTTTAATAATGAAGATTTTTCTACTACTCTAAAAACATAATTATTTAACTCTATACCTGCAAAGCTTATTCTTGTACTTTGTTCATCTAAACCTACTAACTTCTCATTTGAGTCATTTTTTATTACATAAATTTCATCATCATACATACATATCAGTCTATTTGACTCTTGATATTTTATATTTGTTATTAATTTACCAGTTGGTTCTTGATGTGTATATATTATTGAACCTTCCTCAGCATTTTTAGCTTTTGGAATAGATACTATTTTTATTATAGATTGTACTAAAGTTGCACCTGTGTTAATTTCTGAAAATGCTAAATATTGGTTATCTAATGAAATATCAACATCCATCGCTATTGTACTTGCTAAATATGTTTTAAATAATTCCTTTCCAGAAGTATCAAATGTTTGAATTACAGATTTATGAGTTGTTCCAGAAAGTACTACTGCTACATATCCATTTTTATTAACTGTAATTTTATCAATATTACCTTCTAATTCCTTTTTCCATATAATTTCATTTCCAGATATTAAATATATTTTATTTTGTCCATTTTCAGCTATTAATAAAAACTTCCCATTTGCTAGCATTATAGGGTTACTTATTTCAACTGTAATTTCACCTTCTAGTTTTCCAGATGAGTTATAATTTTTCAAAATATTGTTATTTAATACTGATATGTATTTATCATAAGCATATACATTATTATTTTTATCTTCATCTAAGCTAATTGAATTAGTACTATTTTCTATTACATTTTTCATTAAAACATATTTATCTAGTAAATCCCTAAACGGTTTGTTTACGCAATATATTATAAAAGTTATAATCGCAATTACTACTAATAATATTATTATAGATATTATCATAATTTTCTTTTTATTTACTTTTCTAATATCTTCTCCATCATCTATTCCAATTATTTTCATCCTAAAACTCCTAAATACAAAAAATATCTCCACCTATTTTATATCAGTTTTATCAAATTTTTTCAAGCACTTTAAAAAAATTCCCATTGGGTACGTTACTAATTAATAGTTTTTAATATAGAAATCTTCGAAGAAATCGCCATAGCAAATGTAGGGCGATTTTTTCTCAGTTCTTCGAGCGAAAGCGAGTTAGAAATAAGTTATGCTTTAGTATAATCGCCCGTGGCTTTAAAGACATACTTAAAATAATAATATTCTTGTTTTTTAATTTCTAAACTTAAATATCATCCAAATCTGTATTAAACCAAGTACTCCAAATAAAGGATATAACATTTCAACTAAATTTGAAAAACCTATATTTGAAACTAATATTCCTGTTAAACACATGATTAATAAAATAATATTATAGCTTTTCTTGCTCTTGCTAACATTTCCCAAAAAACTATATCCTGCTGAGATGGCAGATGTAAATATTGAAGCAATTATTACGAAACCATAAATATATTTAAATATTCTTCCAAACTGCATCGTTATTTCTATTAGTGGCATTTCTAATTGCGCATAAAAATATTCTCCCCTTAAAAGTAATCCATAAATTAAAAAAGCTAATATTATTACCACTACACTACTAATTACAGATATTTTTATTACCCCTTTTTTACTATCTATATAATTTCTTAGGCTTGTTAATACTGGTATTAGCAAAATACTGTTATAACTTGAATATAATATACTGCTAAATAACCAACCTTTATTATTTTCAAGTAGCATTACATCACCCTTGCTTAGCATATATGGTATATTTTTTATTCCTAAATATATTATAAGCGAAATCAAAATAGGCACTAATACTTCATTTGCTTTAATTACACCTTGTATACTTTTTTTAAAAATAATATAACTTATAATCACAAATACACTACTTGAAATATAAATCGCTATTCCATAAGTTTGAGCTATGTATGCGCTAAATCCTGCTATCATTATATAAAATGAAATAAGTAGAAAAGCATTTACTATTATATTTATAAATTTATTTAATCTATTATGTTTCCAATTTATTCTTTCTAACAATTTATTATATGTATTAATTTCATACATTTTTGTAAGTTCTAACACTCTATATATTATAATTCCAGTTAAAATACCACTTAAAATAATTCCTATTTTCCCATACTTGCCATATTTACCAAAAAATAAATATATTTCTCTTCCAGATGCAAATCCAGCACCTATCAAGGTTCCTATAATTACAAAAATAACTTTTAAAATATTCTTCAAATCTAAGCTCTCCTTTTTTGTTAGAGGTTGGAAGTTAGAAGTTGGAGGTTGGATAATTAGCTAACTCCCTCGAAGAGCAAATCTTTGAATACACGCACCTACCTCTACGCCAATGCCGTTAACTTAAGAGGCAGTAGCTAGAACTAATATTCAACCTGCGACTTTCTAAATTCCCAAAAGTGACAGATACCCCAAAAGGAAACGTCCCCAATGGGAAGTCACCAATTAATAAAACTCCCATTAAAATGTATGAGAGTTTTTCATTTTTATTCTATTTCTTTCTTCTTCTATGTTGCCACACTAATATTCCTGTAAATATTATTACAACTGGTACTCCAAATATTATCCCTTGTATTATATTATCTTGTTTTAGTGTTGCTGTGTAATTTATTGTATTTCTATCTTTTCTTATAACTATATCTTCTTGCCTATCTACTAAATATGCCATTGAGTCCATTGCTAAATCTTTATTATATGAGTATGAAATCATTGGGTATGAAGATGATTGTGTTATTGTATAATCTGATATGAATAGGTTTTCTCCATATATTACTAATTTTGATATTTTTTCACTTTCTCCAGTTTCACTATTTGCTTCTGATATTTTCTTTTGTAATTCAGCTCCTACTACAAATGGACCTTCTTCTTCACCAGATTGTTTGCTATTACTTGTTATGTTAAAGTTTGTTCTAAAAAATGCACTTTCACTTGCTTGTAATAAGTCTGTTTTTGTTACTTTTAGATTTTGTAATTCTTCATCTGTAGCAAAATTTATTTTTGTTGCATTTATTAATAATACTGCTGGTATATTTTTTGTAATTGGACTATAACTTACATTTGGTAGTATTATACTTGGTGCCTCAGTCATCATTTTGGCAGTATTTGTTTCATTAATTACACCTACTTCAAATGGATTAACTCCATACATGCCAAGTATTCTGTTTACATTTGGTAAGTCTTGTTTTTCAGTTACTGCTAAGTTAAACCATAATATATTTCCACCATTATTTATATAATTAGTTATTGCATTTGCTGCTACATCATCAAAATCCTTTGTTGGTGAAGTAATAATTAATGTGTCGCAATCCTCTGGTATGCTTCCTGTTGTTAAAACATTTACTGTTTTATATTCTGTTACTTCATTTTTCAAATATGTTATTAAATAGTTCATATTTGCGGAAGTTGAAAACTCGGAATATCCCTCTAAAAAGTATATAATTGGTATTTTGGGAGCTACTACATATAAAATAGAATTTGTTAATTTTTCCTCTGTTATATCAATCTCTTCATATGTTTTTGGATCATATGTATAAAAGTCACTTTGAGATAATATTTTAGTTTTATCTTTACTTTCTACTATTATTCCATTAGAATTGTTATCTATTCCATATTTTTCTGCTAAGTCTGGTCTAGAGGTTGCATTTGTTACTTCTACATTTATTTTATTATTAGCTACTTTATATTGTTTTGCTAAATCTATTACAGAATCTCCTTCTTGATATCCTATAAAATACATATTTACATCATTTTCTACACTTTTTATTTTCTCTTTACTAGTATCTGTTAATGTATACAATTTTTCACTTGTAAAGTCTATTGGGTTTAAGTCTAAGCCATTTACCCATAGTGTTAGCACAATAAATAAAGCAATTATCACTAACATAAATATGATAGTTGTTGTTCTTTTTACAAGTAAACTCTTTTTTATTTTTTCTATTATATTTTTCACTTGCTACTGTCCTCCTATCTTGCACTTTTTCTTCTTTGCATTACAGTTATTGTTAAAATTAAGCAAAGTACTGTAAATGCTAAATATGTTATTGTATATGCTATGTCAATTTGTCCTGTTGTAAATTTATAAAACATATTTATTAATGAAAAGTTTGAACCTGAAGATATAAATTCAGGTAATACCCATGTTATTACAAATGTTACTATTGAAATCATAGCAGCTATTATTTGATTTTCCGTTAAACTTGATGCAAATATTCCAAAAGCTACATATGCCATACATAATAAAATAAAACCTAATAAAGTAACTAGTGCTGCTGGAATATCTGGTGTTCCAAAAAAGCATGTTATACCTATAAATATCCCTGTAAATAATAATGCTATTAATACTATAATTAACGCTGATATAAATTTGGCTATAACTATTTTTGTTATACTAATTGGTGAAGTTAATAATAGTTGCTCCGTTCCATTTTTCCTTTCCTCTGAAAAAGATCTCATTGTAAGCATTGGTATTAAAAATGCAAATACTAAAATTGTTGGTAAATATGTGAAAATATATACAAATATTTTTTGAAAATCTATAATTCCACTTGAATATCTTAATTCTAAATTAAAAGATATACTAAATGCTAATAAAAATATTCCAATAAATACATAACCTATTGGAGATAAAAAATATGTTTTAACTTCTTTTTTTATAATTGCCCACATTCTATTTTTCTCCCCCTTCTTTTTCCTCTTTAATATCTTTTGAATTTTGCTCATTGCTGTCTTTTTTCAAATTTTCATTCTTTCCTTCTTTTTGCTTTTTTTCATTATTTTCTGCACTATCTTTAGGTAATTTTTCTTTTTTATCTTTTTCGTTATCCTGTTTATTTTTCTTATCTATATTGCATTCTTTTTTATCTTTATTTTCTTGTGTATCATCTATTAATTTCATAAATGCATCTTCTAAACTTACTTCTGCTTTTTTTAGTTCAAATATTGTAATATCTTCTTTTGGTAAAATATCAAATAATTTTTTTCTTAAGTCAACTTCTGCATTTGATACTATTTTATATTGTTTTGTTCCATCTTCATTGTCTTTTATATATTCTAATGTTTCTATATCTTTTACTTTTTCTTTTATTCCTAGCATCTTTTCATTTTTATCTTCTACTGTAACATATATTATGTTTTTATTTTGTGTTTTTGTTTCTAAGTTTTCTGGTGTATCTATTGCTACAATTTTGCCTTTATTTATTATAATTACTCTTTCACATATTTGGCTTACTTCAGACAAAATGTGTGAACTTAATATTACAGTATGTCTTTTACCTAATTCTTTTATAAGGTTTCTTATTTCTAATATTTGTTTTGGGTCTAAACCTACGGTTGGTTCATCTAATATTAAAACATCGGGGTTTCCTACTAAAGCACCTGCCATACTTACTCTTTGTTTATATCCTCTTGATAAATTTTTAATTAATTTATTTTGTACATCTTCTAAACCTGTTTGTTTTATGACATTTTGAACTTCATCTTTTAATACTTTCCTATTAACTAATTTTAATTCTGCCATATACTTAACAAACTCTTTTGCCGTAAGCTCTTGATAAGAAGGCACTCCCTCTGGCATATAACCAATTTGTTTTTTTGCCCTTCCTGGCTTTTTAGAAATATCATAGCCATTTACTATAATATTACCTTGTGTAGATTCAATAAAGCCTGTTATCATGTTCATAGTAGTACTCTTTCCTGCTCCATTTGGTCCTAAAAGCCCTACAATTTCTCCATCTTTTACATCAAAGCTAATATCATCTACTGCTGTAAAGTTTCCATACTTTTTAGTAACATTTTTTACTTCTATCAAAATAATTCCTCCTTGTTTATAAATTAAAATACGTATTTCCGTAAGGATTACCCATTAATTTTCTTCCATATCATATCATTTAATTTATTTGTTAGCAATAGTGTTCACATAGAATTCACAAATTGGATGCACGTTAGGGACGGTCTTTTTCGTTCCGAAATCGGAACGGAAAAGACCGTCCCTAACGTGCGTGTTCTAAAATATTGTTTTTTATAATATATTTAACCAAAGGAGAATGTTATATGAGTTTTTTATACCCTATATTTATTGCATTTCTATTAGTATTTATATCTGAACTTGGTGATAAAACACAACTTTTAGTTTTATCTTTTTCATCAAAGTTAAAAGCTTCTACAATTCTAATAGGCGTAGCATTAGGTTCATTTTTCAGCCATGGAATTGCTATTTTATTTGGTAGTTCGATTGGTCTTTTAGAAAATGTGTTTATACATAATATATTACAATTTGTAACATATTTTTCTTTTATAATTTTTGGTATTTTATCTTTTTTACCACAAAAAGAAGAAAACCAAAATAGCAAAAAAGATAACTTTTTAATAAAGCTATCTAATTTTGGTATTGGTTATATATTAATTATTGCTATATCTATTGCTGTCGGGGAATTAGGAGACAAAACGTTTTTAGCCTCTATCGGTTTAGGAATAAGTTATCCTAATCAAAAACTATTTCTAATAATTGGAGCTATTTTAGGTATGGTTATTTCAGATATGCTTGCTATTGTATTTGGAAAGTTTCTATCATCAAAAATACCCGAAAGCGCCATTTCCAAATTATCTGGAGTTCTATTTATTATTTTTGGTATAATTGGATTTATTAAATATATTATTTAACTTCATAAAATTTCTGCTATTTTCTATTATATTAATTATATATATACCTTAAATATAGGTTCACTACGAAAATTAATATAAAAGATTTACGAGAAGATAATGACTTAAGACAAATTGATATTAGTAAGATATTAAATATTTCACAGGTTGCATATTCATATTACGAAATTGGAAAAAGAAGTATTCCTTTAGAATTATTATGCAAATTAGCTGATTTTTATAATACCAGTACAGATTATATATTATATAGAACAGATAAAAAAACACCCTACAAAAAAATTGGATAACTTTCATTTATTTATTTTTTTCATATTTTATATAAGGTGATTTATATGAATTTAAACGAATTAAATGGTTGTGAATTAGTCTCACTTGCTAACATTATTGCAATTTCATTATCTCAAAGTTTAACATCTGACGAATTAGCTGTACTTTCTGGCTTTTTTAATATTATTGGAGATAGCTTAGCTGCACTTTCTATTAGTAATAGTAATTCTCCTAACTGTAGTACGTAATTATAATAAGCTTCATTGTTTTTATTAATTTTTAACAATGAAGCTATATAAATATAATTTAGTATTCTTACTTTATATTATGCTAATTCTATTAAATTATCTAATAATTGGCTATAATTAATGCCACTAGTTTCAAATAATTTAGGGTACATACTTATATCAGTAAAACCTGGAAGCGTATTTATTTCATTTATTATAATTCTATTTGTTCCTTGTTCTACAAAAAAATCTACTCTTGAAAGTCCCATTCCATTAACTGCTTTAAATGCTTTTATTGCTTTTCTTCTTATTTCTTCTGATATTTCTGTAGGTAAATCTGCTGGTATTTGTGTTTTTGATTCATTATTATTATATTTTGAATCAAAACTATAAAATTCTTCTGCTGAAAGTACTTCTCCTATACATGAAGCTTGAACTTCTTCATTTCCTAAAACTGCACACTCAAGCTCTCTTCCTTTTATAGCTTCTTCTATTAATATTTTTTTATCAAATTGAGTCGCATATGTAACCGCTTCTTTTAATTCTTCTTTATTCTTTGCTTTGCTTATTCCTACTGAAGAACCAGAGTTTGAAGGTTTTATAAACATTGGGTATTTTAGTTTTTCTTCTATTATTCCAATTACCTGTTCTAATGTACATATAATCTCATCAAATTTTTCATCTACATAAATATATTTTCCATTATTTTCTCTAATATATATGTACTTAGCTTGGTCAATCCCTGCTTTTTCAAATATTATTTTAGTATATACTTTATCCATTGAAATACTTGAAGCTAAAACCTTACATCCTACATATGGAACCTTTGTTAACTCAAATAGCCCTTGTATGCTTCCATCTTCTCCATATAATCCATGCAATACTGGAAATATGCAGTCCATTTGACTTAAGTATTGTATTGGGTTACTTAGAGATGATATATTGTCAATACTATCCCCTACTTTATATACTCTATTAGTTGGTGTGTATATGTACCAATAACCTGTTTTTCCTATATATATTGGGTATATATCGTATTTTGTTTTATCCAAGTTTTTTATAACTGATGTTCCTGATACTATTGAAACATCATGTTCTGTGGACATACCTCCAAAAACCACTGCTAATTTAATTTTACTCATCGTTTCTCCTTTCTCTTTCCCATTTGGGACGTTTCCTTTTGGGGTATAATGTCACTTTTGGGGTATCTGACACTTTTGGGTATAACGTCACTTTTAGGAACTTTATTTTTTCAACCTCTACTGTTCTTCTTTTATTTTTTCGACTATTTCAAAAAATTTCATCCCATTTGAAGCTTTAAATAAAATTACATCGTCTTTTTTCATTATTTGTTTCAATTTTTGTATAATATTTTCTTTTCCTTCAAAATAATAAATATTTTCTTCTGGCATTCCTTCCTCTTTTGCTTTATTAGCTATATACTTTGCATTTTGCCCTGTACATATTAATATATCTATATTGTTTTTATATACTTCTACTCCTACTTTTTCATGTAATTCTTTTGCATATTCTCCTAGTTCAAACATATCTCCCAATACTGCTATTTTTCTATTTTTATATTGTGCAAGGTTTTGTAGTGAACCCCTCATTGATTCAAAACTTGCATTATAGCTATCATTTATTATTTTTACTCCATTTTTTAAAACTTCTATATCCATTCTTTTTTTTGTTAACTTAAATGATGATATTCCTCTTTTTATTTCTTCATTTGTAAGTCCTAATTTTTTTCCTACTGTTGCAGCTGCTAAGCTATTTTCTACAAAGTGTAACCCCGCAACTGGAACCTCTACTTCAAATTCTTCATTTTCTATGTGGCATATAAATTCACTGCTTTCTTCTTTTTGAATTATATTGCAAGCATATATTTTATTTTGTTCCTCTATTCCATAAGTTGTTATATTAATTTCATTATTCTTTTCATTATAAAATTTATGTAATAAATCATTATCATTATTTATAACTATTTCTTTTTCTTCATTTCCTTCTAGTATCTCTAACTTTGCTTTTAATATATTTTCTCTAGAGCCTAAATTACCTATATGTGAGGTTCCTACATTTGTAATTACACAAAGATTTGGCTTTGCTATATTGGTAAGAATGCTTATTTCTCCTAAATGATTCATTCCCATTTCTATTACTGCCACTTCATGTTCCTCTTTAATTTTTAATATTGTAAAGGGAACACCTATATGATTATTATAATTTCCTTCTGTTTTTAAAGTTTTATATTTTTCACTTAGTACACTCGCTATCATATCCTTTGTGCTTGTTTTTCCTACGCTTCCAGTTATTGCAACTACTTTTAATTTATCGTTATATAATTTTCTTTTTAATATTGCTATTTGTTGAAGCGCTTTTAATGTGTCATCTACAATTATTATATTTTTTCCTTTGTATTTTTGTTTTTGATCTTCTGTAATTTCTATATGTTCGATTATTACTGTGTTAGCACCTTTTTTAAAGGCTTCTTCAAAGTAAATCCCTCCATTTATTTTTTCTCCTATTAGTCCTATATATGTTTCATTACCTTTTATTTCTCTTGTATCTTTTGTAAATTCTTCACATTCGTCATTTTCGTTTCCTATAATTAATGTACCTTTTGTTACTTTCAAAATATCTTTTATCGTTAATATATGATTTTTATTCATATTTTTTTGTATAATTTATTTAGTAGCTTAAATAAATTATACACTCCTTTCTATATTTTATTTATGACGGTCAAAATATATTCATATTTTGATTATTATAAATTATATGCTTTTAAATATATTTTTGCAAGTAAAATGAGCGATTATAATAATCGCTCATTTACTTATAATTTACTATTCAACACTTCTATTTGCTATTTCTATTGCTTTAGATATTATATTTCCGCAAGTTTTAGAAGATACGTTTCCCCATCCTCCATCTTGTTTTACTTGCTCATATACTCCTAATTCTTTTGCTATTTCTTCTTTTAGGTTTTCAGACATAACTGAGTTTCTATTTCTAGACATTTTAGTTACCTCCTAACTTTAGAAAAACATTTATTTTATTATATTTGCTTTTATAATTTTAATTTATATATTAATCATTATATGATTTATATAAATTTTAAAATTACTTGTAAGCACTTTTTTATATTCTTAGGAAAGTCATCCACGTTAGTGGTGAGTTTCCTAAGAATATATTATTCTTGTTTTTTACTGTTTTTCTATTAATATTATTTACATTATTCTTTTTATTATACTTTTATAAATATTCTAAAAAAGCTAAATTTAGGAGATATTTTAAACTTCTTTATTCTACTCATTAGCCTATATTATTGAAATTTCATTTTCCCTTTTCATCATTTTATATTTAAATTGTTGCATGCTTATTATTTGTTTTGTTTCTTCTAAGCAGTTTTCTAAACTTCTGTGTATATTTCCTTGTCTATCTATTCCTCCAATATATATCATATCATTTATATTTAGTCTTTCTTTTGGTAAATCTGTAATTAATTGTAAAATTTTTGTTATTTGATTTATATCATTATCTGTTAAATATTCTTCTATTGTTTTTGGTAATGTAAATAATGTAGGAAAACCTCTTGGAATTTTGGCAATCATTATATTTTCTTCTTGCTCTTGTGCTTGTTCATCTTTCTTTTCAATGAAAGCAGAATATAACTTTTCTTCTTGCACACAATTTATCTCATTTAATCTATTTATTCTCAATATTTTTCCATCTGTTATATCTGTTCCTATATAATCTGTATATATTTCGTTTCCAATTTTATATCTATATTGTTCTTCTAAAAACACATTTTTCTTTTTTTCATTTATTATTTGTTGTTTTTCGCTTATATATTCATTTACAGGATTAGAAATTCTTGCTTTAAATTCTTGATTTCTTATTCTTTTTGAAAATAATTTTTCACTTTGTATGATTTCTCTATCTAAATTCTTTTCTACATATTGTAAAACTTCATTAGTTGGATTATATAGTTCATATTTTCCATCTTTATTTATATATATAATCCCCAAATGGTTATATTTACTATCTGACAAATTTTTAAGTTTTCCAAATTTTTCTAATATATCAAATACAGAACTATTTATTAATTGTTCTATACAGATAGATTCTGGAATCTCAATACATATGTATTTTGCACTATCTGGTGAATTAGAACTTCCTTTTTTGTAATTGTCTAAAAGTCTTGCTTTTATCAAGTTTGTTATTTTATCTCCATGCCTAAAAGTGCAACTTTTTTCAAAGTCAAATAATAGCCTACTTATTCCTCTTTTTCCTTTTATTTCATAATTTACTGTTTCTTTTGTACTTTTTTGAGGTATACTGTTTATATTATCTAATAAATCCATTTTATCCTCCTAGTTATTATAATTTTATTATTAATAACTGTAGATGTCAAGGTAAAAAATTCACTTTTTCGCCAAAATTTTACAAATACGGTTACTGTTCAGACTAGATAATAAAAAATATCCTAATTAGCTATATATGCTAAC
>CANPTO010000001.1 GCA_947577025.1 uncultured Clostridiaceae bacterium | reverse complement strand
TTTGGAAATTATTGGGAATATTACAATTTTGTAATATTTTATGAAATGACCCTGCTTTTGCTGTTAAAAATATATACAAAATATAAAAAATATGTTAAAATAATAAAGATAAATAAAAAGGGGTGAATTTCATATGATAAAAATGTACAAAACACAAGTAGAAACAAGCAACACAATAGAAACAAAAGAATTCGAAAAAGGAAACTGGATCAATATGGTATCGCCTACGGAAGAAGAGATAAAACTAGTATGCAAAAAGTTAAAAATAGAAGAGCATTTTATAAGAGATTCACTAGACTATGAAGAAAAAGCCAGAATAGATTATGAAGAAGATGATGACACAACATTATTTATAGTAGATGTACCAATAATGGAGAAAGAAAATAATGAAGAAATACATTCTACAATGCCACTAGGAATGATAGTAGTAAGAGATGATTATTTTATAACAGTATCAATAAAGCCAAATAAAATAATATCAGAATTAGAAAAAAATAAAACGAAAAATATGGTAATAACGTATAAAAAAAGTAGAATACTTCTACAAATATTTTATAAAAATGCACAAATATACTTATCAGAATTAAAAAAGATAAATAGAGAAAAAGAGAAAACAGAAAAAGAATTAAATAACTCTATGAAAAATAAAGAACTATTAAAAATGCTAGCACTAGAAAAAAGTTTAGTATATTTCACAACATCATTAAAATCAAATGAAGTAGTAATGGAAAAGACCTTAAAAGGAAAAGTAATAAAATTATATGAAGAAGATGAAGATATATTAGAAGATGCAATTATAGAAAATAAGCAAGCTATGGAGATGGCAAAAATATATAGTGACATACTAAGTGGAACAATGGACACATACGCATCTATAATATCAAACAACTTAAATATAGTAATGAAAGTACTAACAACAATAACAATAATACTTTCAATTCCAACAATAATAGGAAGTTATTGGGGAATGAACGTACCAGTACCATTTTCAGACAATTCATACGGGTTTTATATTGTTATAGGAGTTTCACTATTAATTGCGATAATAACATACTTAATTTTTAAAAAGAGAAATATGCTAAGTTAAGTGAATTTTAAATAATAATTATGGAAGAATAATAAATATAAATTTAATAATAATATTTTGAATAAAATAACAAATAATACATACAATAAAGTTAAAATTAGTATAGCAAGGAAGGAGAAAAAGTATGAAAATTATAGATACAATAGCACTTGTATTAATAATTATAGGAGCTATAAATTGGGGACTAATAGGGATATTTAATTTTAACTTAGTAGAAACAATATTTGGTGGATTATCAGTAATAACTAGAATTATATATATACTAGTAGGAATTTCAGGACTATGGGGAATAAAACTAATATTTAATAGAGATTAAAAATAAGGGAAGGAAGCGTAAAAAGCCTCCTTCTTCTACTTTTTTAAATAAATATAAGACATATTAATCTTTAAAAATAAAAATATCATTAGGTGTACATTCTAAAATTCTGCAAAGTTTCTCAATAGTTTCAAATCTTATACTAATAGTTTTATTATTCATCATATCAGAAACAGATTGAAAATCACTTTCCATTTGTTGTACTAACCAATACTTAGATTTATTTTTCTTAGCTAATATGTCTTTAACATTAAGATAAATCATATTAACACCTCATTTATATTGTAACCAAAAATTAGGTATAAATTAAGCAATTTTCAACTTAACTATGTTATAGCTATATATTTATTAATAATAAGACTTGAAAATAAAAAGTTGAGCATGTAAATAATATAACTAAAACAAAATAAATAATCAAATAGAATCAGTACTTAATTGTAACTGAAATACTTGTTATTTATTCATAATTAACAAAATAAAACCTTGAAAAAAAAGCCAATATCATATATAATAGACAAGAAAAATTTGAGGGATGACTTTATAATCAAAAAAAGGAAACGTCCCAAACGAAAAAATGAGGAGGAAAAAATATGTTAAATGCGGTAGGAGTAACAGTACGTTTTGGGAAAAGAACATTATTTGAAGATGTAAATATAAAATTTAATAAAGGTTGTTGTTATGGAATAATAGGAGCAAATGGAGCAGGAAAATCAACATTTTTAAAAATATTATCAGGAGAATTAGAACCAAGTAAAGGTGAAGTAACAAAAGAAAAAGGGGAAAGACTTTCTGTTTTAAAACAAGATCACTTTGCTTTTGAAGAATATACAGTAATGGATACTGTAATAATGGGAAATCAAGAACTATATAAAATAATGAAGGAAAAAGATGCGATATACGCAAAACCAGACTTTAACGAAGAAGATGGAATGAAAGCAGCAAAATTAGAGGAACGTTTTGCAGAACTAGATGGATGGAATGCAGAGTCAGATGCAGCACAGCTTTTAAATGATTTAGGAATAGAAACACAAAATCACTATAAGTTAATGAGCGAAATGGAAGCAAAAGAAAAAGTAAAAGTACTTTTAGCTCAAAGTTTATTTGGAAACCCAGATATCTTACTACTAGATGAGCCTACAAATGACTTAGACTTAAAAAGCATTAATTGGCTAGAAGAATTTTTAATAAATTTTGAAAACACAGTAATAGTAGTATCACACGATAGATACTTCCTAAATAAAGTATGTACACATATAGCAGATGTAGACTTTGGGCAAATAAAAGTATTTCCAGGGAACTATGATTTCTGGTATGAATCAAGTCAACTTCTATTAAAGCAAATGAAAGAGCAAAACAAAAAGAAAGAAGAAAAAATAAAAGAATTACAAGCATTTATAGCAAGGTTTAGTGCAAATGCGTCAAAATCAAAACAAGCAACATCAAGGAAAAAATCATTAGAAAAAATAGAGCTAGACGAAATAAGACCATCAAATAGAAGATATCCATATATAGATTTTAAACCAGATAGAGAACCAGGAAAAGAAATATTAAAAGTAAAAAATATATCAAAAACAATAAATGGAGAAAAACTATTAGATAATATATCATTTGTAGTAAAAGAAGGAGACAAAATAGCATTCATGGCAGATAATGAAAATGCAAAAACAGTACTATTTCAAATAATAGCAGGAGAGCTAGAGCCAGATGAAGGAGAAATAGAATGGGGAACGACAATCACAAATACGTATTTCCCTAAGGATAATAACTATTTATTTGAAGAAGATATGACAATAACAGACTGGTTACGTCAGTATTCAAAAGATCCAGACGAAACATATGTAAGAAGCTTTTTAGGAAGAATGTTATTTTCAGGAGAAGAAGCATTAAAATATGTAAAAGTATTATCAGGAGGAGAAAAAGTAAGATGTGTACTTTCAAAAATGATGCTATCAGGAGCAAATTTACTAATAATGGATGAGCCAACAAATCACTTAGATATGGAAAGTATAACAGCATTAAATGAAGGAATGAAAAAATTTATTGGAAATATTCTATTTACATCACACGACCACCAATTAACCCAAACAGTAGCAAATAGAATAATAGATATCAAATTAGATAAAGTTATAGATAGAGAAGTAAGCTATAACGAATATTTAGGAATAGAGTAACACAGAGGGAACGCTTCTTTTCGAGTCAAAAATACACGAAAAGAAGTGTTTCTTCTGTTGACTTTTATAATTTGTTTGTGATACTATACAATTAATAAATAAATAGGAGGATAAAACAATGTCATTTAAAGAAGATATTAAGGTAAAAGATTATTTTATGAAAGATTATTCTAAGGAAGAAATATTAAATACTTTTCATTTTATACTAAAAAGAATTAAAGGAACAGGAGAAATAGAAGGAAATTTAGAAAATTCTAAAATAACACGGAATTGATGGAGATGTTATTACAGTAGAAACTAAAACAAAAAATAATAATGATGTACATATATACAGAATAAGCCTACAATTTGACAAAATGAAAAATGAAGAACTTACAAGAGAAGCAAAAATAAAATCGGTACAAAGAGTAGGAAAAACTGTAGAACTTAAAGAGAACACTACTAATGAGGAAAAAGAAGAATACTATCAAGGTGTAAATGATTATTGGGAAGAAAGAGAAGAAAGCAAAAAGAAAATAAGAGATATACAAGAATCAAACAAATTGATGAGTAATTATACAAAAGGAGATTTATTAAAAATAGCAGATACAATGATAGAGACAAGTAGCAAAACAGATGAATTAATAGGTGAAGTACAAGATAGGAAAATAACAAAAATAGAAGGAAACCAAGTAACAGTTGCTATAAAAACAAAAGATAATAAAGAGATAATAAGAATATACAATATGGATTTAAACTTTGATAAAATGAATAATATAACATACCATAAAGAAGCGAAAGTATCATCACCAATGAGAGTGGGTTCAGTAGTTGAAGTTAAAAACATAGAAGGAAATGCTAAAAAGGAAGAATACTTTAATAAAACTCCAGATTTTTGGGACAAAAGTAATGAACAAAATAGTCAAGAAAAGTAAGTAAAAAGAGAAAGGGTGTCCCTAACGTGTCAAAAAGACACGAAAAGGGGCGTCCTTTCTTATGTGCATTATTTACAAATAATCTTAATGTCATTTTCATCAATTTTAGAATCTAAAAAATTACTTTCTGCTTCGACATCATGATATGATTTAAAAGAACTAGTTCTTTTAAGCCAGCTATTATACAATAATACAATAATTGTACAAATAGTAAATGAAATAATCAAAGCTAAAGTTACAAATTCCTTTGAGATAAGTATCATTTTTTACCTCCTGCCACTTGGCTAATAAGACTTGTTAACGAGTTTTAATGCAATAATATTAACATGATTTAACAATAATTTCAACATTTTTTATAGAAATTAATTATATAAAAATATGCTTGTTAAAATAAAAATTATTTGGTATAATCAAAAAATAATAAAGCTACCAAATTTTTAAGGTAAAAAGGAGATAATAATAAAATGAATATTACAAAGATAATAGCAGAAGAATTACAAGTAAAAGAAAGTCAAGTTGAAGCTACTATTAAACTTATTGATGATGGAAACACTATTCCATTTATTGCACGTTATAGAAAGGAAGCAACTGGTGGGCTTTCTGATGAGCAACTTCGTGACTTAGGAGATAGATTAAATTATTTAAGAAATTTAGAAACAAGAAAAGCTGAAGTTGTAAATTCTATAGAAGGACAAGGAAAACTTACAGATGAAATAGTAATTGCTTTAGAACTTGCAAAAACTTTAGCAGAAGTTGAAGATATATATAGACCATATAAACAAAAGAAAAGAACAAGAGCAACGATTGCTAAGGAGAAGGGGCTAGAGCCTTTAGCTGAAATTATAATAAAACAAGAAGATAAAAGAAATATAGAAGAAATAGCAGCTGAATTCACAAATAGTGAAAAAGGTGTGGAAACAGCCGATGATGCAATAGCTGGGGCAAAAGATATTATTGCTGAAAATATTTCTGATAATGCAGAATATAGAAAACAAATAAAAAGATTAATTTATAGAGAAGCGTTAATTGAAACAAAAGCTTCTAAAGAAGATGAAAAATCTAATTATGAAATGTACTACGAGTTTAGCGAAAAAGTAAATAGGATTCCAAGTCATAGAATTTTAGCTATAAACAGAGGAGAAAAAGAAGAATTTCTAAAGGTCAAAATAGAAAAACAAGAAGAAAAAATTCTTGAAATAATTGAAAAAGATATTATTAAAAATAAACAATATGAAGAAATTTTAAAAGATACAATGCAAGATAGCTGGAAACGATTAATAGAGCCTTCAATAGATAGAGAAATTAGAAGTGACTTAACTGAAAAAGCAGAAGAACAAGCTATAAAAGTTTTTGGACAAAATGCTAAACAATTATTATTAGGGGCGCCACTTAAAGGATTAACAGTAATAGGTTTCGACCCTGCATATAGAACAGGTTGTAAAATAGCAGTAATTGACGAAACAGGAAAACTTTTAGATACTACTACAATATATCCAACAGAGCCACAAAATGATGTAGAAGGATCAAAAAAAGTTTTAATTGGTCTAATTGCAAAATACAATGTAGATATGTTTGCAATAGGAAATGGAACAGCATCACGTGAATCTGAAATATTTGTGGCAGATGTTATAAAAGAAGTAAAAGAAAAATATGGAAAAGAAGTACATTATGCAATAGTATCAGAAGCGGGAGCAAGTGTATACTCAGCATCAAAACTTGCAACAGAAGAATACCCGGATATAAATGTTTCATTAAGGGGAGCAATATCAATAGCAAGAAGACTGCAAGACCCACTAGCCGAACTTGTAAAAATAGAGCCAAAAGCAATAGGGGTAGGGCAATATCAACATGATGTAGACCAAAAGAAATTAGGAGAGAGCTTAACAGGTGTAGTAGAAGACGCTGTAAATAAAGTAGGAGTAGATGTAAACACAGCAACCCCATCACTACTTTCATATGTTGCAGGTGTTAATAAAACAATAGCAAACAATATAGTAAAATATAGAGATGAAAATGGAAAAATAAAAGAAAGAAAAGAACTATTAAAAGTTCCAAAACTAGGGAAAGTAGCATTTGAACAATGTGCAGGTTTCATAAGAGTACCAGAAGGTAAAAATCCATTAGAGACCACCGCAGTTCACCCAGAAAGTTACGAAACAGCAGAAAAGCTATTAGAACTAATAGGCTACAATAAAAAAGATTTAAATGATAAAGAAAAACTAAAAGAAATAAAAGAAAAATTAGCATACATAAAAATAGATAAAACAGCAAAAGAACTAGAAGTAGGAGAAATGACATTAAAAGATATAATAGACGAACTTTCAAAACCAGGAAGAGACCCACGTGAAGAAATGCCAAAACCAGTACTTCGCAGTGATGTACTAAAATTTGAAGACCTAAGAGAAGGCCAAATACTAACAGGAACAGTAAGAAATGTAATAGACTTTGGAGCGTTTGTAGATGTAGGCGTAAAACATGATGGTTTGGTACATATTTCTGAAATGAGCGAAAAGTATGTAAAAAATCCTTCAGAAATAGTTTCAGTAGGTGATATTGTAAAAGTAAAAGTTATAGCAATAGATATGGAAAGACAGAAAGTTAAACTTAGTATGAAAATTTAGAAAGCTTGAGTAGCATAGTATAAAAATTATGTAATATATGATAAAATGTGTAAGAAATTAAGTAATGAAAATCTAACTATATTTAGGAGGGTTTGTAATGGAAAGAAAAATACCACGAATAGACATTAATGAATTTATGAAATATTTAGACAAAAGAATGGAAGCAGCAAATAAAATAGAAGACGAAATTCGGTCAAGCAAAGAGTATATATGCTGGCTTATAGAGTTATTAAAAGAAAAAGAACATGTGGATGATTACCAAATTCAGTATAGAGAAGATAAATTCGATAAAACGACATATGAAAATATTTGTAATCTTGATCATTTTTATTGTATAATAATGAAATATTGGAATAAGTACAAGATCCCACCGACTTACATAGATTATAAGTTTAGAGCTCCTGTTTATAGAGTATTTTATGAAGATTTCTATTTTGATATATGCAAAGTATCTTATTTAGAAGGATATGTAACTGTACAAAGTACAGGAGGATATAAGAAAGCCATAAACTATAAAGATATTATGGAAGACAAAGAACCTAAAGGCTATAATGAGAAAGACGAATTCATAAAAGAGTTTCAAAAACGAATAAGAGATTACAAGAAAAGAGCAAAAGAATTAGATATTGATATGGAATATTTAAAGGAAATTGTTGAAGAAGAGTTTGACGATGAAAAAATTTAAAATATGTAAAAGCCCAAAAGCAAAATTGCTTTTGGGCTTTTGCATAGATCTATTCATGCCAACCTTTTATTTTATTTCTTTTAATAACACCCATCAAATTAGATCTAACCATAGGAATATCTAAGTTAAGTTTGTAAAGCAAATCTTTCATATACTCTCTTTTAGAAACACCATCCATTGGGCAATTCTTTTTCATTACTTCTATATTGTTACGTTTAACAAACTTCTTAATTTCCTTTTCAGGAGTCATAATTAAAGGCCTAATAACTGTAATTTTTGACCTATCCATATATGTACTTGGACCAAAAGTAGAAAAGGCTCCAGTTAAAAATAAATTCATTAAAAAAGTTTCCAAAACATCATCTTCATTATGACCTAAAGCTATTTTATTACAGCCTTCCCTAATGGCAACAGAATTTAGAATACCCCTACGAATATTAGCACAAAGAGAACAAGGTCTTTTTTCCTGCCTTATATCAAAAACAATTTCCTTAATATGGCTATCCTCAACAATTAGAGGAACGCCTATACCATCACAAGTTTTTTGTAAAAAATCTACATTAAAAAATTCAAACCCAGGGTTAACACTAATAGCAACAATTTCAAAATCTTTATCAAAATAAGTTTGAAGCTGCTTAAGCCCAATAAGCATAGTAATAGAATCCTTACCACCAGATAAACACACAGCTATTTTATCACCATTTTCTATCATATCATAACTTCTAATAGTTCTTCTCATCGAACTCAATATTTTTTGCATAAAAATAAACTCCTCTCGCACGCTAGGGACGGTCTTTTCCGTTCCGATTTTGGAACGCTAGGGACACTCCTTGAATAATATATTTTAATTTAGTTCCTGTAAAAATAAAATATTTTAAAGCCGTAAATAGTAACCATGAAATAGTATAGCATAAAAATAATGAAAATGGAATATTGATTTTTTGAAATAAATATAGTAAAATAGAAAAGTAATAAGTTTCATTAACTCAGTAGGATATAGTAACGGCACCTTAAGATTTAGAGACAGTTATTAATAAAGTTGAGTATTCAGGTACTTTCTGAAGTTTTAGATAGTATTATAAAGAATTTCCTACTATATATTTATGAGTCAGTAGCTCAGCGGATAGAGCACAAGTTTCCTAAACTTGGTGTCGGGGGTTCGATTCCCTTCTGGCTCACCAAAGCATTCTTATACGAATTTAAGATAAGATAAAAAAGAAAATACTTCAAGTTACATTTACTGTAGTTTAAAGTATTTTCTTTTTTTATATTAATTCGTCTAATTCATATCTAAATGCTGAACGTCTTGAGTACTTCTTTTTATAATAATTAATATATTCCTCTTTAGCACCTTTATGTTGATTTTCCAAAATTTCTCCATATCCAACTATAATAAGTGCTACTTTATAGTATGATTTCCTATAATTTCCTTCCATAATGACATCTACTCTATTTTCTATCACTTTATTTAGCCATTTCATAGCTTTTTCTCTTGTTTCTGTTTCTAGTTTAAATTGTTTCTTCCATGTGATCCATATTTTTCTAATATCATTTTCAAAAAGTCCATTTTCATCTTCATTATAATCTATTTCTTGAAAAACACTTGTTAGAAGTTTAGAATAACTTTTAGTTGGATTATCTGTTTGATTTAGTAATAATAACCACATATAGACTGACATTTTTTCAAATGAACCTGTCCAGCCTAACAACCTTTTATGTTTGATACTTTCTTCATAAAAATCTTCAAAGTCTCCTATAAAAAACTTTAAATAATATTTGTCTTTACTATTATTGCTTTTTATTTTATTCTTTATATCTTTTTCATATTTATTGTAATAGCCATTATTTATAATTCTTAACAAATTTAGAATACTAGCCTTAAACATAAAAGCTGTATAAATATATTTTTCTTGATTTCTTGTATCAATATTTGCTAAATATAAAGCTATATTGCTTCCTATCTCTTGTTCTTCACCAATTGTTTCTAGTACTTCATTTCCTAAACTTATCAATTCACTTATCTTATTTTCTTTTTTTAAATGAGCAAAAATATTAATAAATATTAATGGCTGATTTTGAGTCATTTGTCTTATATATTTTTCATACATCTTATATCCTGTATAATCTAATGCTTCTTTTAATAAGCGATATTCTACATTTCCATTAAGTTCAGATAAATATTGTATCCATTTTTCAAAGAAATTGTCTAAATCTTCAAGTTGTTCTATTCCTAACTTAAAAGCATCTTCAATAGATATATGGATAAAATTGGGATTATTTTTGAAATAATAATATATATCTTCTACTTTATTATTAGAAACTTGATATGTAGTATAAATGGCATATTGGCATAGCTTTTGTATATTTATATTAGTCAAATTATAGGATTGTATGTCTAATAGTGTGATTTCTTCTATCTTTTCTATGTCTTCATCGAACGCCTGATACTTTGTCTCCATAACTAAATCAACAAGTTCTTTTGCATAACTATATTGTTTGCAATTTACTAATTCTATTGCATATTCCACCGCTTCATTTATAACTTTTCCTATATTATTTTTATCGGTATACTCTATTTCCCAGTTATCCCATCCATACGAGTCATAATCTTCATACTGTCTTTCATAAAAGTATACTTTTCCTTCATCTATTTTTTTGAACTTTTCTTTATATTTTTTGCTTTATTTCTTGTTCACTTATTTCAAATATACCATTTTGTATTATACATAGTATCTCTTCATATTTACTTTCTGGTATTTTTCTTATTATATTGTTTACAAATTTTTTCATTTCTGTTTCTTTTAATGTTGCAATGTATCTTTGTATTTCTTTGTAAAATTCTCCACTGTTCATTTACTTATTCCTCATTATTACTAGATTTTTTTTCTTTTTTCAACCATTCTTCATATTCGGACTGATGTTCATTTACATATGAATTAATCATTTCTGCTGTTATTTCATATGCAAATTGTTTAGCTTGTTCTTCACTTATTCTTGCATTTCTCAATATATTTTTATCATCTAATTTACCCATAATTTTTCCTTACACTTATTTTTATTCCTTTATATTGTTCAATTTTTTAAATTCTCTTTAGATTTTCTCGAATTCTCTTTAGAATTTTTTGAATTATCTTTAGATTTTCTCGAATTCTCTTTAGAATCTTTTAAATTCTCTTTAGATTTTCTCGAATTCTCTTTAGAATCTTTTAAATTCTCTTTAGATTTTCTCGAATTCTCTTTAGAATTTTTTAAATTCTCTTTAGATTTTCTCGAATTCTCTTTAGAATTTTTTGAATTATCTTTAGATTTTCATTGTTTTAACTTCCATATTGGTTTTGTATCACTCCCAATATTTACAATCATATCTTTTTGTCTTAAACTTGTTAATAAATACTGAACTTTTTTCTTTTTATCTTCATCTGAATAATTTAAAGGTAAGCGTGGGTATATCAATTGATTAATCTCTCTTCTGCTTGCTTGCTTAAATTTCTTTAAATAGTCAACGATATAATCCTTATAAAAGTTATTTCCTAATCCCTTATTTTCCATATAGTCTACTTTTTTATCAACAATCTGAGCAATATTCGATGAAATATAAATTCTAGGATATCTTCCTTCTATAAGATTATCTTTCTTTAAATAATCGCTTTGTTCTTTTGTAATTGGATAATCTTTTTGAACTCGGTCTAATAATACTACTTTTTCAATTGTTAAGTCTGTTTTTTCAAAAAGAATTCTCGTATACTTTTCATCTATAATTTTCCCATACAAAGTTACTTTTACAGAATTTTGATTATCTAAATCATAATCTGGCATTGGAAAGTATTTTGTTTTTTGGTTATTAAATACCCTACGAATTCCACTACCAACAGTATCAATCATATTTAAGTTTACCATAGCTGTAGCTAAAAACGGGTTTCTATAATATGGCGATGAAAAACCATCTTTCAATACATTTTCAACAGTTTTTGGAATAAAATATCCTTGATTAGATATAATTAATTTATCTTTATATTCCATTACATTTATTGGTCCATTTATTCTATAGTCTTGATGTACAATACAATTATTTATTAATTCACGTAGAGTAAAATTATCATATTGATCCACTTCTTTTGGAAATAAAGTATTTTCTCCAATCATATATCTATATCTCAAATTTCTAATTTTTTCTCTTACTTTTTCTACATTTAAAATAAATGGTATTCCAAAATGTTCATAATCTATAACATTATTCTCATCATATAATTTCCAAGTTATTTTTGGATTATAATCTTCTATCAAGTAGTCTTTATCATTTTTGCCTAAAAGTATCATAGCAGCTTTTGTTATTTTTCCATTTATCGTTACTTTCGCTTTATTTAAAAATTCTTCATCTGTCAATTCATCTATTTCTTCTGCAATTTCTTTTCCTTGATTTTTAATTTTAAATTGCTCTCTTGCTACTTTTATTGCTCTTTCATTTAAATCACTAATTGTTGCATTTTCAATAATTTTTCTAGTCCAGTCATAATTAGCAGTTGCTTTTATTTGCTCAATTTTCCTTGCATCTAATGCTACTAATGATTCGCCTGTTCTTCCATATGGATACCCTTTCCAATTTATTGGAGTGCCTACCGCTGCTGGCACTTGAAACATAATTACTCTTTTATCATTATATATAATAGGATATACATTTAAAAAAGAAACATTATCAGTAGTGTTATCAGCAATTTGCTTTTTTATACCATTGAAATTATTTTCGATACAATAATTTGTACCTAAAATTTCATGTGTTTTATCATCAATTCCAAAAATAATCCAACCATATTGTTTATCTTTTAAAGTGGCTTCATTAGACATTGCTGAAAAATATTTTCCTAATTTGTCTGTTTCAAAATTATTTTCTGCTCTTTTAAATTCAATATATTCATTTTCTGGATGTTTTAATAATTCAGAAAGAATATCAATCAATTCATCATATGATTTTTGCATAAATTTTTTACACCTCGTCATTAGTATATCACAATAAATTTATAATGTTAAGTTTTATTCATTGTTTTTTATTTTTATATATAACCACACTAACTTCCATATCCCATTTACAACTATCTTTTTCAAGGTCTATTTTATGATATTCATCTATGGTACAAGGTATCCATACAAATTGATTACCTTTTAATTCTTTGCTTACATCTTCCATTCCAGCATATTTGTTTTGATCCTCTTTATTATCAGATATTACTATTCCACTGTCTATTGTTCCTCCCACATAGTAGAAGCCTAGTAAAAAATTATATTATATTAATTTTTTTGTGGCTTTTAAGAGAATTAAGTGGACGAAATAAAACGAATATAAAGCACTACAAATATTGATAAATACAATGTTTGTAGTGCTTCGATTTTTTAAGTATAATATGAAAATGGACGAAATAATGATGTTACTGTTTCAATGCCTTTGCAAAAAGAAATTATAGAAAAGGCTGAAAGTGTATTAAGACTTGAGAGAAAAAATATTCACGTTGCCTTTTCTAATTTAATAAATTTCAGAAAAGAATTATTAGATAACCTTTGATATTTAAATTATTTTGTAAATTGCTATAATTCTTCTTTCATAAAAATAAATTTTAGGATTTGCTTGGTTGTGGATCACCAAAACGTTCCAAAAACGAACTTTACGTTTGTTAAGCGAGTTGGTACAACAAAGCATTCTTATACAAATCCATTAAAAGAGTATAAGCTGAAGTTCAATTTCGTCTTCTATGATGTTTGATTTTGTTTTGCATAATTTATATGATGGCATCCATCATTTTAAGCATGCTCATTCTACATAAAAATCGTAAAATTAAATCTAATTTTACGATTTTTCTACTTTGCTACACGGATTTTTTGACTTTAATAGATTGATTTTACTAGGTTTCAAAAAAAGTGTCCAGATATAAGGTAAAAGACTTTGGCGCATTCCAAATCTTTGACTCACCTGTAAGCGTTCAGTTTTACTGAAGATAAAGTGCAAGGCGGAACCCGAAGCCAGTGTGGGTAGTAGGCGCAAAATTGTAACCACGGTAAGCTGCTGGGCCAGTCGAAGAGGCATCGGTGAAAGCACCACCACGAAGCATGTATGTGTTGTATGTTGCATTTGTGTATGTTATGTCTTTATAGTATGCTGCTTCCTGTGTCCACTCCCATAGGTTTCCAGCTACATCATATAAATTCATTTTCTTTACTTGTTCAGTTGAACCTGTTGTTAATAATACGTATGAGCTTGTTCCTGAGTTTGTTGATAATGTTTCTGCATTTTTGAATCCATCTGTTGCTCCACTAGAATTTACATTTGTGTAGTATCCAGTTATATTTGTTAATGATACATTATCATAATTTCCCCATGTTGATGTTAATATATCTACATTTCCTGTATCTTGCATATATTTCATCATCATATCCCATTGGGTTCCTGTTACTAGTCCACTTTGTACATACTTGTTATTACTATACATTCTTTCGCTCATCTCTACTGCTGTATAATAATCTGCATGGTAATATGGTATACTATCTGCTTTAACTACTACATTTCCGGTTGCTTTATTGGTTCCTGTTGTTACTGGCGAACCTGTTTTTCTTGCTGTGAAATCATAATTTTGCCAGTTCCAACCATTTATTCCTGTTTGGATTGTTACTGCTTCAAATAATGATTTTCCTCCTTCAAATGTTACACTATCATCAAATGGATTTGCCTCTCCATTTGCTTTCTTTTCACTATTTAATGTTGCTACTCCTGCTTCATATCTTCCAATATAAAAACCACTATATTTTCTTATTTGTGGATATTCAGAAGAATGTCCTTCCATATCCCATTTTGCATTTTCTTTCCCAAAATCTATTTTATGATATTCATCTATGGTACAAGGAATCCAAACAAATTGATTACCTTTTAATTCTTTACTTACATCTTCCTTTCCTGCATATTTATTTTGATCTTCCTTACTATCTGATATTACTATTCCACTGTCTATTGTTCCTCCCACATAGTAGAAGCCTAGTGGTACTGGTATTGTATTTCCACTTCCTGCACTTACTGCATATACACTAGCTACTTTTTTACTTGCTATTACTTCTTTTCCGTCTTTATCTGATACATATGCTGGCAAAGTAGTTTCCCAACTATTCGGCATTCTTACAATTTTTCCTGCTTCTGTTTCAGGGGTATTTTCAGGTAACTTGCCTAGTAAACCTAATTCCTCATATAGTTCATTCAATGCTTTTTCTTCTTCTACTTGTGCATTCAAATACTTTTCTTTTGCATATTTTGCTTTATTAAATAGCCCATTTTCTCCTAAGGCTAAATTTATTCCTATTCCTGCTAATATTATTAACAATACTATTGTAATAACAAGAGATATTAAGGTAATTCCAGGATTAAAAGATAAATTATTCCTTTTAAATTGATATTTCCTATTTCTAATTTTTGGCATCATCTTTTGTTCCTCCTATAATTTTATTATTGACTATTTATAAAAAAATATTAAATAGTATAAACTTTTAATATGGTTTATCGTTTTTAATACGATATTAATCGTTAATAAATATTATAATAGTTATATAGCTAATAGTCAAGGTGATAATTTAGGGAAATCAAGGTCTTTTTTATCAGGGGCATTTCATAAATATTACTTGTATAAACTGTAAAAATGTAGTAATATAGAAATAACCTTTCACTGTCAAAAGTAGTTACTTACGTAGAACACAAAGGGAGAAACAAGACAAAAATATAAAGTTGCATAATAAAATGTACAATGTTATAATGTGTTTAAATTATTACAAGAAAGAGAAAAAGAAGCTGATAATCAATTGAAAGATAATAATATATAAATAAATATATAATTAATACTACTAAAAATATTAAATAAACTGTAATCAAAATATTTAGGATAATACATATTAGTACAGAATATAAAAGTAAATAGGAGTTACAATGGAAGAAAAATTTATGAAAGAAGCTCTAAAAGAAGCAAGAAAAGCATATAATAAATTAGAGGTACCTGTTGGAGCAGTAATTGTAAAAGATGGACAAGTTATAGCAAGAGCACATAACTTAAAGGAAAGTAAAAAGGACACTACAAAGCATGCAGAAATTTTAGCAATACAAAAAGCAAGTAAAAAATTAGAGTCATGGAGACTACTAGATTGTGAAATGTATGTAACACTAGAACCATGTACTATGTGTGCAGGAGCAATAATACAAGCAAGAGTTGGAAAACTTTATATAGGAACAATGGATTATAAAACAGGAGCTTGTGGAAGCATTTTAAATGTTTTAGAAAATTACCCATTTAATCATAAAGTAGAATATAAAACTGGAATTTTGAAAGAAGAGTGTGAAAGTATCCTACAAAAATTTTTTAAAGAACTAAGAAAAAGTAAAAAAGTAAATAATTAATACGACCTTCTTTGCATAAGAAAAATATAAAATTATAAACAAAATAAAAAATGTGTTTAATATATATTAGACACAAAATGGAGTGATATCGAAGTGGTCATAACGAAGCTGTCTCGAAAACAGTTAGCCATCCAAAATGGCACGTGGGTTCGAATCCCACTCACTCCGCCAAAACTTGAAAAGATATGATAAAAGTGTATTATAATAATTAAAATTGAATACTAAAGAAACGAAGGAGAGACTTAAATGCAAAATCAAATAAAAGAAAAAATAAAAACATCCATAGCAGCTATAGTATTAATAATATTAATATTTATAGCAATAACAATAACATATAAATATAGTATAGAAGGTGAAGTAAATATGCCATTTAAACTTTCAAAAATAGTAATAGGAAGTATGGTAGTAAGCTCAGATAACCTAATAACAAATGATGGACTAGAAAATGAAATAGTACAAAATAATGGAATATATTTTGAAATAAAAAAGAACGAAAAATATGAAAAAGAGGCTACAATAAAAAATATAGAAATATCTAATATTGAGGTAACAAAACCACCAAAAAAAGGTTATATAAAAACATATATACCAAATACAACTGAAAATAAGAAATTCACATATTCAGATAATTATATATTAGAAGGAAATTCCTTAACATATAAAGGCGCAAGCAAGAGTGATACAACAACCTTAGAAATAAATAATCAAGGTGGAATTATTGGAATAGCATTTGGAAACACAAAACTAGGAACATATAATATAATGAATGAAGAAAAGATAATAGACGGAACAATGTTAAAAGATATGGGAATAACAGATGAAGACATAAAATTTACAGTAAGTTTTGACTTTATAATAGATACAAATGGAAAAAAATATAAAACAAATATAAAATTAGACTTACCACCATCAGAAATAACACAAAATGGCAAATCGAGCTTAGAGATAACTGATACTAATAAATACATTTTTAAAAGAGAAAAATAGGAGGAATAGTATAAGATTATATTAGGGGAAGAAATATGAAGAAAAGGTGTTATATAATTTTTATATTATTAATTATTGCAATTATTTCAATTTGTTATGTGAATGCTAAAATGAAAAAATATACAGAGAAAATAGGTAAAATTAGTGATGCAAAAATAATTTATTACTATATAGAAAATAAAAAAGAAGAATCAAAAACATTAGAACTTGAGCTTTCAACATCAGAAATAAAACATTTAGAAATTATGTTAAAAAAATATAAATTTAAAGATTTTTCAAAATCGGGACTTGCTTTGGAAATAAAGAAAGAAACAAATGTAAAATACATATTAATAATCAATGATAAAATAAAATTAATGTTTCAACCTAAAGAAAAAGAAGCAGAAGAATTCATAATTATTTCATATGAAGACAAAGAATACTTAACATTGGTTCCAAAAGAAATATCTGAATATATATATAATATAATAGATATAAAATTACAAGAAAATATAAAAATGTATAAAACTGATAAAATAACTATAAAAAATAGAGATTTAAAAGAAATAATATTAATAGATTCAAAAGAAATAGATAAATTTATTGAATATTGTAAAGACATATATAATATAGAAGAAATAAAAGAAATTACTAAAGATTATATAATAGACTTTAACAATGGAAATATTTTATATATAGATAAAGAATATAATGCAATATTATATAATAGAAAATATGAAACAAAAACAAATGTAAAGGTACTATATAATATTATATATTATTTAGAAAAGATAAAAGTCTAAAAATATAAATTAAATAATTAGGAGATATCAAGCTTCTGGATATCTCTTAACTATTTAAATATTATAAGTTAAAATTATTCAATAACTGTGAATTGTATCAATAAATTACTTTACAAAGTAACAAGATTTAAAAAAATACTTGCTAAAATTAGAAAAAGCATATATAATAAATGAGGTATGAGAAAAAATGAAGTTTTTGTATGGAGGATATTTTTGTGCAGACCTATGAAACTTGTCAGGTCCGGAAGGAAGCAGCAATAAATAGAATTTTGCATGTTAAATATCTTCCATAGAGGAACTTTAAAAATTTAGTTCTTATACCATTTTTTAAAATATAGGGGTGAGAAATATTGAATTACACAGCACTATATAGAAAATTCAGGCCAACATCATTTTCAGAAATGGTTGGGCAAGAACATATAACAAGAACACTAAAAAATCAAATAATGGCAGGAAGAGTAGGACATGCATACCTTTTTAATGGTGGGCGTGGAACGGGAAAAACATCAGCAGCTAAAGTATTAGCAAGAGCTATAAACTGCCTAAATCCGCAAGATGGAGAGCCATGTAATAAATGCGAAATATGCAAAGAAGCGATAAATGGTAGCCTTACAGATATAGTAGAAATGGATGCTGCCTCAAACAATAGTGTAGAAGATATTAGGCAAATAAGAGAAGAAGTAAATTTTCTGCCAACAAAGGCAAAATATAGAGTATATATAATAGATGAGGTTCATATGCTTTCAACAGGAGCTTTTAATGCACTTTTAAAAACATTAGAAGAACCACCAGAGCACGTAAAATTCATACTAGCAACAACAGAACCACAAAAGCTCCCAGCAACAATACTTTCAAGGTGCCAAAGGTTTGACTTTAAACAAATATCAGATGAAGATATTATAAAAAGGTTAAAAATAGTATGTGATGAAATACAAATAGAAATAACAAATGAAGCCTTAAAAGTAATAGCAGTATTAGCAGAAGGTGGAATGAGAGATGCACTATCAATACTAGAAAGATGCCTGCAAGATGGAGAAACAAAAATAGATGAAAATAAAGTAAAAGATTTAGTAGGAATACCAAAATTAGCATACATAAACAAAATAGTATCAGCAATATTACAAGAAAATATAAATGAAGCTCTACAAACAATAGAAGAAGTAGTAAATGAAGGAAAAGACATACAAAATTTCTTGTGGGAAATTATAAAATATGTTAAAGATATATTAATATATAAATCAAGCAAAAGCTTAAACATATATTCAGAAGCTGAAATAACAAATATTGAAAAATTGGCAAATGAAGTAACAAAAGAAAAATTGCTTCAAATAGTATATATATTATCAAACTTAGAAAATGATATAAAATATTCTTCACAAAAACTAATATTGTTTCAGGTAGGGATAATAAAACTATGTAGTGGGCAAACAGGAGAAACAAAAAGTACTACGGAAAATATAGATACTGGAGAAATAGAAAAGTTAAAAAGAAAAATAACAGAATTAGAAATGCAAATTTCAAAAATAAATTCAGGAGGAGTTTTCCACAATATCTCACAAAATGTGGAAAACACATTAAACAAAGATATTGAAAATGTAGGAATACCTAAAAATGCTATAGGAGTGGAAAATGAAAAATTACTTAAAAAAGAAATACCAAAGCCAATAAAAACCATAGAAGTAGGTGAAAAACTACAAGAATGGCCTAAAATAGTAAGGGAGCTAAAAGACGCAGGAAAAATAATGATATACACAAACTTAATAAATTCAGTAGCAAGCAAAGTAAATGACCTAATAATAGGAATTCATTTTTCAAAGCCAGTAACCCCGTTTGGAAAAACAATACTAGAAAAAAGTGAAAGTATATCAGAAATAGAAAGACGAATATCAATGGAATGTGGTAAGCCAATGAAATTAAAATACATCTATGAAGATACAAAGGTTATACCAAAAAAAGAGCAAAACCCAATAGAAAGTTTTGCCGAGGATAATGGGATATCATTCAATGTAATAGAATAAAAACAATAACTAGAAAATTATTCACTATTAATTATTCATTATTCACTATTAATTAAATTAGTGAATAATGAATAGTGAATAGTGAATGATGAATAATATATAAGATAGAGAAAGGATGAAAATATATGTCAAGAAGAGGAGGATTCCCAGGAGGAATGGGAGGATTTGGAGGAATGAACATTAATCAATTAATGAAAGAAGCAAAAAAAATGCAAGCAGATATGGAAAAAAGTCAAGAAGAATTAATTTCAAAAGAATTTGAGGCTAGTAGCGGTGGAGGAGCAATAGAAGTTAAAGTAACAGGAGCAAAAGAAATAAAAGAAATAAAAATAAAAAAAGATGTAGTTGATCCAGAAGATGTAGAAATGTTAGAAGACCTAATATTAACATGTGTAAATGAAGCTTTGAGAAAAGTAGATTCTGCACAAGCACAAAGCTTTGGAAAATATAATATTCCACGGAATAATGTAATAAACTCAGCATGGAACAATTTAAAGAACTGAATACCTGGCTCAGGACATATCTTATCCATATAGGAATACCTAAGTAAAAGATGTGTTCAAAGTCAGCATCTTAAACAAGATAGAGAAGGAGCATAAAAATGTCATACTATTCACCATCAATAGAAAAGCTAATAGAAGCATTTGAAAAGTTACCAAGCATTGGAAGTAAAACAGCAGCTAGACTAGCATTTTATATGCTTGACAGGTCAGAAGAAGAAGTAAATGAATTTGTATCTTCAATAATAAATGCTAAAAAGAACTTAAAATATTGTTCAAAATGTTATAATATATCAGATACAGACCCATGTACTATTTGTTCAAATCCTAAAAGAGATGAAAGCGTAATATGTGTAGTAGAAGATGTAAAAGATATAGTGGCAATGGAAAGAACCCATGAGTTTAAAGGAATGTACCATGTTTTACATGGTTCAATATCACCAATGAATGGAATTGGTCCAGATGAAATAAAAATAAAAGAATTACTTTCAAGGTTAATGGAAGGAAAAGTAAAAGAAGTAATACTTGCGACAAACCCTAGAGTAGAAGGAGAAGCAACAGCAATGTATATTTCAAAGTTAGTAAAACCATTAGGAGTAAAAGCGAGCCGAATAGCACATGGAATACCAGTAGGTGGAGACTTAGAATATACAGATGAAGTAACATTAAGTAAAGCATTAGAAGGAAGAAGAGAATTATAAGATAAATAAGAATGTTATAAAAAATAATAAATATTAAATATGTATACAAAATTAATAAAAATATTTGAGAATATAAAGTAAAAAGAAGCAAAGATTTTATAAAAAATTTGCTTCTTTCTCTTTTATCATCTAAAAGTATGTGATATAATATTTTTACCATGAAATTGGGAGGATGTTAAATGATATTTAAAGATTACTATAAAATACTAGGTTTAGAAAATAACAAAGTAAATATAAATGAAATAAAAGTAGCATTTAGAGAACAAGCAAAAAAGTATCACCCAGATGTAAATAGCAATAACTTTTCAGAAGAAAGGTTTAAAGATATAAATGAAGCATATAGGGTACTTTCAGATAATAACTCAAAAAGAAAATATGATAGAATATGGTACTCAAATGTAGGAAGAAAAATAGAAAAGCAAAAAGATAAACAAGAAAGAGAAAGAAAAGCAGACTTTTTAGGTGTATTATTTGGGCATTCTAGTAATATAAATACAGAAAATATAAAAACAAAAAATAAAATACCAATAAAAGGAGAAAATATAGAAACTGAAATAGAAATATCAATAGAAGAAGCCTACTATGGATTAGAGAAAAAAATATCATTAAGAACAGTAGAAGGCAAAATGAGAACATTCAAAGTAAAAATACCAGCAGGAATACGAAATCGGAGAAAAAATACGACTAATAAGTGAACGGAAAACCAGGACAAAATGGTGCAAAAAATGGAGACTTATTCATAAAAATAAATATAAAAAATACAAAAAAATACAAACTAGAAGGATATGACATATATACAGATTTACTATTAGCACCATGGGAAGCAGCCCTAGGAACAAGAGCAAAAATAGAAACAATCGACGATAGTAGTAATATATACATACCAAGAGGAATTGAAACAGGCGAAAAATTAAGAATTCCAGGAAAAGGTTATAAAGATGGAAAAGGCGGAAGAGGAGACTTAATAGCTAATATAAAAATAGTGGTACCTAAACAATTATCTGAGGAAGAAACCAAAATATATGAAAAATTAAAAGAAATATCAAAATTTGAACCAAGAAGCTAATAATAGGAATAAATCAATTTTTATGTAGGGTGTGGCTTTTAAGTCCGCCCATGCTTCGGAGAAAGGGCAGACTTAAAGGTTTACCAATAACAATATAAATTTAAAGAAACATATAAGTTGACAATAATAAAAAAACATAGTATAATTATGTATAGTTGGCAAACTAAAGACAAGCTATGACACATTGGTTCATAGAAAAGGAGAAAATAAGATGGAAAGTATACAAGGAAAACACTTTAGTATTACAGACCCACAAGGTGTAAGTACAGTAATATACAGAGTAAACAAGACAGAAAAAGAATTTTTAAATGAGTACCCAAAATTTACAGTAGAAAGACTTGTATCAGCAGAAGAATTAAAAGGGAATTTAAAGAAAAAAACATTTTTTATAGATGAACCAAATTATGAAGAACAACTAATAATTTTATCTTTTGCGGGAGATAAAGTAGTAGTAAATATAGGAATTTTAGAAGATAATAAAGTACGAATATCTAAAAAGCCTATACCAATTAAGTTTGACACTCTATACTCTGAAAAACAAGGAATATATAAAGAGTTTAAATATACACCAAATTTACGGAAGGCCAATATCAATAATAGATCCAGAAACAACAGAAGAAATAAAGCCTAAAGTATATTTAGATAAAAACACAAATGAATTAAAAGGAAAATGTGAGTTAAAACCATATAAGT
Source organism: uncultured Clostridiaceae bacterium (assembly GCA_947577025.1). Classification (GTDB taxonomy): domain Bacteria; phylum Bacillota; class Clostridia; order TANB77; family CAG-508; genus UMGS1663. The sequence continues at coordinate 112,430 of CANPTO010000001.1, read as the reverse complement.
CTTATTTCGCGTTTGAAATACGTGAAAAGAAAGAGGATGTCTAGAAAGGAGAATTGAAAAATGAAACCAACAATTGAAGGTTCACAAAGTAATTTTGAAGTAACATTCATATCATTTGCAAATGAAAAACAAAAAAGTATAAAAGTAGAAAGAGGGAAAAGTAAAGATAATATATTTGATGAATCAAAAGCTATAGCAGTAGAAGATGGAAGACTAAACGAAAATAATACTATAGAGTTAGCAAATGGAAATATAATAAAATTTGAAAATAATGCATTTAAAACAGTACAAAGAAATAGAAAAATGAAAGCAAAAACAGGAGCAGTATTAAACTTTGAAGTAGTAAAGACAGTAAAAAGCAAAAAAGGGCAAGAAAGAGGAGCATAATAAAAACAAAAGAGAAGGTGGAACGCTATGGGAAAAATAGACAAGTTCAAAAATTCGGTAAAACAAGGAAAAAGATTTCTAATAATTATAGCAGTACTATGGCTAATATTAGCTATAGTATTGCTATCGCCTATTGCACTAGCTTGGGCAAAAGCACCAAATGGTTCAAGTGACAAATTAACAAATTTTGTAGAATATTTTGTTAAAGAAGTTACAAGCTTTACAGCATTTTTTAGAATGTTTGGATATAAAGGAGCTTTAGGAATATTTTTAAAATTATTAATACCATACACAATAGCATTTATAGGATTTTCAATAAAAGGATTTTGGAAAACAAAACCAAAAGGAAAATACTATGATATAGAGCATGGTTCAAGTGATTGGAGTCAAAAAGGAGAACAATATAAAATATTAAGCCCAGACAAAGGAATAGTACTTGCAAAAGAAAATTACTTACCAGTAGATAAAAGAGGAAACGTAAATACTCTAATAGTACGGAGGTTCAGGATCTGGTAAATCAGCATCATATTCAATACCAAATGCAACACAAATGTTAGGTTCATATGTATTTACAGACCCAAAAGGTGAATTATATGACAAAACAGCAGGTTATCTAAAGAAACATGGATATGACATAAAAGTATTAAACCTAGTAAATCCAAATAACAGTGATGGATATAACCCACTAATGCACGTTGCAAGTGAACTAGATGTAGATGTTATAGCAAATACAGTAGTAAAAGGTCAAGGTGGAGAAGGAAAAGGTGACCCTTATTGGGATGACATGGCAGAAATGCTATTAAAAGCACTAATATATTACCTAATAGCAACAAGACCAGAAGAAGAGCAAAACCTAGCAAGCTGTTCAGAAATGGTAAGAGCAGCAAATAACAATGGAGGAAGTAACTTACTTACAGAATTAATAAACCAATTACCATATGATCATCCAGCAAGAATGTACTATAAATCAATAGAAATAGCACCAGAAAAGACATATGGTTCAATCTTAAGTTCACTTCAATCAAAACTAGGAAAATTTGACTCAAAAGAAATAGCAGAAGTAACATCAACAGATACAATAAATTTTGAAGATATAGGAAGTAAAAAAACAGCAGTATATGTAATATCATCAGATACACATACAGCATATGACTTCTTACTTACAATATTCTTCTCACAAATGATACAACAACTATATAACTTTGCAGACTTAAATGGAGGAAGGCTAAAAGTGCCAGTATTCTTCATATTAGACGAGTTCGCAAATATAGGAAGAATACCAGACTTCGACAAAAAAATATCAACATCAAGAAGTAGAGGAATACAATTTAGTGTTATACTTCAAAACTTAGACCAATTAGAGGCAGTATATGAAAAAAGTTATGAAACAATAATGGGTAACTGTGATACACACGTATTTTTAGGAAGTAACTCATTCAAAACAGTAGAATACTTCTCAAAAGCACTAGGAGAAAAAACAATATCAAGAGATAGTAACTCAGTAAATAAAGACAAGCACTTCCATAAACAAGGCTTTAGTCAATCAGAACAAATAATGGCAAGACCACTTATGACACCAGATGAGTTAAGAAGAATGGACAATGACCTATGTATTATATATGAAAAAGGTATAAAACCAGTAAAAGCAGAAAAATATTACTACTTTGAACAAGCAAAAGTATATAAAGATTTACAACAAGATACATTAGACCATAATGACTTTGATGTAGGGACAAGAGGAGAATGGAGAAAATACAACCCATATAATCCATATGTACCAGACAAACCAAGTGCAAGTAAGGAAAGCCTAAAAGTAGAATCTTTAGATGACTTATTTGATGATGAAATAGTAGAAGAGAAGAAAGAAAATAAAGAAGAAAACACAGACACTAAACCAAATGAGATGTCATTTGACAGTTTTGACTTTATGGAAGAAGAAACAGAGCAACAACCAATAAAGCAAGAAGTTAAAGAACAAAAAGTAGAAGAAGATTTATTCGACTTTTCCGATTTTACATCACCAGAGGTACCACAAGAGCCAATAAATGAGGACGCATTTACAGAAGACTTACAAAAAGAATTAGAAGCCAAATTTGACGAACTATTTGGCCCAATGGAATAAAAAAAGCCAACATTTAGAAACATTTGTTTTTAAATGTTGACTTTTTTTATTTTACTTTATATAATAGGAAAAGATTATGGAGGGAAATAAATGAAATTTGTACATATAGCTGATATGCACTTTGATACACCATTTACTTTACTTAGTGATAGAGCAAATTTAGGAGAAGTAAGACGATTAGACCAAAGAAAAGCATTCAAGAAAATGATAGAATATATAAAAGAAAACGAAATCCCATATTTATTTATAGCAGGAGACCTTTATGACCACGAATATGTAAGACAAAGTACAATAGAATTTATAAATGACTGTTTCAAGCAAATTCCAAATACATTAATATTTATAACACCAGGAAATCACGACCCATATTTAAAAAATTCATACTATGAAAAATATAATTGGAGTGAAAATGTAAAAATATTCACTTCAAAAATAGAAAAAGTAGAAATGAAGGAATTTGACTTATATGGCTATGGCTTTGAAGACTTCTATTTAAAAGAATCAAAATTAGAAGAAATAAATATAGAAAATAAAGAAAAGTTAAACATTTTAATTACACATGCAAGCTTAGATGGTGGGTATGATGACCAAAGAGACTATAATACAATATCTAGTAGTAAACTAAAACAGTTAAACTTTAATTATGTAGCTCTAGGACATATACATAAAATAAATTTAACTAAAGAAAATACAAATATAATTTACCCAGGTTCACCAATTTCCTTAGGGTTTGACGAACTAGGTGAACACGGAATGATAGTAGGAAATATAGAAAACAAAAAAATAGAAGTAGAATTTGTAAAATTAGATGAGAAAGAATTTAAAGAAATACAAATAGACATTACTAACATAAATGAACCAGAAGAACTACTAGAAAAAATAGAAGGGCTAGAATTAAACGAAAAAGACCTATATAAAATTATATTAGTAGGAAATAGAAACTTCGAAATAAATACATATAAGTTATATAAACAAATAGAAACCAGAAATATTATAAAACTAAAAGACAAGACAAAAATAGGCTACGACCTAAACAAAATTGCAAACACAACAACACTAAAAGGAATATTTGCAAGTGAAATGCTAAACAAATTAGAAGACGAAAACATAGATAAAGAAGTAATAGAAAAAGCAATAGAAATAGGAATAGAAGCATTATCGTAAAACAGTAGCATTGGGTAGCGTTGGGGACGGTTCCTAATCGGAAACAAGATAGATAAGAAACACAAGGTGCAAACAAAAATAATCTGGATAGATTAGGAACTGTCCCCAACGCGGAAAAGAATACTAATACAAAAAAGAACTCGAAAATTTAACATAAATTGCTAAAGAAACTTGAAAATAACATAAAAATATGATAAAATTCATTAAAATTTATAATTACATATCTCCAATAAGAAATACCAAGTAACTAATAACAATAGTCAATTGACAAGGAGGAGAAAAGTATGAAAAGGATAATTGTTATGTATGAAGACTATGACAAAGAAGTAAATATGTCTTTGTATGATTACGTTGAGCAGACATATCGGAGTGCAATACCAATAAGGGTTTGCCATGTAACCGAAGAAGAGTACACTACTATGCAAAAACAGATTAAATCAGGTTACTTAAATGAAAGATTACCACGTATAAGAAATAACGATGAAATAGGATATAATAAATTTCGATATCTTATGGCGTATGATATTGAGAATAGAGAATTACTAATATCTGATTATGACAAACCAGAAGGATATGGAAGTTATAGAGTAAATAGTGAAGGTATTCAATATTACGAAATGGAATTTAAAATTACAAATCATCCTATAATTAATAGAACACGAGTTGAGCAAAAAATATATACAACAGAAACATATGAAGATGTTATTGCATATTACAAATCGAATCAAGACAAAGAGTATGAAATTAGTCAGAAAGAAAAAGAACTAATAGAATTATTAGGACGTAGCTGTAAAACATGTAATACTGAATGCTGTGGTGGACTAAAAGAAAAAGGTTGTGATAGATGGTCTCATATCATTCATTACAAAGAATAGATAGAATATAACAAAAAACAATATGAAAGAGCATTTTAATTAATGCTCTTTTTGTACAACTTATTTCAAACAAATGTTTAAAATAAGTTGACTTTTTCTATTTTAGCATATATAATAAAACTGAAATTTAGAGAGCAGAATGTGGCCAATCCACCTACATAGAATGGAGGTGGTGCATATGATAGAAAGGTGAAAAAATGAAAATTAACAAATTACAAATAAATGCATTTGGAAACATAGAAAACAAAGAAATAGAACTTTCAGAAAATATAAACATAGTATATGGAAAAAATGAAGCAGGGAAATCCACACTTCTTAAATTCATTGTGGATAGTTTATATGGAATTTCTAAAAATAAAAGAGGAAAGGAATTTTCCGATTATGATAGGTATAAGCCATGGAAAACAGAAGAATTCTCAGGCAAATTAACATATACATTAGATAATGGTAAAAAATATGAAGTATTTAGAGATTTCAATAAAAAAAATCCTAAAATATATGATGAAGAATTAAACGATATTTCAAAGGAATTTACAATAGACAAAAACAATGGTAATCAATTCTTTACAGAACAAACAAAAATAGATGAAGCAACATTTATATCAACCTTAGTATCAATGCAACAAGAAGTAAGATTAGGAAAACAAGAACAAAACACATTACTTCAAAAACTAGCAAATTTAGCAGGAACAGGGGAAGATAATGTTTCATACAAAAAAGCAATAGAAAAAATAAATAAAAGGCAAGTAGAAGAAATAGGAACACTAAGAAGCCAAGGAAGACCAATAAATATTATAAAACAAGAACAATTTAAACTTCAAGATGAAATAGGAGAATTAGAAGAATACAAAGAAAAACAATATGAAATAGAAGAAATAAAACAACAATTAGAAGAGAAAATAAAACAAGATGAAGAAAAATTAAAATTAGTAAAAGAACTAAAAACAATAGAAGAAACAGAGAAAATAGAAAAGCAAAAAATAGCATTAAATGAAAATATATTAAATGAAAATAATGAAAAAATAGAAAAATTAAAATTAAATAGAAAACAATTAGAAAACGAAATAAATAAAATAAAAGTACCAAATAGAGAGAATAAAAAAACAAACAAGTCACAAAACATTATATATATAGCAATAATGATAATAACTGTTATATTAGCAATAATATTAAAAAATAATACTATTGCATTAATTGCTATGATAACAATATTCATAATAGGCGCATTAGTTCTTATTATATCTAATATTATTAATATAAAAAAAATAGCAAAGCAAAACAAAAATATAGAAAAACAAATAAGCAAAGCAAATAATGAAAAGCAAGAAATTCAGATAAATATAGACAAAATAAATACACAAATAGATTTATTAATTAAAAACAGTGATGAACAAGCAAAAGCAATAGAAAATGCAGAAGATGTATTAAAAAAGCAAATAGAAAATGAAAGAAACAAAATAAAAAACACATATAAATTAGAAGAAATAAATGTAAATAATATATCTTTTGAGCTAGAAAATATACAAAATAGTATTAATAAAAACAAATTAGAAATTCATTCACTAGAAATAGATAAAACTAGCATTTTACCAAAACTAGAAAAGTTAGCCCAAATGGAAGAAGAATTGCAAGAGCTAAATGAAAAAGAGCAAAACTTATTAAAACTAAATAGTTCAATAGAACTTGCAAAACAAATATTAGAAATTGCATACACAAAAATGAAAGAAAATGTAACACCAAAATTCACAAAAAATTTATCAAAAAATATAGAAGAAATATCAGATGGAAAATACAAAAATGTTAGAATAAATGATGAAGAAGGAATAATAGTAGAAAAAGAAAACGGAGAATATATCTCAAGTGAAAAACTAAGCATACGGAACAATAGACCAGCTATACATATCATTAAGGCTAGGAGCAATAAAAGAACTATCAGAAGAAAAAATGCCAATAATACTAGATGAAGCATTTGCATACTATGACGAAGCAAGGCTAACAAACATATTAAAATATATAAGTGAAGAATTTAAAAATAATCAAATAATAATACTAACTTGCACAAATAGAGAAAGGGAAATATTAGAAAAATTAAACTTGCAATATAGAAAAATTGAACTATAAATAATTTGTACTAAATATAAATAAAAGGATGTGATATAAATGGAGAGTGAAAATAAAAATATCACACCAACAAATAAAGATTTAAATGTACAGAATGTGGTAGACTTAATGATATATCTAGTAAGAATATCCCAGCTACAGTTCGCATAAAAGCTATGATTCAATATGAACATGGAGTAAGAAATAAGATAAAACCCCACTTTTTCTGAATAGAAAGAGTGGGTTTTCTCTTGAATAAATTAAAAAAATATAGTATAATACCAAAGTAAAATAAAAAAAGGAGAATTTTTATGTTTGATAAGTTAGAAACAGTAGAGAAGAGATATGAAGAATTAACACAAAAAATCAGTGATCCAGAAGTAATATCAAGAACTAATGAGTGGAGAGAGTACATGAAGGAACACGCAGAAATAGAACCAATTGTACAAAAATATAGAGAATATAAAAAAGCAAAGGAAAGCTTTGAAGAAGCAAAAGAAATGATGAACGACCCAGAAATGAAAGATTTAGCAGAAGAAGAAATGTTAAATAATAAAGAGCTTATGCCAAAATTAGAAGAAGAACTAAAAATATTATTAATACCAAAAGATCCAGATGATGAAAAAAACGTTATATGTGAAATACGTGGCGGAGCAGGAGGAGAAGAAGCAGCTTTATTTGCAGGAACTCTATTTAGAATGTACACAATGTATGCAGAAAAGAAACATTGGAAATTAGAAGTAGTAAACGAAAATGAAACAGGACTTGGTGGTTATAAAGAAGTATCATTTATGATTACAGGAAAAGGTGCATATAGTAGGCTAAAGTTCGAAAGTGGAGTACATAGAGTTCAACGTGTGCCAGACACAGAAAGTAGTGGTAGAATACATACATCAACAGCAACAGTAGCAGTACTTCCAGAAGTAGCAGATGTAGAAATAGATATAAACCCAGCAGATATAAAACTAGAAGTATATAGAGCATCACGGTGCTGGTGGACAACACGTAAATAAGACATCATCAGCAGTAAGATTAATACATGTACCAACAGGAATAGTAGCAGAATGTCAAACAGAGCGTTCACAAGTACAAAACAGAGAATATGCAATGCGCTTATTGCGTTCAAGACTATACGAAATAGAAAAGCAAAAACGTGATAGCCAAATAGCTAATGAAAGAAAAAGCCAAGTAGGAAGTGGAGATAGAAGTGAGAAAATACGTACATACAACTACCCACAAGGACGTATAACAGACCATAGAATAGGAATGAATGTATACCAATTTGAAGACTTCCTAAATGGAAATTTAGATGAAATGATAGACAACCTAATAGCAGCAGACAGAGCAGAACGTTTAAAAGGTGAAGAAGAATAGGAAAATAAGTGGCTGTAAAAAAGTGTGTCAAAAGGGACATAGAATGGAACAAATGGGAAAATAGATTTTTTAGAGCCATTCCATGTCTTTTTTAGCACACTTTTTTACAGAAACTTAAAATTTAATAAAGAGGAAAATTATGAGTTTTTTTATAAATATAATAAAGAAATTGTTTTTTAAAAGTAAGCCTAAAATGATAAAAAGACCTATAAATAAATTACAAAATATAGAGAATACAGACAAAAGAAACGACTTTATAGCAGAGCTAAGAAATAGTGCGAATTTGGAAATAGATGATAAAAGTCGGTTATGGGATTATGAACATAAGAATAGAGGATATGATATAGATATATGAATGAAAAAGATATAAATAATGTAAGAAAAATAGTATTTGGAAATAAAGTAATAACAGCAGATGCAATACATATAACTGAAAATCCACAAAAATACATTAAATATGCTGAGAAATTTAATAATTTACAAGAAATAGGAGTTTCCATAGATAAAGACCAAAATTACTATGTTAGCATAAGAAAGTTTATAGAAAAATGCAATGATAACGTAGTTATAAAAAATTCAGTTATGGGAGAAGCAACAAAAGAGGAATTTCTAATAGGTGAAGAAAAAATAGATAAAATAATAAATCAAATAGATACAAAATGGAGTGAAAAGGAAAAATTAGCCTTTGTAAACTACAAAATTGGAGAACTATTATCATATTCTCCGAATTTTAACTTTTCGCAAAAGGATCAATCAAAAGAAATAGAAGATACAAGAAATATTTGGAAATCTATAGTAAATGGAAGAAGTGTATGTAATGGAATTTCAGAAGCAACAGTATATATATTATCAAAAATCGGAATAAAAGCAAAAGTACTAGCATCAAAAACACATAATTTTGTTATGGCTGAGTTAGAAGAGGGAAATGTAATTTTAGATCCAACATGGGACTTAATTTATACATTATATGAAGGAAAGCCAGCTCATTTTGGAAAAACATATGAACAACTAAGAAAAGAAGATGGACCTCTTAGAGATTCACACAAATTAGAAAATGTGCCAGAAAATGTAATAGAAATTGAAGATAGTGAATTAAGGCAAATACATAGGAACATAGGCATTGCAAAAGAAGATGGAAATTTTAAATGTCCAGTATTAAAAGATTTAGGAATAATAAATAAAAGCTTTAATACAGATAAAGAAAAAATCGAAAACTTTTTAGAAATGTTTGCAAATAAATATAATGACCAAGCAAAACATCTATCAGAAACAAGAAGTATGCTAGAAATATGTATGCAACAATTTGGATTTGAAACCAATATTAATAAAGATAAAAGCAACAAAGATAAAATAGTAACAACTAAATTTGTATATAAAAATAATGACAGTAAATGTGATAAGCCATACTTAATATTGCATTTCAGTTCTTCAGAATTAAAAGATAATATTAAAATATTAAATTTAGAAGAGAAAAAAGTGGAAAATTTAGAAATAAAAGAATTTGAAAAACAATATATGTTACATAATCAAGATACCAGTAGACCATTTTGGAAAGAATATATTAAAGATGAAATACAAAATAGAGAGAAAAATAATGAAAACTATAAATAAAAATTAGGAAGTTTTGATATAAAGTCGAAACTTCTTTTTAATAAAAAAACAATTGACATAAATATAAAAAGTATGTATAATATTACCATAACTTATAAACAGACTCACAAAAAATCAGGAGGAAAAATTATGCTAAAAAAGAATGAAGTAACAGTAAGGCACCCACTCTTAGGAGAAATACGGCTAAATGAAAAGTTTGCTAAAGTAGCAGAACTAACGCCATTTTATGAACTTAGGTTTAAAAGCCAGTTAGGAACGAAGGTACTTTCTAAAGAACTACTAAACGCTAGACATAATAGATTTATGCATTCGATAGGAGTTATGTATTTAACATCAAAAATTTTAGACATTTGCGAAAAAAAGTTTAAAAAATATTTTACAATTACAAAAGAAGATCGGGAAATACTAGAACTTGCAGCTATGGGGCACGACTTAGGGCATACAGCATTCTCTCATTCGCTAGAAGAAAGAGGAGAAAAAACACATGAGGAGAGGACAATAGAATTGTTCGAGAAGTATGCCAAGGAAATTAACAATATTTTTGGTTATGATATTACATCTAAAGTTATATCTATTTACAAAGATAATGTAAATATAAAAGAAAAGGGACCTAATAAAGAAATAGATGAAAATTTAGATATACTTTTTATATTTAGAAGCTTATTAATTGGCACGATAGATTGTGATCGCATGGAATATATAATGACTGACAGGTATATGACATTTGGGGAGAAAGTAGATTTTACTGATATTTTTTCATATATCACAATAGTGTTATTAAATGACAGCCCTACCGTGGGATTTGAAAGAGGTGCTATATCCACAATAGAAAATATGTTAATAACAAGGTTTGACCAATATGATTATATCTACTATGATCCAGATGCCACCTTAACAGAAATGGCATTAAAGAAATACAAGAAAAAAGCGAATTGGTCAGATGAATATGTAACATCTTCTATGGAATTTGAAATGCTCTCCGAAATAAGGAAAGTTCTTATAAATGGAGAAAAGGGAAGTGTATTATATAGGCTTGCAGAGGTCATTTTAGCAGGAAAGAGAGATAATATATTCTTTAAGAAATTCAAAGATGACAACGAATATGAACATTTCATAAAGAGGTTGTATTCAGTAACAAAAAGAAGAGAGATGATAAGTACAGCTAAAAAGAAAGCAACAATATATGACCCTAAGAAAAATAAGGTATATATAAAAGATGATGACGGTGTTGTAAAAGACATAACAGAAGTTAGCTTAAAAATAACAGAGCTATCAATTAACTTTAGCTACGTAATGGTAGATGTAGATGAAGTATACAACCTATCGCAAAAAGAAATAGAAGACATAAAAGCTCTATTTGAAGACAATCCAGTAGAAATAGAAAAGAAGTTTATATTTCCAAGTAATATGCAGACTTTTGGAATACTAAGGAACATTAAGAATAATATACTTACTACTATTAAAGGTATAGAATCTATTGGAAATTGGAATATGATAAAGAACAAAGACTTATATTATAATCCGAAATCTAAAATACCAAGTGGTGTAGCAATGCGGCATCGAAAAACGAAAAATAGTGAATCATATTATATCAAAATTCCCACAAATGATGGGACTTCCATTACAAAAAGAGAAGAATATGAATATAAAAACATAAGCGTGGATGAGTTTCTGCAATTAGCAACATCTCTATTTGAAAGTAAAAAATTTAAAATAGAAGAAAAGCTAATGATAGAAGAGGGTGTAAAAATAAATACAACTAGAGTAAAAACATTAATAAGTATGCAAGGTAGCATAATAGAGTTGAGTTGCGATTTTTCCGAATATGAATATAAAGGAAAAATCGCAAAAGGGAAAATGCTAGAATGTGAGTTAAAAGAGGGAGATGACTTATCCCTTTGGTATTTAACAAAACACTTAGAGAAATTTGGATTCACACAAACAAATGAATCCAAGCAAAAGAGAGCTCAAAAAGCTCTAGAAATAGAAATTTAACTAAAAAACAATAAAAAACTCCTTTAAAACAATAAAAAGTTACAAAAATTATTTTAAAGGAGTTTTTATGTTACAATTCACAGTTTTAAAATATTCTATTTGTACAAGGGGCTTATATCTAAAAGGAATACCAAAGAGAATATTTGGATAGATAACAATAATAATTAGTAAAGTTATAAATCTGATAAAAAAGCCAAGATAGTATATACTAAATTTATAATAGGAGGTAATTAATATTGAAAGTTATGTTTATATGTACAGGAAACATATGCAGAAGTGCGATGGCAGAAGGAATATTAAAAAAAATAGTAAAAGATAAAAAGGTAGATATACAAGTATATTCTTGTGGAATATATGCCGAAGACGGAGAAGGAGCTACATATAATGCAATATATGCAGCAGAGAAATATGATGTAGACATATCAAAACATAAAGCCACAAATATAAGAAACTCAAAAATAGAAGAAATGGACATAATATTATGTGCAACGAAATCGCATAAAGAAACTGTAATATATATGTATCCAAACTTAAAAGACAAAATATATACAATGAAAGAATACGCAAAAATAGATAATAATGGGCAAGACACAGATATAAAAGACCCTTGGGGATATGACATAGAAACATATATGAACTGTATAGATGAAATACAAAAATGCATACAAAATAAATTTTAAAATGTTCGCTAGACAAGAAGGAAAAAATAGTATAGACTATGAAATATATAAAATGACAATAGAAATGGGGAAATAAAAGTGCAAGAATTAATAGAAGGATTAAACAATAAGCAAAAAGAAGCAGTTTTACAAACAGAAGGTCCATGTTTAGTAATAGCAGGAGCAGGAAGTGGAAAAACAAAAGTATTAACACATAAAATAGCATACTTAATGAGCGAAAAAAAAGTTTTACCATGGAACATACTAGCAATAACATTTACAAATAAAGCTGCAAACGAAATGAAACAAAGGATAGAAAATATAGTAGGGGAAGCTGCAAAAGACTTATGGATGGGAACATTCCATTCTATTTGTGTACGCATTTTAAGAAAATTTATAGATAGAATAGGTTTTGACTCTTCATTCATAATATTTGACGCTCAAGACCAAAGAACACTAATAAAAGAATGCTTAAAAACATTAAATATAGATGACAAACTATTTACAGACAGAAGTGTTTTATCAGAAATAAGCAATGGAAAAAATGAAATGTTAGAGCCAAAAGAATATAGCATAAAATATGCAAGTGACTACAGGAAATCAAAAATAGGAGAAATATATGAGCTATATCAAAAAAGGCTAAAAGAAAATAATGCAATAGACTTTGATGACATTATAAATTACACCATAAAAATACTAACAGAAAATGCAGATGTACTAGAATACTATACAGAAAAATTCAAATATGTATTAGTAGATGAATATCAAGATACAAATAAAGCACAATTCACACTAGTTGGAATATTAGCCTCAAGATATGGAAATATAACAGTAGTAGGGGATAATGACCAGGGAATTTATAGTTTTCGTGGAGCAGACATTACCAACATTTTAAACTTTGAAAAAGACTTCCCAGGAACTAAAATTATAAAATTAGAGCAAAACTACAGATGTACAGGAAACATATTAAAAGCAGCAAATGCAGTAATAAAAAATAACGAAAATAAATATGAAAAGAAACTATGGACTGAAAATGAAGAAGGAAATTTGCCAGCTATATATCAGGGTGAAGACGAATATGATGAAGCAAGGTACATAACAGAACAAATAAATCATCTAAAAACACAAGAATACTACAAATACTCAGACTTTTGTATATTATACAGAATGAATACACAATCAAGAGCAATAGAAGACATACTAAACAGAGAGCAAATACCATATAAAGTAATAGGAGGCCTTAAATTTTACGAAAGGAAAGAAATAAAAGACGCCCTATGCTATTTAAGGCTAATAGCAAATACATCAGATAACTTATCATTAAAAAGAATAATAAATGAGCCAAAAAGAGGAATTGGAAAAACAAGTTTAGACAATATACAAGAAATAGCAGAAAAAGAAGGAACATCAATGTATGAAATAATAAAAGAGGCAGACAAATATGGTCTAAACAGAGTATATACAAACTCAAGAGAATTCATAACAGTAATAGAAGAACTAAAAAGTAAAAAAGAAGAACTACCAATATCAGAGATACTAACAAATGTATTAAAGAAAACAGGCTATACAAAAGCACTAGAATTAGAAAATACAATAGAAGCAGAAACAAGAATACAGAACTTAGAAGAATTAATGACAGTAGTAATAGAATTTGAAGAACAAGAAGCACAAAACACATTAAACGATTTTCTAGAAGGAATAACACTATCTAGTGATATAGACAAGTTAGAAGAAAGTGATGAAATGGTAACACTAATGACACTTCATAGTGCAAAAGGCTTAGAATACCCAGCCGTCTTCTTAGTAGGAATGGAAGAAGGGATATTCCCAGGATATAAATCTATAGGAGAGCCACGAGAATTAGAAGAAGAAAGAAGACTATTTTATGTAGGAATAACAAGAGCAAAACAATATTTACACCTAACATGTGCAAAACATAGAACAATATTTGGCTCAACAAGTTATAACGCAATTTCAAGGTTTATAGGAGAAATACCAGAGGAATTATTAGAAGGATCACAAGAGCTAAACAGCAAAACCGAGGAAGAATTTACAGACGGAAGCTATGGATGGAGTTATGGAAATAACTATGCTGGAAAAGTAAAAACGTACAAATTTGAGGAAGCAGCTGGAAATTATAAGCAAGTAGCAGCAAGCATATCAGGTCTATCCACAAACAATGCAAAAAATGTGGAAACAAAAGGTTCATTTGCATTCAAAACTCCAGAAAGTTTCTTAAACAATTTAAATAAAACAAAAGAAGAAATAGACATAACAAAATATAAATCAGGGCAAAGAATATACCACAAAAAATTTGGAGAAGGAGTAATAAACTATGTAGAGCAAGAAGGAGAAGACGCAAAAATAGATATAAACTTCGACAAAGTAGGGCATAAACGTTTAATGGCAAAATTTGCAGGTTTAGAAATATTATAAAATAAAAAGGGGATGTAAAAAAAGGAAAGATTTGGGACGCGTCAAAAACTTTCCTTTTTTATTTAAAGCGAAAAAATAATGAAAAAAATAAAAGGAAAGTTTTTGACGCGTCCCAAATCTTTCCTTTTTTTACATCCCCTTTATTGTTAAATTAGAGCTGCCAACTTAAGAAAATAAAAGATAATTATATTTAATAAGTATAAAAAATAGAGAAAAGTTAATAATAAAATTAAAATGACCTATGAAAGGGTTAATGTTTACGTGACAGATATAGGATGTATCACGTAAACTGTAACGAGAAAGGGAGGAAAAACATGGCAAATTTAAGTCAAATAGAGTTACAAAATTTAAGACACCTAATAGGTGCACATGAAACATCATATCAAAAACTAAATACTTATGCTTCACAAGCAGTAGACCCACAGATAAAGCAAATGTTTACAAAATCAGCACAAGATGCACTAAACACAAAGCAAAAATTAATGTCATTTTTAAACAATTAAAAAATGAGAAAAAATAAAAAGTTAAGTCACTAAAAAAGAAATAATCAAAAAGCTAAATTAACTTTTAAAACTAAATACAATTGACAACAAATTAGAAGGAGTGCAGTACCAAACAAGAAGGAAGGAGAAAAAATATGGATGAAAAAACAATGGTAAATGATGTTTTAAACAGTGTAAAGGCCAGCCTTACAACATATCAAAGAGTAATATCAGAAACTGAAAACATACGGATTAAGGCAAACAATACAACAAATGCGTAATAATGATGAAAGTTTTCAATATGAACTATTCAAAGTAGCAGGAGCAAAAGGATATTATAAACCAGCAAGCCCTGCAACAGTAACAGAAATACAAACAGTAAAAAATGAATTACAATAATAAACAATACAAGTACTTTTCTTATAAAAACTAGAAAAGTACTATTTTGTATTATAGGAAAAATCGATTTCAAATTGTAGGGGCACGGGGCACCGTGCCTTTTGTTATAGTATAGGAAAAATCAAATTTTACGTTGTAGGGGCACCGTTTGTGGGAATACCCTATTAGCAATGACACCACTGTGCCCTTTTGTGCTAGCCTTTTTGAAAGAGGTCCATTACAAAACTATAATATTTTATGAAATGACTTTGAAAAATTATGTGCACAAGTTGACAATATAATTTTAAAAGTATAAAATAAAAAAGAAAAATAAAAAGAGAGGTGTAGTATGGAAAAAAATACAAAAAAAGTAATTAAAATATCTATAATGTTAATCTTATTAATAGCAGCAATAAGCACTATAATGCTACTTCCAAAAATAAAAGTAGCAAATGATAAAAAAGAAGAAAAACTAAAAGCAGAAGTACAAAGTGATATGCAAGCTATAATAGACCAAACAATAAGTGAAGTACAAGAACAAGAAGAAAGAGAGGCAACAATATCAGACTTAAAAACTAAACTAGAGAAGCTAGGTTATACCTTAGATGAAACAACAAGAAAAGTAAAATATAATGGATACGAAATTACAATAGGAGAAGATTTAAGTATAGAAAATGTAGAAAAAATACTAACAAAAGTATCATATCAAATAACATCTATAGATAAAGATAAAATAAGTATATTATTAATAGCAGAAGATACAGAATATGGAATAGATGAAATACAATGTCCAGATGGACATACAGTCTATTTTAGTAATAAAAACAAAGTAGCCGTTGACTATGGAATAATACCAAATACAGATAATGAATTCATAGTCACAAATGGAGAAAAAGAGCAACAAAAATTATTTATCAGAAAAGACCAAACAGGTGGATTAATACAACAAATAGGGGAATTAACACAAAGTGGAAATACAAAAATGAATCTTACAGCGGGTAATGATACAAGTTGTTATATTGAAGGAATAAGTTACAATGTAAATGCCATAGTTTATGAAGGTGATATGGTACTAGATGGACAAAATACATTTGAAGGGGCAACTCTTACAAACAATGTTTATTCATTTGGAAGTAGTCAAGATGTAGCAACATCATCAGGAGATGTAGCAAAAAATACAGTAGCATTAAAGGTAAATGGAAATTTAACAATAAATAGTGGAATAACACTTACATCTGTAACAAATGGAACATATGGAGGGCCAAAGGGATTAATAATTTACTGTACAGGAAAATTAACAAATAATGGAACAATAACAATGACAGCAAGAGGAGCAAAAGCAGCAGGAGAAAATGTATACTTATGGAGAAATTCAAATTGTACATTTGAATATGTGCCAAGTAGTGGAGTAGCTGGAGGAGTAGGTGGAACAGGAGGAGCACCTTATACAGGAAGGCCAGGAGCGACTCCAGGTGCAGCAACAGGAAGAAGAACAGGAGGAGGCCGGAGGTGGAGCAGGCCAGGGTATAACAGAAAATGGAAGAAATATAACTGGAGGAAGCGGAAGTGCAGGAACTTCGTATTCAGGAGGCTCTGGAGGCGGAGGTGGATCATATAACTATGGTTCTAACGCAGGAGCAAATGGAGGAGCAGGAGGAAATGCAAATGCGTATAATGGTTCAAGTTGGCACTATCTAACTTTAGGAGCTGGAGGAGGAGCTGGAAATCCAGGAGGTTCAGGGAAAAGGGGTAATTCCAATGGTCAAGGTGATCAAGGAGCAACTGGAACTGGAGGCTTACTCGTAATATATGCTGACACTTTTGAAAATAATTCAACAATATCATCAAATGGAAGTAACGGAGGATCAGGTTACAGAGCTGGTGGTGGCCGGATCTGGAGGAGGCTCAGTAAACATATTCTTTAATACCAATAATAGAACAGGAACAGTAACAGCAACAGGAGGAGCAAGAGGAACTGGAACAAGAGGATCAGAATCAGCACATGGAGGAGCAGGAGGAAATGGAACTGTATCAATAGGAAATGTATCAACAGGAATATATAAATAGTAAAACAAAAAAGGAAAGAATTGGGACGCGTCCCAAACTTTCCTTTTATTTTTTATATTCTTAGGAAACCCTATGAAACTTTTTAGTTACGCAACACAAAGTGAAAATAAAATTTAACATATTTTATTTTCAAAAGAAAGTCATCCACGATAGTTAAGTTAGCTGTTCGAACGTTAGTGAGTTACAGATAACTTATGCGTAGTGAAACGAAGAAGGTGAGTTTCCTTAGAAGATAATTATGGAAGAATTAGATTTTCTTAGCGAAGAATGAGCTTAGAAAATTTTATTCTTGTTTTTTACATTATTTTTTTAACTATAAATAAAAAGCGAAAGTTTTGGACGCGTCCCAATTCTTTCCTTTTTTATAGTATAGGAAAAATCAAATTTTACGTTGTAGGGGCACCGTTTGTGGGAATACCTCATTGGCAATGACACCACTGTGCCCTTTTGTTCCGGCTTATACTAATTACAAATTAATAAATAGCCTAAAAGCTGCTATTCCCTAACAAAAGTCAAAAAATTATATATTTTGTAAAGAAATTATAAAATAAATATAAAAAAAGAAGAAATAGTCGAAAAAGTTACTATTTCCGTATAAAAAACGAAAAATATCATTTGTAATATTTAAACAATTGGCAAAAACTTAAATTGACTTTCG
The DNA here is from genome assembly GCA_947577025.1 of uncultured Clostridiaceae bacterium. Lineage (GTDB taxonomy): Bacteria > Bacillota > Clostridia > TANB77 > CAG-508 > UMGS1663. The sequence goes on along the minus strand of CANPTO010000001.1, from coordinate 94,122 downwards.
AAGTAAAATTTTTTATAGTAGAGTTACATGAAAAACCAAAAAAAAGAGAGGGAGAAAAAATGTCAAAAGAAAAGATTAAAAAAGTAATGGCAAATAATCAAAGAAAAATATTAGCAACACTTTTAATACTATTAGCATTATTATTAATAGTAGGCATAGGTGTAAATGCTAGTAAAAATAATGATGATTATGTAGTAGAAATTAAAGATGATGGATCTTTAAACATTGCCGAAGATGAACACTCTAGTGTAACTAAAAAAATAGTAGCAGATACACCAAGGAGTTTAACTTATGAGTTACAAGTTAAAAACTTAGCACCAAGTTCAAGAATACCAGAAGTAGCTATTGTAGTAGATAGCTCTAGAAGTATGGGGATAAATGATCCAAGTGGTGCAGCTAAACAAAAAGCAATACAATTTGTAACTGAATTACGAAACTATTCACCAAGATCAAAAATATCTTTGTCAAGCAATAGTGGTGTAAAAACAGGAATGTCAACATCAGCACTAGCAACATACACTAATGCAATAAATGCAATAGGATATTCAGATGGTGAAAGTGTAGCAAAAGCGATAGACTATGCAGCAGGATCATTTAGTAGTAATGATACTGACAAATATTTAGTAATTTTTTCAGATGCAACAGACTCTATAAAAGATAAACTAGAGTTATTAACTAATAATGGTATAGAAATATACTCAATGTTAGCAGAAATAACAAATAGTGAATATCAAAATAGTGAGCTTATGGGCACAACAAAAATGCTAAGTGAAATAGAGGACTTTTCAAAAATTTATCACAAAACAAATAAGAGTCTATTAAATGTAGAATTAACAGATATCTTTTCAAGTGAAGCAATTGAGTATTTTGATTTTGAAATAGTTTCTAAAGAAAATGATTTAGAACTAGAAAAAAACTCTAACGGATATATATTAAAATGTAATGATATAAAAGCTGGAGAAACTAGAACATTAAAATACACAATGACTATAAAAGATAATAAAAGTATAGATTCAGCAAAAGTTTATAGAACATTAAACTCAAGTGATAATATATCAATTAAATATAAAAACTACTTAGAAGAAGATAAAGGCTATGAAACACAAGATTCACCAACATATGTAATATGTAGAAAATATAGTTTAACTATAAAAGCAGTAAGTGAAAAGAGTAATGACCTACCAATAAAAGACTTAGATGTAAAAGTAGTAGGAACAACAGTTACAGGACAAGACGAAGCTGGAAATGATATAGTAAAAACAATATTTGACGATACATTAAAAACAGATGCAAAAGGAAGAATAATAATAGATGACCTAAAAACATTAGGAGACATTAAATTTGAAATAAAACCATTAGTAAATCAATTTGGATATGTAGAAACATCAGCAACACAAATACTAGTACACAATGACCCAACAGGAGTAGGAACAATTTGGGCAGAATCAGATGTAACAACACCAGATGTAGACGTTGTAAGTAGAAATATAACAGTATTACTACCAATATCTGTACAAACATATGACATGATAATAGAAACAATAGACATGGCAGACTCAAGAATAAAACTAGGAAATATAGAATACAGGCTAATACAACCAAAACTAAACAGCAAATACGAAATGGAAGCACTATATGGTGAATCAGATGAAAATGGAAACTTAGTATTAAAACCAGCAGTAATGACAAAAGATGGATCATATCAATACATATTATCACAAATGAGCCATCAAGATGGTTACGATGAAATGGGAAATGTAACATTAATAGTAACATTCGAAAATGGAAAAGTAACAAAAATAGCACGTGAGTACAATCAAAGAGTATCAACTGAGTTAATAAATAATACAACAACAAAAGTAACAGTAGGAAATGCAGCAGAGAAAGATGACACATTCTTCCTAGAAATAGATGTTAAAGATGACTTAACAGGTGACCCATTATTTGGAGCAATGTATGATATATTAGTAACAAGAACAACAATGGCAGGAAAACAAGTATCATCTCCATTACATGGATATATGTCAGATGAAAACGGAAAAATAAAAATAGAAATACCAGGAACAGGATATATAAACTTAAAAATAACAGAAACAGCACCAAAAGCAGGATATGTAGCAGATACACAGCTAAAAGAAATAACATTCTTAAGAAAAGAAGGAACAGTACAATACATATCTAGCAAAAATCCAACAACAATAGATGCAATTGCAGATACAGACAATAATACAATAAAAGTAAACTTAAAGAGCAAATTAGCAAACGAACAAAACAGAATACAAGTACACCTAGTAGATAGAGCAGAACCAGATGCAAACATTCCAGGAGTATTATTAGCAGTAAATAGAGTAGGAGACAAAAACCTAACATATGCAACAACAAATAGAGATGGAATAGCAAACTTTATAATAGCAAATGAAGAAAAAGGAAGTTATCAATATGAAATAAGCTTATTCTCATCAGCACCAAAAGGATACTTAACACCAGGAAGTGCACAATTAGGAGTAATAACAGTACAATTTGATGAAAACGGACATGCAATATCAGCATCAGAAGTAAGCCATACAACACCAACTATAAATGTAAGCTTTGATCAAATGTTAGAAGAAGGCTTCTTATATGACACAGCAAAAGTAGACTTAGGATTAGAGCCAGACCCAACATATGCATACAACCTAAAAATAGCACTGTTAGATGGAAGCAATATGAAAAAAGGAATAGCAGGAGCTAAATACAGCATATTAATGGAATCAGACGGAGAAGAAGTAAAATACTTAGCAGGAAAACTAACAGATGCAAATGGTAACTATAACACAAGAATAGTAGGTGGAGGACAAAATATAACAATAACAATTACAGAGACAGCAACACTAAAAGGATATATATTAACAACAACACCACAAGTAATAGAATTAGAACTAACAGATTCAGGATATCAAATAGCAAATAGTAGCCCAAATATATATGACCCAGCAAATGGAGAGTATAGAGGAGCAGAACTTAAAAATAAAGAGCTTATATACCATGATGTAAACAACAGTAAAACAGGCGCAAACACAGTACTAAACTTACACGTAAACAAAATGGATACAAATGACTTCTTAGTATCTGGAGTAAGAGTAAAATTATCATCAGAAACATTACTAGGAGCAGATGGAAAACCACTAGATGAAATACGTGAAGTAACAGACGAAGAAGGAAATGTAAGCAATAGAGACTATTATATAACAGACCAAAACGGATACTTTGAAATATTAGGAATAAAAGTAAAAGGTGACGAACTAAACAATGGTGAAAGAGTTGATTACCTATACATGAACGAAGTAGACGACAAAGGAAATATAATAGACAATACAGACATAACACTAAAAATAACATTCAGACTAAACGATAATACAGCAATAGTAGAAGTTACAAACGTAGAAGCAACATGGGGAAATAGACTTCTAAAAAATAAAACATATAGTTCAAGAGAAAGTGAAGTAGCATATGAAAGTGATGTATACTTAGACATATTTACAAACTTTGATGACGTAGGAAACTTCTCATTAGACTTAAAGAAAGTAAACAAATATGATGAAGTATTACCAGGAGCTAAATATGACATAGTAGTAACAAGACCAGATGGAACAACACTAGTAAGAAGAGACGTAAATGTAAGAGACAATGTAGAATTAGAAGGAATACTAGTAAGTAAAGGAACAAAAATAGAAGTAACAGAAAAACAAGCACCAATGGGATACAACATAAACCACTATACAGAAGTATTAACAATAACAGAAGTAAATACAATAACAGGACTTGTAACATGTGAATTAGAGCAAGGTTCATACTCTACACCAAGAGCAAAAATATCTAATACACAACCAATAGTAACATCAGATGGAACATACAAACTAAGTGTTACACTAGACTTAATTGACTACGAAATGGATACATTTAAATTTGGAATAACAACAAAAGATTCTCAATACCAAGTTCCAATAGAAGGATACACATTTAGTATATCTACAACTGAAGGAGCACAAAAGAATACACCAAAAACTGATAAAGAAGGAAAAACATCAGTACAAGTTGGAGCAAACTATAAAATAGAAAACTATGAAGTAACATATACAATAAATACACTAAAAGTAGCAAATTACTACAAAAAACTACCATACCCAATTCAAGTAAAAATAATTTTTGACTTAAATGGAAATGTAGCAAGTGCATTAACAAATGAAGCAAATAAAGGACAACAAGGATATGGAACGATATGGAATATAGAGAAAACAAATGCTATAGATGGAAATGACATAGACATAGTATTAAATATAGACCCATGTGACCCATTAGTATTAAATGTACAAACAAGAGATACACTAACAAATAAAGAACTTACAAATATAGAATATGCACTAACACCAACAATAAACCTATCAGGAAAAGGAACTACAAAATTACAATCAGGTTATGTATTACCAGATGGAACACAAACATATAAAATAACACAAACAAATGCATCAGCAATAAATAACTATGAATCAATACCAGAACAACAAATAAAGGTAGTATATGATAGTGAAGGAAATATTGAAAGCTTAGAAGAACTTACAAGCGAAGTTCACAAAATTTCAACAAATGGAAAAGAAGCAACAATAAAAATAGATATAGAACCAAGAGTTCCATTTACAATAAAAGACACAGCATATTTTGGAGGAGCAAATGTAGTAGGTTCAAAATATAAAATAACACTTTCAGAAAATGACAATAGAGAAGTAACAACAGATCCAAATGGTGAAGCAGTTACATATATAGGAAAATTTGGAACTGAAACAAGCGAAATATACACAGTAAAACAAATTATGCCAGGAGTTGGATATGCAAGTATAGACGAATTCCAAATAGAAGTATTCTTCGATGCAGAAAGAAACATAGTAGATGCTAAGTTATTAGGAAATGTAAACGAAAACATAGACTTTGTAACAATAACACATACACGTCCATCAACAAATGCACACAAAGGTTACAATGGAAACGACAAAGGAATAGTAAATATATCAATTAGAAGTTATCCAGAAGTACAATTTGAAATTGAAAACATAGACAGAGTAGACAATACTATAAAATTAGCAGGAACAACATATAAAGTGGAATCTACAATAAATACAAAAGACGAATCAGTAGTAACAGCATCAAATGGAATAGGAACAGCACACTTAGATAGAAGCGGATTCAACACAAGAGTAAGATACACAATAACAGAACTAAAACCAGCACCTAAATATCAATCAATAGAAATAGTTCCACAAATAGATGTAGACTTTGATGAAAAAGGATTTATAACAAATGTAGAAGTAGTAGAAAAAGAAGGAATAGTAGAAGCAAAACTTCCAGGACAAAAAGAAAAACTTCCAGATCAAGAAGAAAACAATGAAGAGCAAGGAGAAAATCCTCCAGCTCAAGAAGATAACATTGAAGACACAAGAACAGACGTAGAAAAATTCAAAGTAGAATTAACAATAAAGAGTAACCCAGCAGTACAATTTGAAATTGAAAACGTAGACAGAAGAAACGAAAACATAAAACTATCTGGAACACAATATAAAGTAGAATCAGACATAAATACAAAAGATGAATCAGTATTAACAGACGCAAACGGAATAGGAATAGCAGACTTAGATAGAAGTGGATTTAATAAAACTGTAAAATACACAATTACAGAATTAAGCCCAGCAGCTAGATACCAAACACTTGCAATAAATCCAGAAATAGAAGTAGACTTCAATGAACTAGGATATATAACAGATGCAAGAGTAACAAAAAGAGAAGATGTAGTAGAAGTAAGTCTTCCAGAACAATTAACAAGTGCAGATAAGTTTAAAGTAAACATTAAAATAAAAAATAACCCAGAATTAAAACTTACAATAACAAAAGTAGATGAAGAAGATGAGAACATACTAATACCAAAAGTAGACTTCGAAATAACAGCAAGAATTATAAAAGACAACTTAAGTGAATACACAGAAAGTGAAATAGGAGACTTAACACTAAAAACATCAGAATTAACAGAAGAAGATTACCTATTACAAGTAATAGATAGACTAAAAATAAACAGAGAAGACATAGAAGACTTAAAACAAACAGTAGCAATACAAAACTTTATAGAAGAGCTTAAAAATGACAACAAATTATCAGCAGAAGAAGAAGATCAAATAAATGAGCAAACAAACAACAATAAGAAAATAAACAAAATAGTAGAGTTAGGAAAAGCTACAAAAACACAAATGCAACAAAAAGTAAATAGCATAACAAATAGAAAAGTTCTAGATGATTTAATAGCTAAAGGAGAAACTACAGAAGATAGAGTAAATGAATTACTAGAAACTGTAAAGAAACAAGTAAGACTAGATGTAGATAATGTTACAACAAATCAAAATGGTATAGCAATAGCATACATGGACAAAACATTAGCAAACAAAACAATAGAATATACAATAAGAGAAACTAAAAAAGCAACAGGATATGATTGGCTTGATGAAGTAGTAATATTTGAGGTAACATATGATGCACAAGGAAAAATGGTTGCAGACGAACCAGTAAAAGTAGTATCAGGACAAATAGACATAAATAGCATAAATCAAGACAACTTTGAAATAGCAGCAACAATTAAAAACAAACCTAGTCAAGAGGTATATATACACCTATCAGTAGAAGATGTATATGACTCAAACAAAAAACTAGAAACAGCAAAATTTGATGCACACTTAATAAGCAAATACACAACAGTATATGACTCATATATTCCAGATAATAAATACAGAGTAGCACTTCAAACAGGTTCAACAACAACAGGAACAAACTTAGCACTAGCACATGGAGAAGATACAGAAAGTATAGGAGTATATGAAGAAGGTGCAGGAACAAGAACATTAAGATTAGTACAAAAGCAAACACCATCATCATACTACATAGGAACAGACAAATTTGACTCAGCATATCAATCAATAGCATATGCAATGTTAATAGATGTAACATTTAATGACGAAGGAAAAGTAACAGGAGCAAGCTTACACTCACCAGGTGGAGACACAAGACAAATAGGATATATAGCAGATGGAAGATATTTACAAGTATCACATACAAGAAACACAATAAACATAACAGTTAGATATTACCCAATGCTACAAATACAAATGCAAACAGTAGATAAATATACAAAACAAAGTCTGCAAGGAAGCTATACATTAAGTACAGACTACTGGGATAGCAATACAAATGACAGTGAAATAGTAAAATCAGGATATATAAACCCACATGCACACTCAGATTATTACTATGGAAGGACATACAGTGCAGGATATACAACAAATAAAAACTTAACATCAATTGATAATGCAGCAAGAATAGCAGTAGGACCAACAGAAGCAGATAATTTTGCACAAAATGTAGATAGTAAAGAAAGAATATTCTACCTATATGAAAATGCAGAACCAAACTCACCAATACAATATCAAACATACTTACCAAGATATATTAATCATTCATCAGATTACTTAATTGCAAGACTAAAAGTAAAATATGATGAATTAGGACAAGTAGAAAGTGTAGAAGTACTAGATGAAAGGTCAAGCACAAATATAAAATCAGGATTTACAAGTACTGTAAAAGCAAGTGTAAATGAGCATACAATACAAATAATAGTAGAATATGCACCAATAACAACAATAACAGCAACAGTAATAGATGAAGTAAGTGGAGCAGGACTTTCAGGAATAAGGATAAACCCATACCTAGGAGGAACAGATGTAACATCAACATCATATGAATACAGGTATAGTTCAGATATGTATTACACAACAGGAAGTTCAGGAAGAACAGGATGGACATATTGGGGAGCAAGCAAACCAGACTCATTAAACAGATATATACTAGACACATACACATATGGTTCAGGATATGAAGGATACTTTGACCCAGGAAATGTTATACTAGATGTAGCATATGATGAAAACGGAAGAATAGCATCAGTTACACCAAAGAGCACAGACGCATTCGGAGATGTAAATGCAGTAAATATAAGCTGGAGCAATAATAATATACAAGTAACAATAAGATATAGCAGGAAATTTAATGTACAACTAAACAAAGTAGACTACTTTGATAGTAATAAGAGATTAAATGCAGCATTTGACCTAGTATCTGGAACAGGTACAAGAGTATCAATGGCAGCAAATACAGTAACAACATTAGGAAAAGTATATCCAGGAAGAGCAGTAAAATACACATTATCAGAAACAACTGCGCCAAATGGATATATACCAGTAGAAAACTTAGACATAATAGTACAATTCAACAATAATGGAAGCATAAGAAGTGCAAAGAGCGACAGTTCATACTATCAATTCTTAAACTCAGCACCAGTAGATCAGGGAGTAAATAGTTTAAGAAAAGTAGACTTAGTAGCAAACATCAAAAATAAACCAAGGTTTGACGTAAGCATAGAATTATCAGACAAATTCTATCCAACATTAAAACTAGAAGGTGGAACATTTACAATAGAAAACAATAAAGGAGATAGCGCTGCAGGAGGAGTTCAAACAGATAAAAACGGTATAATGCAAACATATGTAGGAACAACATATCCAAATGAAGAAGTTATATACACAGTAAAACAAACAAATGTAATACCAGGATACTATGAAAATAACACAATAATGAAATTCAAAATTAGATTTAATGCAAATGGAAAAATAGAAGACTACAGTATAATAGATGGAACAAATGTAGCAACAATGAACCCATCAAATCATATAGGAAAACAAGCAGTAACATTATATGTAACAAACAAACCAAAAGACGTAAAACTAGGAATGTACAAATATGATGGATTAACAAATACTGTAATGCAAGATGTAAGCTTTAAGTTAAAAACAGAAGAAGTAGGCAAAAAAGCAAGTGAAAAAACAGTAGTAACAAATAGTGATGGAACAGCAGTAGATGTAGTAGACACATTTGTTGAAAAAACAACAAATAGAGTTGTAAAATATACAATATCAGAAATACAAGCAGCTAAGAGTTACAGAAAAATACAAGATGTAGTAATACAAGTAACATACAAACAAGATGGAAGCATATATCTATACGATGTACTAAGCAACCCAAGCGGAGTAGGAGTAGAAGTTGCAACAAACAAACAAATAAAATATGCAGGAAGTGTACCAGTACACATTAAACTTACAATACCAAATGACAATGCATATGACGTAATAGTAAAAAATGAAGACACAAACTTTGCAGGCTTAGGAATAGAAGGAACAACATATGATATAGCAATAAATGGTGAAAACAAAGGACCAATAACAACAAATAAAAATGGTATAGCAACAGTTAAAAACCAAACACAAACAGGAATAATCAACATAGCAATTACAGAAAGAACAATAGGAGAAGGCTACAGAGAAAACAACAACAATACTACAGTAGTACAAGTAGAAAAAGGAGTAGAAGAATACACACTAGAATTAAAAGGAAACTCAAATGATACTTATGCGACAGTAGTAGTAGATGAAGAACATGGAACAGTAACAGTAACATTCAAAAATGAAACTAAACTAGAATTAACAATGCAAAAAGAAGATATAAACACTGGAGCATTATTAGAAGGTGCAGAATTTGAAATAAGAGAGGTAGAACTAGACTCTAAAGGAAACGAAATAGAAGGAACAGAAAATATAATAACAGCAGAAAAAGTAGAAAACCCAGGAGATGAAGTAGTAGACCCAGTAGATCCACAAGCAGAAGGACAAGAAACAGAAGGTACACAAACAGAAGGTTCAGAAGGAGAAGAAACTCCAGAAGTACCAGAAGTAAAGAAAACAAAAATAACAGGAAAAGACGGATTACTATACTTCGATTTAGGACTATCAAAACAAAATAAAACAGTAAAATATACCTTCACAGAAGTAACACCTCCAACAGGATATACACAAATATTCCCAATAAATGTAACAGTAAAATTTGATGAATATGGACACATAATAAGCATGAAAGATGACTCGATAAGAGCACAAGAAACATTAACATCAAATACAGGAAAATCACATCACATGATAGTAGTTATTGGAAATGGAACAATAAATGAAGCATACACAGTAAAAATTCTAACAGAAGACTCAGTTTCAGGAATGAGAATAAATGGTTCAATATTCCAAGTTCAAGCAATAGAAGAAGCTACAGGAAGCACAAACAAGAGCCTAACAGGAGTTACAAAAGATGTTACAAGAACAATAGCAGGTAACCTAAAAGTATTTGACAAAGGAGCATTAAGAGTAACCGGAATAACAGCAGAAGGCGATGTAGCAATAAAATTCAAACAAATAGAATCAGCAACAGGATATGTATATGATGACAACCAAACATCAGGAACAGTAAAAATACATGCAGACTTTGAGTTAGTAGATAATGAAACAGCAAAAGAAGTAACATTATCAAAAGTAGACGATGGAGGCTTTGATGTAGACATAGACAATATAAACAGAGAAATAACAATCAAAGTAAAAAATAAACCACAAGTAGACTTTGAAATAACAAAAATAGATGCAGACACAAAAGCAAAAATGGAAGGAGCAAAATTCCATATAACATCAGCAATAGTACAAAATGGAGTAGCAACTCCAACAGACTTTGCAGAAGACGCAAAAGTAACAGACAAAAATGGATACACTCTAGCAGATGCAGGAACACCATATGCAGGAAAAACAGTAATATACACATTAACAGAAGATAAAATAGAAGAATATGATGAGTTAGATGAAATCATATTATCAGTACAATATGACACATCAGGAAATATAGCAGAAAGCAAAATACTAAGTAGTAAAGATGACATTACAATAAGACCAGATGGAAGCAAAAAAATATCAAAACGAGTAATGACAAATGAAGATAGAGTAGGTGTTGTAGAAATAGACTATGATACAATAGAAGTACCAACAGGAACAGGTTCAAGAATATTACAAATGGAAATCAAGAACTATAGAACACCAATACCAAAAGACTATCAAATACAAATAGGAAAATACCATGAAGACACAACATATCCATACCTAATTCCAGGAGCAAAATATGAAATAAATGTAACACAAGAATATGGAAAAGAAAGTACAACATGGACAGACATAACAGATGAAAACGGTATAATAACAAGTCCATACTTTAGCGGACATGGATTAATAGAAGTATCAATAAAAGAATTAGCAGCACCAGACGGATATAAACTAGATGGAATAACAAGAACAACAAGATTTATAAGATATGAAACATCACAAAAAATGGTAATAGAATCAACAGATTCAGGCTGTACATTTAATGATGACTTCACAATGGTATACCTAAAAGCAGTAGATGAAACCGTAGCAGGAGAATATAGTATAGTAATAAATAATGCAGACGTAAAAAACGGAGCACTAATAGCACAAAACCCTTCACAAATCAAGTTAGAAATGATTGAAGAACATGAAACTGTTACAGAAAGACTAGATGAAGAAACAGGCGAAGTAATACAAGAAGTAGAAAAGAGCTCAGTAAGAGTTCCAATGTTAGAACAAGAAACAGACGAAAATGGTAGAATAGTTGTAAACAGAATAAAAACACCAACAAAAGAAGGAGAATACACATATGTATTATCACAACCAAAAGCATCAAAAGGATACAACAAAATACAAGAAGACGAAGTAGAGTTCTTAGTAACATTTGAGAAAAATGAAGACGAAGAAATGATAATAACAGGAGCAAAAGTAAAAGGAAATGTAGCAGACGTAAGAGTTGCAAGAACATCTAACAAAGTAATGAGCATAATAGTATATAACGAAAAAGAGGCAGACGAAGGTGAATTAACATTAAAAGACAATGAAATAGGATTTGACATAAGAAGTGTAGACAAAGAGTTATATCAAGTAACAACAGGAATAGCAGAATATATATTAAAAGATGCACAAACAGAAAAAGAAACAACAATAACAACAGATGAACTTGGTAGAGCCGAAATGTTAAAAATAAAAATGCCAGTAGAAGCCGGAAATTACAGATATATACTAAAACAAACAAAAGCACCAAAAGGATTTAAAGTAAGTGAAGCAGAAATGTACATATTACTAGAATTTGCAGAAGATGAAGAAGGAAAAATCTACTTAAGCAAAGCTACAACAGAAGGAAGCAACCTAGTATATGCAAATAAACCAGAAGATGGTGAATTACCAGAAAGAAAACTAATGCTAAAAGTAATAAATGAAGACATACCATATACATTAGTAATAGAAAAACACCATGAATCAGACCCATTCTACCCATGTTTCATACCAGATGTAGAATTTGACATTAAAGTAACACAAGAATATGGAGAGAAAACAACTGAATGGACAGAAATAACAAATAAAGATGGTATAATAGTTAGAGAAAACTTTGCTGGATATGGACGTATAAAAGTAGAAATAGTAGAAAAATCAGCACCAGATAAATACCAAGCAATAGGTGAAACAAAATTCCTTGAATTTAATAGAGACAAATACTCAAAAGAACTAAGAGAATATGACTCAAATGTAGGATACGAATTAGATGAGGAAAACCAAAGAATAATACTAAAACCAGTAAATGAAATGGTATCAGGAATATACGACATAGTAATAAACAAAGTAGACAAAACAAACAATACAATAATAACTAAGAACCCAGCAGAATTTAACCTATATATGGTAAACAAATATATTACAAATGAAGAAGAAGTAAACCCAGAAACTGGCGAAACACAAACAGTACAAAAAGAAACAGAAGTAAAAGTACCAATAATACAAAATGAGCAAACAAACGACTTAGGAATGCTTATAAAAGACGCAATATCAATGCCAGAAAAAGAAGGAGTATACACATTCGAACTACAAGAGGTAAAAGCACCAAATGGATATGAAGGACTAAAAGAAAATGTTAGACTTGAAGTAACAATAATACTAAATGAAAAGAATGAGCTAATAATAAATGACGTAAAAGTATTAAATCAAACAGACAAAGTAAAAGTATTAGCAATAAGAGACCAATTAATAACATTATCAGTAGGAAACGAAAATGCAATACCAGAAGGAAGTTTCGCATTAGATATAACAAAAGTAGATGTAAACCAAAAAGCAATAACATCAGACACAGCAGTATTTAAACTAACCGAAGAGCAAACTAAAAACATAAATTACTTAGAAACAGTTAAATCTACAGGAAATGGTTACCTATATGTTAACAAACCAACAAAAGCAGGAGTATATACATACACATTAAATGAAATAAAAGCACCAGAAGGATATGCTCTAGACAGAAGTGACATAAAAGTAAAATTAACATTTGAACAAAATGCAGAAGGAGCACTATATATATCTAAAGCAGAAATAGAAGGCGAAAATACAATATACGAAGAACTACCAGAAGGACAAGTTCCAGGAAACAAAGTAGCATTAAAAATTAAAAATGAAGTAGGAGCAAATGGTGGAGCAAATGATAAACCATACACATTAGTAATAAACAAAATAGATTCAGAAACAAGTCAACTAATAAAAGAACGTGCAACATTTGATGTATCACTTGTAAACGGCGAAATAGTACATGCATCAACAAATGAAAACGGACAAATGATAATAGAAAATGTATACATGCCATCTACACCAGGACAAAACGAAATTATCATAAAAGAAACAAATGCACCAAAAGGTTATATACTAGACTCAGAAATGAAAGTAGTAAATGTAACATTTAGTGGATTAGGAAAAGAAATGGTAATAACAAATGTCGAGCTAGGAAAAGCAAATAGTAAAAACATACAAATAGTAGAGGAAGAATGCACAGAAGACAAAATAGTACTAAACATACTAAATACACCATCAGGCTATGACCCATTATATGTAGTATCAAGAAAATATTCAAATGGAGTTAATATATATGATGTACTAAAACAATTCCAAGGATCACAATACTCAATAAACGAGCCATTTATCGATACAAAAGTAGCGAAATATGGAAACAACCCAACAGTACAACAATTTATTGACAACCTAGAATCAAATGGTACAATGACAGTGTTAGACGAACAAGGAAATGTATTAAAACCAACAGATAGGATACAAACCAAAATGACACTAAAAGCAGTAAAAGGAAACGAAGTAATGACATTCAAAATAGTAGTAAAAGGTGACGTATACTTTGAAGGAAAAGGCAAAGAAAGAGTAAGAATAACAGACCTAAACGTACTAACAAGACACATGTCAAAAGAAGAAGTAATAACAGATCCAATACTATTAAGAGCACTAGACCTAGTAACAGATAAATCTTTAGCAGGAGAAGTAGAAGGAGAAAGCGGAGACGGAAGAATAAGAACAACAGACTTAAATGAATTCTATAAAGTAATACAAAATAGATAAACCAAAAGGGGCTGTAAAAAGGAAAGATTTGGGACGCGTCCAAAACTTTCCTTTTATTTTTTTGCATTATTTTTTTAACTTTAAATAAAAAGGGAAAGTTTTTGACGCGTCCCAAATCTTTCCTTTTTACAGCCCCTTTTGATGTGATTATAAAAAATAAAAAATAAGTATTGAAAAAAAATAAATAATAGTATAATATAGTATAAGAAAAAAATAAAAAAGGAGTGTTTAAAATTAGTAGTTTAAAAAATGCAATAATACATATAAGAAAATGTACCAAATTCATAATAACAATAGCACTATCAGCATTTCTAATAATTGGAGTATTCACATTATGTTATAAACCAATATACAGTGTAACACTAAATGGTGAAATGATAGGTTACAGTGAAAACAAAAGCAAATTACAAGAAAGGATAAACAAATATATAGAAGAGGGAAATGGGCAAAATGTAGCATTTGTAGACATAGAAGAGCTACCACAATACAAACTATGCTTACTAAAAAAGAACATAACACCAAATGACGAAGAAATATTTGAAAAAGTAATATCTGGAGGAACACAATACTATAAATACTATGCAATAACAGTAGACAACACAGAAAAAGCATATGTAGCAAACTTTTCTGAAGCAGAAGAAGTAATAAATAAACTAAAAGAAAAAAACAGTAATAATAAAGATAAACTAGGAGTAATAGAAAAATACGAAACAAATCTAGTAGAGCTAGCAACAGTAGAAAAAAGTGTAACAGACCTATATGAAAAGAAAGTAGTAAAAAAAGTAGCAAGCTCAACAATAGGAGCAACAGGAGTAAACACATCAAACAAAGTAGTAAACCTAGGAATATCACTAGTAAGGCCAGTATCAGGAGTACTAACATCAAGGTTTGGAGCAAGATGGGGAAGGAGCCATAAAGGAATAGACATAGGAGCGCCAAAAGGAACAACAATAGTAGCAGCAGCATCAGGTACAGTAACATACGCACACTATGGTTATGGCGGAGGCTACGGAAACCACCTAATAATATCACATGGAAACGGAGTGCAAACACTATATGGACACTGCACAAGCCTTCTAGTATCACAAGGAGCATATGTATCACAAGGTCAAGCAATAGCAACCGTAGGAAACACAGGAAATTCACAAGGAAATCACCTACACCTAGAAATAAGAGTAAACGGAGTAGCGCAAAACCCACAAAACTATTTATACTAGAAATAAAAATTTATACCAAATTATACCAAAATGGGCTATAAAAAAGGGGATGTAAAAGAAGGAAAGATTTGGGACGCGTCTAAAACTTTCATTTTATTTTTTTCATTATTTTTTCGCTTTAAATAAAAAAGGAAAGTTTTAGACGCGTCCCAAATCTTTCCTTTTTTTACATTCCCTTTTTTTATAGTATAGGAAAAATCGATTTCAAATGTAGGGGCACGGGGTACCGTGCCTTTTATTCTACAATAGAAAAAATCAAAATTTACATTGTAGGGGCACCGTTTGTGGGAATACCTAATTGGAAATGACACCACTGTGCCCTTTTATTCGTATACGAAAAATTAATATAAATGTAATATAACAAACAAAAACCCAAACAATGTATTTCCGTAAGAAAACAAGCCAAAACCCTTAAAAACAGCCAAAAACAGCTATTGTAATAAATAGAAAAATATACTAAAATTATAATATATAAGTATAGTTTATCAAGGGGGAAACCATGAAAACAAAAACAATTAGAATGATAACAATAGCTATAATAATAATGCTAATAGCAGCAATAATAATACCAAACTTTTACAATAAAGTAGAAGGTAAAATATATCACAAACACACAGATGAATGCTACGAAATAATACGCCATAGCCATGAAGATTCTTGCTATGAGAACATATATCATACACATACAGAAGATTGTTATGAAACTACAATAGAAACAGAAATATGTGAAGGAGTAATTAAAGTAAAAAAAATTGGCGGACCAGAGAAAGAAGCAGAGCCAGATGGCAGAATTAAATTTACACAGAATATAGAGATAAATTGTAGTAAATGTAACTTCAATGAAAATAGAAAAATAGAAGTTTATGTAAATAGTGTTGACTGGGAAAATGGAACATGGGAAGATATACTAAATAGTAAGCTGTCTAATAAAATTCATGAAATAATTAACAATAAATGCCAACAACAAGTCGAAAAAGAAGTAACAACACTAAAATGTGGAAAAACCGAAGAAACAATAGAAGAAACAAACCTAATATGTGGAAAAACAGAAGGACAAATAATAAGTAAAACATTAATATGCCCACAAGAAGAAAGATGGGGATATATAGTAGAAGAACTTTTAGAAGAAGTAGACGGAAAATACACTGTATTTGATAGGCGACAAGAAGTCAGCCCCAAAAAGTATGTTACTGAATATAGTAGACTATACAAAGAAGGATACACTATAAAAGAGCCACAACAAAAAGTAACATTATCAGATGAAGATGATACAGTAATACAATTCAAGCACGAAAGAATTAAATACAGACTAACAATAAATACACAAGAAAAAATAAACTCAATAAGATTAGAAGGAAAATCAAATCAAATAGCTCTAAATGCGCCAGTTTCTAATCCAGTAACAGGAGAATTTAAACATGGAGATCAAATAAAAATAATACATGAAGCAAAACCAGGCTATACAGTCAAACATTGGATAGATGAAGGAACAGGACAAACAATTTTACCTACAGCCACATATGAAATGCCAATGAGAGAAGTACACCTAACAACAATTACCGAATTAATAAAATACAATATACAAATAATTTTTAATAATGATAAAAATGAAACACAAACTGAAGAGTACAATGTCGAAAGTAGACCACTTACATTGCCAGACCCAGGAGAAAAGAAAGGTTATACTTTTGAAGGTTGGGTATTACAAGGAGGAGAAAATAGCCCACAAAAAAATGTAACCATACCAACAGGCTCAACAGGAAATAGAACATATGTTGCAAAATGGACACCAAGGAATGACATACCATATACAGTAGAACACTATAAACAATCAGTAAACTTAAGAGAATACGTCCTAGAAGAACAACAGCCACTAAATGGAACAATGAATACAAATGCGACAGCAATAGCAAAAGAATACACAGGCTTTAATGTAATACAACATGAAAACACAAAAACAACTGGAAAAGTAACACTAGATCCAATATTAACACTAAGAATATACTATGACAGAAGCAAATACAAAGTAACATTAAACACAAATGGAGGAACAATAAACAGTGGAGATGTAACAGAATATGTATATGGAATAGGAAAAGCCTTACCAACAAATGTAACGAAACAAGGTGATACATTTGAAGGTTGGTATGACAATAGTGCATTAACAGGAAACAAAGTGACAATGATAAGAGGAACAGAAACGGGAGATAAAGTATATTATGCAAAATATAAAACATGGAACCCACGAACATATACAGTACAATTTATAAGTGATGGAGAAGTAGTGTCAACCCAAAAAATAGGGCATGGCTCAGCAGCAACAGCTCCAGAGCTAACCAAAGAAGGGTATACACTAACATGGGACAAAAACTTTAATAGTGTAACAAGTGACTTAGTAGTAAATGCAATATGGACAAAAAAACAAAAAGCACAATACCTAGTAAAACATTATACTAAAAAACTAGATGAAGAAGGTTATAAAACAGAAGAAACACAAACACTAGAAGGCGAACCAGGAGAATTAGTGTCAGCAGAAGTAAGAAAATATACAGGCTTTATACTAGAAGAAGATAACCAAAATGCTGTACCAAGTGGAACAATAACAGCAAATGAAACCCTAGTATTAAAACTATATTATAAAAGAGAAACATATAACATAACCTATGTAACAAATGGAGGGATCATACAAGGAGAAGCAAAAACACAGTATACCTATGGAGAAAAAGTAACACTACCAACAAAAGTAACAAAATCAGGAGATAGATTTGATGGCTGGTATGACAACAATGCACTATTAGGAAGAAAAGTATTAACAATAGGAGAAACAGAAACAGGAGACAAAAGGTATTATGCAAAATATGATATAAATAACCCAAAAACATATAATGTAGAATTCAGAGATGGAGGAAAAACAGTAGACATACAAACACTACAATATGGACAATCAGCAACAGCCCCACAGCTAACAAAACCAGGGTATACATTAACATGGGATAAAGACTTTACAAATGTAACAAGAGATATGATAGTAAACGCAATATGGAGTAAAACTAACACAGCACAATATAAAATAGAACATTACCAAAAAAGACTAAATGATGATAAATATGATTTAATAGAAAGGCAAACACTAGAAGGAGTAGTAGGTAAGCAGGCAATAGCAGAAGCAAGAATATACCAAGGTTTTACTCAAAATACCCAAAATCCAAATACGATAGCAAGTGGAACAATACAAGCAAATGGAAATTTAGTACTAAGATTATATTATGATAGAAACACATATAACATAACATATGAGCTAAATGGAGGAACATGGCAAGGCAAGCAAGTAAGCACATACAAATATGGAGAAGAAATAACACTATCAAAATCAGTTACAAAAACAGGCTACAAATTTTTAGGCTGGTATGAAAACGAAAACTTAAGTGGAAGTGTAATAACAGCAATAAAAAATACAGATGCAAGTGATAAAAAACTATATGCAAGATGGGCAGACGAAAGCAAATATTATATAATGTCATATAAATATGAAATAGATGAAAAAAACAACCATATAACAAAAGTAAGCCCAAATACAAAAGTACAAACATTTTTAAGAAATATAGAAACAAATGGAACAAAAACCGTAATAGACTTTAATGGAAAAGAAGTACAAAGTGAAGCATTAGTAGGAACAGGATGCAAACTACAAGTAGAATATAATGGAGAAAAACACATCTACGAAATAGCAGTAAGAGGCGACTTAGATGGAAACGGAAAAATAACAATAACAGACCTAGCAACATTAAATAGCATATATGTAAATAAACAAAGTACATCAGAAATACGTCAAAAAGCAGCCGACTTAGACTATAGCGGAAAAATAACAATAACAGACTTATCAATATTAAACCAAGCAATAGTAAATAAAAAAGAACTATAATGAATAAGGAACAAAGGTGACATAAGCCACCTTTGTTCTAGTATAGGAAAAATCGATTTCAAATGTAGGGGCACGGGGCACCGTGCCCTTTTGTTCCTTATTTATTATAGCTCTTTTTTAATTAGCAAAAATGTTTTATAGCTGTGCTAATTGCATTATTTTTCATAATAATTTTACCATTTTCAACCAATTTTCTTTTAACCAAATCCCCATTACTAACATATGTAGCAAATTCAGTAATAATAGAGAAAAACTTTTTAAAATCAATAAAATCCAAATCAATATTAGAAAAAGTCAAATAATAAACACCATTATATTCATATAAAGAAACATTTTTAGCAATATTAGAATATTTAATATGACTGCTACTTATAAAATTAGAAAAACTACAAAAATCATCAAAACTAGAAAAATAATAAACAGCCTGATTTTCATTAAAATTAGTTTTTTTCCTTTTAATATGTAAATTCCTCTTTAGAGGTGGTTTTTGAACCTCTGGAAGGCTTCTTGTTATAGTCAAAACAAAATCACCATCAGCCAAACAAACAGCCTCAATTCTAATTCTATAATCCTTAGTAACAAAACCAAATTTCTTTTCAGCCTCATCAAGCATATCTAAAAACAAAGCCTGAGACTCAATAGGGCTTGCCATAAACGAATGGCAATCAATATGTTTTTTAATCAAATCCTGACTACTAAGAATAATTCTTATTTTATTTTCATTAAGTTTCTCAAAACGCATTATAAATCCTCCTAATACTAAGTATACCTTAATTATACCATATAAAATAATAAAAATAAACAAACAATATATGGAAAACTACTAACTATTATATGAAATTATAAAAAAAAGTTGAAAGTCCAAATAAAAACATCATGTCATTTGTATAAAAATCAAATTTATTATAATTTTGTACACTGTACTGTACAAAAATGAGATTTATTATAATTTTGTACACTGTACTGTACAAAAATAAGATTTATTATAATTTTGTACACTGTACTGTACAAAAATCAAATTTATTATAATTTTGTACACTGCACTGTACAAAAATTAATTTTAATATTAGTATAAATTTTAAATATAAGTTTAGAGCGTAACTTACGTAAATCCTTTGTGGGATTCCTTTTAGATATAAGCTACTTGTAGAAATAAAATATCTTATAGCTGTAAATAGTAATTTTAAAATAAGAAAAATGAAAATTTTACCATCTTATACTTGAAAAAAAAAGCAAATGAATATATAATATGTGAAAAAAGATACATACAAATAAAAACTTTAGGGAAGTAATAAGAGAGGGAATAAAAAATGGCAACAAAAGATAAAAATATATGGATATTAATGTTATTTATATTATCAGGGTTAGTAATAGGAGGTTTATTAGGGGAGCTTGCTGGACAAGTTGACTTTTTATGGTGGCTATCATATGGGCAAAGCTTTGGTTTAACAACACCAGTAGAGTTAAACTTAAGTATAGTACAAGTTACATTTGGTTTAATGCTTAAAATAAACATCGCCAGTATAATAGGTCTTATAATAGCAATACTTGTATACAGAAAAGTTTAAAAAAATAAAAAAGAGGTATAATAATTAGGGGCTTAATAGAAAGGAAGCTAAATGCCAATAAAACTAAATAAATTACCAATATCAGAAAGACCATATGAAAAACTAGAAATGTATGGAGAAAGTGCACTATCAAACTCAGAGTTATTAGCAATAATAATAAAAACTGGTACAAAAGAAGAAACAGCAGTAGAACTAGCACAAAGAGTACTTTCAATAAATAATGATAATAACGACTTAAGATTTTTAAGTCAAATATCAATAGAGGAATTAACAAAAATTAAAGGAATAGGCAGAGTAAAAGCAATACAACTAAAAACAGTATGTGAAATTGCCAAAAGAATATCTAGACCAATAAATAAACAAAAAATAATAATAAAAACACCTAAAGATGCAGCAAACTTACTAATAGAAGAATTAAAATATGAAAAACAAGAAGTACTAAAAGGAATAATACTAGACACAAAAAATGTAGTACAAAAAATAATAAACATAGCAAGCGGAGGAACAAATAGTATAAATGTAGAGCCAAAAGATGTACTAAAAGAAGTAGTAAAAATGGAAATGCCAAAAATAATAATTGTACATAACCATCCAACTGGAGAAGTAAACCCCAGTTTTCAAGACATACAAATAACCAAAAGAATAAAAGAAGCAGCACAAATACTAGGAATACAACTACTAGATCACATAATAATAGGAGATGGCAAATTTAAAAGCTTGCTATAAAACACAAAAGTAAAATGAAAAAAGAGAGGGGATAGATAATAAAAACAAAATATCTGCTCTTTTTTGCAGTAAATGTAAGTTTTAAACAATAAAATAACAAGTAAAGTCTTAGCTTATATTAGTAGCTAAATATTGAAAATAAAGGAAAGAGGATGTAAAAATGAAATTATTCGGATTAAAAAGTAAAGACATAGGAATAGACCTAGGAACAGCAAATACATTAGTTACATTAAGAGGAAAAGGAATAGTACTAAAAGAGCCATCAGTAGTAGCAATAGATAGGAAAACAGGTCAAATAGTATCAACAGGGCATGAAGCAAAAGACATGATAGGAAGAACACCAGAACAAATAAAAGCAGTAAGACCATTAAAAGATGGAGTAATAGCAGACTTTACAGCGACACAACTAATGCTAAAAAACTTAATTTCAAAAGTATGTCAAAGATATAATGTAATAAGGCCAAGAGTTGTAGTAGGAGTACCATCAGGAATTACAGAAGTAGAAGAAAGAGCAGTAGAAGAATCAGTTTTGCAGGCAGGAGCAAAAGAAGTATACCTAATAGAAGAGCCAATGGCAGCAGCAATAGGAGCAAATTTAGATGTAGCAGAACCAAGTGGAAGTATAGTAGTAGACATAGGTGGCGGAACAACAGAAGTTGCAGTAATATCACTAGGAGGAATAGTAGTAAGTACATCATTAAGAGTAGCAGGAGACGAACTAGATGAAGACATAAGAAACTATATAAAAAAAGAAATGAACTTAGCAATAGGAGAAACAACAGCAGAAGAAATAAAACTAACAATAGGATGTGCAACACCACTTATGACTGATACACCAATGACAGTAAGAGGAAGAGACCTATCAACAGGACTTCCAAAAAATATAGAAGTATACTCATCACAAATACTAGAAGCAATGGCAGAATCAATAAATGAAATAGTAGAAAGTGTAAAACAAACACTAGAAAAAACACCACCAGAGTTAGCCTCAGACATTATGGAAAAAGGAATAGTACTAGCAGGAGGAGGAGCACTAATACAAAACCTAGACAAACTACTAAGCTACAAAACAGGAATGCCAGTATATATAGCAGAAAACCCATTAGACTGTGTAGTAAAAGGAACAGAAAAAACAATAGAAGACCTAGAAAAACTAAAAAGTGTATTAATAAATTCTAGAAGAAAACGTTAAAAAAACTAACCTTATAGAAAAAGGAGCCATATCATGTACAATAAAAAGAAAAAAGGAATAATAGGAATAATAATAACCATAATAATTCTTATATTTATAGTAATAATTTCAAATATAAAAATAAACAACCTATCATATGTACAAAACATATTTGGCTTTTTCGTTATGCCTGTACAAAATGGGTTAACATACCTAAAAAATTGGATATCAGGAAATAACGACTTTTTCACAGACATAAACAACATCCAAGAAGAAAACAAAAAATTAAAAGAAGAAAACAGTAGCTTGCAACAATCATTAAGAGAATTTGAAATAGTAAAATCAGAAAACGAAACACTAAAAGAATATGTAAATTTAAAAGATAAATACACAAACTATACTACAATACCTGCATATGTAATAAATAAAGACATAAGCAATTATAGTAATGTAATAGTAATAAATGTAGGAACAAATGATGGAATACAAGTAAATATGCCAGTAATTTCAGAAAAAGGTTTAGTAGGCCATATAATATCAGTAACACCAACAAACGCAAAAGTACAAACAATAATAGACACCGCAAGTAGTATAAGTTGCACACTAACATCATCAAGAGATATGATAGTAGCAAGAGGAACCCTAGAAGAAGGAGCAACATTAAAAGCAACATATATACCAACAGGAGCAACACTAGTACAATCAGACACAATAGAAACCTCAGGGCTAGGAGGAATATACCCAAAAGGAATACTAATAGGCTCAATAAAAAAAGTAATAAACACACAAAATATCACTGACAGATATGCACTAATAGAAACAGCAGTAAATTTTAACAAACTAGAAACAGTATTAGTAATAACAAAATAAAATAAACAACCATGGAAGGAAATAAAAAAGTGAAAAAAGCAACAGTAATAATAGGTATATTCATTACCTTTCTAATTACATATTTTTTACAAGCAAATTTTTTCAGCTGGTTTACTATAGCAGGAATAAAGCCAAACCTATTTGTAATATTAACACTATTTGTAACACTATATTCAGGAATAAAAATAGGAATAAGTTACAGTATATTTTTTGGTATATTTCTAGACATAGTAATAGGTAAAAGTTTAGGAATATATATAACAATGTTATTAATAGTAGCAATACTAGGAGGCTATTTTGACAAAAACTTTTCAAAAGACAGTAGAATAACAATAATGCTAATGGTAGTAGCAAGCACACTAGTATTTGAAATAGGAAGTTATGTGTTAAGCATAATAATGTTAAACACAAATGTAGAAATATTAAACTTTATAAAAATACTATTTATAGAAATAATATATAACACAATTATCACAATAATAATATACCCAATATCACAAATAGTAGGATACAAAATAGAAGATATATTTAAAGGGCAAAAAATATTAACAAAATATTTTTAAATAATAAGTGAATAAATCAATCTTAGTAGAAAAATACGAAGGGAGATAATATGAACAAAACAAGAACCAAGCAAGACAAATTCAGATACAACATAATATCAGTAGGAGTATATATAATAGGAATAATACTAATAATTCAACTCTTCAACCTTCAAATAGTAAATGGAAAAGACTATAGAGAGCAATCTAATACGAGGCTATCAAGAGAAAGCACATTACAAGCAGCAAGGGGAGATATATTAGATCAATCAGGAAACAAACTAGCAACAACAAAATTAGGTTATATACTAAACCTATACAAAACAAAAATAGACAATGAAACTCTAAACACCTCACTAGCAAAAATAATAGAAGTATTAGAGCAAAACTCAGACACATATATAGATGACCTACCAATAAAAGTAGCGCCATTTGAATTCACCATAAGCGAAAAATCACAAATAAGTTGGAAAAAACAAAACAACATAGAAGAAAACAAAACAGCAGAAGAATGCTTTAATATATTAAAAGATAAATACAAAATAAATGAACCAAACCTAGAAAAAGCACGAAAAATAATGTCATTAAGATATACAATAGCAAAAAATGGATACAGTAGTACAAAAAATGTAGAACTTGCAAGTAACATATCAGAAAAAAGTGTAGCAATATTTAACGAAAGAAACGACGAATTTCCAGGTTTAACAGTACAAACAACTGCACTAAGAAACTATGTATCAGGAAGCCTTGCCTCACACATATTAGGGTATGTAGGAAAAATAGACGAAAATGAGTTAAAGCAAAATCAAGGATACTTACTAAATGATAGAATAGGAAAAACAGGAATAGAATATATATTTGAACCATACCTAAAAGGAAAAAATGGAAACAAGCAAATAGATATGGCAGTAGATGGAACATTAACAGGAGAATACACAGTAGAAGAAGCAGTAGCAGGAAACAATGTAGTATTAACAATAGATGCAAACCTACAACAAGTTACAGAAACAGCACTAAAAAACAACATACAAAAAATACGAAGTGGAGGGTATGGAACACCATACTCAGCAGATGCAGCATCAGCAGTAGTAATGAATGTAAAAAATGGTGAAGTATTATCAATGGCAAGTTTCCCAGACTTTGAGCCACAACTATTTGTAGATGGAATAAGTAAAGCAAAATATGATGAATATATTTCAGAAGAAGCAAAATCACCATTTTTAAACAGAGCAATATCATCAGTATATGCTCCAGGTTCAACATTTAAAATGGTAACAGCACTAGCTGCACTAGAAACAGGAGCCGTAAAAATAAATGAAAAAGTAAATGACGTAGGAATATATAGATATTCATCAGACTACCAACCAAAATGCTGGATATATAAATCATATGGGGGAGGGCATGGATACCTAAATGTAACAGACGCAATAAAACACTCATGTAACTATTTCTTTTATGAAATGGGAAATAGAATAGGAATAGACACACTATCAAGCTATGCAAAATCATTAGGTTTAGGAAGTAAAACAGGAATAGAACTATTAGGAGAAGTAGAAGGAACAATATCAAGTAAAGAAACATCAAAACAAAAAAAAGAAACATTTACAGGAGGAAACACCTTGCAAGCAGCAATAGGGCAACATGATAACAGTTTTACACTAATAGAAATGGCAAAATATATAAGCATAATAGCAAATGGAGGAAACAACTTAGATGTAACAATAATAAAAGGAATAATGGACTTAAATGGAAATACTGTACCAAAAGAGCAAATAAATCAATTTGTAAAAGAGAGGCTAGGAATAAACAAAGAAACAAAAGAAGAATTAAACTTCAAAAAAGAAAACCTAAATGCAATACTAGAGGGAATGAGAGGAGTAACAAGCGAATCAGGAGGAACAGCATACTCATACTTTAAAGACTTCAACATAGAAATAGGAGGAAAAACAGGTTCAGCACAAACAGGAATACAAGGAAAAACAAATGCATGGTTTGTAGGATTTGCACCATTTGATGACCCACAAATAGCAGTAATAGTAATGACCGAAAATGGAGGAAGCGGAAGCTATAATTGTGAAGTCGCAAGAAACATAATAGCCGAATACTTCGGAATGAATGCAAGTAAGGTAACAGAAGACATGACAGCAAAACCAGGAATACAAATACAAAATTAAAGGTAAAAATTGCTAGGAACATATACTTGCGCATTAAGTTACAAGACCAAAAAGTATGCTAAAATAGTTACTAGGTTTATAGGTAAAACCTTTAAAAAAACCTAAATATATTATACAAGGAACAAAAAAATGAATATATCAAACATCTCAATAAATCTAAAAAAAGACAAAATCATAATAAAAATAAGAGAAACAGCAAATGAGCAAGAAATAATAGAAGAATTAGAAGAAAAGCTACCAGAACTAAAAAAACTATATCAAGAAGAAAAAACACCAATAGAAATAGCAGGAAAAACATTAAAAAGTGAAGAAATGGACAAAATACAAAATACAATAAAAGAGCAAATAGATGTACAAATAGAATTTGAAACACCAAAAACATTAGGACTACACAGCATAAAAAAAGCCTTCAATAAAGAAATAGAAGACTCAAAAACAAAATTCTATAAAGGTTCAGTACGTTCAGGTCAAAAAATAGAATATGAAGGAAGCCTAGTAATATTAGGGGACGTAAATGGAGGAGCCGAAGTAGTAGCCGAAGAAAACATAGTGATACTAGGAAACCTAAGAGGACTAGCACACGCAGGAGCAAAAGGAAACAAAAAAGCAATAATAGCAGCAAACCTAATAGAATGCCCACAAATACGTATAGCAAATATAATAAAAGAAAACCAAATAAATGCAGAAGAACCAATAAAAAATTATGCATATGTAGGAGAAGAAGAGAAAATAATTTTAGAATAAAATATACTAAGTGTTTAGGATGGGGAATTGTCAAAAGGGACGGGGGAAATTGACACACTTTATCTTTTAAAGATGTGTCAATTTCCCCCGTCCCTTTTGACAATTCCCCATCCTCTTTGACTTACTTTTATACAGCCCCTTAGCTAAAAAGCCATACTAAAAAAATCAACTAAAAAGCAACATAAGTAAAACAATATACAAATAATTATCCTTAACCTCCTCTTTATATAAAAAGAAAAGCAATCCTAAAATAAGTAAATCATCAAAATGAAGCTCAAGCCCAAAAATATTTATACACTGCTCATATGCATTATTACAGCAATCATCAGAAAAATTATTATCAAAACAATTACTATTATTACAGCCATCTTGAGAAACATGAAAATTAGCTTTATCTGAAAAATCATTATCACACGAATTTTTACTTTTAAATACTTCTTCTTTATAGCATTGCTGCTGATTATTAAATGGAGGCACTGTTTTGGAGCCACCGTTTACTAGCATACCCAGTAGAAAAAGAAGCACTAGAGCCATCTTTTACAAAATCAGAGCAATCTTGCTT
Organism: uncultured Clostridiaceae bacterium; assembly: GCA_947577025.1. Classification (GTDB taxonomy): domain Bacteria; phylum Bacillota; class Clostridia; order TANB77; family CAG-508; genus UMGS1663. Next base: position 66,188 of record CANPTO010000001.1, on the reverse strand, counting down.
AGGGAAATGGTTACTTCTTGCATTATAAGGTCTCTTATAGTAAGGTCTAAAACCAAAAAAAGGTGGAAAAGGTATCATTTTAAATTCTCACCACCCATAGAACCAAAAGCTTCCATAATAGAAGACAAATTCATAAACTTTATGTATTGATCTAGTTTTTCCTTCCTAGAAGGCTTCAAATAAGGCTTCAAAGAAAGAAGCAGATTAGATCTAGGGTCATCCTTTTTAGAATTCATTTTACTCATAATATTTTTAATCTTCATAATAGTAGCCATATCAATATTAGAAAAATCAAAACTATTACTTTCACAATTATTAGAAGTATTACTATTTCCCCCATTATTAGTACTTGAAGCAAAACCAGAAACAATATTTTTAAAATCATTAGAAGAAGTAGTATTACCCAACATATCAGAAAGGTTTTTAAACATTTCATCATTCATAAGAACACCCCCGATACTTAATACTATTCAAGAAAAACTAAATGTGTTACAAAATATTATAAAAAAGTAAAAATGTAACAAAAATTTAATATAAATCCACGAAATGAGCATCCGTAATAGTAAAAAGAATGCAAAAAACAAGAAACAAAAAATAGTATTGAAAAAACAAAATAAATGTGCAAAAATATAATAAAAAATATAATTAGGGAGTATTATGCCCAAAAATGTAGAAAAAGCGTAATGTAAATAACTGGAAAAGGAAAAATCTACATAAAAAGTTTAAAAAATACCTTAAAAAAGTTGAAAAATACTGAAAAATAAGGTATAATAATATATAAGTGAGATTATAAAAAATAGGAGGTTCTTTTTATGTACCAAAAAAGTAAAAAAATAGTAGCAAGTATAATAGTATTTATTATATTAATGGCAAACCTAAGTACTGTTGGAATTAATATAAATAGAGTAATTGCAGCAGACATAAATAGCCAAAATGCAAAAACAAACAATTCAAATGTCGAATTTAATACATATTTTATGAGTGAAAACAAAAAAACATATGAAAGCACAAAAAATATAGGAGAAGAAAACAAAATTGCAGTAGAAGTAGCAGTAAAAAATGCTGGATACTTAAAAAATACTGTAATAGAATTTTTAGACTCAAATTTCCAAATATCAAACTCAGAAACAGCAAAAGAAGAAATCATATCACAAATAGAAAAAAATAAAATATCACTAAAACAAGTAAATGCTGGAGAAGAGCAAAAAATAGAAATGCCAATAGAGTTTAAAAACAGTGAAAGCTATAATCCAAACCAATTAAACCAAGTAAATAAAGTAAAAATGACAGGAACATATATAGACGAAAAAGGAAAAACACACAATGTAAAAAAAGAAATTTCATTAGGCTTAAACTGGTCAGCAAATGCAGAAACACTACTAGAAGCACAAATAACAAAATATGTACCATATCAAATAAAAGAAGAAAAAGGTTTAATAGTACAATTAGCAGTAAAATCAGGAATTAAACAAAACACACTACCAATAAAAAACACAAAATTAGAAGTAGAAATTCCAAGTATAAACACAATAGCACCAAAAGACATAAAAATTACAGCAAATAGTACAAAAGCAAGCAATGGGGAAGAAAATGGCTTAAACTTTGGAGAAAACAACTACAAAATAGAAGAAAACAAAATAACAATAAATGTAGAAAACACCCCAGATGAAAATGGAAGCATATCATGGAAAAAAGAAGCTCAAGATGAATATATAATAACATTAATATATGGCGAAGAAGCACTAAGCGCGCAAGATACACAAAACACCCAAGTACAATTAAATATAAAATCAAACATCCAAACATATAGTATAGAGCAAACAAACATAGAAGCAAACTTCCAAAACACATTTGAAATGCAAAACCAATTAGGAAACATAGTAGACTATGAAATAGCCTCAAATGAAAACATAAGTAAAGGTCAAATATATGCAAACTATGATGCAAGCCAAAAACAAGAAATAGAATATAACCAAAAAATAACAGCAAACATAGGGCTTGCACAATTAACAGACGAAATAATAATAAAACAAGAAGCAGACAAATTCAGAACACAAACTGCTGAGGCAAGTACAACAATTGCAAATAATAACTATGCATACTACAAAAACATACAAATATCAAAAGAAGCATTTAGCAAAATACTAGGAGAAGAAGGCTTCATAAAAATATATGTAGGAGAAGAAGAAAAACTAGTTATAGATAAAAACACAGCCGAAAATGAACAAGGAAAATTAGAAATAAACCTAAGTGAACTAAACATAAACAACATAACAATAAGAACAAGCAAACCACAAACAGAAGGAAAACTAGAACTAGAAATCACAAAAGCAATAAAAGGAGAAATAGCATACCAAAAAGAACAAGTACAAGAATTTATAGAACTAGCCTCAAGCATAAATGCACAAGCAATATCTAGTCAAATAGTATTAGTAGAGCAAAATGCAGAAGCTACAATAAAACTAATAGAACCACAAACACAAGTAGAAATACAAACAAATACACAAGAACTATCAACAATAGTAAAAAATGAAAATGTAGAAATAAGAGCAATACTAAACACATCAACAAACTACAACAAACTATTCAAAAACCCAAAAATAATACTAGAGTTACCATCATATATGGAACAAATAGATATAAAAAACGTACAACTACTATATGAGGATGAGTTAACAGTAGAGCAAGCAAACAGCATAGTAGAGCCAGACGGAACAAAAAAAATAGAATTAAGTTTAAAAGGAACACAAACAAAATACAGTAAAGATGCACTAACAAAAGGAACAAACCTACTAATAACAGCAGACATAACAGCAAATAACCTAACACCAAATACAATAGTACCAGTAAAACTAACAGTAATAAACGAAAATGAAGTAGCACAAGCAGAGGTACCAATAAAATTCATAGCACCAGTAGGAATAGTTACAGCAAACAAACTAACAAACACAGTAAATGGAGCACAAATAATGGCATTAACAAATGACGAAAAAGCCGCACTAGAAGTAACAACAACAGCAAAACCAATAACAGCAGAAATACAAATAATAAACAACTATGAAAACAAAATAAAAAACATAAAAGTATTAGGAAGAACACTAACAAAAGGAGCAACAGACCCAGAAACAATGCAAAATCTAAACAACACATTTGACGCACCAATGACAAGCCCAATAAACACAAATGGTTTAGAAAATGTAATCATATACTATTCACAAAACGGAAACGCAACAGCAGACCTACAAAGTGAGGAAAACGGATGGACACAAGAAATACAAGACTACTCAACAGTAAAATCATACTTAATAATACTAAACGAATACGAAATGGAAGTAGGAAACAGCATAAAATTCACATACAACGCACAAATACCAGAAAACCTAAACTACTCACAAACAGTAAACTCTATGTACACAGTATACTTCGACAACATCCAAGAAGAGCAAACAATAAATGACCGAGTAAAATCAAGAATAGTAACCCTATCAACAGGCGAAGCACCAAACCTAGAAGTAAAACTAGAATCAGAAATAGCAGAAAATGCAGTAGTAAGAGAAGGACAATACCTAAAATTCAAAGCAACAGTAAAAAATACAGCAACAGTAAATGCTGAAAATGTAACATTAAACATAACCGCACCAAATGGAAAAATATATACATATAGAGATTCAGAAGGAAAAGTTCAATTTACAGAAGACACAAGTTTAATAGAAGATACACAAAAACAATTAATAGCAGTATATGAAACAGTTCATACACAATATGTATCAGAAAGTTTCCAAACAGGTTATGAAGACAGTGAAGATCCAGAAAAAGTAATACAACTAGGAACAGTAGAAGGTGGAAAAACAGCAGAAGCAGAATATGAAATAAAATTAGTATACACACAAGTGTACAAAAGCAGTGCTATGATAGATAAAGACTCAAACTTAGTAATACCAGAAGTTATACTAAACAATAAAGTAAGAGTAAATGCAGATGATATGCAAAAACCAGTAGAATCAAATATATATAAACTAAAATTTGAAAAAGGATATGCAAAACTTTTACTAGAAACAGACAAAGAACCAGACTATACATTAATAGAAAATGATGAACTAACATATGAAACAAATGTTGAAACACCAAGTTATAGAGAACTAAAAAATGTAATTATAAAAGTACAAGTTCCAAAAGGACTAGAAATAAAAGAAACAACAATAGAAAACCAAAAAGTATCAACTGATGAAGAAATACAATATAGTGTAAATACAGATAAACAAAAAAATATAGTAACATATACAATACCAACACTACTTAAAAATTCAGATATAAAATGTATTGTAAAAACACAAGTAACAGGAGAAATACTAGGTGATATAAAAGCAATAACAACGTTAAAAGCAGATGATATAGAAGAACATTACTCAAATACTAGAACTAATACTATTTCAAAATTAGCATTTGAAATAAAACAATTAGATCCAGACAAACAATATGTAAAAGAAAGAGAAACAGTAACATACACATATGAAATAACAAATAAGAGTGATGTTTATACATCAGACTTCTACTTAGAACACAAAATCACAGAGGGAATGAAACTTTCAAATGCAACAATAACAACTAATGGAATTACATCAGCAATGACAGTACAAAATAAAGATGGAGCATATGTATTTAAATTCCCTTCATTTAAGGCAAATGGAAAAGCAGTAGTAAATATAACAATGGAAGCAGAGGTATTACCAGAGGGAGAAACAGAAAAAGAAGTAACAAGTTATGCAACCATTTATGGAAAGAATTTTGAAACAAAAACTTCAAACTCAGTAAAAACAACAATAGAGTATAATGAAGAAATACACAAAGTAGACTATGGTAATAATGAACCACCAAAAGATGATGGCAGAAGATATAAAATTTCTGGACTAGCATGGCTAGACAAAAATCAAAATGGAAAAAGAGATGAAGGAGAAGAGCTACTAACAGGAATAGAAGTAAGGTTATTAAACAAAAACACAAATGAAATAGTAAAAGACATAGATACAGCAGTAGAAAAAATAGTAAAAATATCATCAACAGGAGAATATACATTTACAAACTTAGAAAGAGGGGAATACTTAGTAGTATTTATGTATAACCAATACAAATATGAGCTTACACAATACCAAAAATCAGGAATAAACAATACAGTAAACTCAGATGTAACAAGTATAGATATGACGATAGATGGAAAACAAACAAAAGTAGCAATAACAGATACCCTAAGAGTTACTGACGAAAATATAAGAAATGTAGATATGGGACTATGCGAATCAGAAAAATCAGATATGAAACTAGAAAAATACATATCAGCAATAACAGTTACTTATGGAAATACAGTAAAAAAATATAGCTATGATAACTTGAAAATAGCAAAAGCAGAAATTCCAGCAGCACAACTATCAAATGCAACAGTTATAGTAGAATACAAAATAATAGTTACAAACGAAGGAGCAATAGGAAACTACGTAAGAAAAGTAGTAGACTATATGCCAAAAGACATGAAATTCAACTCAGAGCTAAATAGAGATTGGTACCAATCAAGCAAGGGAGACATATACAACTCAAGTTTAGCAAACAAAAAACTAGAATCTGGCGAAAGTGCAGAATTAAGTTTAACATTAACTAAAAAAATGACAGACAAAAATACAGGAATAGTAAACAATAATGCAGAACTTTACGAAGTATACAACGAAGAAGGAAAGCAAGACATAGACTCAACTCCAGCAAACAAAGTAACAAGTGAAGACGATATGTCAGCAGCAGATGTAGTAATAGGAGTAAAAACAGGAGACGCAGTAACATACACAGCATTAATTTCAGTAGTAATATGTATAACAATAGGAATAAGTGCTTATTATATCAGAAAAAAAGTATTAAGAAGAATGTAGAAAGGGAGGTATAAGATATGAAAGAAAATATAAAAAAAATAATTAACCTAGTAATACTTATAATAATTGCAGCGGTATGTTTTGTATTTGCAAAATCTATACCAGACTTTCTTATAGGAAAACAAACAACAATTTCAAAAGTAGGAACAGGAGAAATAAAAAAAGCTGGCTTATCAGGACTATCAATACCAGTTACAGCGGACACATTAGATAGTTTTATAATAGAAGATACAGAATATTGGAGAATTATATATGGAAATTATCAAATATATTGTGCTGAAAAAGGAGGAGCATTAAAACTAAAAGGAGTAGGAGAAGGAACTATACAATGGTTACAAACAGAAGCAGATAAGCATAAAAATGATATATGGGAGCATGAAAAAGATTTCAAGGAAATAGAAAAACAACAATCATATAGATATTATGAAGTTACATCTACTAGAGCAGCAAATAACTTAGAAGCATACATATTAACATGGGCACCTGAAGGAGGAGATTGGAATACTTGGGATGCTGTCAAACAAGAGGCAGTTTGGGACTTACCATCATTAAGTACTAATAAAAAACCACCAGCAGATTCAACAGCAGGAGGTTATGCACTAGACTTAGAGTTTGCAGCAGCAAATTATGATACATTTGCAACAGAGATTGAAGCCAATTCAGGAAAAATGATTAAAGGAGATACTACTAATACAGATGAAGTAAAAGTAAATTATACACAAAGCAAAAGTGAATATATAGTTGGACCATTTTCAATTGATTATGTTCAAGGTTTATATATGGGACTAGCATATGGTGGAATTACAGATATGTATATTGTTGATAAAAATGGTGATAAAATAAAGCTAGAAAGTATTATATTAACTTCTGGATTAGCTGGAACAGAATATAAACTTACAGAAGACGGATATTTTACTCCAGAGGAACCAAATTACGTAGATGCAATGATGACTCCTAGACCACAATATCCTAATCCAAATGAAAAATTTTATGTAAAATATGTATCAACTAACCAAATACAACAATTAGACCACTTACATATAGACTTTGAGTGGATGAGTGCAGAAGCAACTATATACAATTTAGCAGCATATTATTGGGAAACAGAATATTCTTATGAACAGTATGAGTATCATTGTGACAAACATCCAGCAAAAGATGATGAAGGAAATGATATAATGAAAGATACAGGAGATAACTGCTGTAATAAAAGAAGAGTAACTAGTGCAACAATAGTTAAGAAGGGACCAACATTTCAAAAACAATTATTAGCTATAGGTAGCCGTGCACTACATCAAGAAGAAATAGACATACCTATACCAAACCCTAAATATCCAACACCACCAACAACACAAACACCACCACCAGGTGGTGAAGGTGACAAAGAAACATTACATTTAATGTTAGCAGGTCATGTATGGGAAGACGAAAGAACATCAAAAGAGACTTTAGCAAATGGAATAAAAGATGACGGGGAAAAATGGAAAGCAGGAGTAGAGGTAATACTTCATTATAATTCAGATGGCTCAGAAGTAGCAAGAACAGTTACAGATGCTAATGGATATTATGAATTCCGCCATTTAAATTCACGTAAGAAATATTGGATAGAGTTTGTATATGATGGACAAATTTATCAAGCAACTACATACTTAGCAGCTGGAGGAGAGAACCCAGTAGCATCATACTCAAATGCACTAGAAAAACAAAGTGAAAGAAATGCATTTAATGAAAGGTTTGCAGAAATTAGTTCAGCGCCAGCAAGTTATAAAGTAAGAAGAAAATTATATTATGAAGTAGACCAAACTAACACAGCATATATAGTAAGCAAATATAGTAGTGAATACTGCAAAAAACATCATAATCACGAAGAAGGAAAAACAGCAGAAGAAGCAGCAAAAGAAAGAGCAATGTGTTCAACACCATATGGAATAAAAGAAATATATGATTATGTAATAAATACAGCAACCTCAAGCAAAAGTTACAATACAGCATATAATAACGCACTACATGAATTTGGAGATAACGAAACAACAAGAAGAAAATTACAATTTATAGAAGATTGTAGAATATCTTCAAGAACAAATGAAAAAGGAACAATATATCCAATATATGATAACTTTATAGAAGAACCAATAGGTCAATATGTAAATGGAATATGGTTCTACCCATTATATCCAAAACACATAAACATAGACTTTGGACTAGTAAAAAGAGAAACATTTGACTTAGCACTTAAAAAAGATGTAGAAAAAGCAACAATAGAAATTAACGGAAAATCACATACATACACATATGACACATTAAATAAATTCAAATGTAATAATCCTGAATGTAAACATGTAGGAAAAATAGAAGAATTAGACAATGAACTAAAATGTCCAAAATGCGGAAGTAGAGATGAAAATACAGGTAAAGAGTACGACATAGAAGAAATATGGGATATTGAACTAAGACTTTCAGATATAGCATTTAATGATAAAAAATACTATGACACTAGATACACAAGGGAATTATTTGCAGCAGACTATGACTACAAAGTATCAGACTATGGAAATGAATTTGCAAACTATGGCAAATCAAAAGATGATGAATTAAATGTATATGTAACCTACAAGCTAACAGTTCGTAACCAATCACAAAGTGTACTAGGCGAGGTAATGGAAATAGTAGATTACTACGACGAAGACTTCGAATATGTAGACGAACGTTCATATATACAAATAAAATATGGAATAAAAGATACAGATACAGAAGCTGAAACGGCTAAAAATGAACACTTAGCAATGGTAGGAACAAATATGCCAGTAAATAAAGTTGACAACAGTAAATATGGAACAAATAACGAAACAACAATAGCTGGATACGATAAATTATATATACAAGGTTTACAAGGAATGAAACTTTCATCTGGACAAACAGCATATATATACTTAACATTTAAAGTTAAGAAAGATAGCATAAATGGAGAAGATTGGATAAGACTAGATGAGAGAGTAGACAAAATAGAGAAAATAGGAGAAGGAAAAGAAAACATTGCAGAAATAAATGGATTTAAAACATACTACAAAGAAGGAACAGAAATACCAAACGTAGATCCAGTTTCAGGATACAGTAAAATAGCGGGCTTATTTGATGTAGACTCAGTACCAGGAAACTTAAATCCAGATGATGTTCCAAAAGATGGAGATCCAGATAACGGACAAATCAAGTATGAGAACTTTGAAGATGATACAGATAAAGCACCAAATATAAAACTAAAACTATATAGAGAAGATGGACCAGACGGAAAACCAGTAGTAAGAACAACAAATGGTACAATATGGGAAGATGAAAGAAACCCAATAAACGATGAAACACATACAGCAATAGGAAATGGAATAATGGAAGAAGAGGAAGCAAAAATAAACGGTGTAACTGTACAATTAATAGAGTTAATGCCTAATGGAACAGAATATAAATGGAAAGAATTCTCATCTGGAAATGACAAATTTGAAGCAGTAATAGCTCAGATAGGACCAGGTGAAAAATATGGAAAGATAGATATAGACCCTGCGGAAAATGCCGACAGAGGTAAATATATAATCAATTCATACATTCCAGGTAACTATGTAGTTAGGTTTATATATGGAGATACTGAAAAAACATTATTACCAGAACAATATGAAAATATAGCCCCAGAAATAAATGAAGTATTAACAAAATCAGGAAAAAGTGGACAAAATAAAAAATCATACAATGGTCAAGACTATAAATCAACAACATATCAAAAAGAAATAAACCAAAATCTTTATAGAAATACAAACTTTTGGACAAATACAGAAACTAATCTTCAATATATATGGAGAGAAAAATCAACTTGGGAAAATGGTAAAGAAGACTTAGGAGAGATAAAAACCAAAATATCTACATTTAAGCCAGATTCATCAAATAACGAAACTGCAAATGCAGTGAAAAAAGAAGAAGAACAAAATGGATATGTATATGATATAGCAGCATCTTCAGAAAGAAATGATGTATCAGATGCAAAAGACATAATGAAAGACGATGATTTAGAGGAATTATATAAAAGACCAAGTAAAACTCTAAATAGTAGAGAAGACGTAATTGACTATTCAGATGATAATGTAATGAATCATATAGCAGAGGTACTAGCATCACATGAAAAAATGCCTTTAGACAATGATAAATTAAAAAATGAATTAAACGAGTTAATGAAAGAAACTCAAATGACAGCAGAAACTGGACTAATGGTAATTGAAACAGAATGTGATAGAGGTATAACAGAAGACCAAACAGAAAACAACCCTACAACATATGAAATAAACCATGTAAACTTAGGACTAGAAGAAAGACCAAAAGCACAATTATCAGTAAACAAAGAAGTAACAAATGTTAAATTAACATTAGCAGATGGCTCAACACTATTTGACGCAACACAATCAGCAACAAATGCATTATGGTTAAAACATAAACAATATGAATATAAATATAACCAAAATAAATTACAAGGTGACCCAATGGCAGATATAAGAAGTGAAGGTGCATATAACTATGATACAAAATTTGGTTTAATACAATTAAGTATGGATGAAGAGCTAATGCATGGAGCAACAATTAAAATTTCATACAAAATAACAGTAACAAATAAAGGCGAAGTAGACTTTAAAGAAAATTCATTCTACTACACAGGAAAAGTAGCCGACCCAGCAACAATTGTAAAAACCGAGCCAAACCAATTAGTAGACTATGTAGCAAACAACTTACAATTCTATGCAATAGATAATAAAGCTTGGGAAGTAATTGATAAAGGAAACTTAGTAACAGAAGATGAAAAACAAACACTAGTAAATGCAACACTAGATGATTATGTTAAAAAATACAATACAGTTATATCAACAAAACCAAGAAATGCCGATGGTACATCAGACTCGAATATAGCAGAAGCTAAACTAGTACCTGAAATATATGACAAAGGAAACAGCTCTGTAAGTGACGACCTAATACTAACACAATTAATAACAGCTGAAAACACAACAGACGACTTAACATACAGAAACATAGTTGAACTAGTAAGAACAAGTAATGATGTGGGTAGAAGAAATGCATACTCAATAGTAGGAAACCAAGACCCAACACAAGAACCTCAAGAAGTAGACACCGATAGAGCAGAAGTAGTTAAAATATTACCACCATATGGTAAAACAGTAACTAACTATTTAATAGCAATAACAATAGTACTATCAAGCATAATACTAATTGGAGGAATAATCTTTATCAAAAAGAAAGTTCTAAAATAAAATAAAAAAGGCAATATAAAAAAGCCAAAACAAAAACAAGATATTGACACACTTTATATTATAAAGATGTGTCAATATCTTGTTTTTGGCAAAGATTTTAGAAATATTATGAACTTGGAAAGATTTGGAAAGATTTGGAGAGATTTGGAAAGATTTGGGACGCGTCCAAAACTTTCCCTTTTTATTTAAAATTTAAAAAATAATGCAAAAAAATAAAAGGAAAGTTTTGGACGCGTCCCAAATCTTTCCAAATCTCTCCAAATCTTTCCTTTTTACAGCCCCTTGTTTTGTATTATAGGAAAAAATTCCTTTACAACGAAAAATACTTATGCTATAATTTCTACATAAACGAAGAGGTGGAAAAATGAATCAGATATTATATTATGAAAAACAAAAAAAAGGTAGTCAATTAGAAATAAGTACTACTATAAAAATTTTTACTATTATCCTAATAGTATTAGGAATAGTATTTATAGCAAAAGGAAGCTATGGAATATATAAAGGAAAAGTAGCTAACGAAAACCATGAGCCAGCAGTTACAACAAAAGAGGAAAATGGCAAGTTGCAAATAAGCATAAACCATAATAAAGCAATAGACAAAATAATATACTCATGGAATTTCGGTGATGAAACTACATTACAAGGAAAAGGTCAAACAAACATAACAGAAAATATAGAATTACCAATAGGAAACAATACACTAACATTAAAAATAATAGATAGTAGCAAAAAAGAAACAACATATCAAAAAGTATACTTTAAGGAAGAAGAAGATACAACAAAACCTGAAATAGAATTTGAAGTGGAAGGTTCAAAAATAAAAATAGTAGCAAAAGATGAAACAGAACTTAGTTATATAATGTATCACTGGAATGATGAAGAAGATACAATAGTAGAAGTACAAAATGACGCCAAAAAACTAATAGAAGAAAGAATAACAATACTAAAAGGCGAAAATACGTTAGTAGTAGTGGCAGTAGATGCAGCAGGTAATGAAGAACATAAAGAGCAAATATTTAAAGGAGCCAAAAAACCAAAAATAGAAGCGGTACAAGAAGGAGACAAACTACGTATAAAAATATCAGATGAAGAAAATATAAAGAAAATAGAAATAAATCAAAATGGAACAATACTTTCAACAGACGCAGAAAATAAAGATACATCACTAAATGTAAAAGAAGTAGAACTAACACGAGATTTAGTAGCAGGAAATAATACAATAACAATAACAGTATATAGTGTAAATGGTTTATCAGAACAAATAACAAAAGAAATAACAATATAAAATAGAATTTAATAAAATCTATTTTTCCTATACTACAAAAAGTGTGCCAAAAAGGGCAGGAAAATTGGCACACTTTTGCTCTACAATAGTAAAAATGTAATATAAAACATAAAAGAAGTTAATAGAAATAAGGAGAAAATATGCTACAAGAAATATATGTAATAGATGATAAAAAAGAATTAGAAGAAAAGCTTAAAGAACTATTTAAATTAGAAACAGAATATAGAATAACAAAAGTAGTAAGAAATGACTTAGAGATAGCATTAAAAAACATACCATCACTTATAATAGTAAATGAAGATAATGAAAAAAACGATGCAAGTGAGATATGCAAAAAAATAAAAAACAATGAAGACAACAGCATAACACCAATCATCGTAATTACCGAAAACAAAGAACATGAACACAAACTTCAAATGTTAGAACTAGGAGTAGTACACTATATCAGAAAGCCAATAGATGAACAATACTTATATTACACAATAAATAACATATTAAGCCTACTATATGCAAACAGAAGAGTAAGCCCGCTAACAGGTTTGCCAGGAAATGTACAAATACAAGCAGAAATAAAAAAACGATTATTAAACAAAGAAACATTTTCAATGCTATACTTTGACCTAGACAACTTTAAAGCATACAATGATGTATATGGCTTTATAAAAGGAGACGAAATAATAAAATTTATAGCAAAAGTAATACAAAAAAACATACACACAAATGAAAATGATGACAGCTTTGTAGGACACATAGGAGGAGATGACTTCATAGCAATAATAGCAAATAAAGACAGTGAGCAAATATGCCAAAATATAATAGCAGATTTTGACATAAATGTAAAAAGATATTTCACAAATGAAGACAACGAAAAAGGCTATATAGAAATAGCAAACAGGAAAGGAATAATAGAACAATTCCCACTTACCTCAATATCAATAGGAGTAGTAGAGGTAGAAAAGGACAAGTTTAAAAATGCACTAGAAATAGGAGAAGCAGGAGCAAGTGTAAAACACTTAGCAAAAACAATACAAGGAAGCACCTATGTAATAGATAGAAGAAAAAAATAGAAATTCACAAAAAAATATAGACATATTATGTAAAATGTTATGTAATATGTCTATATTTGTATAATGTAGTAACTAAAAATTCTTTTTTTAAAATAAAGGAGGAAAAAATATGTCAAATGAATTAGCAGTATACGGTAAAAATGAAGTGCTTCCATTCCAAAATAATGAGTACGAAAACTATCCACGGATAAGTGATATTGAGGAATGTATAAAAGAAACAGTAGTAGGACAAGATGAACTAATTAGAAGAATTGCTATTTCACTATATAATGCACATTATTTAGGAACAAGATGTGTAGATTTCATAATAGGTGGAAGTGGAACAGGAAAAACATTAACAATGGAAGCCTTTTGCAAAGAAATGGGTCTAGCATATACAATTGAAAATGCAACACAATATACTCAAGAAGGCTATGTTGGTGAAAGTGTTGATAAAATGCTAGCTAACTTAGTTAAAAATTCTGGAAATGATTTTGTAAAGGCTGAAAATGGTATTTTAGTTATTGATGAAATAGGAAAGAAAACGACAAAAGGACGAGGAAATAGTGATGGCAGAGATATAAGTGGAGAAGGAGTTATAGACTCATTACTTCCAATTTTATCAGGAGCACCAATAAATATTAAGGTACAAAACAGAGAATTTCAGTTTGAAACTAAGAACTTAAAAATATTTTTAATGGATGCTTGTTCTGGCATAGAAAAAGTAAAAGAAAAAAGATTAGATGAGAAAGTTTTAGGTTTTCAAATTCCTAGTAATAAAAGCAAAAAAGTTTTATCACCTGAAAAAAGTATATATACAAAAGAAGACTTAATAGAATATGGTTTTACGCCAGAATTTGTAGGTAGAATTACCAAAATCCATGTAACAAACCCTATTGAAACAGAAACACTAATACGTATACAAAAAGAATCAAAGCAATCAGCATTCATGATATATGAAAGAGGTCTTTGGAATATGGGGATTGATTTGAAAATGTATGATGATCTTTTTAAAGAAATTGCAGAATCAACATTAAACTATGGTACAGGTGCACGTGAACTTGAAAACATGACAAACTATGTATTTGAAAAAGCGATGTACAAAATTTATAATAGTGAAGATAGGTTTAGTGTATTAGAACTAAGAGAAGGAATAACAAAAGATAACTCAAACTTTGCACTATATTAAAACAAACAATATAGAAAAATAGCAAAGGGGATTATATAAAAATGGGAGCTGTAAAAAAGTGAGTCAAAAGGGACGGGGAAAATTGACACCTCGAGGAGTGTCAATTTTCCCTGTCCCCTTTATTCTTAAAAACAACAAGTAACTTAGAAAAAATCAAAAAAATCCTATTTTTATTGACTTATTAATCAAAAAACGTGTATAATAATAATAGGAGTTGATAATATGAAAAGAAAGATATTAACGAAATTAGAAAATTGGAAAAATAGTAAGAATAGAAAGCCTCTCATAATAAATGGAGCTAGGCAAGTAGGAAAAACATATAGCATAATACAATTTGCAAAAGAAAATTACGAAAATTATGTATATATAAATTTTGAAATAAACGAAATTGCCAAAAATATATTTTCGGATACATTAGACCCAAAAGAAATAATACAAATAATGTCATTAACTTTTAAAACTAATATACTACCTGGAAAAACATTAATATTTTTAGATGAAATCCAAAATTGTGAAAAAGCCTTAACATCATTAAAATATTTTTACGAAAATGCTAATGAATATCATATAATAGTAGCAGGAAGTTTATTAGGTGTTGCAATCAATAGAAATTCATACTCATTTCCAGTAGGAAAAGTAGAAACAATAACATTAAACCCAATGGATTTCGAAGAATTTTTATGGGCAAATAATCAAGAAGGATTGGCAAAAAAAATAAAAGAATGCTTTGAAAAAGATGAAAAAATGAATTCATCATTACACAAGTTAGCATTAAATATGTATGATAAATATTTAATAATTGGAGGAATGCCAGAAGTCGTAAATAATTATGTACAAGAGCAAAATATTATTTTTGCACAACAAATACAATCAGAAATTATAAATAACTATATATCAGATATGGCAAAGTATTCAACAAATAGTGAAAGTGTAAAAATAAGGGCAACATATAATTCTATTCCAATGCAATTGGCAAAAGATAATAAAAAATTTCAATATAAGGTAGTACAAACAGGAGGTACAGCAACTATATTTGGAGCAAGTATAGATTGGTTGTTACAATCAGGAATAATACTTAAATGCAATAAATTAATAGATACGCAAATGCCAATATCAGCATATCAAGATTTAAGTTCTTTTAAAATTTATATGTCAGATGTTGGGCTACTAACATTAAAATCAAATATGAGTTATGAGTTTTTATTAGACAAAGAAGAGAGTAATAATACATTTATAGGAGCTTTAGTTGAAAATTATGTTGCACAATCATTGAAAGCAAATCGGATATGAATTATTTTACTGGACTAGCAAAGGAACTGCGGAGTTAGACTTTATAATCCAAAAAGGAAAAGATATAATACCAGTAGAAGTAAAAGCAGGAACAAATGTGGCAGCAAGAAGTTTAAATTTATATATAGCAGAAAAGCAACCAAAATATAGCATAAGAATATCAAGAAGAAACTTTGGATTTGAAAATAATATAAAATCAGTACCATTATATGCTACGTATTTAATATAATAAAAGAGAAAATACAATAGAAACTGTAGCCTTACCAGTAACAAATAAGGTAATAGTAATAGATGCACGGGCATGGAGTTCCAGATGAGAGAGATAAAATGTTGAAGTTAAGAAAATAAACCATACAAATAGCAACATATCAACAAAAACGATTAGTCGGGTAAAATGTTGAAGTTTTAGAGAACTATCCTTATTATTTACTAAAAAACACTTTTTTATAAGTGTTCTTTTGGGTATAATGAAAAAAACGCGTTATACGTGGGAGGCTAAAAGCTTTTTGCTATGAGTGAAATAAATCTCATGCTTTGATATAATATTTATGGTTTGGTCAACCGCAAAAATAGAAATCAAAGGAGGAGATTTATCTATGAAAATAGACAAAAATAGTTTAGCACATAGTGCATGGAATTGCAAATAATAAAAAAGCTACTACCTTACTTTTTTAAGATGCTTAAATTACTTGTATTAAATTGTTAAATTTTGTATAAAAATATCGAAATAAACCCCAAAAATAAGTAAAAAACAAATAAAATAGGAAAAAATTGAAAAAATGTAAAAAAATTACAAAAAGGTATTGACATTTATATATAAATAAGTGACATACTAAATGTGGTATATGTTTAATAAATTAATTACATTAATGTTGACCTTATATTAACATTTTTGTATTAAAGAGAAGGTTGCCTATACAAACAATTTCAGGAGGTATTTCTATGAAAAAAATGAACACAATGAAAAAGATGTATAAGCGGTTTTTAGCAACAGTTATGGCTATGGCTTTAATATTGTCATTTACAACAGTTGTATCAGCAGCTGAATTAAAGGACAACCCTAACACTAATGATGAGGCAGTTATTGCTTTGGCTGAAGCAGGTGCAGATGAGCATACTTCATCAGGAAGTGGTATTATGCCATTAGCAACAAATTATATTAATTACAGAGCAAGTAATATGTCACAGAATGCTAAGTATAGTGATAACTTTACCCTTGCAAGAGATGAACGACTCGTTGAAAAATTCACAGTTTCAGGAAAGTGCCGAATAGTAATCAAACTAAGAAGTGGAGTATTTTGGACGACATACCTGGACGAAACTGTTGAAAATAATCAACTTTGGGAGATATCCAATGCGACTTTTAAGCAAGGTTATAAAGTTGAAGTGGAAGTGTATTGTTTAAAAGGTGGTTCGAGTTTTGAACTCCAAATGTGGGGCGAGTAATAAATTAAACTGTAAATAGTAATTAAAAATTTGTAACTTATAAACCAACTAGGCAACTATATGTTCATAAAAAAAGATGCGTAATAGCATCTTTTTTTATGTATAATTAATAATTAGTAGTTGTGGAATGCGTATGTGATGAATCTTTTACTTGGAGACCAGTATCTTTATTCCATATTTCTTTTTTATTACCTTTTGTATCTTCTATATATATATGATTTGTTTTTTCTGATATTTGCATTGAGAAATAATTACGTGCTGTATCACCAAATGAATACTTTCCTACAATTCTAAAATATATAGATTCGCTTTGTGTATCTTCAAGTATTTCATATCTGTAATATTTTAAATCATATTTATAATTTTTGTCAGATATTTCAAATAATAGATTTTCTTTTCCATTAATATTATCTTTTTGAGATAATGAAATAGAAAGATCAACTACATCAACAAAAAATTCTGCTTTTTTAGCAAAAATATATAATGATATAAAAGTAGCAAGTATTATAATTATTGTTAAAATAATAGCAAAAATAATTGTTATAATCTTATTCTTTTTATATTTTCTTAAATAATCAATTTGTTCACTTTGATTTTGGTTAATTTCGATATCTATTTGTTTAGTCATATCTTTTAATACTGAAGAACAATCTTTGCAGGTTGATAAATGTTCCTCAACGAGATTATTAGTAACATTAGATGTTACCTTATCACAATAACTAGGTAACAAATCTTTGATAACATTACAATCTACTTGTTTCATACAATATCCTCCTTTCTTAATTTTTGTTTTCCTCTAAAGAATGTAGTTCTTGCCCAGTTTTCACTTTTATGTAATATTATGCCAATTTCCTTAAATGTTAAGTCTCCAATAAGCCTTAAATACATTATTTCTCTAGTATTAGCATCTAACTTTTGAAGAGATTCAAATAATTTCAATTTGCTATCATAACGAAGATATTCTTCTTCTAGCACTTTATTATCTACAAGGTTCATTTCATCAATAGATACAGTATTACTTAAATTGTTCCTTTTTATTTTCTTATACAGAATTTTTTTTGCAATAGAACAAAGCCAAGTAGAAATTTTACAATCTCCACGAAACTTATCTATTTGATTAATTGCTACTAAAAATGTTTCTTGCATAATATCTTCAGATAGGTTTAAATCTTTTGTAATACTGAATATATAGTTTTTTATCAAATTAGCATATTCTTTGTAAATTTTATCCATACTTTCCATTATTTTACTCTCCTATTAATATAGTGTCAAAATATATTAAATTCGTTACAAAATTTTATAAAAAAATAGTTTTTTTATAGAACCTTATTTGATTTAGCGATATTTACATAAATAAATTATAATAGTAATTTAATAAAAAGTATACATCAATTAATAAATAAAATAATTATTAAGAATAAAACTATATATTAGACAATAAAAATTGTTTAATATATAGTTTTTACTAATTAGATTTTTGTCATTTATTCATTTCTTTAAATTGTATTTGCATATAGTTAGCTAATTTTTGACTTTGTTTAACTATTTTTTGATAAAGTGCATTTTGCATTATTAACTTTTATAATTTTGCTTTAGCTTTTAATTTTTTAGAGATATTGAATTAATCATAAAAATCATCTCCTTTTACATAGCGTAACATAATATTTTTTGAAATTGTAAAAGCCTGCCGAAGATATAAAAAACAAGAATAAAATTTTCTAAGCTCATTTTTCGCTAAGATTTCTCAGTCGTAGCATTTTAATGCGTACGAATGAGTTATACTTTAGTAAAATCTAATTCTTCCATAACTATCTTCTAAGGAAACTCACCACTTACGTGGATGACTTTCTTTTGAAAATAAAATATGTTAAATTTTATTTTCACTTTGTATTGCGTAACTAAAAAGTTTCATAGGTTTCCTAAGAATATAAAAAAATGAAAAAAAATAGCCTCTTTTTTTCATTTTAATCAATTAAATTTTTTATTTCTTTATTATAATCAATATTTAAAATATCACATAGAGCAATAAGTTCAAAATCTTTTAATATACTTAATTATTATTCTATTCTTTATAATTCTACTCTATGCATATATACCACGAAGTTGCATTCTTTTACATACTTCTTCTTTTGAAAATTTTAATTCTTCTCTAGTTTGCGAATTATAGGAGCAATTATATTAGCCTTTTCATTATATTTTCTCAAAAAAATCCCTCACTAATTTTATTTTTCGTAATTTTATAACAAAATCTGTACTAAAGAAAATAGTATAAAATAGCAAAACACCACATATATATTTATGGGGTGTTTTTATATGATAATAATACATAAAAAGAAATTAATATATGTTAGTTTAATGGTGTTTGCTACACTAATTGCTTGCACAATAGGAGTAAATACAGTAGAAAATAAAACAGAAAATACAATAGAAACTGTAGCCTTACCAGTAACAAATAAGGTAATAGTAATAGATGCACGGGCATGGAGTTCCAGATGAGCGGGGCACAAAGTAGAAATCGGAACAACAGAAGCAGAAACAAACCTAAAAATAGCAATGAAATTGCAAAATTTATTAGAACAATCAGGGGCAACAGTAATACTAACAAGAAGTGACGAAAATGCAATATATGATATAGACAGTAAGACGTTAAAACAGAAAAAAGTATCAGATATACATAATAGAGTGAAAATAGGAAATGAAAGCAGTGCAGATATATTTGTATCAATACATTTAAATAAAATACCACAAGAACAATATTGGGGATGGCAATGTTTTTATAAAGATGGAAATGAACAAAGTACAAAACTTGCAAAAAGCATACAACAAAATTTAAATGAAGCAATACAAAGAGAAAATAACAGAGTAGCAATGAAGTTAGATACAGTCTACATAATGAAACATGTAGAAGTACCAATATCAATAGTAGAATGTGGCTTTTTATCAAATGCAGAAGAAGAAAAGCTATTATTAGATGACACATACCAAAACCGATTAGCATGGGGAATATATAATGGGATAGTAGATTATTTTTACTCATAGGTTCCCATTGGGGACGTTTCCTTCTGGGATATCTGTCACTTTTGGGAATTTGATAAATATAGCTAAGGTAATTTCATGTTACTATATGGCATTAGAATTTCAGAAAAAAACTTTGGATTCGAAAACAATATAAAATCAGTTCCTTTATATGCAGTTTTTTGCATATAAATAAAATATAAAAATAGTATAAATTTTCCACACTTAGCAAATAATAAGTGCAAAACGTTTGCTAAGGAGTGGAAATTTTTTAAAATGAGAGATTATAGAAATTTAAATATAAAAGGTGTTACCTTAGATAAAGTGAGCTTGGAAAACTATATGGAAAAAATGGCATCAGACCATATTTTGCAAAACAGTAGTAGTAAGGACACATATCCTATTCCAAAATGTAAAGAAAATTTTGAAATTATAGAAGAAGTATATAATTTACTTAGCGAGCACATAAAATTAGGCTTGCCAATTCACCCTGCTGGAGAGTGGCTGTTAGATAATTTTTATATGTTAGAAGAAACATATAAAATAATTATAAGCCAAATGCCTCTTAACAAATATGTGAGTTTTGTGGGTATTTCGAATGGTATATACAAAGGTTTTGCAAGGGTATATGTATTAGCTTCAGAAATTGTAGCATATACAGATAACAAAATTGAAGGAAAAACTGTAGCAGAACTGTTAAAAGCATACCAAAAGAAAAAAACATTAAGCATGGATGAAATATGGAATATAGGAATATTTATTCAAATAGCATTAATACAAAATGTGAAAGATATATGTGAAAAAATATACTTTAGCCAAATGCAAAAATATAGAGTTGAAAACATATTAGAAAGATTAATAGAAAATAAGGAAGAACTAAAATTTAAGAATTTAACAGAATATAAACAAAAAGTAAAAGGGTATGGAGAAATGAAATACCCATTTATAGAGTATATGTCATATAGGCTAAAAAAATATGGAAAAGCAGCATATAGTTATATTAATGCTTTAGAAGAGCAAGTAAACAAACTTCGGAACTACTACTAATGAAGTGATACGAAAAGAGCACTTTGATATAGCACTAAAAAAAGTAAGTATGGCAAATGCAATACTTAGTATAAAAGAATTACTTAGAATGGATTTTATGCAAATATTCCAAAATATAAATGGAGTAGAAGAACTTCTAAAAAAAGACCCCGCAGATGTTTATAATAAAATGGATTATAGAACAAAAGAAATATATAGAGCAGAAATAAAAAAGATATCGTTAAAAACAAAAGTTTCTGAAATATATATAGCAAATAAAATAATAGAATTATGTAGTAGAGAAAACATAGGAAAAAAACAAAAACATGTAGGCTATTATTTAATAAGTAAAGGAAAATACGAATTAATAAATGTATTGTTAGGAAGAGAAAAGAAAATACTAACTCACAAGCAAAAAGCAAAACTATATGTGCTTACAATATGGGGAAGTAGCATAATAATAGATATACTAATATGTACAATTATATATAATAAAACAAATTTTGCAATTGCTCTTTTATTATTCCTAATAAGCATAATACCAATACAGGAAATAGTGGGTCAAATAATTAGGTATATATTAGGAAAAATAATTAGACCAAAACCAATACCAAAAATAGATATACGGAAAACTAGAAGAAAGTGAAACATTTGTTGTAATACCAACAATAATAAAAGGAAAAGAAAAAGTAAAAGAACTAATGAGAAAATTAGAAGTATACTATTTAGCAAATAAAAATGAAAATATTCATTTTGCACTACTTGGTGACTGTTCTTCACGGAGCAAATAAAGAAGAAAAGTTTGATGAAGAGGTAATAAAAGAAGGATTAGAGCAAATAGAAATACTAAATAATAGGTACCCTGTGCAAGAAGGAAA
Source organism: uncultured Clostridiaceae bacterium (assembly GCA_947577025.1). Classification (GTDB taxonomy): domain Bacteria; phylum Bacillota; class Clostridia; order TANB77; family CAG-508; genus UMGS1663. Next base: position 43,804 of record CANPTO010000001.1, on the reverse strand, counting down.
AATTCCAAAATTTAATTTTATATATAGAAAGAGATTTTGGAATGGAAAAGAAGAATGTTATTTAGGTTGGGAGCGAAAAAGAGGCTTACTAAATCAATTTAATGAATATTTACTTGGAAATGAAGAAAATGTATTTAAAGAAAATTCAATAGAAAAATGGAAAAAGCAGAATAATATAAAAGAATTACCAGCAAAAGTAAAATATATAATAACATTAGATAGCGATACTGAACTTGTATTAAATAGTGGTTTAGAACTAATAGGAGCAATGCAACACATATTAAATGAACCTGAACTAAATGAAAAAGGGGACTGTGTAATAGAAGGGCATGCATTGATACAGCCAAGAGTAGGAATAAAATTAAATGCTAGTAGAAAAAATTTATTTACAAAAATATTTGCAGGAAATGGAGGAGTAGACCCATATGCAAATGCTATTTCAGATATATATCAAGACAATTTCGAAGAAGGAATATTTACAGGAAAAGGAATATATAACCTAGAGGTATTTTCAAAAGTATTAAAAAATGAAATACCAGAAAACACAGTATTAAGCCATGACTTACTAGAAGGAAGCTACTTAAGGTGTGGACTTGCCAGTGATATAATGCTTATGGATGGATACCCATATTCATATGCAAGTTTTAAAGCAAGACTTCATAGGTGGACAAGAGGAGACTTTCAGATATACTCATGGATAAAAAAACATATAATAGACAAAAAGGAAATAAAAAAGGAAAACCCACTAAACTTTTTATCAAAATATAAAATATTTGATAATTTAATAAGAGCAATACTTCCTATTTCAATAATGTTACTAATAATTATAGCAGTAGTTATAAATATATTTAAAAAAGTGAATATAAATATGTTTTTAATATTAGCAATAATTGCTGTAATAATGCCAACAATAATAGACATCATAAATAAAATAATTTTTAGAAAAGAAGGAAATAAATACCAAAGAAATTTTGAACCAACAATTAACTCATTTGCAGCAAGCATAATACGAGGAGTAATAGAAATTTTAGTGCTTCCAGATAAAGCATACATGTCATTAGATGCAATAGTAAGAAGCATGTATAGGCTAAAAATAAGTAATAAACACCTGCTAGAATGGACAACCTCAGAAGAAGCTGAAAAGTTAAGCAAAAATGACTTAGTAGCCTATTATAAAAATATGTCTGCAAATATTGTATTTGGCATAATTGCTATTATAGCAGGAATGCAAAATATAATACTTTTAGTTATAGGTTTGCTATGGTTAATAGCGCCAACTTTTATGTGGTATATAAGTAAACAAGAAAAGGAAAAAGAAAAATTAGAAGAACTAAATAAGCAAGAGCAAGAATATGTACTAGAATGTGGAAGAAAAACATGGCAATTTTTTAAAGACATGTTAACAGAAAAAAACAATTATCTTCCGCCAGATAATTATCAAGAAGATAGAAAACCAAAGACAGTACAAAGAACATCTTCTACAAATATAGGTCTTGGACTATTAAGTGTAGTTTCAAGTTACGACTTAGGCTATGAAAACCTATATGATACTTTGCAATTATTAAACAAAATGGTACAAGTAATACAAAGCCTTCCAAAATGGCATGGTCATTTATACAATTGGTATAATATAAGTACTTTAGAGCCACTAATACCAAGGTATGTATCAACAGTAGATAGTGGTAACTTTATAGGTTATGTGTATGTACTAAAAAGCTTTTATAAAGAAGCAAGAAAAACAATAACAGAAGATGAAAATTTATCAAAAGAAGAAAAAGACAAATACCTAGCATTAATACCATATTGGGTAGATAATCAAATAGGAGATATACCAATTGCAAATGCAGATTTTACAAAATTATATGATGAAGAAAAAATGTTATTCTCCATAGGCTTTGACATAGAGGAAAATAAACTAACACCATCATATTATGACCTATTAGCTTCAGAAGCAAGGCAAGCAAGTTTAATTGCAATAGCAAAAAAAGATGTAAGTGCAAAACATTGGCATAGTCTAAATAGAACATTAACTGTACTAAATGGTTACAAAGGCCTTATATCGTGGTCAGGTACAGCATTTGAATATTTAATGCCAAATATCAATATAAAAAAATATAAAGGAAGTTTGCTAGATGAATCATGCAAATTTATGATAGATAATCAAAAAGAATATGCAAAAAAATTAGGCTTACCATGGGGAGTTTCAGAAACAGCATTTAATATGAAAGACTTAAATGGAAACTACCAATATAAAGCAATAGGAATACCATGGCTTGGGCTAAAAAGAGGTTTGGAAGATGACATAGTAGTTGCAAGTTATGCCTCAATACTTGCAATAACTGAAAAACCAAAAGAAGTAGTAAAAAACTTAAAAGAGCTTGAAAAATATGAAATGTATAATAAATATGGATTTTATGAATCAGTAGACTATACACCTATACGTCTAAAAAAGGGAAAAAAATATGAACCTGTAAAAACATATATGGCACATCATCAAGCATTAATACTTCTTTCAATAAACAATTTATTTAAAAATAATATACTTGTAGAGAGGTTTAGTAATAACCCTGAAATAGAAGCAATAGAGGTATTACTAGAAGAAAGGATGCCAGAAAATATGCTAATAACAAAAGAAGAAAAGAAAAAGCCAGAAAAAATACAATATATAGATTACGAAAATTACGCTCAAAGAGTATATAATAAAATAGATTACAACTTAACTAAAATAAATGCTATTTCAAACAACAATTATTTAATAATAATGGATCAAAAGGGAAATGGATACAGTAAATACAAAGATATATTAATAAATAGGTATAAACCATCAGAAGAAGAAAATGAAGGGATGTTCTTTTATTTAAAAAGCATAAAAAATAAAAGAATATGGACAGGAAACTATATGAACTATTTATCAAAACCAGATAAATACGAAATAAGTTTTTCAGAAGATGCAAATAAAATAAAAAGAATAGATGGAGGAGTAGAAACTGTTACTAAAGTTACCATTGCACAAGAAGAACCAGTAGAAATACGAAATATAAACATAAAAAATAACGGATTAGAAGAAGAAATAATAGAAGTAACCTCAAGCTTTGAACCAGTACTTTGCACACAAGCACAAGCAAACACACACCCAGCATTTAGCAAACTATTTTTAAGTATTGAAAGTATAGAGGATAATATAATATTAGTAAAAAGAAGAAAACGCTCTAATGAAGAAAAAGAAATGTATATGGCAGTTACACTATATGCACAAAAAGGAACTCTAGGTGACATAGAATATGAAACAGATAAAGAAAAGTTTCAAGGAAGAGGAAACTTAGGCTTACCAGTTATGGTAAAAAATTCAAAACCTTTTTCAAAAAATATAAATTTAAGTTTAGACCCAATAATTGCAATTAAGCAAACTGTAAAAATAAATCCAGGAGAAAGTACAAACCTAAGTTTAATAATATCAGCAAGTGAAACAAAAGAAGAAGCAATTAATAGAGTAAAAAAATATTGTAATTTTGAAAAAATAGAAAAGAACTTCAAATTAGCTACTGCAAGGGTAGAAACTGAAAGCAGATATTTAAGACTAAATAATAGAGAAATTGAGACATACCAAAACATGCTAGGTTTTGTACTATATCAAAACCCATTAAAAAAACTATATCTAAAAAATTATTCAGAAGGAAATTATCCACAAAGTATGCTTTGGCAATATGGAATATCTGGTGACATACCAATAATACTAGTAAAAGTAAGCGGAATAAATGATATATATGTATTAGAAGAGGTAATAAAAGCATATGAATTTTACAGGCTAAAAAATATAAAAGTAGATTTAGTAATATTAGATGAAGAAGAAAATAATTATGAAAGATATGTAAAAGAAGAAATAATAAACAGTATATTAAATAAAAATTTATCATATATGCAAAATATAAAAGGTGGAATATTTATAATAGAAGATAAAGAAGCGACCCCACTATTAGAATTTAAAGCAAATATAATAATAGACAGCAAAAAAGGTCAGCTAGCAAGGCAAATTAAAGACCTAGAAGAAGAATATATAGAAACAATAAAAGAGATAGGAAACCAAACTGCAAAAGAAGTAATATTTGAAGAAGAAAAAATAACAGAACCACTAGATAGCAAAAAACTAAAATATTATAATGAATATGGCGGTTTTTCAGAAGATGGAAAAGAATATATAATAAGAGTAAATAAAGAAAATAGATGTCCAACAGTATGGAGTAACATATTAGCAAACGAAAAGTTTGGAACATTAGTTACAGAAAGCTTAGGAGGCTTCACATGGTATAAAAATAGTAGATTAAATAAAATAACTGCTTGGTCAAACAACCAAGTAATAGATACACCATCAGAAATAATATATATGCAAGAAGAGGAAAGCCTAAAAACATGGTCATTAGGTTTAAACCCAATGCCAGATAATAATGACTATACTATAACTTATGGTCTGGGCTATGCAAAATATGAACATGAAAGTATGGGAATAATGCAAGAACTAAAAGTATTTGTACCAAAAGAAGATAGTGTAAAAGTAAATATACTAAATTTAAAAAATTTAAGTCCAAAAAGGAAAAAGGTAAAACTAGTATATTATACAAAACTAGTATTAGGAGAGGATGAAACAAACTCTAACGGCTATATACAAATAGAAAATAAGGAAAACTCTAACACAATAATAATAAAAAATAGAATAGATGACAAAAATGAATATGCATATATATCAAGTAGTGAAAAAATAACTTCATACACAGGAGATAAAAGCTTTTTTATAGGAAATGGAACACTAGCAAATCCAGAAGCACTAAAAAAGTTTAGCTTAAATAACGAAAATTCATTAGGAAAAAATAATATAGTAGCCATTCAAATAGAAGTAGAGCTACAAGCATATGAAACAAAACAAATATCTTTTATATTAGGAATGGAACAAGAAAAAATGCTATGTTTAGATAATAGCTACAAATATTCAAAAATACAAAATTGTACAGTAGAGTTAGAAAAAGTAAAAAATTACTGGAATGAATTTGTAGGAAGAGTTCAAGTAAATACACCAGTAGAATCATTTAATATACTATTAAATGGATGGATTGTATATCAAACCTTAGTATGTAGGCTGTGGGCAAGGTCAGGCTTTTACCAATCAGGAGGAGCATTTGGCTTTAGAGACCAACTTCAAGACACTATAGGTCTAAAATATTATGATGTAAACTTAATGAAAGAGCAAATAATAAAACATTCAAAACACCAATTTATAGAAGGAGATGTAGAACACTGGTGGCATGACGAAACCTCTAGAGGAATACGTACAAGATTTTCAGATGACTTATTATGGCTTGTATATATGGTGTGTGAATATATAAATATGACAGGAGATTACGAAATACTAAATATACAAACAAGTTACAAAAAAGGTGAAATATTAAAGCAAGGAGTAGACGAAAGATATGACTTATATGAAGATTCGCAAATAACAGAGCCAATATATATGCACTGCATGCGAGCGATAGAAAAAAGTCTAAACTTTGGTGAACACGGACTACCTAAAATAGGGTCAGGAGACTGGAATGATGGAATGAGCACAGTAGGAAATAAAGGAAAAGGGGAAAGTGTATGGCTAGGATTTTTCTTGTATGATATATTAAATAAATTTATACCAATAATGGAAGAGAGAAAACAGAGGTTGGAAGTCGGAGGTCAGAGGTCGGAAAACGGAAGTTGGAATACAAATAGCCAAGCCACAGAAGATAATTTAGGAACAGATGTAGGCGCGAGAATGGTTCGTTCGCCCTTCGAAGAAACTACTAAAAACCGGAAATGAAAAACAAACAAACAATAATGAACAATCTACTACAGAACCAAACCAAAATTTAATTAATAATGAAGAGTGTAAAACAGAACAGATAACTATAATAGAAAAATACAAACAAATACTAGAAAAACTAAAAAAATCGTTAAACACCCAAGCTTGGGATGGACGCTGGTACAAACGAGCCTTCACAGATGATGGAGACGAACTAGGAAGTCTTCAAAACGAAGAATGTAGAATAGATGGAATATCGCAAAGTTGGGCAACTATATCAAATGCAGGAGATAATGATAAAAAATATATATCAATGGAAAGCTTAGAAAATCATTTAGTAGATAAAGAAAATGGAATAATAAAATTATTAGATCCACCATTTGAAAAAAGTAAGCTAGAGCCAGGATATATAAAAGCATATTTGCCAGGAACCAGAGAAAATGGAGGACAATATACCCATGGTGCTATATGGGCAATAATAGCGCAAAGTATGCTAGGATTTGGAAATAAGGCAGTAGAATTATTTAGAACAATAAGTCCAATAGAACATTCAAGAACAAAAGAAGCGGCAAATAAATATAAAGTAGAACCATATGTAGTAGCGGCCGATATATATGGAGTGCGGAAACCTAGCAGGTAGAGGAGGCTGGACATGGTATACTGGTTCAAGTAGCTGGCTTTTAAAAACAGGACTTGAATATATACTAGGGCTAAAAATAGAAAATAATACACTAAAAGTAGAGCCATGTATAGCAAATAACTGGAAAGAATACTCTATTAGATATAAATATGGCGAAACTATATACAATATAAAAGTAAAAAATCCAAATGCAAAAAATACGCGGAGTAGAAAAATTTATAGTAAATGGAGAAGAAATAGAAGAAAAAGAAATAAAACTTAAAGATACTAGAAGAATATATGATATAGAAGTAATAATGTAAATTTGAAATTTTTGTAAAAATGTGTTATAATTAAAATAGTTCTAAAAAATTTAAAGAAGAGGTAAAAGCATGAAGAAAAAGGGTAACCTAATTAAAGCAGTAATATATACTGCAGTAGGTGTACTAATGACACTTCTAAGTATAGGAAGTGGGATTTTTGTAAGACTAACAGGCAGTTTTTTGCCTGTATATGCAGAAGGGGTCTATTTACAAATGAACCGGATTATGCGTTGGGGAATTTATGCAATAATTCCGGTAATTACTATACTTAGCATACTACTAGCAGAGTATGGAATTAAGTATTTAATTAAATACTACCAACAAAACAGAAGACGTCATTGACGTCTTTTGTTTTTTAAAATAGGAAACCTATGAAACTTTTTAGTTTTGCAACACAAAGTGAAAATAAAATTTAACATATTTTATTTTCAAAAGAATATTTTTACAAGGAACAATAAAGGAACAATATCGGTTAAAAAATAACAATTAAAGTTGTACATAAATGTAAATACTTCGCAGAAAATACCCAAAAATCCAACCTCCAACCACCAACTTCTAACTTCCAATTTATACAAAATACCAATAAAGGAGTGTCCCCACCGTTCCGAAATCGGAACGAAAAAGACCGTCCCTAACGTGCGGCGTAAAAAAATATCAAAAAAATTTATAATAAAAAAATACTTGTACAAACTAATAATATGTGATATAACTAAATAAAGTTAAAAAAGTCCTAGGGAGGAACATGTTATGGAGGATAATAAAAAAACAATTTTAATAGTAGATGACGAAAAAACAATAGTAGATATGTTAGTATACAATTTACAAAAAGAAGGTTATAATACATTAGAAGCAGGTGATGGTGAACAAGGTATTAGTATAGCTTTAGAAAAAAGACCAGATTTAGTTTTGTTAGATATAATGTTACCAAAAATGGATGGTTTAGCAGTTTGCAAAAGGATAAGACAATCACTAAATATACCAATATTAATGATTTCTGCTAAAGATGAAGAAATAGATAAAATACTAGGTTTAGAACTAGGCGCAGATGACTATATTACAAAACCATTTAGTGTAAGAGAACTAATGGCAAGAGTAAAGGCTAACCTAAGAAAAGCAGAAATAACATCAAAATCTACACAAATTGTACAACATAAAATACAAGAAGAAAATGAAAGTACAATAGTAGTAGGAGATTTAAGCTTAGATTTAAACAAATTTGAAGTAAAAGTTAGAGGAGAAGTAATAGATCTAACTTTAAGAGAATTTGAGGTAATAAAATATTTAGCAAATCAACCAGGGCAAGTAGTAACCAGAGAAACTTTACTAGAAAAAGTATGGGGCTATGAATACTATGGAGATATAAGAACAGTAGATGTAACAGTAAGAAGAATAAGAGAAAAAATAGAAAAAGATACATCAAACCCAAAGATATTAATAACTAAAAGAGGAGTAGGGTATTATATTGCTTCGCGGGAAATAACAAAGTAGAGTTAATTAATAATAAAGAATTAATAGTGAATAATGAATAATTATTTGTGCTGTAGGGCTTAATCGGTAAGAAATACCTATAACAATTTACCGAATTATGCCCTTTTACATTACTGTAGGAAAAAATAATTTCGAACGTATAATGAAAGGATAAAAAATGATAAGAAATGTACAATTAAAAATAATATTAATTTTTGGAATAATAGGAATTGTAATAATAAGCTCAATAGGTGCCTTTTATGGAATGAGCCTAAAGCAAATAAGTGAGGCACAAAATTATACTGAAATAATACAAAAACAAATAACAAATATAAAATATATAACTATTATAGCAGTGGCACTATATGGCGTAATAACAATACTAGTAGGAATATTTATTTCAAAAGTAATAATAAAACCAATAACAAAATTAATTACAGAAGCACCAAAAATAGCACTAAACGAAAATACAAATAAAAATATAGAAGCCAAAAGAAAAAATGGAGTAGATGAACTTACAAACGCATTTGATATAATGACAAATGAGCTAAGTGAAAATTTAAATGAAGTAAATAGGCAAAAAAAGCAAATTGAAACTATTTTACTTCATATGACAGATGGAGTAATAGCATTTGACATGGATGGAAGCATAACTCACATAAATCCAGCAGCAACAAAATTATTAAAATTAACCGAAAAAGACAATTCTTTTGGTGCAATATTTGGAAAATTAAATATAAATATTAACTTAGAAAAAACAGTATATTTAGAAGATTGGACATCACTAGAACAAAGAGCAACAGTAGAAGATAAATACTTAAACATATTTTTTGCATCATTTAAAGATGAAAAAGATATCCCATCAGGAATAATGGCAGTAGTGCAAGACATAACTGAGCACGTAAAATTAGACAACATGAGAAAAGAATTTGTAGCAGACGTATCACACGAGTTAAAAACACCAATAACATCAATTATGGGATATGCAGACACGCTTATAGAAAGTGAATATGACAAAGATATGCAAGATAAATTTCTAAATGTAATATCTTCAGAAGCAAGAAGAATGGCAAAACTAGTTACAGACCTATTAACATTATCTAGATATGATACAAATAAAGTTAAAAAAGAAATAATAGAATTTGATTTAGGAGAATTAGTAAAAAGTTGCCAAGAAAAGCTACAATTAGAAATAAACAAAAAAAGTCATGATGTAGAATGTTTTGTAACAGCAAATGTTCCACCAGTAAGGGCAGATAAAGATGGAATAGAAAGAGTAGTACTAAATATACTAACAAACAGCATAAAATATACACCAGAAAAAGGAATAATAAAAATATATGTAGGATTTGTATACAATGATGCATATATAAAAGTAATAGACAATGGAATAGGAATACCAGAAGAAGATCTAAACAGAATATTTGAAAGATTTTACAGAGTAGATAAAGCACGAACAAGACAAATGGGAGGAACAGGCTTAGGACTTTCAATAGCCAAAGAAATATTAGACCAAAATAATAGTAGCATCAACATAAAAAGTAAAGTAGGAGAGGGAACAGAAGTGGTAATAAGAATACCAACGAAATAGAAATTGGAAGTTGGAGATTAGAAAAACACTAAAATAATCCGAAGAAATTACCAAAAAAAATGCAACCTCCAACTTCCAATTTAATTTAAAAAAACAGTTGAAAAATAACCAAAGAAGCATTATAATTTATATATTACTATAATACAGGAGATGAAAAGTAAAAATGATGATACAAATAAATGATAAAGTAAAAGAAACTTTAGAATGGGTATATTGTATAGTAATAGCATTAGTGCTAGCACTATTAATAAGGTATTTTATAGGAACCCCAACAGTAGTACAACAAGTTTCGATGTATCCAACATTAGTAGAGGGGCAAAGGCTTATATTAAACAAAACACCAAGAACATTTCATGGCAGCTATGAAAGAGGAGATATAATTACATTTGAAGCGCCAAGTGTAACAGATGCTAAAAGCACTAAAGCAAAATATGAATATACACCAAAAAATTGGTTAGAAAGCTTTACTTATTATGTATTAGAAATAAGCAAAACAAGTTATATAAAAAGAGTAATTGCTCTTCCAGGTGAACATGTAGAAATAAAAGATGGAAAAGTATATATAAATGATGAAGAACTAGAAGAAAGTTACCTACAAGAAGGAGTAAAAACAGAAATACAAAATACAAAGTTAATGGACTTTGTTGTTCCAGAAGGATGTATATTTGCTATGGGAGATAACAGGTCAGAGAGTATGGACTGTAGAAGGTTTGGATGTATTCCAATAGAAAAAGTAGAAAGTAAAGTACTAATTAGGTTCTGGCCACTAAACCTTTTTGGAAAAGTAGATTAATAGGAAGATATAAGCCATATGGCAAAAATAGATAACACAAATAACCAAAATGGAGGTTAATATTGAGCTTTAATAATATTATAGGAAATGAAAAAGTAAAAGAACTATTAAATAAATCAATAGAACAAAATAATATTTTACATAGTTATTTGTTTTTAGGAACAGAAGGAATAGGGAAAAGCCTATTTGCACATGAGTTTGCAAAAATGATTTTATGTAATGGTGACGAAAAAGAAAAACCATGTAATAAATGCAAATCCTGTATAGAGTTCGAAAATGGTAACAACCCAGACTTTATGCAAATAGAAAATGAAGAAACAGCGATAAAAATAGAACAAATAAGATATATGAACAAAAAAATATCTGAAAAGCCAATTACATCTACCAGAAAAGTATATATAATAAATAATAGTGATACCATGACAAAAGATGCACAAAATAGTTTATTAAAAACATTAGAAGAACCACCCCAGTATGCCACAATAATATTAATAGCCTCTAATGAAAATAAACTATTAAATACAATAAGGTCAAGAGCAATAAAAGTAAACTTTGAACAAATAAGTGAGCAAGAGATACTAAAATACATAAAGCAAAATATCACAGAAGATATAAATGAAAATATGATATCATTTTGTAATGGAAGCTTAGGAAAAGTATTAAGAATTATAGAAGATAAACAAAGCTATTTAGAATTAGAAGATTTAATAAATAAAATAAGTACTAATGATTTAGTGTATATATTAAATAATTCAGAAATATTATATAAAAGTAAAGAAATAATAAATGACTTATTAGACTATATAAACATATTATTATTAAAAACACAAAAGATAGAAAATATAAACTGCATACAATATGTAGAAAATGCAAAAAAAAGACTAACTTCAAATAGCAACTATGACATGACAATAGATGAGCTTTTAATAAAAATGTGGGAGGAAATAAATGAAAAATATAATAGGGGTTAGATTTAAAAAGCCAGGGAAAATATACTTTTTTGACCCAGGCAATTTAGAAATAACCAATAGAGACTTTGTAATAGTAGAAACTACTCAGCGGTGAAGAATATGGAGAAGTAGCAATAGCCAATAGGGTAATTCCAGATGAAAAAGTAGTAGCACCATTAAAAAAAGTAATTAGAATAGCAAGCAAAAAAGATAAAATACATTATGAGGAAAACAAAAAAAAGGAAAAAGAAGCATTTGAAATATGCAAGAAAAAAATAAAAGAGCATAAACTAGATATGACATTAACAGATGTAGAATTTAAATTTGACAATAGCAAAGTATTATTTTTCTTTACAGCAGATGGAAGAATAGACTTTAGAGACTTAGTAAAAGACTTAGCATCAATATTCAAAACAAGAATAGAGCTAAGGCAAATAGGAGTAAGAGACGAAGTAAAAAGAATAGGCGGAAATGGAATATGTGGAAGGGAATTATGTTGTTGTTCATTTTTAGGAAACTTTGAAACAGTATCTATAAAAATGGCAAAAGAACAAAATATGTCACTAAATCCTACAAAAATATCAGGCAATTGTGGAAGATTAATGTGTTGTTTAAAATATGAGCAAGAAGTATATGAGGAAAAACTAGAAAGGCTTCCAAAACTAGGAGCAATAGTAAAAACAGAAGAGGGAGAAGGAATAGTAGACTCAGTAGAAACACTAAAAGAAAGAATAAGAGTAAAACTAAAAGATTCAGAAGGGGAAACATACTATAAAAGGTATGATGCAAAAGAAATAGAAATCATAAAAAACATTTCAAACAATATAGTAGACCCAGAAGAAAAAGAACATATGAAAGAATTACAAGAATTAGAAAAACTAGAGAAAATGGATAAAACAAAAGTAGAAGACGAAATATAGGAGGTGAAACAAATGGCATATAGAATAACAGAAAAATGTATACAATGTGGAGCATGTAGTGCAGAATGTCCAGTAGGATGCATAGCACCAGGAGAAGAAAGATACATAATAGACGAAGACCAATGCATAGGTTGTGGAACATGCAAACGGAGTTTGCCCTGTTGACGCGCCAATAGAAGCAAATGATTAAAAAACAATTATAAAATTTATCTAAAGAAATTATGTTAGTCTAATTTTTTATAGTATAGGAAAAATCGATTTCAAATGTAGGGGCACGGGGTACCGTGCCTTTTTGGTCTATAGAAATAGTAAAAAATTAGAGTAAAATGAGTTTAAAAAAATCGTTTGACATATAATAAAAAAGTAGTATACTATATTTAATTTAAGTTAAAAACAAAACACATTGTTCATAAATGTTCGAAAAGAACTAAGTGTGTGGTAGCATTTAGTTCTTTTCTTTCGTTTTACTTTTATTACAAAATCTTCCATTTTCCAATTTTATTTGAACCTTCCCTGTCAATTATGTTCATATCTTTTAAAATTGCATAATGAATTATCAAAACAAGTAAATTTAGTTAATATGGCTGAAAAATATCAAATTTAAGTACTTTAAAGTGTGTTTGTTGAGTTGATTGTTTGAGTGTAAAAAGTGAAAACAAAATATTAAAAATTAGGAATAGTTACATATTAGCAGTAGAATTTAATGTTATCGGTTTTAAAGTTTTCTTTCCACCTACTTATGATATAAAAATAATTTGTACATAATGATTTTATGATGTTATTTAAATCGTGTTCTGGTATTTTACTATTATTATTAGCTACAATACAGCCACCTCTTTTAGTAAGCCATATTTTAGTGGAATGTGCACTAGGATTTCCTTTTGAGACATGAACATGAACTGGTTCATCATTTTCATTTGACCAAAAATATATTTTATAACCGTATTAACTCGAATATACTAGGCAATTTGAATTCCTCCTTTTCGAGCCCACTCATAAAAATATGGTGCTCCATTTTCTACTACTGTTTTAAATAACGCTATTTCTTCTTCGCTATAATTTCCTTCTGTGTATATTACTTTATAGCTTGGAAGTTCAAATTTTATACTATCAAAACCATATTCCATTGGTCTTTCAAAATGTACAAATAAAGCTTCGTTTCCCTCATCATCAGTATATATATGTGAAAATACAACTTCTGTACCATCTTCATATTTTACAAATGGATATACCATAAAATTACTCTCCTTCTTCTTTACTAATATTTATTGTACCAATTTAAAAATAAAATTACTACTATTTTTTGTAAATAATCTTAGTTCTAAAATATAAAATAGTTACAGTTCAGTAGAAAAATTTTTATAGCTTTAAAATGACTTTTTAAGCATTTTTTATTGAATAGGAAACCCTATGAAACTTTTTAGTTACACAACACAAAGTGAAAATAAAATTTAACACATTTTATTTTCAAAAGAAAATCGATTTCAAATGTAGGGGCACGGGGCACCGTGCCTTTTGTCATAGTATAGGAAAAATCAAATTTTACGTTGTAGGGGCACCGTTTGTGGGAATACCTTATTAGCAATGACACCACCGTGCCCTTTTGTTCTAAAAAATTAGACTTTATAGACATTAAATAAGTCAATAATTTATATCCTTACTGAACTGTAACATAAAATAGCCTGCGACCTTAGTTACAAGCTATTTATACCGATTTTTCGATTGGCTGGGCTGGCTAGATTCGAACTAGCGCATGGTAGAGTCAAAGTCTACTGCCTTACCGCTTGGCTACAGCCCAATGTTTTTTATGGGGTGGAAGATGGGACTCGAACCCACGGTCTTCAGTGCCACAAACTGACGCGTTAACCAACTACGCTACATCCACCATTAATAAGCAATTTATATTTTAACTCATTTTTATATAAAAGTCAATATTTTTGGAAATATTTTTTGTGAAAGATTTGGGACATGGGATGGAAAGATTTAGAACGGAAAAGATTTGGTAAGGGAAAGTTTTAGACACGTCCCAAATCTTTCCGAATCTTTCACATCATCTAAAATTTTTTCATAGTATCTTCAATAGCATAAGAAAAAAGCTCTACATCTTCATCAGCATTAATATTAAAAGCAGATAAGCCAGTTTTTGCATCTTTATAGATAGAAACTGAAATAGTGCCAATTTCTTTACCAAGCTTTTCGCAATTTGTAATATGTAACATCCTAATTCTCCTTTCTAAAGCGAATTGCCAAATAGCATATCATAAATAAAGTAAAAAGATTGTCGAAGTTTGTAAAAAATATAAAAAACAAGAATAAAATTTTTGTAAAATGTAAAATGATGATAAAATGACATATATAAGTAATAAAAATGTAGTTGAATAATAAAAAAGTTTTTAGTATAATAAAATCATGAAAGATATAGAAAGATATAGACACTTAAATGAATATTATAAAGAAAAATTTGGTGAAAGAACATTAAAAATATGTATAGATGGTCGGCTTTACATGTCCAAACCGAGATGGAAAAGTGGGAGTAGGAGGTTGTATATATTGTAGTGAAAGAGGCTCAGGGGAGTTAATAAATTCAGTAGTAGGAGGGATAACAAAACAGGTAAAGCATTATTTTACAACATATAGAGCAGAAAGAGCTAATAAGTTTATAGCATATTTTCAAAATTTTACAAACACATATGATACAGTAGAAAACCTAAAGCAAAAATATGATGCAGCATTAGTAGATGAAAGAATAATAGGATTAGAAATAGGAACAAGACCAGACTGTATAACAGAAGAAATAGCAAAATTATTAAAGACTTACACAAACAAATATTATGTATGTGTAGAATTAGGCCTTCAAACTAGTAGCAATGAAATAGGCAAAATAATAAATAGAGGTTATACAAGTGAGGACTTTACAAAAGCGGTACAAATATTAAATAAATATGGCATAGAAGTAGTAGCACATATAATGGTAGGACTTCCAGGAGAAACAAAAAAAGATATAGAAAATACAGTAAATTTTATAAATGTTCATAAAATACAAGGAATAAAAATACACTCAACATATGTAGTAGAAAATACCAAATTAGCGCAAATGTATAAAAAAGGTGAATATATACCATTAGACCTAGATGACTACATAGAAACATTAATAGATATAATGGTAAACTTAAGACCAGACCTCATAATATACAGAATTTCAGGAGATGCACCAAAAGACATCTTAGTAGCTCCATATTGGAACAAACATAAAATGTGGATATTACATGGGTTTGAGAAAAGGTTTAGAGAACGTGACTTATGGCAAGGTAAGTTTTATAAAAATAAAATATAAATTAAGAATAGAGGTAAATATGAAAAAATATATAAAGAAAATAGTAGCAACAATCATAATGCTAATAATAATGTCAATATATACATATTCTTTTGCAGATGTAGGAAGCTTTGACAGGTATGATAGTGGAGGTTCAAGTTGGGACAGTGGCTCAAGTTGGAGCTCAAGTGACTGGGGAAGTTCATCAAGTAGTTGGGACTGGGACGATGATTATAACTACAGTGGAAGCAGTGGTGACTTAGGCTTTTTATTAGGAATGTTATTTGGAAGCCCAACTGGAGGTTCAATAATAATGTTTATAGTAATAGCAATAATAATAGGCATTATGAAAAATAAAGGAATGAATAGAAGACCACCAAGAAACATGTATAATCCAAATAGGCAAAACCCAGTAAATACATCAAATATAAGTAGCCAAAGGTCTGCACAAGTAGCAAATAGAATAAAAACAGTAGACCCACTATTCTCAGAAGAAAAAACAATTAGATTTACAAAAGAACTATTTGTAAAATTACAAAATGCATGGACAGCAAGAGAATGGGAGCCAATGAGACTATTTGAAACACCAGAATTATTTGAACAACATAAAAATCAAGTACAAGGATATATAGATACAAATAGAATAAATGTAATGGACAGAATAGCAGTAAATTATGCATATTTATATAATTTTAAACAAGAGCAAGAAAAAGATGTATTAGAAATAGTATTAAAATCAACAATGAAAGATTATATAATAGATGCAACAACAAAAGAATTATTAGAAGGAAGCAAAACACAAGACAGACACACAGTATACAAACTAACATTTGAAAGGAAAAAAGGAGTACTTACAGAACAGACAGAGGATATAAAAACAACAAACTGTCCAAACTGCGGAGCACCAACAAAGATAACATCAGCAGGAAAATGTGAATATTGTGACAGTGTAATATTAATAGGAAATCATGGATGGGTACTTTCAAACTTAGAACCTTTTAGAAATTAAATAGTAAGATTAGAATAATGAGTCAAAATGGACGTAGGTAAAATAGCACACTTTATCTTTTAAAGATGAGCTAGTTTACCTGGTCTTTTTTAATAGTATAGGAAAAATCGATTTCAAATGTAGGGGACGCCGAAACAGCATCCCTATAACTTTAAACAAATTGACATATCAGATATTTTTATGAAAGTCTTTTGCTACTTTTTTCAAATCTATCAATAGCTTCAACATCTTTAAAATAAGGAGCAGCAAAAAAATCTTTTAGTTCAATATTTAATCCCTCGCAAATATGTATAATAGAGCTTATAGTAGGCTCTTTAACTTTACCTCTCTTACAATCACTAATAATAGAATTAGAGATACCAGCGAGATATGAAAGTTTATATACAGTCATATTACGTTCTTTAATTAATTCATTAATTCGTAAATTAATAGCTTCAGATATTAACATTAATATTTCCCCTCCTTAAATAAAAAAAGATAGTATCTTATAAACATAAAAAGTATAACAAACCCAGTAAAAACAACATTCGGAACAATCCGAAAAAGATAAAATCAAACATTGACAAAAGAAAATATACAGTGATAAAATATATTCGGATTGTACCGAATATTAAAAGAAAAATGAGTATGAATATAAAATGAAAAAAAGTAAACTATATAACTAAGGAGAAATAAATGAAAGAAATATTAAATAGAATGAAAAAAATTAACAAAAGGGTATATTTAATAATAGTTATTATATTAGTAGTACTCCTAATATCCTTACTAAGTTATAGAGGAATAGTAAACAGAATAAGAGAAAACTACAATAAAGAGGAAATAAAAGAATTTGATTATAGAACCTATTCAGTAAGTGGAAGGATAGGAACAACATTAGTTACAATAATAAACGAAAAAGGGTTAGAAAAAGTAACATATTTAGAATTAAACGAAAAAAAGCCTATAGAGGTATATCCAAAAGGAAAAACACAGTTAGCCTTTGACTACAAAATGGAAGATAGAAATCACTATGAAATACAAGTAGAATTTTCAGATGGAGAAAACAAAACCTATACAATAGACTACGAAATACCAAGGGTAAAAGGAGAGTATGTATTAGTAGACGGAATATATGTAAATAAACCAGATGTAACAACAGGTTTTGTAAAAGAAAAAACAAGGTATATGTACCTAAATGAAGCAGGAAACCTAGTACCAGGAAATTGGTTAACAGGAGAGGAACCAGAAAATTGGTTTAACTATAATAAAAATAATTGGGGAAACATTTATGTAGAGTCAGGAGGAGTAGATAGCTACTATGTATGGATACCAAGGTACTGTTATAAAAAAGATACAACAAACTCAGTAAGTGGAAATGAAAGAATGGATGTAAAATTCATAAACACATATGATGAGTATATAGATGGAAATACTGGAGAAACAGTAACATGGGAAGAACTTAAAGCACAAGGCTATGAAATACCAGAAGCATTTGGATGGCAAGATGCAAACATAGCAGGATATACAACACCAATACCAGGATATTGGATGGCAAAATACCAAATGACAGACCTAGGAAACTATATAATAGACTACTTAATGACAGCAGGGCAAACAGGAATAAACGTAAAAAACCTAACAACATCAACAAATAAAGAGATAGCAAAATACACATATGCAATAAATGGAAAAATAGAACATGAATCAGAAACAGCAGAAGAATACACATTTGCAAATGTAGCAGCAGGAACAAATACAGTAAATGTAACAACCCTAGATGCAAATGGAAGCATAATAGGAAGTATGACAAAAGAGCTATTGCCAGCAGAAGTAAATGAACCAGAGTTAAGTAGCTTTGATCAAGATACAACATTTTACGTATATTGGGATAGTGAAGGAAACGAACATAACGAAATCCCAATAAGTAAAGCCCCACCAGAAAACTGGTATAACTACACCTTCTCAAACTGGGCAAACATAGTAACAAGAAACAATGGAGTAGAAACATACCTAGTATGGATACCAAGGTATGAATATTCATTAGACCAAACAAGTAAAAGGTCAAACGTAAACTTTATAAAAGGAACAGGAACCAAAACAACAACAGGCTATGAAATACCAGAAGCATTTAAATGGGGAGATAATTTAGAACATGAATTAACAGGATACTGGATAAGTAAATACCAATTAAGTGAAGCAACAGCAACGCCAAATGTAGGAGCAGAAGTATCAGCAGTAGGAAATAATATAATGATAAAAAATATAACAGGAACATTAGTAAATTCAGCAATTACAAATGGAACAGAGCTAAAATACGAGTACTACCTAAATGGAGAGCTAAAACACACAGGAAACAGTAACACCGAAAACTATGTATACGAAAACTTAGAAGTAAACCACACATATACAGTAAATGTAATAGTAAGAGAGAAAGAAAGCAATAAATATATAGGATCAGTAACAAACAAACTAACAACAAGAGGAATAAACGCTCCACTATTAACATCATTTAATAAGGAACAAACCTACTATGTATACTATGATGAAGAAGACAACGAAATAGTAGGAAATAAAATAAGTGAAGAAGCACCACAAAACTGGTACAACTATATGTATTCAAAGTGGGCCAACATAGTAGTAACAGATGGAAACGTTGAAGGCGGAAAAATAACAGGAGAAACCTACAAAAATTACTTTGTATGGATACCACGCTATGCATATAGCCTAGAT
The DNA here is from genome assembly GCA_947577025.1 of uncultured Clostridiaceae bacterium. Lineage (GTDB taxonomy): Bacteria > Bacillota > Clostridia > TANB77 > CAG-508 > UMGS1663. The sequence goes on along the minus strand of CANPTO010000001.1, from coordinate 24,295 downwards.
CAAACAAAGAAAAGGTCAGAAGTAGTATTCTTAGAGGGAACATCAACCGAAGTACCAGCGGGATACGAAATACCAGAAGCATTCAAATGGGGAGACAATTTAGAACATGAATTAACAGGATATTGGATAAGCAAATATCAGTTAACAGATTAATATATTAGAAGTTTAAAGTTAGAGTTTTAAAGTTAGAAATAAACTAACTATAAAACTTCTAACATAAAACTTCAAGAAAGGAAAAACATATGAAAAGAAAACAGATTTTAATAACCTTATTAGGAATAATATTATTAGCAATACTATCTATAAATAACAAATCCTATGCAGTATTACAATCAAATGGTGGCACAGTAGCAACAAAAGACGTAGGAAGTTGGATGTCACAAATAAGAAATATGGAAGCAAATGGTGGAAGTTTAGGACTAAAAGAAACAATTAATGGAAACCTAACACCAAGTAGTGGATCAAATAATTTAGATTGCCACATGGAAAAAAATACAGAATATGGAGCAATGGCAATATTATCAGCATCAAGTTATGGGAATCCAGAAAAAGTAGTAAGTGGAGGAACCACAACAGGTAATGCAAGCGGTGTAAAAATAAATTTAAATAAAGAATGGGTAGCGGCAGGAAACTTAACTAATGTAACATCGTATGTTAATGCTAGTGCAAGATATAAAAATACGTACCCTAATGGCTCACAAGGAACAAGTCTAGAGTATGTACGTAGAATTGGAGATGCAATAACTGAAACCTCTGGTTGGCATGGAAGTGGAGCTTCCGAGTGGATTAGAACTAACTATGTAAATCAGGGAGTGACACAAACAGGACTGCTAAGAGCATATTCGGGAAGCATATTTTCATATTATGGAGTAGGAAATTTAGGAAACTTTCAAGGAAAAACGCCAGATCATGCGACACAAAGTAATACATGGGCAAGTCGAGCAGTAATAGTAGTAGGAGAAGGATTTTAGAAATACTTAAAAACTTTTGTAAGTAAAAAGCATAATCGAATTAAAATGTATCTTTTTAATCCGATTACGCTTTTTTAATATCATATATAATATTCATAAAATTAAAAAAATAATTATTAATATTCAGTTAAGAATTTAGCAAATATAAAAATATAGTACAAGGATTGAGGTTATGCTGCTTTTCTGCCATTTAATAAATGTAGTCTCTAAATTTATATAATCTTAAATACTTATTAAACATGGATTAATTCTTGAATTAATTTTTCTATAACATGTTTTTAAATTATCTTTCGTCTTATCCACATTATGGAGTGAGTTTGGAATATATCAAAAGAGAATTAATTAATAAAATGATTAAAGAAATTAGAGATTTCATTTTTATGTATTTCAAAAATGTTGTTTTATCCTATCTCGTACTAAAAATGTATCTAATAAAAATAATATTTTTTTTCTGAAATAAAATAAATAATTCTAAATTTTTCAAAAATTCGTTCTCGGTAATATATATTCGATATTTAAGGAACATATCTGACAATATATGGATGATATTGTAAATCTTCAATATATGAGAGAATTTTTTATCAATTCTGATTGCATAATTTAATGATATATTAGTATTATAAACAAATCTTTTATTTTAAATTTCCTTTTTGTAAATTTTTAGACGCGTCCCAAATCTTTCACAAAATAAAGGAGAGCACATGCGTGGCTCCCCTCCAGAGAAAATTTATGCAATTAAAGACTTTAATTGCTCAAAAATTTCAAGCAATTTGTCATCAGAGCCTGAGTCGACTTCATCAGAAGCCAAATCATAGGCAGTTTCGTATAAATCTAGTACTTTTACACTTTTAGGATCAGTGCTCTTTTGTAAAAAATTGATTTCAAATCCAGGTTTAGCACCGTTAGCTATGGAAAACTGTCTTACTAATTTTACGATATCATGCATACTAAATCCTCCTCAAAGATATTATATAAATATTATAGCATTTTTAAGTTTCTATGTCAAATTTAGTATAACGAAAAAATGTTACATATTAATACAGCTCAACTCTTATCAATATGTAACATTTTTCTAATTTTTTTAATTAACTTTGTAAAAATATTATAGTCTTTCACAATTGCCAAGCTTGTTTGTTGTTCATGTGAAACATTTTTACTAATTGCATTTTTCCTATTTGAAAAAATATTATCTGGGTCATATAACTTTCTTTTTTCTAGCTCTAATTGTTCAAACTCTTCATTATCATGCTTCTGTATAAGTTCCCTTTGCTTATCGGTTGCCCAGTAGTCTATATACAAATTTGCAATTAATATTCGGGTTAATTGCATAACATTTTGCAATTCAAAACTTACATTCATATCATAGTGAAAAATATATGTAGAGTCTTTATTCAATTCATACATTTCTATAACTTCATTAGGTATTTTTTCAAAACTAGTATTAGGAATGTATTTCAAAATTTCCAAAAGCTCAGTATAAGCTTTTGCATAATCTTCTTTAGTGTAAAAAGTTACCATTATTATCCTCCAATTGATTTGGTATCTTTAGTTTCTTTAAAATGAGTAATACATTTATTTTGATATTCTTTTACATTCTTTCTTTGGGCAGCGGTTGTCATCTTAAGGGCTCCTCTAGAAATTTCCCTTTCATTATATACTTTAACAACATCTTCTAACTGTTTTTTTGAAAAGCCAAGTTTTACAGCTAAATAATAGGCTTCTCTAGCGTTTAAACCACTTCTAGAAATTCTTTGAATGTCATCTGTTTTTACTTGTTTAACGCTCTTTGTATTTAAACCTAACTTATTAACTTTTTCTTTAGTATTAGGACCTATAAACTCTAAAGGAAGAGCTGAAACATACTCAAACAATTTTCCAGTATATTCTGGAAGTATATTATTATCTAACGAGCAAGTAAGCTCTTTAAACTTACTTTCCTTTATTTGCCCTAATTCCTTTTTTCTTTCTAATATTGAGGTAGCCTTTCTTTTGGCATCTTCTAAAATAAGATTTTTCATATTACCAAAATGTACACAAATTTGACCAACACATGGTAAATCAATAGTAAAAGTATCTCTATTAGAATCATCTTTACTATTACCATAAGAAAAAAAATTAGAATATTTTTTTCCACCAGTTTTTTCTAAAACATATAAGCTAGCAATTAAATCAGAGGTTGCGTTATCCTTACTTAATAATAATTTTCTTTTGTTTTTACTATATTCAGCTTTTGTTTTTTCATCAAGGGAGTCATTAGTTTCCAATTCATGTTTATAATATTTGCATAATCTATTAGACATAAGCATTAATAAAGTTATATTTTTAATTTCATGAGCCTGCATATCTGGATTAATAGTTCCAATTTCACCATTTGAATTACCAGAATTACTTAAATAATCAGTTTTTAACGCATATTTAATATCAGACTTTGGCAGTTCTATTAAAGAATTTGCTAAACCACTTTTATTTTTTTCTCTTTGATTCAAAATAAAGTTATCCAAATTACTTTCTTTACTTAAATAAGTAGTAACAATTTCCTCTAAATTTTGATGAATATCTTCATACCTAGTAATATATGGGTTAGAAGCAATTATATTATCTTCCATATTAATAACCTACTTTATTTTAAAATTATGTGGATTTATAATACCATATTTAAAATTAATGGTCAATAGCCATTGTAATAAAAAAAGTCTAAAGCGATTTTTTTATTTCTTCTTTTAAATACTCATACACATAACTTGAAGACTCATAATACAAATGAGTTTCAAAATCATATAATTGCTCAAAGATTTTTGAATGGTATACAATATCCATAGCCATTTCCATTGTAATATTATAATCCTCCATTAAATATTGTATCAAATCTTGTGTAATACATTCTGCTAAATAATTTAATTTTTCTAATACCATTATTTCTATACTCCTTTCAAGTATTTTAAGGCTCTCTTTGTATGGAAAGAATATTGGTCAGTTAATTCTTTATATGTAAGTTCTTTTATTAGCGTATCAACATCAATCAAGCCATTTACAAAAGTTCTAAATAGTACGATAATATCATCATCAGCCACAGGTCCAATTACTAAATCATACTTATTATCAAAATTACATTCTTTACTATTAGGAAATTTATAATTTTTATCTCTATTATTTAATATAAATTTTGCCCATTCTTTTGATGGCTTATCGAATATTTTTATATTTAACTCTTTATCATTGAAAATATTATTATCTAGCTCAAAAGTATTTACAGTTTTTATACCGACCTTGCCTTTTTACTACTCTTTCTGCCATAAATTCTGCTTGTTTTTCTATTGTAGTACAATAAAAACCTTGTCCAAAATCTTTATATGGTTTACATTTTGACAAATCAATTTCTTCTATTTTTAAATTTGAACCATGATATAATATCATTTAATATCTCCTCCATTTTTTATGCATATTTGTTTTAAATCATCTATGGCATCATCTAATCCTATAGTATGTTCTGCTTCATAATTTTCTTTTAAAAACTCAATTCCTTTATAGTCTCTTAAATATAAATATGCTTCTTTATTTGTTATTTTGTAGTGCTTTGCAAACTCATTTATACATATTACTATATAATTAATTATATTCTTTTCATTTTTAGACATTGTATTCCTCCTTTTTTAGCAACATCAAAAAGTATTCTGCACCTCTTTCAATTACTGTTTTAAATATTGCAATTTCGTCATCAGTATAATGCACATCCTGAATAAGTAACAAATTCATTCATCATTATTAATACTCTCCTTTTATTAATATTATTAGTATATCATAATATTTTATATTTTACTATATTTGAAATAAAAATTCTCAAAAAGCTCTTGACAAGCCTATAGCTTTTAAAGTATACTAAAGTAGTATAGGGCTATTTCGCCTATTTTACTGTTTACGTAATTTTAAAAGGAAGAGGAATTGGGTTAATTTTAAGCTATAAAATCAAGCTTTTAATAAGCAGGAAGGGGAGGTTTTATAGAATATAAAATTAATTTCAAGAAGGACTTCTTTTTACATATAAATTTTAATTCACAAAGGTATAAGCTAGTGGAGCACTATAACCATTTTAATATTTATTTATAAGGGGCATGGCATATGAATATAAAAAGTATGCCAATTATTGTAAATAAGTATCAAAAGGTATAAAGTAGCTTAATAACATTTAATTCTGCTTAAAATTTTATATAGGAGTGATTGTTTTGGTAAAAGATATCAAACACGAAAAATGCACACGTAAAACGTTTGCAAAAATTGGTGATTTCATAGAAATGCCAAACCTTATTAAGGTTCAAAAAGATTCTTACGATTGGTTCGTAAAGGAAGGATTAGGAGAAGTTTTAAAAGATATTTCACCAATAATTGACTATTCTGGTAACTTAGTTCTTGAGTTTTTCGATTACTACATGGAAGATAAAACTAAATACACAGTTGAAGAAGCAAAAGAAAGAGACGCAACTTATGCTACAAGGCTACATGTAAAGGTGCGTTTAATTAACCGTGAAACAGGTGAAATTAAAGAACAAGAAATATACCTTGGAGACTTCCCACTAATGACAGAAAGTGGAACTTTCATCATAAATGGTGCAGAAAGGGTTGTAGTTAGCCAGTTAGTACGTTCACCAGGTTGCTATTATGCATATGAATTTGACAAAGTTGGTAAAAAAGTATTTACATCAACAGTTATGCCAATTCGTGGAGCATGGATAGAATACGAAACAGATGGAAATGACATATTCTGGGCAAGGGTAGATAGAACAAGAAAAATACCAGTAACATGCTTATTAAGAGCAATAGGCTTAACAACAGATGAGCAAATTGTTTCTCTATTTGGTGAAGAAGCTAAAATAATGGCAACAATAGCAAAAGACACAATAAAAACACAAGATGAAGCCTTAATAGAAATATACAAAAAATTAAGACCAGGAGAACTTCCAACAGTTGATGCAGCTAGAAACTTATTTAATGGTTTATTCTTCGATGAAAAAAGATATGACCTAGCAAAAGTTGGTAGATTCAAATTCAACCAAAAATTAAGTTTAGCATCAAGAATATCAGGAAAAATAGCATTTGAAGATATAATAGATCCATCAACAGGAGAAGTATTAGTAGAAAAAGATGGCACAATATCAAAGGAAATAGCAGAAGAAATACAAAATACAGGTCTAAACATAGTAGATATAAAAGTAAATGACAAAAAAGTAAGAATAATAGGAAATGGAACAGTAAATATCCACAGTTTTGTAACAGATGTGGATATAAGTGATTTACATTTCAAAGAAGAAGTAAATTATGAAGTATTAAAATCTATTTTAGATACAACAGACAAAAAAGATTTACACAAAGTATTAGCCGAGAGAAAAGAAGAGTTAGTACCTAAACACATAACAAATGAGGATATAATTGCCTCAATAAGTTACCTATTAAACCTAGACCATGGAATAGGAACAATAGATGACATAGACCATTTAGGAAACAGACGTATAAGATGTGTTGGAGAATTACTACAAAATCAATTTAGAATAGGTTTAACAAGGCTAGAAAGAGTTGTACGTGAAAGAATGACAATACAAGACTTAGACGTAGTAACACCACAAACATTAATAAACACAAAACCAATAACATCATCAATTAGAGAGTTCTTCGGAAGCTCACAATTATCACAATTTATGGATCAAACAAACCCATTATCAGAGCTTACACATAAAAGAAGAATATCAGCATTAGGACCTGGAGGTTTATCTAGAGAAAGAGCAGGCTTCGAAGTTCGTGATATTCACTATACACACTATGGAAGACTATGCCCAGTAGAATCACCAGAAGGACCAAATATCGGTTTAATTTCAGCATTATCATCTTTCGCAATTATAAATGAATATGGTTTCATAGAAACACCATACAGAAAAGTTGATAAAGAAACAGGAAAAGTAACAGATATAGTTGAATATATGTCAGCAGACAAAGAAGACAACTACATAATAGCTCAAGCCTCAGAGCCACTAGATGAAGAAGGAAGATTTATACATAAAAGAATAAAAGTACGTAATAGAACAGAAATAACAGAGGTTGATAAAGAAGATGTAGACTATGTAGACGTTTCACCAAAAGAATTAGTATCAGTAGCAGCAGCAATGATACCATTCTTAGAGCACGATGACGTTAAACGTTCACTAATGGGTTCTAACATGCAACGTCAAGCAGTTCCACTATTAATACCAGAAGCACCAATAGTAGGTACAGGTATAGAATATAGAGCAGCAAAAGACTCTGGAATTACAGTTACAGCAATAAATGAAGGTGTTGTAGAAAAAGTAAGTTCAGATGAAGTACAAGTAAGAAATAAAAAAGGAACAATAGATATATACAAACTACGCAAGTTCAAAAGAACAAATGGTGGTACATGTATAAACCAAAGACCAGTAGTAGCAAGAGGTGAAAAAGTAAATGAAGGAGATATTCTAGCAGATGGACCATCTACAAAAGATGGAGAAATGGCACTAGGAAGAAATGTATTAATAGCATTTACAACATGGCAAGGTTACAACTACGAAGACGCTGTATTAATAAGTGAAAGACTAGTAAAAGAAGACGTATACACATCAATACATATAGAAGAATATGACTGTGAATGCCGTGACACAAAATTAGGACCAGAAGAAATAACTCGTGATATACCAAATATTGGAGATGACGGACTAAAAGACTTAGATGAAAACGGAATAATAAGAATAGGAGCAGAAGTAAGACCAGGAGACATTCTAGTAGGTAAAGTAACACCAAAAGGAGAAACAGAATTAACAGCAGAAGAAAGACTACTTCGTGCAATATTTGGAGAAAAAGCAAGAGAAGTAAGAGATACATCTTTAAGAGTACCACATGGAGAAGCAGGAACAATAGTAGACGTAAAAATATTTACTAGAGAAAATTCAGATGAATTAGGGCCTGGAGTAAATCAAGTAATACGTTGTTATATAGCAACAAAAAGAAAAATATCAGTTGGAGATAAAATGGCTGGACGTCATGGTAACAAAGGTGTTATTTCAAGAATATTACCAGTAGAAGACATGCCATTCTTAGAAGATGGAACACCAGTAGATATAGTATTAAACCCACAAGGTATACCATCACGTATGAACTTAGGTCAAGTTCTAGAAGTTCACTTAGGTATGGCAGCAAGGCTACTTGGCTGGAAAGTAGCAACACCAGTATTTGACGGTGCATCAGATGAAGAAATAAAAGAGTTACTAAAAGAAGCAGGTTTAAGAGAAGATGGAAAATCAATACTAATAGATGGACGTACAGGAGAAAAATTTGATAGTCCAGTAACAGTTGGAGTAATGTACATGTTAAAACTACATCACTTAGTAGACGACAAAATACATGCTCGTTCAACAGGACCATACTCACTAGTAACACAACAACCACTAGGAGGTAAAGCACAATTCGGTGGACAACGTTTCGGAGAGATGGAAGTTTGGGCATTAGAAGCATATGGAGCAGCATATACACTTCAAGAAATGCTAACAGTAAAATCAGACGACGTTGTTGGACGTGTAAAAACATATGAAGCAATAGTAAAAGGTGAAAATGTACCAGAACCAGGAGTACCAGAAAGTTTCAAAGTATTAATAAAAGAACTTCAATCGCTAGGATTAGACATACGTTTATACTCACAAGACGATGAAGAACTAGAAATAAAAGAACACATCGACGAAGGAATAGACTATGAAGAAGCAAAAATAGGAGAAGACGTACTAGAACAAAATGACCTAGATGAAAACTATATAGAAATAGACGAAGACAACGAACCAATGCTATTAGACGTAGACGAAGATATTATGGACGACGACGAGTTATTTACAGAATTAGATGACGACGACGACGCAGAAATTTTTGGCACAGACCTAGCAGAAGACAATTTAGACAATGATGGACTAGAATAAAATTAATGTAGTTCCTTGGGTCGCCCAAAGTGCGACCCCTACAGTAGAAATTTGAATTGATTAGATATGGAACAAATTATTATGGTTGTAGTGGTCGCACTTTGGGCGACCTAGGAATACAAAACTAAAACTATTACGAACAATTAAAATAGATTGGGCAGTAGATTGGGGACGGTTCGTAATCGGAAACAAGATAGAGAAGAATTTCAAGCCAAAAAACCAAAATAATCTGGCTAGATTAGGAACTGTCCCCAATCGGAAACACACCGAAAACAAAAATAAATAATTAATTAAATATTTTCAAACGAGATAAAAAAATAGACAAGAAAAATTGCACAGCAGTGGATTATTTTTGAATTTTAATGAAAGCCAAAATTATGAATTATAAAAATGAAGAATGAATGATGAATAATTAATAATGAATAATTAATTTTAATAATGAATGTTTGAATACGGATCTTACGTGGTTAAAGAGCAAAGATTATTCACTATTCATTATTCACTCTTCATTATTAAAATTAAGGGGGCTAAAAAGATAGTGGATGAATTAGAAATATTTGATAAAATAAAAATAGGATTAGCATCAGATGAAAAAATAAGAGAATGGTCAAAAGGAGAAGTAAAAAAACCTGAAACCATTAACTATAGAACTCTAAAACCAGAAAAAGATGGTCTATTTTGTGAAAGAATATTTGGACCAACAAAAGACTGGGAATGCCACTGTGGTAAATATAAAAGAGTTCGTTATAAAGGTATTGTCTGTGACAGATGTGGAGTAGAAGTAACAAAATCAAAAGTAAGACGTGAAAGAATGGGGCATATTGAGCTTGCAGCACCAGTTGCACATATTTGGTACTTCAAAGGAATACCAAGTAGAATAGCATTAATGCTAGACATATCACCAAGAAACCTAGAAAAAATAATATACTTTGCATCATACATAGTAACAGACAAAGGAACATCAGGGTTAATGAAATGCCAAGTACTAACAGAAAAAGAATATCATGAAGCAGTAGAAAAATATGGATATGGAAGCTTTAAAGCAGAAATGGGAGCAGAAGCTCTAGAAAAACTACTAAAAGAAATCGACTTAGATAAATTATCAGAAAGCCTAAAGAAAGAACTAGAAAAAGCAAGTGAGCAAAAGAAAGCAAAACTAATAAAAAGACTAGACACAGTAGAATCATTTAGACTATCAGGAAACAGACCTGAATGGATGGTAATGAATGTTGTACCAGTTATTCCACCAGAATTAAGACCAATGGTACAATTAGATGGTGGTAGATTTGCAACATCAGACTTAAACGACCTATATAGAAGAGTTATAAACAGAAACAACAGACTAAAAAGACTAATAGAATTAGGAGCACCAGAAATAATAAAAAGAAACGAAAAAAGAATGCTACAAGAATCAGTAGATGCCCTAATAGATAACTCAAGAAGGGGAAAACCAGTAACAGGAGCTGGAAATAGAGCATTAAAATCTCTATCAGACCTACTAAAAGGAAAACAAGGACGTTTCCGTCAAAACTTGCTAGGAAAACGTGTTGACTACTCAGGACGTTCAGTTATCGTAGTAGGACCAGAACTACAAATATATCAATGTGGTGTTCCAAAAGAAATGGCAGTAGAACTATTCAAACCATTTGTAATGAAAGAATTAGTACAAAGAGGAATAGCACACAACATAAAAAATGCAAAAAGAATGGTAGAAAAACTTCGCCCAGAAGTATGGGATATATTAGAAGAAGTTATAAAAGACCATCCAGTAATGTTAAACCGTGCTCCAACACTACATAGACTAGGTATTCAAGCATTCGAACCAGTACTAGTAGAAGGAAGAGCAATAAAATTACACCCATTAGTATGTACAGCCTTCAACGCTGACTTCGATGGTGACCAAATGGCTATACATTTACCTCTATCACCAGAAGCACAAGCAGAAGCAAGATACTTAATGTTATCAGTAAACAACTTACTAAAACCACAAGATGGTAAGCCAGTAACAGTACCATCACAAGATATGATATTAGGAAACTACTACCTAACAATGGAAGTAGAAGGTGAAATTGGAGAAGGAAACTACTTCTCATCTCCAGAAGAAGCAATAATGGCTTACGAAAATAAAGAAGTAGGAATGCATGCTAAAATATTCGTAAGAATGAGCAAAATAGATGAAGAAGGAAATGAAAGACATAAAAAAGTTGAAACAACAGTAGGTAGAATAATATTCAATAAAGAAATACCACAAGATTTAGGCTTTGTAGACAGAAGCAATCCAGAAAATGAATTTGAACCAGAAATAAACTTTGTAACAAACAAGAAAATGTTAGGAAAAATAGTAGGAAAATGTATAGAAAAACATGGACTATCAAGAACAGCCGAACTATTAGACTACATTAAAGCATCAGGTTTTAAACATTCAACAACAAGTGGTATAACAGTTTCAATAGAAGATGCAAAAGTTCCAGAAGAAAAGAAAACAATATTAGAAGATGCATCAAAAGAAGTAGCAAATGTATTAAAACAATACAAACGTGGTTTAATTACAGAAGAGGAAAGATACCAATCAGTAATTAAAATATGGGAAAAAGCTACAAGTGATGTCAGTGTTGCCATGAAAAACAACTTTGACAAACTAAACCCATTATATGTCATGTCAGACTCAGGTGCCCGTGGTAACTTAGACCAATTAAAACAAATAGCAGGTATGCGTGGACTTATGGCAAGTACAACAGGTAGAACAGTCGAAATACCAATCAAATCATCATTCAGAGAAGGTCTAGATGCTCTAGAATACTTCATATCTGCCCATGGTGCTCGTAAAGGTCTTTCAGATACAGCGTTAAGAACAGCCGATTCAGGATACCTAACAAGAAGATTAGTAGACGTATCACAAGATATTATAGTAAGAGAACATGACTGTGGAACACATGATGGAATAGAACTTACAGCAATAAAAGACGGAAACCAAGTAATAGAAAGCTTAGAAGAAAGAATAACAGGAAGATACCCACTAGAAGACATAGTAAACCCAGAAACAAAAGAAGTAATAGTAACTCCAGATACAATGATTACAGCTGGGCTAGCAGACAAAATAGTAGCTGCTGGAATAGAAACAGTAAGAGTACGCTCAGTATTTGGATGTAGAACAAAAAACGGAGTATGTTCAAAATGTTATGGTATGGGTCTATCTAGTCAGCAAGAAGCAGACATTGGTGAAGCAGTAGGAATAATAGCTGCGCAATCAATAGGTGAGCCAGGTACACAGCTTACAATGAGAACAATTCACTCAGGTGGTGTTGCCGGAGTTGCCGACATAACACAAGGTCTTCCAAGGGTTGAAGAGTTATTTGAAGCAAGAAAACCTAAGGGTGTTGCAATAATAACAGAAATAGATGGTAGAGTAAAACTACAAGAAAACAAGAAAAAGAAAGAACTTGTAGTAACATCAAGCGATGATAGTAAAACATATGTAATACCATTTGGTTCAAAACTAAAAGTAAAAGAAGGAGACGAAGTAAAAGCAGGTCAGCCACTTACAGAAGGTTCAATAAATCCAAACGAATTGCTTTTAATCAAGGGACCAGAAGGAGTTTACAACTACTTAGTACAAGAAGTACAAAAAGTATATAGAAACCAAGGTGTTGATATAAACGACAAACACGTAGAAGTAATAGGTAGACAAATGCTTAAGAAAGTAAGAGTAGAAGACAATGGAGATACACACCTATTTGCAGGTTCACTAGTAGACATGTACGAATTCAAAGACATAAACGAAAGAGCCATAGCAGAAGGAAAACGTCCAGCAACAGGAAAACGAGTATTACTAGGAATAACAAAAGCATCTTTAGCAACAGACAGCTTCCTATCAGCAGCATCATTCCAAGAAACAACAAGAGTATTAACAGAAGCTGCAATAAAAGGAAAAGTAGACGAGCTAATAGGACTAAAAGAAAACGTTATCATAGGAAAACTAATACCAGCAGGAACAGGTCTAGCAAAATACAAAAACACAAGAATAAGCACAGAAAACGACCAACTACCAGTAGAAGAAAGCGAAGAAGATGCCGAAGAAGTAGTAGCAGAATAAACTACAAAAATCACTCCAATTTGGAGTGATTTTTGTGGTTGATTGAAAATTAATTCGACATAATTCCCTTAGAAATAGTATCAAAAACGCTAACATACATAAGAGCAATTAAAGTATCATATTCATCTAAAGTTTTAATACCGAACAACAGCTGTATATCGGCTGAATCAATGAGGTCAATTGCTTTACAATCGTTAGTAAAGTAATTATATCTAACGGTTGCAAAATATCGATTATCATAAGTTGTTACCGCACATGTAGCCAGAGGCTCTCCATTAATAATGTCTTTTGATACTATCCGCACACTGAAGTCTTTCATAGTACAATCTCCTTTTCTACAAAACAATTTTATTATAGTTCTATTTATATTATAACACATAAACAAGAAAAGAACAATATATTATGGAAAATGAAAGAAAAGAATATGAAATGATATAAGAATTTGTTACAATTCGCAGTTAATATTTGATATATATGTAGAGAGTAAGCCTTGTGTTTACCTAGCTCAAAAGAAATTACTGTATAGCAAGGTCTCCTAAAAACGGGAGGAATTAGAGGTCACACCCCTACAATACAAAAAATGGTTATTAATAAAAAAATGTATACAAATAGAGATAAGAGGTGATTAAGATGACAACTGTTAGAATAGACCAAAAAATAAAAGAAGAAGTAGTTCCAATTTTAGCAGATTTAGGTATATCATTAAGTGAAGCAATTAATATGTTTTTACATCAAGTAAAGCTAAATAATGGAATACTATTTATAGTAAAAAGAAGAGAAAATATTGAAATAGAAGATGGAAATGGTTCGTATATATGTGAATATGGTCATGTTCATGATTATAGTAAAATAGACTTGCACAAAATAGAAAAAGAAGCAAAAGAAAAGAAAACAAAACATATACAAATGCGAAAGAGATGGTAGAGGATATATTAAAAGAGGAGTGAAATAATGTATAAAATTGAAGTTACTAATAAATACAAACAAGGACTAAAAAAAGCATATAAAAGACGGATATAATATGAAGTTATTAGAAGAAGTAGTAGATATATTAGTAAATGAAGAAACATTACCAGCAAAATATAAAAACCATCCGTTAAAGGGAAAATATTCAGGATATTACGATTGCCATATACTACCAGATTGTCTATTAATTTACAAAATAGAAAAAGATAAATTAATATTGCTACTAGTAGATACAGGCACACATGCTGATATTTTAGAATAAATAAAGAATTCCAACTCCAATTGATGAGTTGGAGTTTTAACTTATGCAATAATAAGATTTGTAAAAAAAGTACATAAATGTAAAAATGCGGTAAAATTCACGAAAACTCCTACAAAAGTGTGAATAAATATATAAAATTTATTACAAAAACGTGACTTTAACAAACAAAAACTTTACAAAAATGTGATAAAATAGTATAATTAATATAGAATTGATATATATTAATTATAGGGGATGATTAATTTGAAAAGATTTATATCAGAAAAATTAGTAGCATGGAAAGAAAGTAAATATAGAAAACCACTAATATTAAAAGGCGCAAGACAAATTGGGAAAACTTATATTTTAAAACAATTTGGAGAAGAAAACTATGAAGGAGTTGCATATTTTAACTTTGACCATGACGAAAACTTATATAACTTATTTGTAAACACGAAAGATCCAAAAAGAATATTAGAACAATTAGCATTCATATATGGAAAAGCAATATTACCAGAAAAAACATTAATAATCTTTGACGAAATACAAGAATGTCCAAATGCCTTAAACAGTTTAAAATATTTTGAAGAAGAAGCAAATGAATATCATATAGTCTGTGCAGGAAGCTTGCTAGGAATTAGGTTATCACATACATCATTTCCAGTAGGAAAAGTAGACTTTTTAAATATGTACCCAATGACATTTAGTGAATTTTTAATAGCAGACAACTGTGAAAACTTAGTAGAATATATGAAATCATTAAAAGAAGTAAACGAAATACCAGATATATTTTTTTACCAATTAGAAGAAAAACTAAAAGCCTATTTTATAATAGGAGGAATGCCAGAAGCAGTTAAAATTTGGGTAGAAGAAAAAGATATGGAGCAAGTAAACAAAGTTCAAGAAAATATATTAAAAGCGTATGAAAGCGATTTTTCAAAGCATACGCAAAACAGTGAGGCAAATAAAATATCATTAATATGGAATAGCATACCATCACAACTTGCAAAAGAAAATAAAAAATTTTTATATCAAACCATAAAAGAAGGAGCAAGAGCAAGAGAGTACGAAAACGCACTAAATTGGCTAAATGATGCAAATTTAATTTATAAAATATATAATGTAAAAGAAACAAACTTCCCATTAAAAGCTTACAACGATTTAAGTTCTTTTAAAATATATATGAATGACATTGGTTTACTTAGAAGAATGGCAAATCTAGATAGCAGAATAGTTGTAGAGGGAGATAAACTTTTTAAAGAATTCAAAGGAGCTTTTACAGAAAACTATGTATTAAACATGCTAAATATTGTTTTTGATAATATACCAAATTATTTTACTTTTGATAGACATGAAATAGATTTTGTAATTCAATACAAAAATAATATAATTCCTGTAGAAGTAAAATCAAATAAATCGACTAATAACATTAGTTTAACTAGATATAATGAGAAATATAACAAAGAAATATCAGTAAGACTATCAATGAACAATCTAAGTAGAGACGGAAAAATTATAAATATACCACTATTTTTTATAGAATATATGGATAAATTTATTAAATGAAATGATAATAAAAACTCTAACTAAATATGGTTAGAGTTTTATTAGTGTATTAGTTTAGCTCGCCCTCGAAAATCCATACACGAATTTGAGAGCCAAGTGAAGTAGCCCAACTAATATAATTAACAATATAATTGTTATAACTAAAGATATCAAAAATTATACATGTTTTCAGAAATATGTTTCTTGATTAAATTGCAAATATCATCTACCTTATCTTTAGCGTAAAAAAGATCTCTTATAGGGCTATTTGTATATGTAAATACAGAATTATTAGAAAAATAATTATATTTAACCGTAGCTATATAATAATCATCATACGTTGCCACATAAGTACCTATTGGTGTATTACCACTTATCTCATTTGAAATAAACTGTACATCGAAGCTAGGGTCCTTAGGCTCAGAGACTTCCATTTTTTCGTAAATGTGATCTGCAATGAGATAGCAAATACTGTCAATTATCTCATCATATTGATGCATAAACTGAATATTAAAAATAGCTTCGTAGTTTTTTATAGTATGAGCAAACACATAAGAATGATCCATATAGTCATACCAAACAGTTCCAAAATAGCAGTTATCAAAACTGGCTACAAAGATGCCTATAGGCCGATCATTAATGATCTGATTTGAAATAAATTGTACGGCGAAATTTCTTCTTTTCATACACTTAATTCCTTTCTTTAAAAACATTATTGTTATAGTTACATAAAAGTATATCATATAAATAATGTAAAATCAACAAAATTTACATAAAACGCAAAAACATTTGACAAAATGCTGGAAAAATAGTAAAATTATAGTATGTGTAAAGAAAAAATAAAAAGGAGATTTATATGCCTAAAAACAATAATGTAAAGGTTTTTGATAAATTGGTATCAAAAACAAAAATATATTTATTAATAATAGCAATATTATTAATAGCAATATGTTTTTATGAACATCGTTTTATAATGCCCGCAATATTAATATTTGTGCTAATAGTAATGTATGCATATTGGACAAACAACAAAAGAAGAATGGAACTTTCAGACCATATAAAAGACTTAAGTATAACAGTAGACAATGCAGCAAAAAGCACACTAATAAACTCACCATTTCCACTAATAGTAATAGAAACAGATGGGAATATCATATGGAAAAGTTCAAAGTTTATTAAAGAATTTGCTAATATAGATATTAACACACACTTAAATAATATTATAAAAGAGCTAAAACTAGAAATAGAAAATAGTAGTGAAGAAAATAAAAAGGAACTAAAAGAACTAATAAAAAAGCAAATAGAAATAGGAAACAAAACATATACTATATTGGGCGAATATGTAAAATCATCTAAAAGTCAAGAAACAACAGAATACATGTTAAGCTTATACTTTATAGATGAAACACAAAACATAGAATTAGAAAGAAAATATAATAATTCTCAAATATGTGTAGGAGTAATAATGATAGACAACTATGAAGAAATAATGCAAAGAGTTTCAGCAGAGGATAGAGCAATAATTACAGCTACAATAGAAAAAAGCTTATATGATTGGGCAAGTGAATTTAAAGGTTTAATAGTAAAGTCAGAAAGGGATACATTTATTGTAATATTAGAGCAACAATATTTGGCTAAACTAGAGGCAGAAAAATTTACTATATTAGATAAAATAAAAGAAATATCAATACCAGGAAAACTAAAGTCAACTTTAAGCATAGCAATTTCGAATGAAGGAGAAACGAACTACCAAAAATATAAATCAGCTCAAGGATGTATAGACATTGCACTAGGAAGAGGTGGAGACCAAGCAATAATAAGGAAAGATGAAAAATATACATTTTTTGGAGGAAGAACACAAGAGGTAGAAAAAAGAACAAGAGTAAAAGCAAGAATAGTAGCACATGCATTAGAAGAGTTAATACACGAAGCTGAAAATGTAATAATAATGGGTCATGCCAACAGTGATATAGATGCAATTGGATCTGCATTTGGAATATACCGTATGGCAAAAACTATAGGAAAAGAAGCATACATAGTAAATGAGGTAGCAAGTGCAGGCTTAGACAGTTTTATACAAACTGCAAAAGAAAATGAGGAATATGAAGGAATAATAATAGGAAAAGAAGAAGCGATAGAAAAAACAAATACAGAAACACTATTAGTTATAGTAGACACCCATAAAAGCAGCTATGTAGAAGTACCAGAGTTATTAGAAGAAACAAATAAAATAGTAATAATAGACCACCATAGAAGAGGTACAGATTTTATAGAAAATGCGATACTTACATTTCATGAAGTATATGCCTCATCTGCTTGTGAATTAGTAACAGAACTTATAGAATACTCAGAAAAAGACATTAAGCTAAGCACAATAGAAACAGAAGGGTTATATGCAGGAATAATGATGGACACAAAGAATTTCACATTTAAAACTGGAGTACGAACATTTGAAGCAGCAGCTTTTTTAAGAAAATGTGGAATAGATATAATAAAAATAAAGAAATGGTTCCAAAGTGACCTACAAACATATAATAAAATATCAGAAATAATAAACAAAACTGAAATAATAAAAGGGACAATAGGAATATCAACATACAATGAAAAGGACAAACAAGCCAACATAGTATGTGCAAAAGCAGCAGATGAATTATTAACAATAAGTGATATAACAGCATCATTTGTAATAGGGAACATAGGAGATAAAGTATGTATAAGTGGACGTTCGATAGGAGACATAAATGTACAAGTAATACTAGAAAAACTTCGGAGGAGGAGGACACATAACCTTAGCAGGAGCACAAGTAGAAGGAATGAATACTGAAGAAGTAAAGCAAGAATTAATAAATAAAATAAACGAATATTTTGAAGAAATACTAAATTAACAGGCAATGGATACGCAAGGAAGTACGCAAGGGACGCTCCTTTTCATGCAATTTTAGCACGAAAAGGGGCGTCCCTTGTTCCACCTTGTGTGCCTCTTGCATATTTAAATTTAATATGATATAATGGCTTTGGTAACAATAATGTGTGTTTATAGAAAGGAGAGACTGCAATTGCAAGAAACTATAAAAACTATTAATGATTTACAATTAATAGATGAGGAACGGTTTATTGAAGGAGATGTAATTCTTCAAGGGAAAATACTTTTAAAGAACACAAAATTAACAGTAAAGGGTATGCTGTGGGTTAGAGGTGAAAGTTCAAAAATAAGTATGGAAAACTCTACTATAATAGCAGAAAAAGTACTAATAGATCCAATACTTGATAAATACGAAAGTAGTAGAATAATTGGAAAAGATTTTCATTCTTTCGACTATTAAATTAGCGTATGGAGGTAAAAAGTATGCAAAAAATGAAAACAATTTATCGGAGAGAAGGATTAGAACAAAAAATTAACGAGTTACAGGCGAAACTTAGTGAAATTAGAAGAAACTGTTCACATCCAGTAATAATTATGTTCCAATGTTCAAACTATTACTGGGTAAAGGCAAATTGCCTAATTTGTGGTGAAAAATTAGAAACTGGCTATGTATTAGATAAAAAAGAAGAAAGCGTAGTAAATGCAGACATAAAAATGTTAATTTCAGATGAATGCAAATACAAAATCGTAAAAGAAAAATACGAAAGAATGTTAAAAGAAAACCCAGATTGGACAAATAGAAAAATTGTAAAAGCAATAAACGATGAACTAAACAAAGAAGAAAAAGCTTATGAAGAACTAAAAAGCAGTACAAAATGAATAATAAATGGCTGTAAAAAAGTCTCATAAAAAAATTAGATTTAAGTTAAAAATTGACTTAAATCTAATTTTTTATATTCTTAGGAAACCCTATGAAACTTTTTAGTTACGCAACTCGAAGTGAAAATAAAATTTAACATATTTTATTTTCAAAAGAAAGTATAACTTATTCGTACGCATTAAAATGCTACGACTAAGAAATCTTAGCGAAGATTTCATAGCTGTTTGACCGTAGGGAATTACAGATATGATATACTGTGTAATGAGCTTAGAAAATTTTATTCTTGTTTTTTATATAATTACTATGAAACACTTGAAAAATAAACATTTTTAAGCTAAAATATAGAAATATATAGTACAGTAAATAACAATATATAAAAATGGAGGTAGATAATATGAAAGTTATTTTATTACAAGATATAAAAGGTGTAGGTAAAAAAGATCAAATTATAAATGCAAATGATGGTTATGCAAGAAATTATTTATTTCCAAAGAAATTAGCAGTAGAGGCAACCACGGGAAATTTAGGAAATTTAAAAGCAAAACAAGAATCAAATCAATATAGAAAAGATATGCAAAAAGAAGAAGCAATAAAGCTAGCAGATAAAATAAAAAATATAACACTAACAATAAAAGTAAAAGCAGGAGAAAATGGAAAAATATTTGGAGGAGTAACTGCAAAAGAAATAGCAGAAAACTTAAAAACACAATATGCCATAGATGTAGATAAAAAGAAAATAAATTTAAGTGAAACAATAAAGGTTATAGGAACAAGAACAGTTGATGTTAAACTATATGAGGGTGTAATAGCAAAATTGAAAGTAAATGTCATTGGTTAAAAATTATTCATTATTCATCATTCACTATTCATTATTAATTAAAATTTAATGAATAATGAAAGAATGAATAGTGAATAATGAATAATTTTTATTTTGGGGAAGGAGCAAGGAGATGGAACTAGGAAAAGTACCACCACATGATACAGAAGCTGAGCAAGCAGTTATAGGAAGTATGATTACAGACAAAGAGGCAATAATATCTGCAATAGAAGTACTAAAGAAAGAAGATTTTTATAGGGAAGATAATAGAATAATATACGAAGCTATACTAAACTTGTACAATAGAGCAGAGCCAATAGATATTATTACTTTAAAATCAGAACTTTCTAGCATGGGAAAATTAGATACTATTGGAGGTCTTGAATATTTAGCCCAGCTTACAGATAAAGTTCCTACAACTTCTAATGTAGATAAATATATAAAAATAGTAGAAGAAAAATCAATACTTAGAAATTTAATAAAAACTGCAAATGACATAATAAAGTTAGGTTATGATGAAACACAAGATGTAGAATTTTTAATGGATCAAGCAGAAAAAAAGATATTTGATACAATTCAATCAAGGAACCAAAAAGGTTATTCAAATATTAAAGATATTTTAGTAGATACATTTACACAGCTTGAACAATTATATAATCAAAAACAACATATAACAGGAGTACCAACAGGTTTTGCAGATTTAGACTATAAAACAGCAGGACTTCATGGCTCTGAATTAATACTAGTTGCAGCGCGTCCAGCAATGGGAAAATCTGCTTTTGCATTAAATATAGCAACATATGCAGCAACAAGAGGAAATGCACCAGTTGCAATATTTAGCTTAGAAATGTCAAAAGAGCAAATGGTAAACAGAATTTTATGTAGTGAAGCAATGGTAGATAGCAATAAAGTAAGAACAGGTAAAATAGATGATGAAGAATGGGCAAAACTTGCAGACGCATCAGGAATACTTTCAGAATCAAAAATATTTATAGATGACACACCAGGAATATCTATAATGGAAATAAGAGCAAAATGTAGAAAACTAAGCATAGAGCAACATATAGGTTTAGTAGTTATAGATTACTTACAACTAATACAAGGAAGCGGAAAACGCGGTAGCTCACGTGAACAGGAGATTTCAGAAATAAGCCGTTCACTAAAAATATTAGCAAAAGAAATAAATGTACCAGTAATAGCCTTGTCACAGTTATCAAGAGCTGTAGAGCAACGTCCAGACCATAGACCAATGCTATCAGACCTTCGTGAATCTGGAGCTATAGAGCAAGATGCAGACATAGTAATGTTTTTATACAGAGATGACTATTATAACGAAGATAGTGATAAAAAAGACACTGCTGAAGTAATACTAGCAAAACACCGTGCAGGTTCAACAGGAACAGTAGAATTACGTTGGTTGGGAAATTATACGAAATTTGTAAATATAGAGCGTTATAGGGAATAATTAAATTAATGTAGGGGCTTAATCGGTAAGGAATACCAAAGAGAATTTACGTAAATTACGCCCATTTGAAATAGAAATTTTAGATTCAATGTAAGGGCAGCGCCGTCCGCTGTCCGTGGCTCCAACGAAATTACCTGAAAAATAAATATTATAGGGTAATTTCTTCGAAGAGCGGACAGCGGACGGCGCTAACCCTACATTGAATTTTATTGAACAAAACAAAGGAGTTAAAATGCTAGAAAAAAAGATACTAAGCACAATAAAAAAGTATGAACTAATTAAAAACGGGGATAATATAGTTGTTGGTGTTTCTGGGGGACCAGATTCAATGGCTTTATTAAATTCGCTTATAAATATAAGAAAAAATTCAAATTTAAAATTCGATATAGCAGTTGCACATATAAATCATATGATAAGAGCTGAAGCAGATGAAGAAACTAAATATGTACAAAACTTTTGTAATGAAAACAATATTGAGTGTTTCATAAAAAAAGAAAAAGTAGAAGAAATTGCAAAAAGAGATAAAATAGGAACAGAAGAAGCAGGAAGAAAAGTAAGGTATTCTTTTTTTGATGAGGTATTAAAACAAGTAAATGCAAATAAAATAGCAACAGCCCATAATGCAAATGATAATGCAGAAACTGTACTTATGAATATAATTAGAGGAGCTGGAACATCAGGGCTAAAAGGAATAGAGCCAATTAGAGAAAATAAATATATAAGAAGCTTAATAGAATGTACTAGAACTGAAATTGAAGAGTATTGTGAAGAACAAAATTTACAACCCAAAATAGATAAAAGTAATATGGAAAATATATATACAAGAAATAAAATAAGAAACTTATTAATTCCATATATAAAAGAAAATTTTAACCCTAATATAATATCTGCACTAAATAAATTATCAGAGCTTGCAGCAAATGAAAATAGTTTTATTGAAAACAAAGTACAAGAAAGTTATAAACAAGTTTTAATTAGTGAAATGCTAGGGAATAATGAATTAGAAAGTAAAAACAAAATAATATTAGACTTAAAAAAATTTAATAAGCTAGATTTAGTAATAAAAAATAGACTAATGCTATATACTATTGGTAGAGTACTAGGAACAAGCAAAAACATAGAAAAGGTACATATTGAAGACCTAGTAAAACTATGTAGTAATAATATAGGAAACAAATACCTAACACCAAATAAAAATATAAAGGTAATGGTAAATCAAGGAAAAGTACATTTTATAAAACAATAAAGATAAAAAGAATGTCATAGGGGTCGCTACTAAAGGGCGACCTAAAATACCTAATCTATGGAGGAAATATAAATATAGAGTAATTTCTTCGAAGTTTGGGTATCGAGAAGCGCTACCCCCACAATCTATAGCATCCGTAAGCACTTACAAATCGTTCATTTTTGTAAAGAAAAAGACATATAAAAAACTATTGAATTAGTAAAAAATATATGTTATATAATGATAAGTAGCTTTAAAATATGTGAAAATAGAAAAATAATAGTTATGACTCTGGTAGAATATAGGTGCATTTTGAAACATGAGGTATATGACCTCTGATTTCTGACCTCTGACATCTGTTATAACAAAGGAGGAAAAAAAGTGAAAAATAGTATAAAAACTTTAGCAATGTGGTTAATTATATTAATAATTTTCATAGTATTAATCACATCAATTTTAGGAAGTGGAAGTAATGAACTTTCATATTCAGAATTAATAGCTAAAATTGAAACTGGCGATGTAAAAGAATTAGAAATATCATCAGATGGAAAAAAGGCACAAGTAACATTAAAAAATGAAAACAATCCAAAAGAAGTCAACATACCAAGTATAGACAGCTTGATGGATAGCCTATCAGATCCAATGAAAACACAAAGTATAAAAGTAACAGAAAAATCAGAATCTATATTAATGATAGGTTTAAGTCTACTTACACCATTTGGAATACTAATAATATTCCTAGTATTTTGGTTTATATTAATGAATGGAAATCAAAATAATGGAAATAAAACAATGACATTTGGAAAAAGCAAAGCAAGAATGTTAGGTCCACAAGACAAAGCAAGAGTAACATTTAAAGATGTAGCAGGTGTAGACGAAGAAAAAGAAGAATTAGAAGAAATAGTAGAATTCTTAAAAAATCCAAAAAAATTCACAGACATGGGAGCAAGAATACCAAAAGGAGTACTACTTGTAGGACCTCCAGGAACAGGTAAAACGCTTTTAGCAAAAGCAGTAGCAGGAGAAGCAGGAGTACCATTTTTCATTATAAGTGGTTCAGACTTTGTTGAAA
The DNA here is from genome assembly GCA_947577025.1 of uncultured Clostridiaceae bacterium. Lineage (GTDB taxonomy): Bacteria > Bacillota > Clostridia > TANB77 > CAG-508 > UMGS1663. The sequence goes on along the minus strand of CANPTO010000001.1, from coordinate 196 downwards.
TGTTTGTAGGAGTTGGAGCATCAAGAGTAAGGGATTTATTTGAAGAAGCAAAGAAAAAAGCACCATGTATCATATTCATAGACGAAATAGATGCAGTAGGACGTCAAAGAGGAGCAGGACTAGGTGGAGGACATGATGAAAGAGAGCAAACATTAAATCAATTACTAGTAGAAATGGATGGATTTGCAGAAAATGA